>CAJINA010000165.1 GCA_905176665.1 Olavius algarvensis Delta 4 endosymbiont | reverse complement strand
GGTAAAAAACGTCGAGAAGAATTGTCAAAGGAGGCCGCCTAATAATCACTGACCCGAGAGGGCTGACTGTCCGGGAGGTCTTTGACTTTTACAATTTAATTGTTGCCGATAAGGTCCACGCAGGTGGTTCTTTTACCGTTCGCCTTTATAAAATTTTCTTAATAATCTTCTAGTAACGTGATTAACTTCGCTATCAAATCCATGCTTTTGACAAACGTGGCTCAGCTTCGAGTAGATTTTCTCCCTCTTGAAATCGTAAACATATATACCTGCTACTCCTTGAGGGCCATCGCTTTTCATGTTAACAAGGACACCTATATTTGCACCAGTAATGGTTCCAATGTTTTTCACTTTTTCCCAATCAGGTTTTGCGCTTGAAAAGATAGATGCCTGCTTCCATACTTGTGTATTTTCTTCTTTCAAGATGGAAGTCAACAGGTTAGCTTGATTGGGCAAATTCTCCAAATTCTTATATGTGTAGGCCCAATCAAGTTTTAAATCATAATGAGTCACGTCCGCTATACCTTTAACTATTTTTTCCTCGATAAATTGTTTTGCCCCCTGGCCGCGGGTAGCGGTGACTCTAGCTGGAAATAGTACCAATTTATATCTACTCTGTGCTAGCGAATCGTTCATTGAGTTCTTATGTTCCATAATGGCAGGAGAAACTGAGGCAAGTGTTGGCTGTGCGTTTGTCTTTCCAACCACGACACCTTTCATTTTCATTTCCTCCAGTCTAGCTTGGAGCTTTGCATACTCCATCTCCTGTTTTTGCTTTTCAAGTTTGACCCTTTCCATCTCAATAGCTTGCTGCTGTTTAATGCGCTCCAATTCCAGGGCTTTTTGTTGAGCCAGCCTTTCCTTTTCAAGGGCCAACTTCTGCTGCTCCATTTCTAAGCGTTGGCGCTGTAATTCCAATTCTGCCGAGACGACCGCTTGCTTTTGACGGGCCTGTTTTTGTTTTTTTGCCTCAAGGGCAGCCTTTTGTTTAACCCACGCGGCGTTATAAAGAACAAACTGGCCGTCCTGGTCCATTGGTGTTCTCAGGCGGCCTGTGGTGGGCCTTTGGCCACCGATTTCCGATACCGGCTTCCACACGCGTGTATGAAGTAGATTTTCCAGGTCGATCACCTCTCGGTCATTCTTACGCAAGGCATCGATCAGATAAAACGCGAACAGGCTGTGCCCCTCAGCGCCGCCATCGACAACCGGCTCGATACCACCTGAAGAGATGACTTGGCGGGAGCGCAACGTGGCCTTTTCAGCCAACTTTTCAGTATAGCGTCGGTCATTAAGAGCCATCGGACCTGAGCCGCCGCGCAGCATGGCGCCGCTGTAACACGAGTCCGCGATGACCATCACGTTCTTGGCTTGCAGCTTTTCAGAACTGAGGATTGCTTTTACGTATGAGTTGGCAACCCATGTACTAGGATTCTTTAATGCCCCTTCAGCGGGAACCCAGTATCCATCGCCGGTGAAGTCATCCAACTGGCCGTGTCCCGCGTAATAAACAAGAAGGTTGTCATTTTTACCCATGGATTGAGCCAAATATCGCAAATCTTCTGTAATCTGAAGTCGACTGGCACTTCTGTCGGTCCGCAGAATCACGTTCTCTTTTTCAAACCCATACCGTGATACCAAGGTATCCCGAATCACGGTGGCATCTTTCACCGCGGTTTGCAGACGAGGCCATTCTTTATAGTCGTTGATACCAATTATTAGGGCGTAGTAATTACCCCAATTATCAAGATTAGACAAACTCGACGAAACAGAAACACCTCTTAGTGAAGATTGAGCAAACACTGATTGAATCAACAGAAAAGACAAGGCAAGTAAAAGATTGACAATACGGAATATCAAGGCAAGCCTCCTATTTCTTTGATCAATATACTGATATCGGGCAAATCTGATAGTAATAATTAGTACAGTCTAAAGTCAAATGCAACTTGTCAAGCCTTCACGACATAGGTGCATGTAGATTCAAGATTCGAGAAGGGTAACAGTTACTTGCCAATAGTAATTGGCTTGTGCAGGTTTATCTCAACTTGGGCATAATTCTGGAATTATGCGGCATTTTGATAGAGATTCTACATACCCTTTCCAGCAAAATCTTATCCGACGTAGCCGCTAGTTGTTGTAGGCGAGACGATTGTCCGGCCAGATTGGCAGGTGGCTGGCCCCAAGGATATCTCCCAGGTCGATCTGCGGTTCCCGCCCAAGGGTGTTTTTCATATATTCCACCATCAAGAGCGATTCCATATCTTCTTTTTTCAGCATCTTGACATAGCGGTTAGATTTAAACCACTCCTGGAACCACGTTTGCGGGAAGTTATCGTCGTTTTGGTGGCGGGCCTCGAGGGTGTTGAGATAGCCGTAGAATTTTTCCTGAAGTTGGGCCAGGCTGTAACTGCGGATCTGTGTGTAGATTTCCGCAATTTTATCAGCTCCCGGTAGGATGGGGTCTTCGATGATTTCCTTGAATGCTTTGGCGTAACGCTGCAGCCCGTTGTGAATATGCTCTTCTCTCACCATGTTGATTTTTGACCAGCCGGCGTTTACCCATTTAAACGTACCGCACCGGACCCCGGGCCGACCTTTCTCAAGCTGGGCATACACAGCCACCGAGTAACTGTCGTACATGTAGGAGCTAACCCACCCGAGCCCGGGGCGGTTGATGCCATTTTGGCCCGAATACAGGTAGGTCCAGTTGTCGTCCGTCCCTAGGATAACACCTTTTTTGCCCACTTCCGAGACATTCGTTTGCTTGGAAATGGCCAGCAGTACGAACCGCCCCTCGTGCTTCAACAGGATGAGCAGCTTGTCCAGGTCATAGGCAAAATAGGCCCCGGAATTCAGATCCGGTGTGTTCTCTACGAACTCGACGCCCCGTATGGCGATTGACTCTTTCAAATCCGGCAAAGTCTGCCAGAGTTTTGGCAACGGCTGCTGCTTGCCTTCTATGGATTTCCAGTGGGAGTGCCTTACCGATGCCGGCATCAGCAGATACGAGGGCACATCCGGGTTGAACGCGAATTTTAAAAATTCGTCGAAATGGGTGTTGACGTCAAATTCACCGTAGGCCGAATTGGAATTGAAGCTCTCGCCGGTGGTATACATCACATCGGCTGGTTTGGAGGCATATATAAAGGCCATCAGGGCTGGAATGCAACTGCTGTCAAAGCCTGCTTCACCCCCGGCGTCAAGCAGGGTCAACAGGGTGATCAGGTCTTTGGAAACGGCCGGGGGGACACCGGCTTTAACGGGTGCCGCCGCCTGGACGGACCAGGCAGGTGTCAATAGGAAAATGGTCGCAACTACCAGTATTGTTTTTAAAAAGCCAATTCGCATGCAATGTCCGATCAATGTTATTTTTCTGCGCCCGATCAGCGTCTTTTGAATATCCCCGCTAAAATAGGACGAATTTAAGTGTTTTGCAAGTATTTCAAACGATTTTTATCGCACTTTCGCCTTGAAGGTGTAGACTTTTGAGCAGCTGTTTTGAACGGCAACCGACAGGTTGACCCCCGTGCCGGCCAGGGTCTGCTGAACTGCTTGCAGGGCTTTATTCGGTGTGTTGTTCTGTTCACTCAGGTGGGCCAAAATGACGTGGGTGAGCCCGTCGTGCAGGATCTCTTGCAACAATTGCGAGGTGTCATCGTTTGAAAGGTGTCCTGAGCGGCTTTGAATTCTCTGTTTCAATGGCCACGGATAAGGGCCCTCCGCCAGCATAGTCCGGTCGTGGTTGGCCTCGATGATCAATGCCACACAGTTTTGCAGATGTGTTTTTACCATGGTGGTGGCGATGCCCAGGTCCGTGGCAATGCCGACCCGGGTGCCGTTGGCGGTCACGGTGAAACCGGCCGGGTCCGTGGCATCATGGGAAATTGAAAACGGGTGTAATTCGAGGGAACCGACCAGAAACGGGGTTCCGCAGTTGAATCGTTCGATAGCGTCTATGCGGCCCAATTGCTTCTGGGAGGCAGCATAAGTATTCGCCGAGATATACACCGGCAACCTGAAACGGCGGGCCAGGATGCCGACGGCCTGGATGTGGTCGTTGTGTTCGTGGGAGACCACAATGCCGTCGAGTTGCTGGGGGTCCAGATCCCGGGCGGCCATGCGGCGTTGGATTTCGACTCCGGAAAGGCCGGCGTCCATGAGAATGCTGGACTGACCATCGGTTATGTAAATGGCATTTCCCCGGCTTCCGCTGGCGAGCAGGCAGACGGAAATGGCGTCATCGATTGGCATGCAGTCAGACTCCCGTGTGGCCGAAACCGCCCGAATTACGATCGGTTTCATCCAGGCTGGCCACCACTTTGAGTCGGACCTGACAGACCGCATTGATGATCATCTGGGCGATCCGGTCGCCCCGGTGGATGGTAACCGGTTCTTTGCCCAGGTTGATCAGGGCAATCTTGATCTCACCCCGGTAATCGGCATCAATGGTTCCCGGTGAATTTATGATGCCGATGCCATGTTTAACCGCCAGGCCGCTGCGTGGCCTGATCTGGGCTTCATAGCCGGTGGGCAGCGCAATGGCCAGGCCGGTGGGGATCAATTCAATGGTACCGGGCGCAATAACTGTGTCGGTGGCCACTGCGGCGCAGACATCCATCCCGGCGGCCTGGGCCGTCATGTAGCGCGGGATGGGAATATCGGCGTCCCGTTCGGGATTTAAGCGGGAGATTCGTATGCTCGGGTTGTTGTCCATGATGTCAACTCAGGTTGCTTGGGCCGCAGGCGGCAGCTGTTGCTTATTTTCAGATTCCCTTGAAATCAGGTCCCAGTTCCGCTAGAGGACCGAGCAGGGTCAATGAGAACCGGTGGTCGCCGAAAAGCTCGGCGGCCAGGGTCTGGATATCCGCCGCTTTTACCGCATCTATCTTGGCGACCACATCCGAGACCGGAATATACTTGCCGAAATTGATTTCATTCTGGGCCAGTCGAACCATCTGGTTGTCGTTGCTTTCCGCGGCCAATAATAGATTGCCCTTAATGAACTCCTTGGCATCCGCCATCGCATCCGCCCCTACTGGTTCAGCCAGCAGGCGATCGAGCTGTTGGAACATCAAATTCAGGGTGAGCTCGGTGTTTTCCGGTGATACCCCGGCGTACAAGCCGAATAACCCGCTATCCATGTAGGAAGATGCGAATGAGTAGACCGAATAGGCCAGGCCCCGCTGTTCACGAATTTCCTGGAACAGGCGGGAACTCATGTTGCCGCCCAGGATGGTGTTCAAAACGGAAAACGCAAAGCGCCGGGGATCGGAAATGGCGATGCCCGGCGAGTTGATGCAAAGGTGCTCCTGCTCCAGGTCGCGGTGAAAGATACCCGTCACCGAATGAATCGGCGGGGCGGTCCGTTCCGGGAAACCGTTCCCCGGGCCTATCTTCTCAAACCCTTCACGGATCAAGTCGACGAACTGGTGATGATCGAGATTACCGGCCGCCGAAATGAGGATGCGTTCGGGTTGGTAGAGGCGCTTGAAAAAGCGCCGCACGTCCTGGGAGGTAAAACCGCTGACATTCTCACGGGCGCCCAGAATGGAGCGCCCCAGCGGGGTGTCACCCCAGACAGCCCGGCCCGCAAGGGTTTGCAGATAGTCTTCGGGACTGTCTTCCGACATACCGATTTCCTGCAGGATGACAGGACGCTCCCTTTCGATTTCGGCCGGGTCGAAAACAGAGTTCAGGAAGATGTCCGACAGGATGTCCACCATCGATTCGAGGCGGGCATCCATGACCTTGGCATGGTAGCAGGTGGTTTCAAAAGAGGTAAACGCGTTGGTATGACCGCCAATGGCGTCGAATTCCTTGGCAATGTCATACGCGCTCCGGCGGCGGGTGCCTTTGAAGATCATGTGTTCGATCAGGTGCGACAACCCGTTTTCGGAAGTGGATTCATCCCGGGCTCCTACGTTCACCCAGACCCCCATGGACACAGAGCGTACATAGGGCATGTGCTTGGCAAGAACCCGGATACCGTTGTCTAGAACTGTCCTGCTAACGGCTGCTTTTGTCATTTTCCTCGTTCAGGACAGCCTTGCGGCTTAAACGGATTTTGCCGCCGCGGTTAATTTCAAGGACTTTAACCCGTATCTGGTCGCCTTCTTTTACGATGTCGGTCACTTTGGATACCCGCTGGGGCGCCAGTTGGGAGATGTGCACCAGACCGTCGGTGCCAGGCATAATCTGAACGAACGCGCCGAAGTCCATGATCTTTACCACGGTGCCTTCATAGATGGCGCCGACTTCCGGTTCAGCGGTAATATCCTTGATCATTTTTTTGGCCGCATCACCCTCTTCTTTGTTGACGGCCGCGATCTTGACGGTGCCGCTGTCGTCGACTTCTATGCGGGTGTTGGTTTCGGACTGCATGGCCCGGATCACCTTGCCGCCGGGGCCGATGATATCCCTGATTTTATCCGGGTTAATCATGATCGTCGTAATGGCCGGTGCGTGCGGAGAGATCTTATCGCGCGGCGATTCGATGGCTTCCAGCATTTTGCCGAGGATATGAATCCGGCCCGCCCGGGCCTGTTCCAGGGCTTTTTCCATGATTTCCTTGGACAGTTCGTGGATCTTGATATCCATCTGGAGCGCGGTCACCCCATCCTTGGTGCCGGTGACCTTGAAGTCCATGTCGCCGGTGTGGTCTTCATCGCCCAGAATATCGGACAGGACAACCACGTTGTCACCTTCCTTTACCAGGCCCATGGCAATCCCGGCTACTGGTTCCTTGATGGGAACCCCGCCGTCCATCATGGCCATGACGCCGGAACAAACCGTTCCCATGGAAGAGGAACCATTGGATTCGAGGACTTCGGATACGATCCGGATCGTGTAGTCAAAGTCTTCCTTGTCTGGCAGAATCGGCTGGAGAGCCCTGAGCGACAAGCCGCCATGGCCGATGTCGCGCCGGCTCGGTCCGCCCATCCGCTTTACTTCGCCAACAGAGTAGGGCGGAAAATTATAATGCAGCATGAACGCGCGGTTTTCCTCACCGCTGAGCGTTTCGATGCGCTGCTCATCCTGGCCGGAGCCCAGGGTCATGACGCCGAGGACCTGGGTTTCACCCCGGGTAAACAGAGCGCTGCCGTGCGGCCGCGGGAGGATGCCCACCTCACAGGTGATCGGCCGGATTTCATCGAAGGCCCGGTTGTCGATCCGGCGGCCTTCATCGAGGATCAGGTTGCGGCAGGTTGTTTTTTGCAGGTCCGAGAGGATTTCGTATACTTCTTTGCGCCGCTCCGCATAGTCTTCACCGAGGCCTTCAAAAATCTCTGCCTTGACCTTTCTAAGCGTGGCGTAGCGCTCCATCTTTTCCGGAATTAAGACCGCCTCGCGAATCGGCGTGGCAGCCTTGCCTTCCACTAGCTGAACCAGGTCGGCGTCTTTTTCCGGCGATATGAATTCGCGCTTTTCCTTGCCACAGGTTTCTTTCAGTTCAACTTGCATATCGATGATGGGCTGCATGGCGGTGTGCCCGAAAAAGATGGCGTCCAGCATGTCCTTTTCACTGGCTTTCTGGCTGCCGCCTTCCACCATGACCACGCCGGTTCGGGAGCCGGCTACAATGATGTTGATATCACAGTTTTCCAGCTCTGGGATCGTCGGGTTTACAACAAGCTCACCGTCAATGCGGCCAACCCGCACACAGGCGATGGGGCCGGCAAACGGGATGTCCGATAATTCAAGCGCGGCGGAGGCCCCAATCATGGCCAATGAATCCGCGTCGTTTTCGCGGTCCATGGAAAGGACGGTGGCAATTACCTGGGTTTCAAATTGATACCCCTTGGGAAATAGCGGGCGGATGGGCCGGTCGATCAGGCGAGCGGTCAGGGTTTCCTTCTCACTCGGGCGTCCGATTTCACGCCGGAAATAGTTCCCCGGAATCCGCCCGGCGGCGTAAATCTTCTCTTGGTATTCGACAGTCAGGGGTAAAAACCCCATGTCGCGTTCTTCGTTGGCCGATACGACCGACACCAGAACTACCGTCTCGCCGTAGCGTACCACAACCGAACCAGACGCCTGCTTGGCGACCTTGCCGGTCTCAATACTTAGGGGTTTGCCCCCTATGTCTGCTTCTAATACTTTCTTCATTTTCTTCTCCAAATTTGTATCGCCATGCCCGGGCAGCTACCTGTGAGACCGTTGAAAGATACCCATTTTTGATTCGATTGCGGTCTGGTCGGATCTGTGGAAATCTGGTGCGGAATCTCCCCTTTGAGGGGCGAAACTAAAATGGGCATGTTTCAAAGGTCTCAACCTGTCACCGGTCCAAGCGGGAATTAACTTAGCGCGCCTGCTCGGGAAAACCGGTTGTCTGCTGCAATACCTCGCTTTCCAGGCTGATCAGTGGCCCTGGTACAGTAATTGCCGGGGCGGCCTCCTCGGTTTGTAGGAGCTACCAGAGGCGGGCCGGTTCCCAGCAAGCCTGTTACCATCGGGCCGGTGCTTTCCAGGGGTATGGCGATGGTTAGTTTCCCCAGCCTATCTGCGCAGGCCGAGGGTTTCGATGATTGTACGGTACCGATTGACGTCCTTGCTTTTTACGTAGTTGAGCAGCCGGCGCCGCTTACCCACGAGCATCAGTAGGCCCCGCCGTGAGTGGTGGTCTTTTTTATGAACCTTGAGATGTTCGGTCAGGTATGAAATCCGGTGTGTTAAAAGACCGACCTGTACTTCCGGAGAACCGGTGTCACTTTCGTGCAGCTTGAACTTTTCAATCAATTTTTGCTTGTCTTCAGATGTGAAAACCACTGTTTTCTAGCCTCCTAAATAATATTTTTACACGTACATTTTAGACTATAGCCTTATCCGGCATGAACCACAATACCGAATTGAGTTGCCTGCGTCCAAATTCCAAGTATCCCCCGGTGGCGCCGGGAACCTGTATCAGAACAGGCGTTTGAAATCAAATCCTAACTGCCAGTTAACGGTTGAAAACACAACTATAATTCAGCCGCTGGCTGTCTTTGGGGGTTGCCATGACCGCCAGGAGCCGGCCTTCAATATCCAGAACCTTAAACGCCGTTTCCGGCCCAAGGTCTAACTTTTCAAGCAGGTCCGATCCCCACGACCGGCTGGCCTTGGCCGATTCGTTCGGCCATTCGACGGTCAGCCGTAACCGCCGGCATTCCCCGCAGAGCTTTTGCCATGGGGATCAGGCGGCTTTCCGGGTTGCCGTCAGCCGCCAACTGTTCCAGATCATCCAGGCTGACGGCTTCGTCCAGGGCGAAACCGCTGCTTTCCAGGCGCCGAAGGGCTTGCAGGTGCCCCCCGCAGCCGAGCAGGCGGCCTGCATCGGCACACAGGGTCCGGATATAGGTTCCCGCCGAGCAGGTTACCTCGAAGTGGACCAGCGGACTCGCGACTTCCAGGATCACCAACTGGTCGATCGTAACCTTGCGCGGCGGTTTCTGCACCGGATTCCCGCTGCGGGCCAGGCGGTACAGCGGAGTCCCCTTGTGTTTTAGCGCCGAATACGCCGGTGGAACCTGCTCGATGGTCCCCTGAAAGCGATCCATCACTGCCTGGACATCTGCGGCCTTGATCCCGGCCGTACTTTTTTCTGCCAATACCCGGCCGGTTAAGTCCTGAGTGTCGGTATCAATCCCCAGGCATAAGGTCCCCCGGTACTTTTTGCGGTCGTGCAAAAAAAATTGCGCCAGCCGCGTGGCCTGGTTCAGACAGCAGACCAGAACCCCCGTCGCAAAAGGGTCGAGGGTGCCGGCATGCCCGGCCTTTTTGGCCTTGTAAAGCTTTTTAACACCAGCGAGCACTCTGGCGGATGTGGCGCCGGCCGGTTTGTCGATGATGACAATACCGTTTGAGTCAGGCTGCATGCTCAGAGTTTCTCGGCCAGGCGAACGATCTGCGCCCGAATGTCCCCGAGCGGCGAATCAATATTGAAGCCAGCCGCCTCTTTATGCCCGCCTCCGCCGAAAGTCGCCGCAATCTCAGCCACATCTACCCCTCCATCCGATCTGAGGCTGACATGAAAACGGGGCTTACCATTGGCCGGTTGGCTGCCGTTTTCCAATTCCTGCAGGAGGACCGCCAGTTTTACATCCTCGATTCGCCGGGCGTAATTGATCAGGCCGTCAATATCCTCAGGCTGCGTGCGGGTTTCCGCCAGCATTTCGCGGGTCAACGTCATGATGGAGACCTTACCGCCGGCGGCCAGTTCGATGGAATCCAGGGCCAGGTTCAACAGCTTGATACGGCCCAATGAGTAGGTGCCGTAAACGTTCTGGGCCACGGTGTATGGATCCATGCCGCTGGCCACCATTTCCTCGCAGATGGCAAATGCGGCCCGATTGGTGTTTGAAAACCGAAAAGAGCCGGTATCCGTAAAAATCCCGGTATAGATCGAAGTGGCCATATCCGGTAAGATAGCGACGTCCAAGGCCTTGAATAGCCGGTAGAGTATTTCGGCTGTAGCACTGGCCGCGGTATCCACTATCTGGAAATCGCCAAACCCGGTATTGGTGTCGTGGTGGTCGATGTTGATAATCGTCGCCGTTTCCTTGATGTTCGCATATGCCGGCCCCACGCGCTCGAAATCACCACAATCGAGAATGATGGCCGTATCATAGCTCTCAGACGGGTCGTATTGCCCGGTTATGCGGGTCGTACCCGTTAAAAACCGGTAGACGGCAGGTATCGGGCTCGCACAGTACAGGGTCGTTTCCTTGCCCAGGGCCGCCAGGGCCAGGCCCATGGCCGTCAAGCTGCCGATAGCGTCGCCATCCGGGTTGATATGGGTGGCCAGCACCAACCGGCGGCTATTTTTCAGATGGTTGATTATCCGTTTCATCTTTTTTATGCAAAGACCTTATAAGGCTGTCGATCTTGGCCCCGTAATCAAACGAGTCATCATAGTAAAACTTCAGATCGGGCATGTAGCGCAGGCCCAGTTCACGCGCCAGGGTGCGCTTCATAAAACCGCTGGCACTCTTGAATCCGGCCAGGGCATCGGCCTGGGCCTTTTCCCGGTCGGGCAGCGTGTAATAGATCTTTGCGAGTTTCAAATCCGGAGACATCTGCACTTCGGAAATGGTTGCCTCCTTCAGCCGCGGATCGCGAATTCGTTTGTGCAGCAGCTCCGAAAGGGCTCTTTGCACCTGGCCGCTGACTCGGTCGGCCCTTTTGAAGGGTTTCATATATGTATAATCTCCATTTCGGTATCCGTTATCTCGGCCAGTCCCAGGTCGTCCACCATATTGAAAATCTTGTCGATTTTCGAATTGATCAACGGCGCTGAGTTGCCGACCAGCGCAAACCCGATTTCGGCCCGATGATAGATATCGTTCGCGCCGGTTTCAGCCGCGGAAAGGTTGAAATGGCTGCGCATCTTGCCAATCACCGACTTGACGATCTTGCGTTTGCTTTTCAAAGAGCGGCATGCATGTAATCTGAATGTTATGACTCCAACGCCGACGATCATGGTATGTCTCCTGGCTGCATCGCAGCTGCGAACGCCCCGGTATCGGGTGCTCTTTCTATCCGGTCTGCGTTACAGCGTCGGCTTGACCTCCTCGAGGTAGTAGCACTCGATAACGTCACCTTCCTTGATGTCGTTGTAATTTTCAATGCCGATGCCGCATTCATAGCCGTTCTGAACTTCTTTGACATCATCCTTGAACCTTCTAAGCGAAGAGTTGCGGCCTTCGTAAAGGATGACACCTTCCCGGAGCAGTCGCATCATCTGGCTGCGCTGAATCTTGCCGTCGGTTACATAGCTGCCGGCGATGGCCCCGATTTTCGGCACGTGAAAAACCTGACGGACTTCGGCCCGGCCCAGGACATGCTCATCATAGGTTGACTCCATCATACCCAGGATGGCGCCTTCTATCTCCTTGATGACGTTGTAAATAATGTTGTAAAAGCGCATGTCGACCTGTTCTTCATTGGCCAGGGCCTGTACTTTTGTATTGGGCCGTACGTTGAAACCGATAATAATGGCATCCGAAACAGCGGCCAGGGACACGTCCGACTCCGTGATCGTACCGGTGGCGGCGTGCACGATATTGATTTTTACTTCTTCATTGGACAGTTTGACCAGGGATTCGGTCAGGGCTTCAATGGAACCATGGACATCCGCTTTGAGGATCAGGTTCAAGTCCTTGACCTCGCCCTCCTGCATCTTTTCGAAGAGGCTGTCAAGGCTCATCCGGCTGGATTTGGCCAATTCCTTGGACCGCTGTTTCTGGCTGCGGTGCAGGCTGACCTGTTTGGCCGCCTTTTCATCTTTCACGGCAACGAACTCGTCGCCGGCATTGGGTACCCCGGAAAGGCCGATGATTTCAACCGGCATGGAGGGCCCGGCGTCGTTCACCGTCTGGCCGGTGTCATTGATCATGCTTCTAATTTTACCGTAATGGATGCCGCACACCACGGGATTGCCAGTATGCAGGGTCCCCTGCTGGACGAGGACCGTGGCAACCGCACCCCGGCCGGTATCCAGCTTGGCTTCCACCACGTGACCGGTGGCCAGTTTTTCGGGGTTGGCTTTGAGTTCCAGCATTTCCGACTGCAGCAGGACCATGTCCAGCAGGTTCTCGATGCCGGTTTTCTCCTTGGCCGATACCTGCACAAAGATCGTATCGCCGCCCCAGTCTTCAGGCGAGAGCCCGTTTTCGGACAGTTCACGCATAACCCGATCCGGATCGGCGCCGGCCTTGTCCATCTTGTTGACGGCCACGATAATGGGAACTTCCGCAGCCTTGGAGTGGTTGATGGCCTCGATGGTCTGGGGCATTACACCATCGTCGGCCGCGACCACCAGGATAACCAGGTCGGTTACCTGGGCACCGCGCGAACGCATGGCCGTAAAGGCTTCGTGGCCGGGGGTGTCCAGAAAGGCAATGCGGCCTTTATCGGTGGCCACATTGTAGGCCCCGATATGCTGGGTAATGCCGCCGGCTTCATCATCCGTAATACTGGACTTGCGAATGACATCCAGCAGGGATGTTTTCCCGTGGTCGACATGGCCCATGATGGTAACCACCGGGGCGCGTGCGACCATTACTTCGGGATCGTCGTCCTGTTCAACTTTCAGCAGGGATTCCTCTTCAAAGGCGATCCTTCCGACTTCATAATCAAATTCCGCGGCCACCAGGGTGGCGGTATCAAAATCAATGGTTTGATTAACCGTGGCCATCACGCCCATTCCCATGAGCTTGGCAATCATTTCGTTGGCCTTGATTCCCATGCGTTTGGCCAGTTCGGCCAGGACGATGCTGTCATCGATCTTGATGCGGCGTTTGATGGCCTTGGCTGTGGTAATCTGAGTTTTCTGGCCGGAGAAGGCCTGTTTGCCTTTGATCCTTTTGCGCCCCCGCCCCCGGCCGGAGCGGGAATAAAGGGCCGCGCCTTCCACAATCTCCCTTTTCCGGAAAGAAATTTTCTTTTTCTTGAAAGGCTTTTTGTCGCGGCGGTCCCCCGGGCCTTTTTTACCCTTGCGGGCGTCATCCAACGGTACAACTCCGGCCGCCGGTTCGGCAGCCGGTTTCCGGCGAACAGCCGTGGCCGCCCGTTCTTTAAGGGCCGCTTCTACCTCAGGGGCCGGGCCGAGCTTGATAATCTTGGCCGCGGCTTCCTTTTTGGCTCTTTTCTTGGGTGGCGCGGGCTTGGCTTCCGCCTCCGGGGCGGCTTTTTTCTTGGCGGCTTTTTTCGGCTTTTCGTCGGCAACACTCTCTTCCGGCTGGGCTTTAGCGTCTAAAGCCTCTTCAGCCGGGGTTTCTTCCGCTTCGGCCGCTTGAGTTTCTTCGGGCGGGACAGCAACTTTGGCTGCCGGTGCCTTTTTCTTCTTCCTGGCGGCCGCCTTTTTAGGCGCTTTCGGTTCGGCCTCCGCTTCTGTCGGCTCGGCTTCCTCGGCCGGTGCTTCCTCGGCGGGCTCTTCTGCAGTCGGCTTGGCCTCGACGATTTTTTTACGTCTCCGGATAACGGTCGGCTTAACGCGGATTTCCTCAATCTGGCTGGCCGGCTTGCCGCGCAGATTGTCCTTGACGCGGTCAACCGTCTCCTCGTCGAGGGAACTCATGTGGGACCCGACCTCGATTTCGATCTCCCTCAATTTTTCAAGGAGGTCCTTATCGGTCATATTAAGGTCCCTGGCAAGTTCATACACTCTGGTGGTCTTAGCCATCCATCTCCTCCAAGCTCAAGTTTTTGGGGCCGGTGCGTCAGCACCTTTCCAGCCCCGGTGTATCCGGTGTATACCGCGCCTGAATTACTTTTCAGGTTCAGGCGGATTGTCTTCTTCAGTAATGGCTGATTCGCTGTTTTCAGCGTCATCAACTGTTAGGGCGTCCTCATCAGCAGCCGTCTTCGCCTGGGTGTCCTCGTTGGTCACCTCATTTTTGGTTTCCGGTTCGTCGGTAGCCTCGTCGGTCCCCTCGTCTTTGGTTTCCGGTTCGGCGGCTGCCTCGTCGGTCCCCTCATCTTTGGTTTCCGGTTCGGCGGTTGCCTCGTCGGTCCCCTCATCTTTGGTTTCCGATTCAGCGGCTGCCGCATCGGTCCCTTCAGCGTCGGTTTCCTGCGTGGAGGCCTTCTCTTCCACCGCTTCGGCTTCGGCCGCGGCTTCCTCCTGGGCGGCCTGTTCCGCAGCCGCCTTTTCAGCTTCCGCCTCGGCCGCGGCGCGTTCCGCTTCGGCCGCTTTTCTTTCGGCGTCCTCAATCACCCATTGTTCTGCGGCCTCCACCAGGGTGGTGGCCTGCTTTTCATCTTCAATTCCGTTAATTTGCAAAAGTTCTTCAATAGGTGCCCGAGACAGGATCTTGGCCGAGTGTACGCCTTTTTCGAAAAGAACCCCGGCCAGGCCCGTATCCACGTCAGGCAGTGCTTCCAGGGATTTGTACCCGTCCTGCATGGCCTGGTTGTATTTTTCTTCACTGATGACATCCAGGTGCCACTCGGTGAGTTTGGATGCCAGGCGGACGTTCTGCCCCCGTTTCCCGATGGCGATGGAGAGAAACTCATCGGGGACGATGACTTCCATCGTACGATTTTCTTCATCGATGATAACCCGGGCGATTTCAGCCGGTGCCAACGCGTTGCAGACAAATTTAGCCGGATCGACATGCCAGGTGATGATGTCGATCTTTTCACCGCGCAGCTCCTGGACTACATTCTGAACCCGGCTGCCTTTCATGCCCACACAGGCACCGACCGGGTCGATGTCGCTGTCGTTGGAGGCCACCGCAATCTTCGCCCGCACGCCGGCCTCGCGGACCGCGCCCATGATGGTGACGATCCCCTCGCTGATTTCCGGGACTTCCGTCCGAAAGAGGTGCACCAGGAATTCACTGTGGGTGCGGGAAAGCACGATCTGCGGTCCCCGGGATTCATAGAGGACATCCATGATGTAGGCCCGGATGCGGTCGCCGCGACGATACGTTTCCCGGGGGACCTGCTCGCGAACCGGTAAAACCGCCTCGGTATTACCAAGGTTGACGATGATGTCCCGGCGGTCGATCCGCTGGACGATGCCGTTGATGATCTCGCCCTTGCGATCGATGTAGTTTGAAAACACCACATCGCGTTCGGCATCTTTCATTTTCTGGATAATCACCTGTTTGGCCGACTGGGCGGCAATCCGGCCGAAGGTGGCCGTATCCATTTTGGTGCCCAGGCTGTCGCCGACTTCGCAATCGGGATCCAGTTTCAAGCCCTGTTCCAGGGTGATCTGGATGTCGGGTTCCGTGATATCGTCCTTGGTGGCGACGACCTCCATGAACTGGAAGACCTCTATCTCCCCGGTATCTTCATTGTACTGGACTTCAATGTCGATCGTATTGCCGTATTTCTTGCGGGCCGCAGATTTAAGCGCTTCTTCCAGCGCTTGGATCAGGACATTGCGATCAATTCCCTTGTCTCTGCTTATCTGTTCTACGACTCGTTTTATATCCGTGATCAACATATGTTTTCTCCGTTGTTCAAACTCTGCTTTTTTAAGGGCTAGGCCGTCAGCCGCCCTTTGGCTATCTGTGAAAAATCGAAAGAAACGGCACCGGCGTCGGTTTCGATCTGGACCGTTTCGTCGGTGGCCGTGGATATTACGCCTTTAAATTTTTTCTGACCGTTTACCGGCGCATGCAGCTGGATGCGGGCCGTCTTGCCTGTAAAACGCTGATAATCGGCCGGCTTGACCAGGGGGCGCTCAATACCGGGCGAGGAGACCTCGAGATTGTACGGCCCGATGTCAGCCAGGCTGACGTCCAGCAGATCCGTTACCTGGCGGCTGATGTCCGTGCAATCATCTATCGTTACGCCGCCATCGGGCCGGTCGATATACAAGCGCAGAATCCGGCCGGTTGATTCCCGCCGAAATTCCGCCAGGACCAGTTCCAGTCCGGCGGCTGCACAAACCGGTTCTACCAAGGCCGTGGCCGCATTTTCCAGCTTTTCAGACCGCACCGCGGCGGGCGGCGATGCCTGTGCGGGTCCCCGACTGCGAACTGATTTTTTCTTTTTTCCTTTCAACGGTCTTCCTGCCTGCCGCGGGATCAACGGCCGTAAAGGCCCGCGATACCCCGCTCAGAAAACAAAAAACGGGCAAAACAGCCCGTTTTTTTCATCTGGTAGTTCTTTTGCTGGTTGCTTGTTAATATCAGTTCATCAAGTTAACCACCCAGTGTTAGCGCTACACCGCACAAGGTCAAAAGACCTACCCATGAAAAAAAACCTTTCATAACTGAAAAGGCTGACAAATCTGGAGCGGGCAACGAGACTCGAACTCGCGACACCAAGCTTGGGAAGCTTGTACTCTACCAACTGAGCTATGCCCGCTTACCAAAACGATTAATTAAGACAAATGTATAGAGATGTCAACTGTTTTAATGGGCGTATCTTTAAAAAAAGCGACAGGCCCCACATCTGGCACGAAATGAAAAGCGATCCACGAAATACCCGCTGAGCGCCGCTGGCAGACAGGACGGTAGGGTGTGCTCAAGACAGCATTTTCTGGATGGATTCGAGTTCGCGCCGGATTTCGGCCAGGGTGATGGCGGCCGGTGATTCGCTTTCTTTTTGGCGGCCGGATCTAAGGTGCTGCCGGGCGCCGGGGATCGTGAACTTCCGGTCATACAGCAGGTGCTTGATTTCCAGGATTAACGCCACGTCCTTTTTTCGATACAGGCGCTGTCCCGAGGGGGTTCTTTTGGGCTTGATGCGGCTGAATTCCGTTTCCCAGAAACGCAGAACATAGGCCGGGACACCGGCAATCGTACTGACTTCGCCGACTTTAAAGTAGAGCTTATCGGGCAGTTCGCTGTTTGGCAGGTCTCCTCCCGGCATATTCACCCCCGGCAATCACTATTTATGAGATAGCCTCTAATAATTGGGTATGAAAATAGCGCACTTACCGGAGCGTGTCCACCAAAATTACAGCAGCCATCCCACTCTTGAAAGAATGGCTGTTGTCCGCTCAACATCAAGCCGGCAAGGCGGCATCGAAAGCGTTAATCACCTTCTCGGAAATAGAGGTGTGCAAGTCGTTGACGGCATTGTCCTCAAGGGTTTCCGTGGCGGAGCGGTAGGTGATCCGAATGGAAACACTCTTTTTCCCGGCCTCGATCGGTGCGCCGGTGTATACGTCGAAAATCGTTACCGATTCTGCCAGTGTCTCGTCCAATTTTTCAACAAAATCGGTTAGATTGACACTTTCTATGCTGTCCGCGATGATCAGGGTGATATCCCGCGTGGTGGCCGGGAATTTCGGAATGGGCCGCGCGTCGATGTCCTCGGTGCCCACCTCCAGGAGGGCCGCCACGGAGAACTCCATGATGAAGGCGCCCTGTTTCAAATCGTATTGCTTCAATACGGCCGGGGCGATTTCTCCAAGAAGGCCGATCGTTTTGCCGGCCAACTGCACGCGGGCCGAGGCCCCCGGGCGGGTGTAGTCACACGCCTTGGCCGGCACCCGGGTGAAGACCGCGGACTGGATGCCCAGGTTTTCCAACAGGGCTTCGGCGACGCCCTTGATATCGAAGAAGTCGCAGTCTTCAACCTTACCATGCCATGAAAATGGGGACCGTTGTCCGGTCCACAGAGCCACCAGCATCTCTTTTTCCACCGGCAGGCTGTCGGCCCTGTCCGTGGCCAAAAACGTATTGCCGACCTCATACAACCGCAGGGTCTTGTTCTGGACCGCTAGGTTGCGGTGCATGGTTTCCAGCAAACCGGGCACCAGGGTGGTCCGCATGACGGCCTGGTCTTCTGAAATCGGGTTCAGGATGGGCACGCTGGCACGGCGGGCATCATCTTCCGGCAGGCCGAGATGCCCTGCAAAGTCACTCCCGATAAAGCTGTAATTGACGGTTTCGCTGAATCCGTGGCCGGTCATGAAGGACCGGATGCGGTCGCGCAGGACCCGGACCGGTTCCGGACGGCGTCCTTCGGCCGGAACCAGGGGGAATGTTGTGCTGATATTGTTATAGCCATACAACCGGGCGATTTCCTCAGACAGATCTTCCGGCCGGGTGACGTCCACCCGGCAAGAAGGCGGCTGAACTGAGAGCACCTCTGGATCGACCGTGCTGGCCTCGAATTCAATCGCTGCCAGGTAGGCCATGATCTGATCGGCCGACAGGTCGGTTCCCAGGCGCCGATTGGTGGCGGTAACGGAGAGTGCGATCGTCTGTTGTTCGTAGGGGTGTGGATTTTCATCAATGGTGCCGCCCACCAGGTGTCCGCCGCCCAGTTCAGCTATCAGGTAGGCGGCCCGGTTCAATGCAAGCACGGTGCCGGCCGGATCCACGCCCCGCTCGAATCGATGAGAGGCGTCCGTATTCAAGCCGGTCTCCTTGGCGGTCTTACGGATGCTGATGGGGTTGAAACAGGCGCTTTCCAGCAGGACCCGCCTGGTGTCGGGTTCTATCTCCGAGTTCAAACCGCCCATAACGCCGCCGATACCCACGGCTTTTTCACCATCACAGATCATCAGCGCGTTTTGCGGCATGGACCGTTCTTTTTCATCCAGGGTGGTAAACGTTTCCCCGGCGTCGGCGGCGCGCACAACAATCCGGTTTTCAACCAACTGGTCGAAGTCGAAGGCATGCAAAGGCTGCCCGCTTTCCAGCATGACAAAGTTGGTTATATCGACGATGTTGCTGATCGGTTTCAGCCCCACCGAAAGCAGGCGGTCGCGCAGCCAGAAGGGTGAAGGGGCAACTTCGATATCCAAGATCAAGCGGGCGGTATACCGGGGGCAGAGATCTGGATCCATAATTTCGACCGAGGTCTGATCCGTGATCGATCCGCTGGTCGCAGGTTCCTCCGGTTGGGGGTAACGCACCCGGGTTCCTTGAAAGGCGGCGACCTCCCGGGCCACCCCGATGATGCTCAGGCAGTCGGGGCGGTTGGGGGTCAGATCGATTTCAAACACCGGGTCGCTGAGCTTCAGGGCCCGGTTCAGGGGGGTGCCCGGCTCAAGGTCCGCCGCCAACGCCATGATCCCGGCGGCATCATCTCCCAGAGCCAATTCCAGGGCACTGCAGAGCATGCCGTCGGACGTTTCCCCCCGGATGATACCGGCCGATATGGTGCGCCCGTCCGGCAACATGGTCCCCGGCAGGGCACAGGGGCTGAGCATGCCCGGCTGTACGTTCGGGGCGCCGCAAACCACGGTCGTTGTGCGGTCCCCCAGGTCGATGTCACAACAGGTGAGCCGGTCGGCATTGGGGTGCGGGTTGACAGCCGTAACACGGGCCACCAACACCGAATGCAGGTAGTCGTAGCGGTCTTCCACCGAATCGACCTCCAGCCCGGCCATGGTCAGTGCATCCGCCAGATCTTCGGTCGGCAGATTGACTTCAACGTATTCTTTTAACCAGCTTAAACTGACTTTCATGTTCGAAATTGCCTTAGAAATCGTAAGTCGTTTTCAAAAAATTTACGGATGTCATCGACGCCGTATTTGAGCATGGCGATTCGCTCGACACCCATGCCGAAGGCGAACCCGGTATATTTACTTGTATCGTAACCGACATTTTCGAATACCGCCGGGTGTACCATGCCGGATCCCAGCACCTCCAGCCAGCCGGTGCGGGAACAGACCCGGCAGCCTTTGCCCCGGCACATGACGCAGAGGATGTCGACCTCGGCGCTGGGCTCCGTGAAGGGGAAAAAGCTTGGCCTAAAGCGCAGGCTGGTCTGCTTGTCGAACATCTGGTGAACAAAGGTCGTCAAGACGCCCTTGAGGTCACCGAACGATATGTTGCGGTCTACCAGCAGACCCTCCACCTGGTGAAACATAGGGGTGTGGGTCAGATCGGAATCGCAGCGGTATACTTTCCCGGGCGCGACGATCCGCACGGGTGGCTGCTGTTTCTCCATGACCCGCGGCTGGGTAGGCGAGGTGTGGGTGCGCAGGACCACATTGTCGGAAATGTAAAAGGTGTCCTGCATGTCCCGCGCCGGGTGGTTCTTGGGTATATTCAGGGCTTCGAAATTGTAGTAATCCGTCTCAATTTCAGGGCCCTCGGCAATATCGAACCCCAGCCGGGCGAAAATCCCACAGATTTCATTGGTAATCCGGGTAACGGGATGCAGAGTGCCCTGATTGGTGGGGCGGCCGGGCAGGGAGACATCCAGCTGATCGACGGCCGCAGCCTCCAGCGCCGCGATACGTTCCAGGGCCCGGGAGGCCGCTTTTTCGAGGGCCTTTTTCGCCAGGTTGGCCTGCTTACCGGCTGCGGGCCGCTCCTCCGGCGGGAGTTGGGATATGTTGCGTAAAAACCGGGTTACGATTCCCTTGCGGCCGAGGTACTTGACCGTGATTTCGTTGACAGCATCGCCGTCCGCGGCAGTCTCCAGTTCCGCGAGCCCATCATCTTGAATCTGTTCGATTGAATTTTCCACTTTGTTAACTCTGTCTGCTGGCGTGGTCAAAAAAAAAGCAGTGGTTGGGCTTGATCTGCCAACCACTGCTTTTGACAAGTCTCTTTTTTAGAGCTGTTCAGAAGCCAGGTTGACAACCTGGCTAAAACCGGCGGGGTCGGAAACGGCGAGCTCCGCGAGAACTTTGCGGTCCAGTTCGATATTGGCCTTTTTCAGCCCGTGAATCAGGCGGCTGTAAGTCAGGTCGTTCATGCGGGCGCCGGCGTTAATGCGCGCGATCCACAGTTTCCGAAAATCTCTTTTTTTGGCCCGACGGTCACGGTAGGCGTACATCAGGGCCTTATCCACGGCATCGGCCGCGGTACGAAACAGCTTGCTCCGGCCGCCGCGATAGCCTTTGGCCAGTTTGAGTACCTTTTTCCTTCTCTGTCTTGCTTTGAAACCTCTTTTTACACGCATTTCAACTCTCCTTCATCCCTGCGCCTGCGGTCGGCGGCTGCCCCATGCAGCCGACCAGTTTAACCGTTCGGCAGCAGCAGTCTGAGTTCCTTCATATCCGTTCCGGCAATCATGTGACCTTTGCGCAGATCGCGTTTCCTTTTGGTCGTCTTTTTGGTCATAATATGACCGGCGTTGGCCTTGGCAAACTTAAATTTGCCGGATCCAGTCTTCTTGAATCTCTTGGCCGCGGCGCGGTTGGTCTTAATTTTAGGCATCGTCTGGTTCTCCTATCACTCTAATTAGGTATTAAATTCAAAACGTCAAGATCAAAAGTTCATAGCCAGCCGTGCAAATGCAGATGGCGCAGACAGTCAACCTCACTGCTCGCGCCATTTGGAAATGGATAATTGGCGCAGTCGCGCTGTCTTCGTTCAGTCGTGATAAAAAAAAGCTGGTCAGCTGGCTTTGGCCGCCAAAATCATGAACATCGTGCGGCCTTCAAACTTGGGATACTGCTCAACCACGGCAATATCTTCAACCTCCTCGGCCATTCTCTGCAGCACATCGCGGCCCAGATTGGACAGCGTAATTTCCCGGCCCCGGAAAATGACGGTTACCTTGACCTTGTCTTTTTTCTCAATAAATTTTCTGATGTGACCGAGCTTCGTCTGCAGGTCGTGTTCGCCGGTTTTGGGGCGAACCTTGATCTCTTTGACCTGGAACGTCGTCTGCTTTTTCTTGGCTTCCTGCTTCTTTTTGGTCTGCTCGTACTTATAACGGCCGTAGTCCATTATTTTACAGACCGGCGGATTGGCATTGGGGGATATTTCCACCAAGTCCAGTCCAAAATCTCCGGCAGTGGCAAGCGCTTTATACGTTGGAAGTACACCAATCTGATTACCGTCAGGATCGATCACCCTTACTTCTTTGGCCCGGATGTCGCGATTGATATTGGTTCGATTGGCTCTGTGCGGTCTTCGGGCTCTTCTCGCAATAGCTATGCCGGCACCTCCTTCAGAAACATTGGTTAATACCAGTTACCCATCCGTATGCGGGCAGGTAATCTTTTCCGGGCCAGGTGGCACCGGTCCCGAAAAATGTGAAAACGCCACATCGGACAACCATAAGAAATGCAAGTAAAAAATGCAACATCAAAATAAATGCGGGCAGTTTTGACACTTTACGCCGGTTTGTCCCTGATTGATGAAGTTTCCGGCGGCTCAACATAGCCCTATAGAGGTCGAGGCGGCTACTACATGTGGTGTTTGCCGGGCAGCTGGGCCAGCGTGTAGGCGGCCAGGCGGCTGTCGCGCCAGTATTCACTGTCCGGAGCCTGGAAAAAGGTCTTGAAGAGGGCCAGGCTTTCGGCGCGCATGATGCCCGGAATGATGGAAACCGAGTTGTCCCGGTACAGCGCGGGCAGCCCGTTCAGGTCATAGTGGGTCCCCCCTCCCATGACATCCTCATACGCGTAGACGATTTCACCGATCCCGGCGATCAGCAAGGCGCCAAAGCACATCAGGCAAGGCTCCATGGTACAAAAAGCCGTGACATCCCTGGGATCAGGTGCGTTTTCAAGGGCGTAGTAGGCCTGCAGGGCCATGATTTCGGCATGGTCTGTTTCATTGTGTCCGCCCGCAGCGGTACCCTGGCGCTGACCGGTCGCAATAATTTTGTATTGATGAACCAATACACAGCCGACCGGGAACTCGCCGGCCTCCAAGGCTTGGGCTGCCTGGTCCAGGGCGGCGGTCATGAAATGCTGATAGTCAATTTCGTTTTCGAGTGGGCTCATACGATTAACTCATGCTTGGTTCCCGACGTGCCTTAATTGATGATGATAGTGCTAACATGCTTTTTTATTTTACAAAATACGAAATTCGAATTTAGTGCTGTTGTATTGTGGATTTAGATCAATTCATCAATACCGGATGAAGTTGGTCCGCTTTGTTTGTTTTAGTCGCGGGCCAATACACTATGGCAGCCGACAGACATCAGTGTCGCAAGGGCAACTGCCGTCGACCTCAAAGGCATAAATAATTTTGTTAGCCATTTCAACCATTTTAATTGAAACGGGTTTAAAATCATGTTCTTTCAGCCTGGCCGCGAGGATGTCCCTGGACGGAATATTCCCCAGGCCTTCGGCCAGCAGGTCCCCCGTTCGGCTATCGAGGATATGCGCATCTTCGCCATTGGTGACGACGACCACGGGGATTTGATAAGGACGGATGACCCGTGCCATGGCAAGGGCCGGGGTATGGCGGGTAACCAGTGATCCCGGGCCATACTTGATCACCATGCCAATCTTACCGGATGCGTCCACCAGAAAGTCAACCGGTATGCTGGCCCGTTGGTCGCAGGCTGTGATCGTCAGCCTGAGCCGGGGTGTGATGGATGCTTTTTCAAATCCGCACTGTTCAACCAGATGACGGGCCAGTTTCTGCCGGTAGCGCTCATCGTGCGTGTCGTCCAGGAGCCGCCCGGTCAGATAATCGGTTAACTCGCCCATGATGAGGTGGTGGTTGTTCATGGTCTAATGATAGGAATTGGGGCGGGCTATGTAAAGCATCAAAAAGAGCTTTACATATCCAAATTGTTTTGGGTAGGTTAATCAATTCTAGCAAATGAAGCGGCCTTAAGACAAAGTGTGCCTAAAAGTGAATGAAATAGCTCCCGGCGGGTTGCCCGATGACCATTAGAGAAGACTTTGAAAAGCGCGAACGCGGGTTTCTGTCGCCTTATGGCTGTTTGAGTTCGGAATCCAAAGGCCGACTCAAGCCCGAGAAGTCCTCTCAATTGCGGACGGCCTTCCAAAGGGATAGGGACCGAATTATCTACTGCAATGCGTTTCGCAGGCTGAAGTATAAAACGCAGGTGTTTCTGTCTCCGCTCGGTGATGAATATCGGACCCGGTTGACCCATACCCTGGAAGTGGCCCAGATCGCCAGGACCATCGCCCGCTCCATGCGGCTGAACGAAGATCTTACCGAGGCGATCGCTCTGGGGCATGACCTGGGGCACACACCCTTCGGCCATGGCGGCGAAACGTCGCTGAAAGAGATATTCTCCGAGAGGTTTACCCATAACGAACAGAGCCTGCGGGTTGTGGACCGGCTTGAGAAAAACGGGGCGGGCCTGAACCTGACTCGGGAGGTGCGGGACGGCATCCTCAAACATTCAAAGGGATACGGCAAGATTATATCCTCGAATCCCAAGATGAAGGCGATTACCGTTGAGGGGCAGATAGTCAGAATAGCGGACATCATGGCTTACCTGAATCACGACCTCGAAGACGCCATCCGCAGCGGGGTGATCCGGGCAAACCAGGTTCCGCACGAGTGTATGCGCGTCCTGGGCCGGACCCATTCCGAGCGTGCCACCACCATGGTGCACGACCTGGTATTCTCCAGCCAGGTAGAAAACGGGGAACTGGTCCTGCGCATGAGCGATGAAGTTCACGAAGCCATGACCCTGCTGCGGCGATTCTTATATAAAAATGTCTACCGGTCCCAGAAAGTGCACCAGGAATTTGTGAAAGCCAAAAAAATTCTTCTGGAACTGTATACCTTTTTTACGGACAACGAGGAGATGCTGGCGCGTGAATTGGCGGCCTTGTCCCTGCCGGCTCCCGAGACGTCCGGTGATTCCAAGGAGAGGGTCGTCTGTGATTTTATTGCGAGCATGACCGACCGGTATGCATTGGCCCTGTACGAGCGCCTGTTTTTCCCTTCGCCGATGGTGTAGACGCAGGCCTGCAATCCGTTTGGGTTTAGTGTCAGGATAGGGTCGGGGCAATGGTGAAACCGGACGCTTTGACCTAACTGTTGAAACGACAATTAAAGGATGTATTGAATTGCATCGTATAGTGATTTTCGAGATATAACATTGGTTACGCCCGCCACCTATTTAAACACCCCTGCCAAAAAGCTGGGATCTCATCTTGAAAAATTGGCCGATCTTTTCGACCGGATGGAAGCTGCCTACGATAGGGTGGCTGCCGATTATGGGTTCCAATGCAAGGGGTGCGAGGACAATTGTTGTCTGACGCTGTTTTTCCACCACACGCTGCTGGAATATCTCTATTTATATCGGGGCTATGTTCAGTTGCCGGCGGAAGAACGCGACCGCCTGCACCAGGCTGCCTTGCAGGTCAACCGTGAATTGGCGCGTTCCCAGGAGAACGGCGAAACGGTTCGTATCATGTGCCCTTTGAACCGCGACGGCAGCTGCACCCTATACCACTATCGACCGATGATATGCCGCCTGCACGGCATACCCAATGAAATGCGGCGTCCCGCCGGCGAGGCCCCCACCCGGGGTCCCGGTTGTGGTGACTTCGATCGGCAGTGCGGTGACCATCCATACATACCCTTTGACCGCACCCCGCTTTATATGGAGATGGCCCAGTTGGAAAAAGCCCTGCGCGAGGAGCTGAGTTTTAACGAGAAGACCCGGCTGACCGTGGCCCAGATGATCGCCGGGTTTCCGGCCTGACCGGGCGTCATTTCCGCCGGAGAAATAAAGATGAAATATATCGATCCAGAAAGAATTGAAAAGCTGCCCGGTCGGCGGCTGAAAAAAGGGGAAACGTTTGCTTTTCGCTGCCATCCGCAGGTGGCTTGTTTCAACCGGTGCTGCCGGAATCTCAACCTCTTTTTATATCCCTATGATGTGCTCCGTCTGAAAAGTAATCTGGCGCTGACCTCGGATCAGTTTCTCGATGAGTACGTTGACGTGGTATTACGGCCCGGTGCTTTTTTCCCGGAAGTCTTGCTGCGCATGACCGAAAATGAAGAGAAAACCTGTCCCTTTCTAACCGATGCGGGTTGCTCGGTCTATCCCGACCGGCCCGACACCTGCCGTACCTTCCCGGTGGAACAGGGCAGTCTCTATGATGCCAAAACCGGGAAATCGCGCCTGGTGCATTTTTTCCGCCCGCCCGATTTCTGCCAGGGGCAGCACGAACCCGATGAGTGGACAATCGAAACCTGGGGCCGTGATCAGGAGGTCCGGGACTACAACCGCATGACGTTGGCCTGGGCGGAGATCAAGCGCCTGTTTCAGACCGATCCCTGGCGGGGCGAGGGCCCGGAAGGACCGCGGGCCAAAATGGCTTTCATGGCCACCTACAACCTGGACGATTTCAAAAAATTCGTATTCGAAAGCAGCTTTTTTAAGCGATATAAGGTCAAGCAAGACGTGCGTAAAAAAATCTCGGCCGATGAAAAGGCATTGCTGAAATTTGGATTCGAGTGGGTCAAGCTGTTTGTCTGGGGGCTGAAATCGAAGCAGATCAAGCCCAGGTAGAAGGTATAAGGTGGAAGGTATAAGCTTAAAGGCACAGGAGGTGAGGCATAAGACTGTCGGGCTCTTTAGGGTTTAGGTTGTGCTTAAACCTTTTACCTTATACCTTACAGCAACGCCCTACGCCGGCCAGCTTTTGGGCCTGTTTTTAAAAGACTTTTCCCGGTATATTTTCCAGCGGCCTCCCTTTTTTCGGAATTCCAGAATCTTATAACCATCGGATTTAAATGCGTCCGAACGGTACCTTTGTTTGAACCAGGCTCGGGAGGTACCGCCGGAAGTACGGGTTTTCAATTCCGAGACCGTGACGGATATCCGTTTGTATTTCCCATTCAGGCGCTTTTTATGCCGTTTCCATTCCTGCAGGTTGCGGCCGTTGCCTACGAAATCGGGGTGGTAGTGGGCGATATAGGTTTCCAGGTGCTTGCCTTCCCAAGCTTTTTCCCAGGATTGCACCAGCCGGGCGATGTCTTCTCTTTCAGGCTTGGCGGTCAAGACCGGGGGCGGCTTTTTCTCCTGCCACTCGCGTTTGACCATCACCATGAGCCCCTTTTCCGGTTCAGCTAAGTAAAGGCGGGAGACGGCTTCAACCGGGGTTTTGGTTTTTACTCGGATGGCGCCGAAGGACACAAGCTTATCCCGGAAACGCAAAATGGTGATGCCGGTGAAATCAAGCTTCTGCCCGGCGTACTTTTTGGGGATCATGGCCTGGCGGAAATAGGCCGTCAGTTTGGTCATATCCTTTTGCACGCCGGTGAAGGTGTAGGGCAGGCGCTCGCCGATGATGATCGGGGTTTTGTCGAATTCGATCCGCTGGTCAAGGTCTTCCAGGTCATGGTTGTCCAGGGCTACACAGCCGTTGGTCGAATAGGGGGTGACCTTGCGGTTCGATCCGTGAATATAGATGCCGTGCCCGCCGTTGCCGGCGATGTCGTCGAAGGCATTGGGATAATTGAGTTCGAAGGCCCGGTCGCCGAAAACCGTCACTTTGCGATCACGGTAGATTTTAGTGTTGAAATAGATGCCTTCGGGCGTTTTTTCATCATTCTCCACCCGTTTGCGGCCCCGCTGTTCACCGGTGGCGCAACTGTACGTCTTGATACGCTGGTAGCGACCGTCGAACCGGTATAGATGCAGCTGTTGCAGTGCTTTTTCGACCAGGATCAGATGAATGGGGGCCTGGCCGGGAGAGTGATAGAGAACCGGCCCTTCCCACGCGCTTGCGGTCCGGGTGGTCCGGTTGGATTTGACCGGAGCAGTTTCGCGTTTTATTTTAATGGCCTGGGGAGCCGGGGACGCTATGTTTGCGGCAGTAGCCATCTGGCCGGGGATTGGGGTGGTGGGGGTATCGCCTCCGGCAAAAAACAATCCGACTGCCAGCAGGGAAACCACGGCGACACCTGCCAGACCGTACGTGACAATGGGTTTGAGGCGCCGCTGTTCGGCGGTTTTCTTGGTATTGGGCCTGACCCTGGACGTTGTATATGAAGTCGATTTGCCGGATCTGATTTGCAAGGCTAACCACGCATCGTTAAGAATAAATAGGTCCGAAAAGATATATAAACCCACAGGGGCTGTGTCAACCCTGGTGCACCGTGGCAATCTCATACCCGATCGGACCACTCATGACCCGACGCGACCATGACTATACATTCACCTGGGAATCATCGCTGGGCGGCCTCGACCGTGCTGGTTGGAATACGCTGGCCCGGCCAATACAATCCCCTTTTATGGAATGGGAATGGCTGGAGCTAATGGAGTCGTCCGGCAGCATCGGCGCCGAAACCGGCTGGTATCCAGCCCACCTGGCAGTCTGGTCCCAGGATACCCTGGTGGCGGCCGCTCCCCTTTACCGGAAAATCCACAGCGAGGGTGAGTTCGTTGACGATTATGTCTGGGCCGACCTGGCCTATCGGATGGGGGTGGCCTATTATCCCAAACTGGTCGGCATGAGCCCGGTCACCCCGGTCCAGGGGTACCGCTTTTTGGTCAGCGCCCGTGAAAATGTGGCCCGGCTGACCGGGTTGATGCTGGCCGAGATAGAGCGCTATTGCCGGGCCAACCAACTGTCCGGCTACCATTTTCTATATGCCGACCTTGAGTGGGTCAACACCCTGCCCGCCAATCGCTGCATACCCTGGTTCCACCCGGTGCTTATCTGGAAAAATCCCGGGTATCAGAATTTTGACGAATACCTGGCCCGGTTTAAAACCAATCAGCGACGCAATATTATTCGGGAAAGGCGACGGGTGGCGCAACAGGGCATCACCCTGCGGCCCCTGACCGGGGACCAGCTTACCGACGAGCACCTGGAATTGATGTACCGGTACTATGTGGACACCAACAGCAAGTTCGGTTCCTGGGGCTGCCGTTACCTGACCCGCGAATTTTTTGCCGGCCTTGCAGACCGGTTTCGCGACCGTTTGATGCTGATGGGTGCTTTTGAGAGCCATTCACTGAATGACCCGGTTGCGATGGGGATGTTTGTATATAAAAGAGATCGGCTTTACGGCCGGTACTGGGGGTGCCGGGAGGCGTTGGACACCCTGCATTTCAATACCTGCTATTACAGCCCGATCGAATGGGCCATTTCCGGCGGTATCCGGGAATTCGATCCCGGGATCGGCGGCGGGCACAAGGTCCGCCGCGGTTTTGAATCGGTGCCCGGCTGCAGCCTGCATCGATTCCTGGATCCGGAAATGGAAACGCTCATGCGTATGAATATAGAGGCTATCAACGGCCAGGCGCACAATTACATCCGCAAGATCAACGAACGGCTCCCCTTTGCCATACGAGAGTAAGGACGTTGACCAGCGGCAACCAGCCGACCCCATTGTAACCGCCAGCGGAATCGAAATCGGGAGACAAGCGAGCGCATGGGATTCAGGATCGATTTCGATAGCGATTCCGATTCCGATTGCGAGCATGCTTTTTAGGTCGATTTTTGATGCGGGCCGAGACCGGAGATCTATGGGCTTCCGATCAAAGCTTAAACGACACCACTCGGCATTTCGCCTACCCGATCTCCCCCCAGCACATACCCGCCGTCGATACGCAGGCTGCTGCCGGTCATGAACGGGGCGTCGCGCAGGATAAAGTTCACCGCCCGGACCACATCGTCCACGCGGCCGGTGCGGCCCAGAAGCGTATGGTCGCGGATGGCCTGTTTTTCGGCGGCACTCAAGAGACCCCAGCCGCGGGTATCCCGCCCGTGGCGGGTATCAACCACGCCCAGGACAATTTCGTTGACCCGTACTTCAGGCGCCCCCAGACGGGCCCAGGTCTCGGTGAGCAGGCCTGTCCCGCGACTGGCCGCGGCGTACCCTTCGTTGAAAAGCAGGCTGGCCGGCCCGGAGCGGCCCACGATCCCGGCGATGGAAGAAAAGTTAATAACGACCCCATCACCGCTCTTTTTAAGGTGGGGCAGGGCCGCTTCGTAGACCCACTGTTTGGCCCTGAGGGTGGTGGCCATTTCCAGGTCCCACTGCTCGCGTGTATAGCGGCCATGTACGATGGGCCAGCCCCCGCGTTCGATGTTGTTGATCAGGATGTCCAACCTGCCGAAACGGCTGGTGGCCGATAAGATCAACGCGGCTACCGCTGAGGTGTCGGCCAGGTCGATCCGCTGGATAAGGTGCGGCGCACCCGCTGCAGCCAGATCCTCTTCAAGGGCTGCCAGACTTTCCGGCCAATCGTGCCAGGTGGCGGCCACATTGACGCCCGCTTTGGCCAGGGACAGTGCAATGCCCTTGCCGATCCCTTTGACCGCCCCGAGTACCAGGGCCGTTTTCCCTTTCAGTCTCATATGGCCCCCCTTGTTATGCCGCCTGGCCAAACAATTTGAAACGGACCCATTCCAGGCCTAATTTCAACAGTTCGACCTCATCGGTTTTAGCCTTTTCCAGGGTCTCGGCCTTCACGCTTATGCCTTGCAGCAGGTCTTGTTCGAGAGGCGCCTGTCGAAAACTGTCCAGGTCGTACAGGGCCAGGTACCACATATCGGCCTGGTGAGGTTCCAGCGGACCGGGCAGCAGGCGGTTTTTAAGACTAATCAGGGTCATGAGACGGTCGTTCATCGCATTGTATTCCGCCAGACCCTGCTGGTCGATCCAGGCGTCAATCGATATGGCGGCATCTTCGTTAAAGCCTTGGCAGTGAGGCTCTTTCAGCAGGGCAAAATGCTCGGTCAGAACGCCGGTCTCCCGGGAGCGGGACACCGCCCGGGCCAGCGGATACATCCGACAGGAAGAGGGGCGGTCAGCATAAACGGTACAGCCTTCGGGACGGACAAACGGGCATTCAAGTTCCCGCGACGAATTCGGCTTGAGCGCTATTACCGGCAGACCGGTTTCAGGGCCGACATAGCGGACGGTATACTGCTCCAGAAATTCTCCGGAAGTGAGCCCCAGACCGTTTTTAAGACGGAGAATGTCGTAGGGGGTCAAATACTGGCTCAGGTCCCGGCAGCATTCATTGAAACAGGATACGCCGGGGGAGCACCGAAAACAGAATCGGGCTCCGGATTCCAGGGGGGTCATTTCGGCTTCCATTATCATTGAACCTCTATTTATTAATGGTGGGTTTATAATCAGGCGGCATATTGGCCGGGTTCCCTGCGGGATCTCCAGACCACTGTCCACCCTTGCGGATGCGCATTAGGTAGCACGCCGTGGTATCAAGTCAACAAAAAACCTCTCACCGTTAGGGATATCCGACCAATTTTTTCAATCCCGGAAATGGTGTGTCCCTCGCGGTTTTGTATTCAGGATATACCATATATAGTAGTGGTGGTTCCGGCCTGAGCCAGATATGGAAAGCGTGATTTTTATATTCACTAAAACACCCGGTTGACAACCCTTTGGGGGTGTTTTCACTGTCCAAAAATTGTTGACAAGAAAAAAGCCGGGTGATAATTATCTATTCTTGTTTTATGCTGGTGTTTGGATTCGCATAGGTGGCTGAATTTAATGGAAATACCGATCCATTTAAGATGCGCAAAATGCTGAGTTGCAGCGGTCCCGAAGCTGAAATGATGATCAATTTGGAAACATAAGTTTAATTAGATAGTTAATCAGGCTTAAGGCAGTATTTGCTTTTATATCTCAGATACGAAGGGAGGTGCAAAACACAGTTTCAAGCAGTTTGAAGCAACAGGAAACATATCGTATTGACCAGAAGCAACAAACCAAATCAGGAGGTATTTTAATGCCAAGTTTTGTAATTAACGAAAAATGTGACGGCTGCAAGGGCGGCGACAAAACCGCCTGTATGTACATTTGCCCCAACGACCTGATGGTTCTGGAGCCCAACGAAATGAAGGCTTACAACCAGGAACCGGATCAGTGCTGGGAATGCTTTTCATGCGTAAAAATTTGCCCGACCCAGGCGATTGAAGTTCGCGGCTATGCCGACTTTGTACCGCTGGGAAGCAGCATCATGCCCATGATGGGCACCGAAGACGTCATGTGGACTTGTAAGTTCAGAAATGGTCTTGTCAAACGCTTTAAGTTCCCCATCCGGACCACTCCGGAAGGTGCTGCCAATGCCTATCCCGATCTGAAAGGTCAGGACCTTGACGGCCCGCTGCTTTCTACCCAGGAAGCGGACGGCTACACTATGCCGACACCGACCGATTTGGCCTAGTAAACCCAGATTGAGTTAAGCGTAGTATATCGAATTTACAGTAAAGACTATTTTTAGGAGGATATAATATGGCATTACCAAATAAAGTAATGGGTGAGCTCAAGGCCGTAAGGGACCCGGAAGTAGAAGAGCGTGAAGTGGATGTTCTCATCGTTGGCGGTGGTATGGCTGCCTGCGGTACTGCTTTTGAAGTAAAGAAATGGCTCAAAGACGACCAGACTGTTCTGCTGTGCGAAAAGGCTGCCATGGAAAGATCCGGCGCCGTTGCCCAGGGCCTGTCTGCCATCAACACTTACATTGGCGAAAACTCCCCGGACGACTACGTTCGCATGGTCCGTAACGACCTCATGGGCCTGGTCCGTGAAGACCTGATCTTCGACCTGGGCTGCTACGTAGACGATTCCGTCCATCTGTTCGAAGAGTGGGGACTGCCCGTATGGAAGAAAACCGACGACGGCAAAAACCTGGACGGTAAAAAAGGCCAGAAGATGGGTACCCTGAAAGGTGGCGCCCAGCCTGTTCGGACCGGTAAATGGCAGATCATGATCAACGGCGAATCCTACAAACGGATCGTTGCTGAAGCTGCCAAACTCGCTCTGGGCGAAGACAACATCATCGAGCGCTGCTTCATCGTTGAGCTGCTGCTGGATGCCAACGTCGAAAACCAGATCGCCGGCGCGGTTGGTTTCTCCGTCCGTGAAAACAAAGTTTACATCATCAAGTGCAAGACCATGATGGTTGCCTGCGGTGGCGCGGTAAATATCTACCAGCCCCGTTCGGTCGGTGAAGGTAAAGGCCGTGCCTGGTATCCGGTATGGAACGCTGGTTCCACCTACACCATGTGCATGAAGGTTGGCGCCGAACTGAGCATGATGGAAAACCGTTTCACCCCGGCCCGTTTTAAAGACGGTTACGGTCCGGTTGGTGCCTGGTTCCTGCTGTTCAAAGCCAAGACCCTCAACGGTCTGGGCGAAGCCTTTGCCGGCTCCGATGCCGCCAAGGCTGAGCTGGAAAGATTCGCACCTTATGGAACGGCGGCCATTACGCCGACCTGCCTGCGTAACCACCTGATGCTCTTCGAGATGAAAGAAGGCCGCGGTCCCATCATGATGGACACCGTAACGGCCCTGGCCGATCTCGGCCAGACCATGGACAAGAAAGAGCTCAAGCACCTTGAGTCCGAAGCATGGGAAGACTTCCTCGATATGACCTGTGGCCAGGCCAACCTGTGGTGTGCCCAGGACTGCGAACCCGAGAAGAAGAATTCCGAAATTATGCCGACCGAACCTTACCTGCTGGGTTCCCACTCCGGCTGCTGCGGCCTGTGGACTTCCGGTCCGGATCTGGACTGGGTCCCGGATGCTTATAAAATCAAAGCAGCCAACGGTAAGATCTATAACAGAATGACCACGGTCAATGGCCTGTTTACCGCCGGTGACGGCGTGGGCTGTTCCGGTCACAAGTTCTCTTCAGGTTCCCATGCTGAAGGTCGCATCGCCGCCAAACAAATGGTGCGCTATGCCACTGATAATGCTGATTTCTCCCCGGCCCTGAAGCCGTCCAATGAAGAACTGGTAGACCTGGTTTACAAACCGGTTCGGACCTTCCTGGACAACTGTGACTACACCACCGCCATCAACATCAACCCGGCTTATGTAAAACCGGAAGGCATGATGTATCGCCTGATGAAGGCTACCCATGAGTACGGTGCTGGTACCGCTACATACTACCAGACCAGCTCCAAGTCTCTCGAAGTTATTATGGACCTGCTGGCCACCATGCGCGAAGACTGCGAAAAAATGGCTGCCGGCGACCTGCACGAACTGATGAGAGCCTGGGAAATCTATCATCGTATCTGGACTGTTGAATCCCATCTGCGCCACATCCAGTACCGTAAGGAAACCCGTTATCCTGGCTTCTACTACCAGGCTGACTACCCGGGACAGGATGATGAGAACTGGTTCTGCTTTGTAAATTCAAAGTATGATCCGGAAAAGGGTGAGTGGGATGTATTCAAGAAAGATTACATCCAGATCATTGCTGACTAATCCCAGCACGACTGATGTTTAGTCGCTTTGCACAACAAAAAACCTCCAGGTGCCTACCGGTGCCTGGAGGTTTTTAGTACCGGGTGCCCGTGCCGGTCGGAAGTTTTGAGACTCTTAGCGGGTAGCCCTTACAGATAACCCAAACCGGGAAGTGACTTTGCGGGTGATATCCTTTTGGCCTGTCCGTCTCCAGATTCTCAAAGGATTTTATCCACAGGCAACCGCGGACAAGATCCTTTCGGTGTCAGGATACGGCAATAGTGGATATCGCCCCCGAGGCCATAACCCATTTGAACATATAAACATAAATGGTATTTTTTTGACGAACTTACAAATGCACGGAGGGATAGCATGACAGAAGAAAAAGCAGCCCCTGCTAGTGGGAGCATTATGGTCGTTGGTGGAGGTATCAGCGGCCTGACCACAGCCCTCGAAGCGGCCGAAGTAGGGTATGAGGTATTTCTGGTCGAAAAAAATCCTTACCTGGGCGGAAGAGTCGCACAGCTGAATCAGTATTTTCCTAAGCTTTGCCCTCCGACCTGTGGTCTGGAAATCAACTTTAGAAGGATCAAGGACAACCCCAACATCAAGGTTTACACACTGGCCGAGGTCGAGAAGGTCGCTGGGACCCCGGGTAACTACGATGCCACCATCAAGTTGAATCCCCGGTATGTAAACGAAAACTGTACGGCCTGCGGCGACTGCGAAGCAGCCTGCCAGGCGGAAGTGGCCGACGATTTCAATTTCGGCATGGATCAGACCAAGGCCGCTGGCTTACCTTTTCCCATGGCTTTTCCGTCACGGTACGTCATCTCTTCCCAGGTGAAGGGAACCGATGATGAAAAGCGCATTGCCGAAGCCTGTAAGTACGATGCCGTGGACTTCTCCATGGAGGCCCAGACCGTCGAGTTGAAAGTCGGCGCGGTCGTGTGGGCCACCGGCTGGGAACCTTACGATGCCAACCGGATCGACAACCTGGGTTTCGGTCGTTACCCCAACATCGTGACCAACATGATGTTCGAACGCATGGCCAGTTTCACCGGCCCCACCGAGGGAAAAATTCTCTGCCCGGCGGACAACAAGGAGCCCGAAAGCGTGGCTTTCGTTCAGTGTGCCGGCTCCCGGGATGAAAATCACCTGCCGTATTGCTCCTACATTTGCTGCATGGCTTCCATGAAGCAGGCTACCTACGTCAGGGCCCAGTACCCGGATGCCAAGATCTATATTTTTTACATCGATATCAGAAGCCCCGGGAATCGCTATGAAAAGTTCTATAACATGGTAAAAGAAGACGAGAATGTCTTCTTTATCAAGGGCAAGGTGGCCGAGGTGAATGAGGACCCGGACAGCAAGGTGATCACCGTGGTTGCCGAAAACGCCGTCACCGGCGAGAAGGTCCGGCAAACTGTGGATATGACTGTCCTTGCCACCGGCATGCAGCCGACTGCCGCCGCAAACAAACTACCGGCTGAGCTGAACTACAGTGAAGATGGTTTTGTCATCAATGACTTTGAAAAGGGCGGCATGTTTGCTGCAGGGTGTGCCAATAAACCGGCGGATGTATTTTCATCCAACCAGAACGCGACCGGTATGGCCCTGAAGGCGATTCAAACTCTGGCAAGGAAGTAGGAGGATATCCATGAGTAAAAAATATGGTGTTTATATTTGCACAGGTTGTGGGATCGGGGAGAGCCTCGATGTTAAAGCGTTGTGCGACATACCTGAGGAAGAAGGGCTGCCGGTTCAGACCCATCCGTTCCTGTGTTCCCAGGAAGGGGCTGACCTGATTCGTAATGATGTAGAGGTCGGCACCAACATGGTCGGTATTGCCGCCTGTTCCCGACGGGTTAATTTTGATGTTTTCCGGTTTGAAGGTTGTGTCGTAGACCGGGCCAACTTGCGGGAAGGCGTCGTCTGGTCCCATCCGCGGGACCAGTTTCCGGCTCTCACCGCCGAGGAAAAGGAAGACGAAGAGAACTTCGACGTGGTCCAGATGATGGCGGAAGACTACATCCGCATGAGCATGGCCCGCCTGGAAAAGAGTGAAGTGCCGGAACCGTTCAAACTGGAAACCCTGTCACGCAAGATCCTGGTGATCGGCGGTGGTATGACCGGTATGGCCGCGGCCCTGGATGCCGCCAAAGTCGGTTACGACGTAACCATCGTTGAAAAAGAGGCCCGGATCGGCGGCCAGGCGCTCAACTGGCGCAAACAGCTGCCGATGGACGTGCCCTATGCCGAACTGATCGATCCTACGGTAAACGATCTGATCAGTGCCGTGGAGGCCGATGATAACATTACTATCAAAACCGAAACGGTTGTGGCCCGTCTGGCCGGTCAGCCCGGCGAGTTTACGGCCACTTTTAAAAAACCAGGAGAAAAGATCGAGTTTGACTGCCCCTACCCCCTGCCGGAAGAGATGAAGTTCGACGAGGACGGTAAGGAGTACGATGTTGAAAAGCAGAATGAGCTCTACATGGAATACAACGAGGGCAGGCTGGACATCCTCCAGCTCGACCCTAACGGTGAGCCCTTCGGCGCTGTGGTCCTGGCTGCCGGCTGGCGTCCGTACGAACCTGAAGAGGGTGAATTTGCCCATCTTGGATTCGGGGAATCGCCGGATATCGTGACCAACGCGCAGTTTGAAGAAATTGCCAAGGTAGGCAAGATCAAGCGACCGTCGGACGGTAAGGAAGCCAAGAGTGTCGTGTTCATCCAGAGCCCGGGAGAGGGCAATGACAACGACTTCTCCTACACCGGCGCGGTGACCAGTATGGTGGCCCTCAAGCAGGCCAAGTACGTACGCGAAGATTACGCCGACGGCAAGGCCTTCGTTATCTATCAGCACATGCGCACTCCCGGTCTCCAGGAGAATTTCTACAAGAGTCTGCAGCAGGACCCGGGTATCTTCCTGACCAAAGGGGATGTGACCCAGGTCGCCAAGAACGGCAATCGCCTGATCATTGATGCCAGTGACACCCTGCTGGGCAAGGAGATCCAGATCAAGGCTGATATGGTGGTCCTGGCAACCGGCATGGTTCCGGTGACCAACGACGACCCGGTTGTCAACATGGCCTACCGCCAGGGACCGGCCTTCCGCGATATCGGCGACTGCGGCAATTACGTGGATTCCAACTTCATCTGCTTTCCGTACGAAACCCAGCGGACCGGCATTTACGCCGCCGGGGCCGTGCGACGCAGCATGACCGTGGAAGACTCCGTGGAAGATGCCGCCGGAGCCGCTCTCAAGGCGATCCAGTGTCTCGAGTCGGTTAACCGCGGTATGGCGGTGCATCCGCGTTCCGGTGACATGACCTTTCCAGACTTCTTTTTCCAGCGCTGCACCCAGTGTAAACGCTGTACGGTTGAGTGTCCATTCGGGGCCCTGGACGACGATGAGAAGGGCACCCCCCTGCCGAACCCGACCCGTTGTCGGCGCTGCGGTACCTGCATGGGAGCCTGCCCGGAACGGATCATCGGGTTTGCCGATTACAACATTGACAGTATTGGCTCCATGGTTAAGGCGATCAACGTTCCTTCCGAGGACGACTATGATGATCCGCCGTTGCGAATCCTCGGGCTGGTCTGTGAAAATGACGCCCTGCCTGCTCTGGATATGGCGGGGATCAAACGCCTGGGTTACAACGCCAACGTACGCATCATCCCGGTCCGTTGCCTGGGCAGTGTGAACGTAATCTGGATCAAGGATGCTTTGGCCCAGGGCCTGGACGGTGCGTTCCTGCTAGGCTGCAAGCATGGGGACGATTACCAGTGTCACTTTGTCAAGGGCAGCGAGCTGGCCGACATTCGGATGAAGAAGATCGGGGACGCTCTCACCAGCCTGGCGCTTGAAGAAGAGCGGGTAGCCCAGTTTGAAGTTGCCATCGATGAGTATCACAAAGTTCCGCAGATCATTAATGAGTTTGTGGAAATGGTTGAAGACCTTGGCCCGAACCCGTTTAAGGGTTTCTAATCCGGGAATGGTAACTTAGTACCAAACCTTTATTTCAACTGCCGATTCAGGAGGATTGATATGGCGGAAAAATATCTTGTAGAACCTGATGTAGGGTTTATCGAAGAAGTTGCCGGACTCGGAGGTCAGGACCTGAAAAAGTGTTTTCAGTGTGCGACCTGCTCGGTGGCCTGCCCGATAGCCCCGGATAACAAACCGTTCCCCCGAAAAGAGATGATTGCAGCCGGCTGGGGACTGAAAGACAAACTGGTCGGCAATGCCGACATCTGGCTGTGCCACAACTGCGGAGACTGCACCTCCCTATGCCCGCGCGGCGCCAAACCGGGTGATGTGCTTTCGGCGGTACGGGCCTATGCGGTGGCCGACTACGCCACCCCCCGGGCTATCGCCAAAATGGTGCCCCAGCCTTCGAAACTGCCCATCCTGCTGGGGATTCCCACCGTGATTTTCATTATCGCGGCGATCTTGACCAAAGTCATTTTTGGTGACCAAGGCGATGTGATCTGGCAGAGTCATTTCATCCACAACTACCTGGTGGACATCATCATGATTCCCACCTTCTTCGGCGCTGCGGGTGTATTCGCGCTGGGGCTGAAACGCTTTTTAGCCGATATCCATGCCAATGCGCTGGCTGAAGGCAAAACGACCAAGGAAAAGATCGATCCGGCGGGTATGGTGAAGGCGCTGATTACCGTTGTGACCACCGTCTTGAAACACAGCAAGTTCAATGAGTGCGGCGACAACAAGGACCGCTCCACAGCCCATATGATGGTGCTATACAGTTTTATCGGGCTGTTTATCGTAACGAACTGCTTTTTCATCGCCGAGTGGATCCTGCACATCGAAGGCCCCTACCGCCAGATAAACCCGGTGAAATGGCTGGGTAATGTCAGCGGTGTGGCCCTGGTCATCGGTTCTTTGCTGCTCATCAAGAACCGGATGAGCAAAGAAGACCAGGTTACCAGTTATTGGGACTGGCAGCTGCTGGTGCTGGTGTTTGGACTGGGTGTTACCGGTATGGGAACCCAGATGGCGCGTTTGGCTGGTTTGGCCGGTGCGACTTATTTCATCTACTTTTTCCACCTGGTATTTATCTGGTGCCTGTTTGCCTATACGCCGTTTTCAAAACTGGCGCATTTGGTATACCGCACCACGGCCATGACCTACATGGAATGGGCTGAACGGAAATAAGTTTCCGACCATAGCGTAAAATCCGAAAGGGGAGGCTGGTGACAGCCTCCCCTTTTTTATGGGTAGTCGTCTCAAAAGTGTCTTTTGGCTAATCTTGGCGTTGGCTACTTCCAGATATCCAAATCGGTATCGCTAGCGGGGTCGATTTCGAGTAAGACGCCGATGTTGAAAAAAAAGGGAGATGCCTTGCGGCATCTCCCCTTGCAGTTTCGAACGTTCGCTGTTAAGCGGCTTTTAATTAACCGGTGGCAGCGGTGTGGGTCTTGATCTCGACCTTCTCTTCGAGGTTCTCGTAGTAGTCGCGCAGGATAACGACAACTTCGTCACGCCCAAAGTGATCCGGAAGCTCCGCGCCTTCGGAAAGCATCTTGCGCAGCATGGTGCCGGACAGCAGGACGCGGTCTTCCTTACCATGCGGGCAGGTCCTCAGAGAGGCCATGCCGTCGCACTTGTAGCAGTAGAAGGTCCAGTCGATTTTCAGCGGCTGGCACACGAGGGCTTTGCCGGGCTCAGCTGGAGTCGGGATTTTGTCGAAGATGGTCTGGGCTTCAAACATGCCGTAGAAGTCTCCCACGCCAGCGTGGTCGCGGCCAATGATCATCCGGGAGCAGCCGTAGTTCTGGCGGAACACGGCGTGCAGGAGGCCTTCACGAGGACCGGCATAGCGCATGTCCAGCGGGTAACCGCCCTGAACGACGTTGTCTTCCACGAAATTGTGTTTCACGAGGGCGTCGATGCATTTCACGCGAACTTCCGCGGGAATGTCGCCCGGTTTGAGGTTTCCAACCAGGGAGTGGATGTAGGCGCCGTCACAGACTTCGATGGCGATCTTGCACAGGTACTCATGGCTGCGGTGCATGGGGTTTCTCAGCTGCAGGGCAGCCACATCGCTCCAGCCCCGGTCTTCAAAAATCTTGCGGGCTTCGGCAGGGCGATGGTAGATCCCGGCGTACTTGGTGGGATATTCGCCTTCGCTGAGGACCTTAACGGGGCCGGCGAGATTCATTGGCTTTTCGTTCATGACCATCTCAACGCCCGGGTGGTCTTCTTTGGCGATCTTCCAGAATTCTTCAACAGTCGGCGTACCTTCGCCCATGTAAACCTTTTCACTTTCCCAGGTCTTGTCGGCGTCGGTCTTTTCGAATTTTTCAGAAACTTGCATGGTGGCCATGATTTCATCGCCTTCAGCATCGTACAGGGCGATTTCGTCACCGGCGTTGATCGCATCGGCGTCTTCCTGGGAAACATCCAGGGTAACCGGTACGGGCCAGAAGGTGCCGTCCGCGGTCAGAAAGTCTTCACAAACGCCTTTCCAGTCGGCCTTGGTCATGAAACCGGTCAGGGGGCTGAAACCGCCATTGCCGATCATGATCAGGTCGCCTTTGACGCGAGGGGAGATTTCTACTTTTTTAAGGCCAGCTGCCTTGGTCTTTTCTGCCTCGAGTTCCGCACCTTCGAGCAGGCAGATGGTCAAACCTTTCCCGCCATGGGGTTCTACGAGTTTTGCCATTTGCTACGTCTCCTTTCATTATAGTTTATTCGCGATCGCTTTGGCTACGATCAGATTTGTTTCGGATACAAAACGATACCATTAATAGGGATAGGTAAAAATGTCAAGAGCAATCAGGGCTCCCACCGGTCCCAACTGCACAGCATTCAGGGCCCGGCTAAGCAGGGCTCTAAATTGCTTTGACAGGGACGTTATTTTACAATACTGTCCCTGATTTCAAACCCGGTTGCACTTGAACTGCAGGGGCCCTGAATTGAACGCGGCCGGCCACACACAGCCACTACGCATTTAAAGCAAACTTACGACAGGACGTATAGATACATGCAGTTATCAAAGCAGCAGCGCACAGCGGTTGAGCACCACGGATCACCGGCTCTGGTGGTCGCCGGCGCCGGCAGTGGTAAGACCCGGACGCTGACGGCCAAATTTGCACACCTCATTGAACAGGGGTACGATCCGGAGAGGATCCTGGCAATTACCTTCACAAACAAAGCCGCCGACGAGATGAAATTCCGGCTGATGCGTCAGACCGGGCTGCCGCTGGTCAAGTTCCCCTGGGTTCGGACCTATCATTCCGCCTGCTTTATCATCTTGAAGGCCCATTGTGAATTGTTGGGTTTCCAGCCACCCCTGCAGGTATTCGCCGAATACCAGCAAAAAAAGACATTGCAGGATCTGTTGGTCGGCCGGCTGAATCTGGACAAAAAATATACCCCAACCGTTCTGGCCGAGATATCCCGGGCCAAAAATTCGGGCGACCCCGGTGCCTATTTCGATCGCTGCCCCAAGGTTGCCAATATCAGTCTGACGGACGCCTATGACCTGTATGTGCGGGCTTTGAAAGCCAAGAATGCCGTTGATTTCGATGACATATTGCTGCTGGCCCGCGATATCCTGAAACACCACGATGCGGTCCGGGACCACTACCGCGGCCTGTTCAGCTACCTTCTGGTCGATGAATACCAGGATACCAATAACCTGCAGGAGGAGCTCACCCGGCAGCTGGTGAAAGACGGGCGCCTTTTTTGTGTCGGGGATGACTGGCAGGCCATCTATTCCTTCCGGGGCAGCAATGTGGACCATTTTCTAACCTTTCAGGATAAGTTCCCCGGGGCCCGAATATTCAGGCTGGAACAGAATTTCAGATCGGCGGACGAGGTCGTGCAAGTAGCCAATGAATTGATTCATTACAATGACAACCGCATGGAGAAGCAGTGTTTTTCCGCGAAAAAGGGCGGGGTTGTCGAACTGCATGAATTTTTCGACGAGCGGCAGGAGGCCCGGTGGGTGGCCCGTAAAATCAACACTTTGAAATCCATGGGGATCCCCTACGAACAGATGGCGGTCCTCTACCGGACCAAGTTTTGTTCGCTGGCCTTTGAGCAAATGTTTCGGTCCCTGCGGGTGCCTTACCAAATGCTGGGCGGCAAGGGTTTCTTCGATCGCAAAGAGATCATGGATATCAACTGCTACCTGTCGGCCGCGGCCTTCCCCCAGGACGATGTCAGTTTCGAACGCATTGTCAATATACCCAAACGGGGCATCGGACCGGGCACCATCAAGAAAATCGCCCGCATGAAGACCGGCACGCGGGGACTTCAGGGTGCCGCCCGTCAGGCCCTCAAGGAAAAAATTCTGACCCCCAAGATTTACGGGGCTCTCAAGGGGGTCCTGCACCTGCTCGATGATATACGCGCTATGGCACCGGCCGAGGCCATTGCCGCCGTTATTGACCGGGTGGGGTACATGGATTACCTGCTGAACTACGCCCGGGGCAACCCCATGGACCTGACCGCTCGCGAAGAAAACCTCGACCAGTTGATCTATGCCGCATCCCAAAAAGAGACGCTTTACGATTACCTGGAGGAAGCGGCCCTGATCCGGGAGGACCGGTCCGATGAGGACGATGGGCAGCCCTACGGCGTGAATCTTTCCACAGTCCACGGGGCCAAGGGCTTGGAGTTCGGGGTTGTTTTCGTGGTCGCCTGTGAGGAACAGCTTTTCCCCCACTGGCGATCACTGGACACGGAAGCAGGTCTTGAGGAGGAGCGCCGGTTGATGCACGTCTCCATCACCCGGGCGGAAAAGTACCTCTACCTGAGTTGCACGGAACTGCGCAAGGGCCAGTTTAACCAGCGCAGTCGGTTCATTGATGAGATCGCTGAACACATCGATTAGGGATCATCCACGAACGGCATCTTTGGGCCAGTGCGGCGTTTTCGCACTTTTGAGATCCTCGAAATAGGTGAGTATGCACCACGGGCATTGGCTTCGCTGGCACCTGCGGCCTCAAAATCGCCGGGCCGTCCGTTTGCGCCTATAGGCGTTGCCGGACAAGAACCTATCTTAAAAAGTCATTTGTCCCAAATTCGGCGTTGGACGCTCGGTTCAAGTCCTCAAAATACTCGAGTATTCCTGCGGGCTGAACCTCACGGCCGCCTTGATTTTGAACCAAAATCCGTTTTTTGAGATAGGTTCGAGTGCGCTGAACCAAAATTCACCATTCGTGGATGACCACCAGGCTGTATTTAGACACGCTTTTTTAAAAGCCTTTTGACATCCCCTCCCGGCCTATTTTACAGTTGCCTTACTCAACTAAGGGAGTAGCACCAGTTTCGACGGATCTATTTCTACCCCGCATGCCTATCCGGACAAGCAAAGGAGGGATATGCGCGCCATTTTCAACCTCATTGCGGTAGTTCTAGCGCTGGTGAGCGTGTTGTGGGCCGGGCCGGCCCTGAACGCCGAGGACGGAACGGTGACAGGTACAATAACCCTTGATATAGAAGGGCGCTTGGTACCGGGAAATTGGATCAGACTCCTGCTGGTCACCGACAAGGTCGACATGCCGGAGATAGATACCTCGCTGAAACATACCCAGCCCGCATATTTTGATGTCATCAGCACCCTGCATTCGGGTTTTTACATCCGGGTTCAGAACCGGCTGACGGAAAAAAACTTTCTCTATGCCAGTACCCTGTCAACGGATGAGGGTACGTTCAAATTTCCAGCCGTGGCACCCGGCGGCTATTATGTTATCGTAACCTTTCCAGGCATGATTCACGGTTACAAGGTCGCTTGGCAAATCCCGGCAAGGGTTGTCTCCGGAAAAACCACCCATATCGTGTTAAATGGAGCCAACCTGGCCCTGCCGACCGCAAAGCGTTGAGTCCAGGTTCTTTGCCGTTGACAGAGGCGGTGCAGTATAGATATGTTTGTGAGCGTATGCTCACAATTTGTGGGTACATATACCTGTTTGGATCCTGGAGGGGAGATGGGGTTCGGATACATGGGACAGGTACTCTGGGTCAATTTGAGAGCCGGCAAGATGACTGCGGAAAAAGTGCCCGAAAGGGTCTATCGGCAATACCTGTGCGGGACAGGCCTGGGTGCGCATTTTCTGTATGACCGCATACCGGCTAATGCCGATCCGCTGGGACCGGATAACATACTCGGGTTTCTATCCGGTATTCTCACCGGCACCGGCAGTCTTTTTACCGGCCGCTGGATGGTGGTGGGCAAGTCGCCCCTCACGGGTACCTGGGGAGATGCCAACTGTGGGGGCAACTTTGCACCGGCCATCAAACGCTGCGGGTTTGATGGTATATTTTTTACGGGCACCAGCCCCCGACCGGTATACCTGTGCATCGAAAAAGGGCGGGCGGAATTGCGGGATGCCGGCGAGGTATGGGGTCGGGATACGGTTGATACCGAAGTATTCCTCAAACAAACCGCGCAATGCAAACATCCGCGGGTAGCCTGCATCGGTCCGGCCGGGGAGAAACTTTCCCTGATAGCGGGGATCGTCAATGACGGCGGCCGGATTGCCGCCCGCTCCGGTCTGGGTGCCGTCATGGGGTCCAAGCGGCTCAAAGCCCTGGTTTTGGGCGGCAGTGCCCGTATCCCCGTGTACGATCGATCCACAGTCCGGGCTCTGACTTTACAGTGCAACGAAGCCGCGTCCTTCCAACCGCCCTTTGTGTCCGGTGAAATGACCCCCCACCTGGGAGCCCTCATGCGGGTCTTGCCAACCCAGGTTTCCACAGACGGGATGCTCTATAAAATCATGCTGCGCAAGTGGGGCACCGTGAGCATGAACCAGATGTTCATCGAGATGGGCGATGCCCCGATAAAAAACTGGAAGGGGTCCAACGAAGATTTCGGCCCGGAGAAATCGGCGGCCATCAGCCCGGATGCTTTCGCCGGTCATACCATCGTCAAATATCATTGCTACTCCTGCCCCCTCGGATGCGGCGGCATTTGCCGCAAAGACGGGAAGGTGGAAACCCACCGGTCCGAGTACGAGACGGTTCTTTCCCTGGGCGGTCTGGTCATGAACAATAATGCCGACAGCATCTTCATCATGAACGAGATGCTCAACCGCGCCGGCATGGACACGATCTCAGCAGGTGGTACCATGGCCTTTGCCATGGAGTGCTGGGAGAATGGCTTGCTGTCGGCCAAGGACACCGGGGGCATCGACTTGACCTGGGGCAACAGCGCCGGCCTGATCGCCTTGCTGGAGAAAATGATTCGACGCGAGGGAATCGGTGACATGCTGGCAGACGGTACCCGCCAGGCCGCTCGTCGCCTGGGGCGGAATTCGTTTGATTATGCCATGCACGCCGGCGGCCAGGAAATCGGCATGCACGACGGGCGCTTCGACCCCGGATTTGCCCTGCATAATTGTGTGGAGCCGACCCCCGGGCGGCACACCATCGGTTCGCAACTCTACTATGAGATGTTTCAGCTCTGGAAGCGCGTGCCGGACCTTCCGGATGTCAACTTCCTTTACTTCAAAGACAGCAAGTATGAATTCGACGAGGACAAGGCCCGGGCCGCTGCCGCCTGCAGCTGTTTCATGAATGTGCTGAACGGCGCCGGCGGTTGTCTTTTCGGTGCTTTTCTCGGGGTGCATCGGTTGCCTGTTTTCGAGTGGCTCAATGCGGCTACCGGTTGGACCTACACACCGGAAGCGTATATGGCGACCGGCAAACGCATCCAGACCTTGAAACAGGCCTTCAACATCAAGCACGGGATCACCCCGTCGGCCAATGTTATGAATGCCCGGACCCTGGGACGGCCGCCAATGGAGGCCGGGGCCAATGCCGGCCGGACCATCGACATCGAAACCATGATGCGGGGTTACTGGCGACAGCTCGGATGGGACGAACAAACCGGCCGACCCGGTCCGCCCGCAAAAGGGGCCGGCTGATGGCATTTTTCATAACGGACAGGTGCATTGGCTGCGCGGTGTGTACCAGGGTGTGCCCGGTGGGCGCCATATCAGGGTTGCGCAACAAGGCGCACCGGGTGATTGAGCAATTATGCTTTGATTGCGGCGCCTGCGGCCGGATCTGCCCCCATGGGGCGGTATTGGACGCAGAGCGAAATCGCGTCAGGCGCATCCGGTTTCGGAAAAAATGGCCCAAGCCGGTCATCGTGCGGGAAAAGTGCATCTCCTGTAAAATCTGCCTGGACGCGTGCCCGACCGCATGTTTTGATCTGGATTATACCCCGGGTACCGATGACACGATCGGTTATCCGATCCTGGCGCGGCCGCGTCAATGCATTGCCTGCGGATTTTGCGAAACCGAGTGTCCCGTGGATGCGATTCATATGGTAAAACAGGCATTGTAAAACCGAGGCTTGCAGCCCATTGGTCGAAATGCGAAGCCAAGGCCAAATCGATACATCCAGCTTACAAACGATCCTACCCGGTCTACGTTGCGTAGCATTCCTACCGCGATTTCAATTTCTCATAGAGGAACCGGCCGATATCGTCTACTTCCGATGATACCTGGGCGTGTTTCACATCGGTGATATCCAGGTAGATCCGGTTTGTTGCCGGGTAGATGTCTTTGGCCGGATCGATATGAACGGACTGGTACACATTGCGGCCCAGGAGGATGATGGCAAAATCGGCCGCAGGGCACGTGTCCTGGACGACGCGGTCTGCATTCCCGGGGTGGACAACCAGGGGGCGCGTGCTCAGGGAACGAAAACTGATTTTGCGTGCGGTGAGATTTTGCAACCGTTGCCCGGCTGATTCGGCCGGATCCATAGCGACCTTTTTTATCTCCAGCTGGACGATGTTCCCAAGTGCTGCCAGGATACCCTGTCTCAAGCTGTCAACAGCTGCCAGGTACGCATCGGAAGGTATGAAGCCGCTGTTTCCCGGGCTGAATTCCCGGGTCATCGACGGTAGAAAAGCGATCACCAGAGCATCTCGATCGGACGAGGTGTCCATTGGCCTGCAGGCCGCATTCGGGTAGCTTGCCCGGGAGATGAGCTTTGCCGTCAGGGGCTCTTTTTCCAATATCCCGGAGCTTGAAAAAGCGGCCACCAGAAAGGGGCTGGTAAGGCTGTCGAAAAGCCAGGGTTTCGATTGGAAAACCGACTGCAACAACCGTAATTCATCACGCGTCAGATTCATGGCCGCCATCTCCGCGCGGGTGGCTTCCCGCTCGGGATCCTGCAGCAGGGCCTGGTGATTCAGAAGCGCCGGGAGAGAGACTTTGCGGTCGGCTTGAATCCGCTTGAGCAGAAACAGCCGCAACGCCACGAGTTCGGTGGCAGGATAGAGGCTGGTTGCGTAATTACCGGAAAACTGACTCATTTCCGGGGCGTAATGGTAGAGGACCTTCGAAAGTCCCAGGATGTTGGGATCGTTGACCATGATGGCGGTCTTATTGCCCCCGGGATCGGACATGATGCCGGCTATGCGTTCCAGATCAAGATCCTGATCGAGGCCACGGCTACGCCAAGTGGCCCGATTGTCGGGGTCGCCCGCCTGTCCAAGGACTACCTGCATCAGGTAGGCCAGAACCTCTTCTCCATACTGGTGGGCCAGGTTGCTGCCCGCAGTGGTCGGGTGTGTTTCGGGAGTCGGCATGGCCATGCAGCCGGATAGGATAAGCAGGCTCGCTCCGACAAGAAGAGAAAGAAGTGCTCGTAGTGTCATGGCAATAGCCTATTTAGACGGTTGCAGCCCGGGAGGCAACCCTAAAAAAGAAGGCCCGATCCCAAGGCCGGCGATGTCAGCTGCAAAAAAACAACCCTCTGGTAACAAACCAGGGGGTTGTTTTGATCATATGGCGGAGAGAGAGGGATTCGAACCCTCGGTGGAAGTTTCCCCCCACACTCGCTTAGCAGGCGAGCGCCTTCAGCCAGCTCGGCCATCTCTCCGGGAGACCTCAGGAAAACATTCCCTTTCACCGTGTGCCCGCCTTGGCCTACGGCGAAATTGAACACTTTCCAGAGGTTTCCAACTATTGAATGCCTGGAAACATGGGGCCAATCTTTGGCGGAGGGAGTAGGATTCGAACCCACGGAGCTTTCGCTCAACGGTTTTCAAGACCGCCGCCTTAAACCACTCGGCCATCCCTCCTGAGACAAACCAACTTTCTATCATTTATCACCGCACAGGTCAACGGCTTATGCACTAATTTTTTTTACCGAATGGCACTGTTTTTGCCCATGCGCCCTTCCTGCCGAGCAATCTGATCGGAAAGTAAAAAATCTTGTTTTTGGCTGTTGACAGACAGAGACTTTTATGGTTTTCCCAAAAAAATCATACCAACCCAGCGGGCAGATTGGAGGGCACCAGATATGAAGCAACGATTTTCGATATCCCGAAACACCGGCGGTGAGCAGATCGTCATCAAGGAGTACGCCGAGTTGGACAAGGGCGTCTATTCTCTTCTTTGCGAGGAGTCTTATGCGGTCCAAGCTGTTAAAGCCGCACTGGCCAAGGGTCCGGGGCATGTGATCACCCTGCTCAGAACCGAGAGCTTTTTCCCCGCCAGCTATTTTACGGAAAAGCTGACGTCTTCATTGAACGATTATCTCCAGCGGGAAGGCGATGACACGCTCCAAATTGAGGCAGATGATGCCGAGTGTATTCGCACCCTGAGCAGCAAGGATGTGCCCGTGGAAGAAAGCGGGAGCATCGACGATCTGTTGGACGTGGAAGCTGAAGAGATCATAGAAGACGATCAGCCCGTGGGGAAATTGGAGGCCCCCATTAAAATAGCGGAAGATGAGACCGTGGAAATCAGCAATCCCCTGTAACAGATAGCGAGGGAGCGGGCTCGTTCAGGCAATAGGCCGAAACTGTCTTGCCGTGCCAGGCGAATAACGCCGAAACGATCCAGACTAAAGATCTGTTTGCCCACCCGGTTAAATCCCCGAGTCGCTGGTTAAATCACCCGGTGTACCTTGACCGGGCCGGACGGTCTGGTTGAGAACCTGCGCCAACCCATGCCTTTGTACAATTTTGTAACCCGGATAGCGTACCGACACCCAAGATAACTATTAACCTATCCTATGGTTTTAGCTTAGAAAACTAGACCGTATTCAGTTACTAATTATTAGTTATCAGGTAGGTTTTCAGGCAAGTTTAGGGCATTGTAGCGTTTAGGCCACTTATAAATAGCATCAAGGAGGTGCAGATGGAACAGGAAAAAACATTCTATGAAAGGTTGAAAAGTAAGGGCGTATCGCGGAGGGATTTCATGAAGTATTGTACCGCCCTTACCGCGACCATGGGGCTGTCGGCATCCTATGTCCCGAAAGTCGCCGAGGTATTTGCGGCTCCGGCCCAGCGTCCGCCAGTTGTTTGGCTGCATTTCGGTGAGTGCACAGGCTGCTCGGAAGCGCTGCTGAGATCGAACTACCCCTTCATTGACGAGCTGGTGCTTGAGATCCTCTCGGTTGAATACCACGAGACGATCATGGCGGCTGCCGGTCACCAGGCCGAAGAAAACCTGCATGCTGCGGTCAAGAAGTACAAAGGCAAGTTCATCTGTGTCGTGGAGGGTGCGGTTGCAACGAAGTATAACGGCGGCTATGGTAAGGTTGCTGGCCGGAGTTTTCTGGAGATCGCCAAGGAAGTCGTTCCCCAGGCTGCCGCGACCATCGCCATTGGAAGCTGCGCCGCGTATGGCGGCATCGCCGGTGCCGATCCCAACCCGGGCGGATACGTCGGGGTCGGCGAAGCGATCGGTGCTTCCACCCTCAATATTCCCGGCTGCCCGCCGAATCCGATCAACCTGGTCGGTACCGTGGTCAACTACCTGCTGCTCGGCAAACTACCGGCCTTGGATGACAAGGGGCGCCCCCTGTTTGCATATGGGAAAACCATTCATGACCAGTGCCCGCGCCGGTCCCATTTCGAAAACGAGGAATTCGTCACGGAATTCGGCAGCGCAGAGGCTGCCAATGGCTACTGCCTGTACCAGGTGGGTTGCCGCGGACCGGAAACCTACAACAACTGTCCGGTGGCCAAGTTCAACGACGGCACGAGCTGGCCGGTGGAAGCGGGAGCTCCCTGCATCGGCTGCAGTGAGCCGAAATTTTGGGATACAATGACACCGTTTTACGAGGAAATGTAATCAGATTAGACGTTAAATTCTTTTCAGAAGAAGAGAGGAGATAATATGGGTAAGAGAATAATGATTGATCCGATTACAAGGATCGAAGGTCACATGCGAGTCGAAGTTGAAGTGGCCGGCGGTAAAGTTGTAAATGCCTGGAGTTCCGGCCAGATGTTCCGTGGTATCGAAATCATGCTGCAGGGGCGGGATCCCAGAGATGCACAGCATTTCGTGCAGCGTTCATGCGGCGTCTGAACGTACATCCATGCTCTGTCCTCGGTGAGGGCAGTCGAAGACGCAGTCGGCGTCCAGATTCCCGACAATGCCAGAATCCTCAGGAACCTCCTGCATGGTGCCCAGTACCAGCATGACCACATTGTTCATTTCTATCACCTGCATGCACTTGACTGGGTCGATATTGTCAGCGCACTCTCCGCTGACCCCAAGGCCACCGCGACCCTGGCAGACAACATCAGCGATGCACCCTATGGCGGCACCAAGTATTTCAAGGGCGTCCAGGACCGCGTGAAAAAGTTCGTCGCCAGCGGTCAGCTGGGGCCCTTTGAAAACGCTTACTGGGGCCACAAGGCCTACAAGTTGCCCCCGGAGGCCAACCTAATGGCAGTGGCCCATTATGTGGAAGCTCTGCGCCTCCAGGCCAAGTCCGCTCGAATGCACGCCATCTTCGGCGGCAAGAATCCCCACCCCCAATCACTAGTGGTGGGCGGTATGACCTGTGTAGGCGACCTGAAACCGGACCGCCTGGCCGAGTTCCTGTACATTACCCGCGAAACCCAGCAGTTTATCGAGAAAGTCTACATTCCCGATCTGCTGGCCGTGGCCAGTTTCTACAAGGACTGGGCCGGCATCGGCGGCACCTCCAACTTCATGGCCTGGGGTGATTTTCCGGAATCCGCCCAGGAACCGGAAAGCCTCTACATGCCCCGCGGCGTGATTGCCAAGCGCGATATCGCCAATGTCGGTATGGCCGTCCAGGACAAGGTGACCGAGGATGTGACCCGCGCCTGGTATGAAAAAGGTGATGCCAAGCATCCCTGGAAAGGCGAGACCAAACCGTTGAAGGAAGATCCCAAGTACCGTCCCGGCGGCGGAGACTACAGCTGGCTGAAGGCGCCGCGTTATGACGGCATGGCCACGGAAGTCGGTCCGCTCTCCCGCGTTCTGGTCGCCTATGCCAATGGCCACCCGGAAATCAAACCGGTTGTGGACATGGTCCTCGGTAAACTCGGCGTGGGCGCCGGTGCCCTGTTCTCCACCCTTGGCCGGACCGCTGCCCGCGGGATCGAGACGCTGGTTATCGGTCAACGTATCGAGAAATGGATGGGCGAGCTGCTCGGCAACCTCAAGAGCGGTGATACGGCCACTTACACACCGTGGGAATTCCCGAGCTACGGCGAAGGTGTGGGGCTCTGCGACGTACCGCGCGGATCGCTGGGCCACTGGTGTATCATTGAAGGCAATAAGATCAAAAATTACCAGTACGTTGTACCTTCAACCTGGAACCTGGGGCCGCGGGATGGCAAGGGCCAGCCGGGACCGCTGGAAGAAGCACTTATCGGAACGCCGATTGCGGATCCGAAAAAGCCGCTGGAAGTTCTGCGGACCGTGCATTCCTTCGATCCCTGCATTGCCTGTGCGGTGCATGTCATCGATCCCGATTCGAACCAGGTTTACAAAGTCAAAGCTCTGTAACACCTCCACGAGAACTCCCGCTGCCTTCCGGGCGGCGGGAGTTCCCCGTTTTTGGCCAACCGACCCTGCCCTAAAATTCCGTTGCCGGAATATGCTCCCTCTCAAAGGTTATCCAATAACTTGCGTGGTGCCGGAAACGGTGGTACAAACGTCTCCCATCCGGCAATGTGTCGGGCCGCTATGGTTGGTGACTGGATGGTGGTAGCGGGCTGATCAATTCGGGACCTATAAACTAAAGATATGAACTGAGAACCTATGGAAAAAGCAACCAAAGAGATCATGGTGCTCGGGATCGGCAACGTGCTTTTCAAGGACGAAGGTTTCGGGATCCATGTGATGAAACGCATGGATCAAATGTTCGAATTCCCTGAAAATGTACAGCTGGTGGACGGCGGCGTTCTCGGGGTGCACCTGCTGGGCATTATCTCCAAACCGGACCACCTGATCGTCATCGATATCATTCGCAACGGCGGCCAGCCGGGTGATATGTACCGTATCGAACAAAAAGACATCCCTGACCGCATCCGGGCCAAGAATTCGGTCCACCAGGTCGACTTCCTGGAGGCCCTGACGCTGATCCAGGCCATGGATCATCAGCCGGAAACGGTCATCCTCGGTGTGGAGCCGGAGGACATGGAAACCCTGAGCACAGAACTCACCGCAACAGCAGAAAACAAGGTCGGTCCCGTCATTGAGCTGGTCCTGGCCGAGCTGGAAAAACTGGGCGTAACCTGTAAAAAAGGAAGTTGTGAAAATGTGTCTTGCGGTCCCCTCTATGATCGTCAAAATTGAAGATGAAATGGCAACCATTGATGTCGATGGGGTCAAAAGAAAAGCCAGCCTTTTACTGGTTGAAGATGCCCAGGTCGGCGACTACGTCATCGTGCATGCCGGGTTTGCCATCCGGAAGATCGACGAGGAGGCCGCCCAGGAGTCTTTAAGATACCTGCGCGAGGCGGTTGAGTTCTCCATGCGGAACGATTCGGAGGAGCCCTCCACTGACTAGGGCGGCAGACATGACCGGGACAGGGAGCATTGCCAGAAAACTCATTGTTCGCGGAATTGTCCAGGGGGTCGGCTTTCGGCCCTTCATTTATCAGTTGGCCGCCCGCTTCGACCTTGCCGGGGAGGTGGCCAACACGTCCAGCGGGGTGGTCATCCATGCCGAAGGTCCCGCTACGAAGCTGAACGCCTTTGCGTCCGCCATTGCCACCGACAAACCGCCCCTGGCCCACATTACCGATCTTACCGTTGAACCCGCCGATCTTAGAGGATCCGAATCATTCATCATCGCCTTGAGCCAGAAGCAGGCCAGCCGGACGGCGCTGATTTCGCCGGATGTATCTGTCTGTGACGATTGCCGGCGGGAAATGTTCGACCCGGCCAACCGGCGTTTTCGATATCCCTTCATCAACTGCACCAACTGCGGGCCCCGGTACACCATCATCGACGATATTCCCTACGACCGGCCCAAAACCTCCATGCGTCATTTTCAAATGTGTCCGGATTGTCAGGCGGAGTATGACGACCCGTTGGATCGACGTTTTCATGCCCAGCCCAACGCCTGTCCGGTGTGTGGACCGCAGTGCACGCTCATGGGAGCAGACGGGCATGTGATTGAGCAAGAGGATCCGATCAAAACCGCCGCCCGCCTGTTAAAAGCCGGACACATTTTGGCCGTGAAGGGACTCGGTGGTTTTCACCTGGCCGTGGACGCGGAAAACGAGGCGGCCGTACAACAACTGCGCCGGTGCAAGCATCGAGAAGAAAAGCCGTTTGCCCTTATGTCCGCCTCCCTGGCGATGATCGCGGCCTATGCCGATGTGGAAGACGTGCACCGGGACCTGTTGACATCCATCCAGCGGCCCATCGTGCTGCTGGAAAAAAAACAACCGAATGCCATCTCAAAATCCGTAGCTCCGCGTAACCGCTATTTCGGGGTGATGCTGCCGTATACGCCGCTGCACTATCTGCTGCTCAGCGAGGGCCTTAAGGCGCTGGTCATGACCAGCGGCAACCTGAGCGAGGAGCCCATCTGTATCGACAATGCTGATGCACACTCACGCCTGGCCGCGGTGGCCGACTACTTCCTGATGCATGATCGCGGTATTTACTTGCGCAGCGACGACTCCATCGTCCGGCACTGTGCCGGACAGGCCCGTTTTCTCAGAAGGTCACGCGGCTATGTTCCCATGCCGGTGTTTGTCAAGCGGGCCCTGCCGCCGACTCTGGCGTGCGGGGCCGGGTTGAAAAATACAATTTGTCTCACCAAGGAAGACCGGGCGTTTTTAAGCCAGCACATCGGTGATCTTGAAAATCAGGAAACCCTGGACTTTTTCGAGTTGACCGTGCGGCACCTGAAACGCATCCTGGATATCGAACCCGAGATCGTGGCCCATGACCTGCACCCGGATTACCTGAGCACCCAGTTTGCGCTTGCTCAGAGCGGTGTCCAGCGGGTTCCGGTCCAGCATCATCACGCCCATATTGTCAGCGCCATGGCGGAAAACCATCTGGAAGGGCCGGTTATTGGTCTCTCTTTTGACGGGACCGGCCTGGGCACCGACGGTAAGATCTGGGGGGGTGAAGTGCTGCTCTGCGAAGCACATGATTTTAAACGGGCCGGGTTTCTGGACTACGTTCCCATGCCGGGAAGCAACGCCGCTATCAAGGAGCCGTGGCGCATGGGTCTGAGCTACCTGCAGCATGCGTTCGGCAGCCAGGTTGTCGATCTTGATTTGCCTTTGCTGCAAGCCATGTCCGGTGACCGGGCCGCGGTTGTATTCCAGATGATTGACAAGGGACTCAATTCGCCGGAGACTTCCAGCCTCGGCCGGCTGTTCGATGGAATTGCCGCCATCGTAGGCCTCCGGGATACCGTGCGATTCGAGGGGCAGGCGGCCATGGAACTGGAAATGATCGCCGACCCCGCAGAAAAGGGCCACTATGACGGGCAGTGGTACCGGACCGAGGACCAATATCGCCTGGACCCCGGGTTATTGGTGCGCCAGATCGTCGCCGATACTACCCGCGGCGTATCCGCCGCGGCCATCAGCAGTCGATTTCACAATACGCTGACCCGCCTGTTTGCGGAACTTTGCCGGGTCCTGCGCACCGACACGGGGCTCGAGCGGGTTGTGCTGAGCGGGGGTGTGTTTCAAAATTCGACGCTGCTGACCACCTTGTCGGCCGCCCTTGCAAAAACAGGGTTTAAGGTTTATTCTCAGCAACTCGTTCCGGCCAACGATGGGGGCCTATCACTGGGACAGGCCGTGGCGGCTGCCGCCATGGTCAAGCATTAGGACGTATTGTTATGACCTTAAAACACCTCGAAGAATACCGGGACCCGGAAATTGCCCGGACCCTGATAGATAGCATCCAAAACCGCAGCCGGAAAAACATCCGGTTGATGGAAGTGTGCGGCACCCACACGGTGTCCATTTTCAGGCACGGGATCCGGGACGTTCTGCCGGATACCATCTCCCTGCTTTCCGGACCGGGGTGTCCGGTGTGTGTGACCGCCCAGGGTGAGATAGATGCCTTCATCGCCCTTTCCCGGGTCGAAGGCATGATCATTACAACCTTCGGCGACTTGATCCGGGTGCCCGGAACCAAAAGTTCCCTCCAGGAGGAGCGCGCCACCGGCCGGGATATCCGGATGGTCTATTCCGCCATGGACGCACTGGAAGTGGCCCAGGCCAATCCCGATCGCCAGGTGGTGTTTTTGGGGGTTGGTTTCGAAACCACCGCCCCCACTATTGCCGGGACACTGACGATGGCCAAAACCATGGGCCTGCAGAATTTCTCCGTCATTTCGGCCCACAAACTGGCACCGCCGGCCCTGGACGCCCTCATGCAGATCGAGGGTGTTGAATTGGACGGATTCATCATGCCCGGCCACGTCTCGGTGATTATTGGGCTGAAAGCCTACGGTGGGCTGTTTGCAACCTACCGTGTGCCGTGTGCTGTCGCGGGCTTTGAGCCGACCGATATATTAAAGGCCGTTGCCATGCTGGTAGAGCAGATAGAATCTGAAAAGCCGGCCGTGGAGAACGCCTATCCGCGGGCCGTTACCCAGGAGGGGAATGTCAAAGCGCAGAAAATTATGGAAACGGTCTTTAAGGTTGAAGACGCCAACTGGCGCGGCCTGGGTGTCATACCGCTAAGCGGTTTGGGCCTCAGTGACGCCTTCGCCGAATTCGATGCCATGCGGCGATTTCAGCCGGTCGTGCCGGAAGCACCGGAGCCCAAGGGCTGCGGGTGCGGCGAGATCCTGACCGGGCGCAAGACACCACCGGAATGTGCGCTTTATAAAAAAGTCTGCACACCGGTCAACCCGATCGGCCCTTGTATGGTTTCGAGTGAGGGGACGTGTGCGGCGTATTACCGCTTCCACAGCTAATGTCCGCTAACAAACGGCATCTTTTGCTTTCAGGCGGCGTTATCATAATTTTTCAATCCTCGACATAGCGTTTGCTATGCCTCCGGTTGAAAAATTATTCTAGCCTTGCCTGCAATCAAAAGCTACCGCTTGTTAGCGGACAGTGGAGAATAGAAAGTAACAGGAATTCAAATGGCGAATGATACAATATTGTTGGATCACGGGAGTGGGGGGAAGGTTTCCCATGCTTTGACCAGAGACCTGCTGCTGCCGGTGTTTGGAAATCCCATCCTGAATCGTCTGGATGATGGCGCGGTGTTGGATATAGACGCCGGGCGGCTGGCTTTTTCAACGGATACATACGTGGTGGATCCCATTTTTTTCCCGGGTGGTAACATCGGGGATCTGGCCATTAACGGTACGGTGAACGATTTGGCCATGTGCGGGGCCGAGCCGCTCTACCTCAGCGTGGGGCTGATCCTGGAGGAGGGCCTTGCCCTGGGGGATCTTAAAAAAATAGTAGCAGCCATGGGGGCCGCTGCCACCAAAGCCGATGTCAAGATTGTGACCGGCGATACCAAGGTGGTGCCCAAGGGCGCGGCTGACAAGATTTTCATCAATACGTCCGGGGTGGGACGTATCCCCGAGGGCATCGACGTGGGTTGTGACCAGGCGCGCTCCAGGGACGTGGTCATTATTTCCGGAACGCTGGCAGATCATGGGGCCACGGTATTGACCCAGCGGGAAGGACTTACCTTCGATGCCCAGGTAGCCAGCGACTCGGCGGCCTTGAATCACATGGTGCGGCAGATCCTGAATATTTGCCCGCAGGTCAGTGTGCTGCGGGATCCTACCCGCGGGGGGGTGGGAACGGCGTTGAATGAAATTGCCGGGCAGTCCGGGGTCGGCATAAAATTGTTCGAGGATAAAATACCCGTAAAACCGGAAGTTTCAGGTATTTGCGAACTTTTGGGACTTGACCCCCTTTACGTCGCCAATGAAGGCAAACTGCTCGCGCTGGTACCGGCCGCCCAGGCCGAGAATGTGCTGGCTGCCATTACAGCGAATGAGTACGGCCGGGATGCCGCCATCATCGGCGAAGTGACGGCGGACACTCCCGGTAAGGTGTTTATGCAGACCCGCATCGGCGGCAGTCGGATTGTGGATATGCTGACAGGAGAGCAACTCCCCAGAATTTGCTAAAAGCTGTCTCAGAGGATAGCTATTGGCTCAATCTCGGCGTTGGGCGCGAATATCAAACCCTCGAAATACTTATAGTATTCCTCCGGTTTGATATTGACGTCCGCCTTGATATTAAACCAATATCTATCCTCTGAGACAGCTTTAGGTTAATTTATGAATCCGAAAAAACGATTTCTTATATACTTGCGTAGCTTTGTTCTTCTGCTGCTGATATTTGGTATTGGCTGCGGGATGCGGAAAGAGACCCTCCTGTCCGGCCGGACAATGGGGACCTTTTACCACATCAAGGTGATTACCGGCTATTTCGCCGATCCTGACGATCTGCAAAAAAAGATCGATACCCGCCTGGAAGAAATTAACCAGAGTATGTCCACCTATCGACCGGAGAGCGAGATCAGCCTTTTTAACAAATTATCGACGGATGCACCCATGCGGGTGTCTTCCGATTTTTATACGGTGTTAAAAGTTGCCGCCAAGGTCTACGAGTTGTCCGGTGGGGCCTGGGACGGGACGCTCAAACCTCTGGTCAACCTCTGGGGCTTTGGCAATGCCCGCCCGGTGCAACAGGCCCCCGATCAAGAACAGATTTCCCAAAAACTTGCCCACACGGGTTTCGATCACATCCAATTGCTCGAAAACCAACGGATCCGCAAGCGCAATCCCCAAGTATCGCTTGACCTGGCCTCCATCGCCAAGGGCTATGGTGTAGATGCAATCACTGCCCTGATCCGCAGAGCGGGCTATCGAGATTTTTTAGTGGAGATCGGTGGTGAGGTCGTGGCGTCCGGTGTGCGCAAGGATGGGAAGCCATGGGTGGTTGGCATCAACCGGCCGGCGCCGGGTGCCGCCGCCAACGCCGTTTACCGGGCTTTCTCCCTTGCTGACGGGGCCCTGGCCACCAGCGGTGATTACCGTAATTTTTTTGAATTGGACGGCGTCCGGTATTCACACGTGATCGATCCGCGCTCGGGGTACCCGGTGTCCAACCAGGTAGCCAGTGTCTCGGTGGTGGCCCCCAACTGCACCCTGGCCGATGGTTTGGCCACCGCTCTCATGGTGATGGGAATTGAAGAAAGCCTCACCCTGGTAAACCGGCTCGAGAATGTGGAGTGCCTGATCATCGCGTATGCCCCGGGCGGCCAGCTGCGAGATCATGCTTCCACCGGTTTCCCCGGGAGAACAGGCTGACCGCCGTTACTATAACCTAGCTCAAAAAAGTCTTTTGGCTCAAACGCGGTGTTGGGCGCTCGGAATGAATCCTCGAAAGACCTGATGTATTTACCACGATGGGCATTGGCTTCGCTGGCACCTCCGGTTCGACCCTCCTTTGAATATTAATCAGTTGGGAAGTCCCGTCTCGGGGAATTCCTCACGGCCGCCTTGATTTTGAACCAAAATCCGTTTTTTGAAATGGGTTCTACGCTTACCTTTGATTTCAATTGACTTCGCGAAATGATCGTATTAGCAATAGTGTTCACGGGCGAATTCGCGATCTTAGCAATTCAAATCTACATTTCACGTAACAATTAGCAGCTTCATGCTTACCCGAAGAGATCGGACCTTAGGATGGGAGGATTTCGTGTATGGTAAGGCGGTTTTTCGAGTATCTCACATTTGAACACGTACCGGTGTATCTGGAAAAATGGCCCAAGCTCGTTATCCTGGTTGTGGTGGGCCTCACAGTGTTGTTTGCCCTTCAGATTCCCAACCTGTCATTTTCTACCTCCGTATACGACCTGGTCATCGAAGATCTACCCGAAACGGAACGCTACAAGGCCTTTAAGAAAGTATTCGGTTCAGATGAAATAATCCGGGTAGTCGTGAGAAGCGAGAATGTGTTCGACCCCTTGGTCTTTCGTCAGCTTGAGCTGCTGTCCACGGCAGCCACTGAAATAAAAGGGGTGCGGCGGATCATCAGCCTGCCGATAATTAAAAAGGCGATCGATATCAGCGGTGAGTGGAGCCTCGCTGAATTTGCCCGAACGCTGGGCCCGGTTGACCTGTTCAGCGGCAATATCGTTTCCGCGGATCACAGGGCCACTGCTTTGACCCTGGTCCTGGCCAATGATACCGACTATCTGGCCGTAATCGATGACGTCGAAAAGATCATCGCCGCCGCGCCGGAGAAATTGTCGCTTTATCAGATTGGCATGCCCCTGGTGTCCCAGGCCCTTGAGGAATATACGCGCAAAGACTTTTTCAGACTGCCGCCCATCACGTTTGTCCTGATCGCCATTTTGTTGTTCTGCATTTTTCGAAATTTCGCGTATCTCTTTTTACCGCTGGTCTGCGTCTCCTTTTCACTGGTATGGACATTCGGGCTCATGGCCGGGTCCGGTATCCCCTTGTCCATGCTGACCATGATCGTACCGGTTTTTCTCATCGCGGTGGGCACAGCCTACTGCCTGCACATCGTTTCCGCGTATCAGGCCTGCCGGCAGGACGACCAGAACGCGGTGGTATCCGTACGGCTTGCCTTTGCGGAGGTCGCGTTTCCCACTGTCCTGGCTGTTGCCACCACCGTCATCGGCCTCGGGTCGCTATTGCTCAATCACATCCCGGCTATCCGGGAGTTTGCCCTGTTTTCCTGTTTCGGGATGTTCAGCCTCCTGGTGATGGTGTTGACCCTATTCCCGGCGGCCTTGGTCTGTATGCCCTTGTCCAGGGGGGACAGCTGTCAGCCTATTGGCGACGGTGGTCCCATAGACCGTATCATCACCTATATCATAGATCTGAACCTGAACCGTCAGCGGCTGGTGCTGCCGATCATCGCCGTCGTTGTGGTCATCTGTATTGCCGGCATTTTCCGCCTGCGGGTCGAGACCAACCCGGTGGGATATTTCAAAGACGACTCTCCGGTCAGCCGCCATTTCCACGACATCTACAAGGATTTGTCGGGGAGCTTTCCGATCAACATCTCCATGACCGGCAAAGGCGAGGACTATTTTCAGGACCCGCAACATATCGCCGAAATCGCCAAGTTGCAGCAATTTGTCCAGACGCTGCCCGGCGTGGATAAAACCATTGCCTACACGGACTACATGAAACTGGTTAATTATGCCGGCAACCAGTTCAAGCCAGAGAACTATGCCCTGCCCGAAGCCGCCTGGGAAGTACGGATGCTGGCGAATAAATACACGATGATGCTGGGCGAAGATATGTTCACGCGCTTCATGAACCCGGACTATACCAGCGCCAACATCCTGCTCCTCACCCATATTTCAAGCTCCCAGGATTTTTTGAACCTGCGCGAACGGATCCTGGACTATGCCGGCGCCAATTTTTCCAAGGATTATTCCTGGGATGTGACCGGGTTCGGCATTGTGATTTCCGCCAGCAGCCATCTGTTGACCAGCGGGCAGGTAAAGAGTCTTTCTCTGACCATGGTCGTGGTTTTCGGGATCATGTTTCTCCTCTTTCTATCCAGCAAGGTTGGTCTGGTGGCCATTGTGCCCAACCTGTTTCCCATCATCATCAACTTCGGTATCATGGGATGGCTTGGCATCGAGCTTTCCATGTTTACCAGCCTCATTGCCAGTATCGCCATCGGCCTGGCGGTTGACGACACGATCCATTACCTGGTGCGTTACAACAAGGAATTTCGCAAAGACCTGGATGACAAAAAGGCCTTGCAGGAGACCCTGCGGCACATCGGGCGACCTATCATCTATACGACCATTACCATCAGTATCGGCTTTTCCATTCTGGCCTTCTCCAGTTTTCAACCCACGGCCGTATTCGGCATGATGATGATGATCACCATGCTGTCGGCGCTGGTCGGTGACCTGATTCTGCTGCCGTCTTTGATGCTGCATGTCGAATTGGTGACCCTCTGGGATCTGGTACGCATCAAATTGGGTGCGGAGCCCAGGCACGGTATTCCCCTGTTCAAAGGCCTATCCCGCACTCAGGTCCACTACATCATCATGGCGGGGTCCCTAAAGAAGATCGATAAAGGGGCGGTGCTGTTTCGCAAAGGCGATGCCAGCGATTCCATGTACGCCCTGATTTCCGGGGATATGATGGTGGTGGACCAGGCTCCGAATGGGGCCGCCCCCAGAAATCGCAGCATTTCCAAAATTCTCACCCGGGTCAGCGCCGGGGATCTTATCGGTGAAATGGGACTTTTGCGCGGTGCCCCGCGCTCGGCCACCGTGATCGCCACCTGCCCGTGTGAACTGTTGCAGGTGAATCTGAAGATGATCAAGCGGTTGCAGTGGCTCTGCCCGCCGATGGCGCTTACCTTTAATTTCAATCTTTTGACCATCCTGTGCGACAAACTGGAAAGAACCTCCCAGAGCCTGATCGACAACAGCTTCCTCGATGACGTGACCGGAATGTGGAACCGGCGGACCTTTATGGACAATCTCAGTACGGAAACCTACCGGTCGAGGCGGTACCATTCCGATCTTACCCTCTGCTTGCTCCAGTTGAGCGGGAATGGTGTCACCCGAGGTGAACAGAGCGCCGGTCTTGATGAGAGGATCCTACGCTCGCTGTCATCGATTCTTAGTCGCGGTCTGCGGAAAAGCGATGGTCTTGGGCGACTCGATGACGATAAAGTTGCCTTCCTGCTGCCCCAGACAAAGGCGGAGGAAGCCCGGGCAATCGTCAACCGGGCCGTTGAAACCCTGCTTGAGACCGTCTCCGTTCAGGGGTGGCCGCAAGTCAAGCTGTCCCTGGGGCTGGCTGCCTACCCGACGCAGGCCGATGAAACTGCCGACGAACTGTATGCCCGTGCGGAAGAAGATCTGCAGGATGTTGCCGATCACAAGAAACCCGTCTAGCGTTTGTGTTTCAATTTCCATCTGGCTGGTTCCCCATTATTTTATTGACAATCCATACCGGGGTTTCTATTCCTAATCTGGCTTTTCAGCAGGAACCTCTTGCATTTTCTGACATTTAGCGGGGCCGGTATGGGTGCGACTGAAAAAACGGTTTTTCTGGTGAGTCTCGGGTGTGCACGCAACCAGGTAGACAGTGAACTGATGCTGGGCAGCCTGGGTGCGGCCGGCTGGGAGGTGATCGCCGACCCGGAAGACGCAACGGCCATTGTGATCAACACCTGTAGTTTCATCGAGTCCGCCGCCGATGAATCCATCGAGGCCATTTTAGAGATGGCGGTCTATAAAACCCAGGGACGTTGTCGCAAACTGGTGGTGACCGGTTGCCTGCCTGAACGATACCGGGAGCAGATCAGCACGGAACTACCCGAAGTCGACGCTTTTTTGGGGACCGGGGCTTATGCCGAAATCCTGCAGGTCATCGAGGAACCCGTTGCGAGAGGCACCTGCCTCCTGCCGGACCCGGATTTAATCCAACCCCAGGGGGCGAATGCACCGCGGCAGCTCCATGATAAGGCGGCCGTGGCCTATCTGAAAATTGCCGAAGGTTGCAGCCGGCATTGCACCTACTGCATCATTCCGAAACTGCGCGGAAAGCAGAAGAGCCGCCGGCCGGAGGATATCATTGCGGAAGCCGAGGGCCTCGCCGCCCGCGGGGTAAAAGAAATCGTCCTGGTGGCCCAGGACACTACCTACTACGGGCAGGACACCGGTTCTGCAGGGCTGGCCGGATTGTTGGACGGGTTGGCCGACGCGCTTCCCGGTTTGTGGATCCGGCTTCTGTACGGGCATCCGGAAAGTATCCAACCGGATGTTTGGGCAGTGGTGTCCCGGCACACCAACATCTGTTCCTATTTTGATATTCCCATCCAGCATGCCAGTAACGGGATTTTACACAGGATGGGTCGGCACTATTCGGCAGACGATCTGTTGACCCTGTTTGACCGTATCCGCCGGGCTGTTCCCGGAGTGGCCCTGAGGACAACGGTAATCACCGGCTTTCCCGGTGAGACCCAAGAGGATTTTGCGGCGCTGACACGTTTCGTGAGCCGTGTCCGGTTTGATCACCTGGGAGTATTCACCTATTCGGATTCAGACGACTTGCCCTCCCACCAATTGCCGCACCATGTTCCCGTGCAAACAGCCCAGGACCGGCACGACAGCCTCATGGCCCTGCAATTGGAGATCTCCAAAGCGAACAATTCTCGCTGGCTGGATACGGAGGTAGATGTCCTTGTGGAAGAACACCCTGAACCGGGGGTCTATATCGGCCGGACCATGCTGCAAGCGCCTGAAGTTGATGGGTTGACAATCCTGCATGCGGACCATATTGAAAGGGGCACTATCGTACGCGTCCGGATTACGGACACACTGGAATATGATTTGATCGGGAAGGTTCTGTAAACCCATGCGTGACCTGAAAACCAAGATTCTAACTGCTGTCGGCGAAGATCTGGAGGCTATCAATGCTGCCCTGGAAGAAAATCTGGTCCCTCATTTTGACCTGACCCACGACGTTGCCGGCCACATTCTTTTCAGTGGCGGCAAAGGGCTGCGTCCGCTGCTCATGGTGCTGGCGGCCCGTCTGTGTGAATATAACGGCGACAAAGCGCCGGCCTTTGCCGTTATCTTTGAATACCTGCACGCGGCGACCCTGCTGCATGACGATCTGGTTGATGAGGCCACCGTACGCCGGGGACAAACTGTGGCCAATGTTGTCTGGGACAACGCTACCGCCGTCCTCACGGGAGATTTTTTACTGGCGCGGTCCCTGTCACTGGCTGCGGATACCGGCAATGTGGACGTCATTCGGACCATTGCCCGGATTACCGAAATGATGTCCCAGGGGGAAATTCAGCAGCTGCACCGCAAGGGCGACCTCTCCCTGACCGAAGCGGAATACATGGCCGTAATTGAATGCAAGACAGCTGTACTGTTTGAGGGTGCCTGCCGGACCGGGGCCCTGGTGGCGAGCCGCAACACGACCGACCCGCAGGCCCTGGCTGATTACGGTTACAATTTGGGCCTGGCCTTTCAGATGGCGGATGATCTATTGGACTATACCCTGGACAGTGAAAAACTGGGCAAGGCAGTCGGGGCAGACCTGCGGGAAGGCAAGCTGACCATGCCGGTCATATACGCACTCGCCAAGGCCGACCCGGATGACCGGCTCCGGATGGAAGGCATTATTCAGAATCCCGATTTTTCGATCGCAGATTTTAAAACGCTGATTGAACTGCTCGAAACATATGGCGGGATCGGATATACTCAGAATACAGCCCGAAACTATGTAGACCAGGCCAAAGCCTGTCTGACGGGGTTTAACCCCTCCCCCACCCGGGATACGCTGGGGGACATTGCGGATTATGCGTTGGAACGTAAAATCTAAAAGGGGCTCAAAAGTCGTTTGGCCCAATCTTTGAGTTGGGCGGGTGAACCAAGCTTCAATATTTGAAATAGTTGCCGATTAAAAAAATCTCTATCTGGAGGAACCTATTGATGGCCAAACGTGACAGGGTGTTCTGCCGACTTGCAGCCCTTTTTGCATTAGTATGCTTGATTTTTTTGTTGAGCGCCCCAGCATACGCTCAGCAGCCGGCTGGTTTGAAAACCAAGGTGGTCATCGGCACCGGGACCATTTACAAAGGAAATTCCGAAGCGGCCCGGCAGGATGCTATCAAAGACGGTCTCAACACGGCCCTCGATGCGGCAGTGGTTGAACTGTTTTCACCCGAAAGCCTTGTTGGGCATTTCCAGATTATCAACCAGGTTATTCAGGGCCAGACAGAGGCGTTCCTCCAAGGCTACAAGGTCCTGGGTGAATACAAGGCCGGCAAGACCTATCGGGCCGTGGTCGAGGCCACCATATCCGTGGAAGCAATTGCCCGAAAACTGGCCGAAATGTCAATCGCCGTGGGTCGGGGGGAACTGCCCACGATCTTATTCTTTATATCAGAACAAAACCCGATCGGTGCCTTGGCGCACTACTGGTGGGGCGGAGATTCGCAATTCAGCATGTCTTCCGCGGGAAAAGCCATGGCCGGCACGTTTGCAGAAAAAGGGTTTCTGGTAGCCGATCCGGGACGCAGTGCCTCCGGCACCCAGAATCGAACCATTGACTTTCCGGCGGCCATCGATACGGCGTCCGCCATACTCTTGGCCGCGGACTACGGTGCCAAGGTTATCATCGTAGGGACCGCGGTTTCCCGGCCGGCCCCCAATACCATGGGCGCCACCCGGAGATCATATGCCGCCACAGTTCAAGCGCGGGCTTACCTGGTGGCTGACGGCACCGAGCTGGCCTTGACGAAAAAGGAAGCGGTTGCGGCCGGAAGCGACGATATTGTCGGCGGCCGCCAGGCAATCGATGCGGCCGCGGGTCTGGCTGCGGTGGATCTGGCCGAACGGATTACGGCTGTCTGGGGCAAGGAGGGCAAAGATCTCACCACGATTCAGATTGCGGTGGAAGGCACCCGCGACTTGGCCAATTTTGTCATGTTTCGGCGGGTGATCAAAAAGATGCCCGATGTCCAAAATATAAAAACCCTGGAAATGAAGCCGGATCAGGCCTTGATGGAAGTCGACTTCCAGGGCACGGCCGAGGCATTCGCCAACGGCTTGATGTTGAATCCGTTCGAGAATTTCCGATTGGACATATATGAAGTGTCGGGTGAACTTCTGAGAGTCGCTCTAATCCCACAGTGATACCGGGCGGGCGGCGGCCGAACATAGCGGTTTCAGAGGGCAGACCGCACACTTCTTATAACCAACTGATTATTCAATTGTAAATTCATTGAATGGATATGAAAGCATAGTTGTATGCGGGGCTGGGATTTCGCTTGACAGCGAATAGCCCCGGTGATATCTCAACATCTACTTTTACAGGCACGTAGCTCAGGGGGAGAGCGCTTCCCTGACACGGAAGAGGTCGTTGGTTCAAATCCAATCGTGCCTACCAGAAACAAAAAAGCAAAAGCCCGGCTGTTTGGCCGGGCTTTTTGCTTTTGTTACCTCACGAGCAAGGCAAAAGCGGTATGGCCTGACGTCTACCAGGGTGATGTCAGGAGTACCTCCTGCTCCGTAACCGGATGGTTGGAAATGGCATGGCCAATCTTTCCCAGAAACAGGTCTCGGGATGCCGGCAGTCTGCCGCGCGAAGATACAATATTATTGGCATGGTCCCCCCAGTAAATGGTGTCAAAATCTGACAGGTATTCCAGGAGGTACTTTTCCTCCTCGAGGATCTGCAAGGGGGTTGCCTGTATGAATTCACCTGTTTCAATCTGCTTTTCAAGTCCGGTGCCCGGTTGGATCGTCAGGGCCATAGGTGCTATCTGTTCAGGCTGCATTCGGTTGAGCAACCTGGTGGTTTCAACAATATGTTCCCGGGAGCGTTCTTTACCGCCTATCCCAAAGATGATGGAGACAAGTACTTCGATGCCGGCGGCTTTGGCTTTGGCCATTCCCGCCTCGGCCTGTTCCGGTGTCACCCCTTTTTTTATCCGCTCGAGGGTTACGCGATCGCCGGACTCCAAACCGGTATACGCCAAAGTGAGTCCTGCCTGTTTTAGGTGCTTCAGCGCTTTCACAGATTTTCGTCTGAGATCATTCAGGCCGGCGTAGAGGGCAATTTTTGAATATTCCGGAAAGGTTGCGGCTATTCTTTCAAGAATTTTCAAAAGAAACTCTGTTTTCAGGGCCAATACGTTGCCGTCAATGAGAAAGATTGAGCGGATATAGGGATACATTTGCCGGGCTTCATCGATATCCCTGAAAATTTCTTCGATTTTTCGGACGCGAAATCTCTTTTCTCTGAACATATCACAGAAGGTGCATTTATTATGGGTGCAGCCCAGGGTTGTCTGTATCAGTAAACTGTTGGCCTCTGGCCAGGGACGGTATACTTTCCCTTCGTATTGCATATGTATCACCTATGGTTAGCGCTTTATTTTTTCCAGAACCGTTTCGATAACGTGTAATATTTCTTTAGATTTTTGTGGATTCAGGGCATCGGGATGGGGCGCGGCCAACTGGCCTATATCATTGTCAAAATATTGGCCGGAAGCGGCCGCGAATTCTTCTTCCAGAGCCAAACTGCAGAGAATCTCCGCCCCGATGCGCAGATCGCCGCCGGCCACCCCAAAGGCCTCTTTCACCATCTTGCTGCCGAGCAGCGAACGCGGATTCACCGCAATGACGGCCGGCCCGTCTTCTCCCAGCGAAAGCGCCATTTCGCGAGACCACGCGGTAAGCGCCAGTTTGCTTTGCGAATAGGCTGCCATATCGGGCAGGCTGACCCGTCCGGCCAACGCATCCGGGTTGACGGGCGACTGTGCCGCTGATGATAGATTAATGACTCGTCCGGACGCTCCCAGCAGTGGCAAAAGTTGTCGCGTCAGCAGGTAGGGGGCAATCGTATTGACCGCAAACCGTACATCAAGCCCGTCCGGCGTGATGAGGTTAGACGCGCTGTAGACGCCGGCATTATTGATCAGCACATCGAGTTTGGCGTGCTTTTCAGCCACAGCCTTCGCGAGCGCCTCTACCTCGTCCATACGCGATAAATCAGACAAGTAGCTTTCAACGCGTCCACCATCCGGAACCGCTGCGAGTGTTCGTTCCACGTTTTCCAGTTTGGCCGGTTGGCGCCCGTGCAATAGGACGGTATGACCCATCGGCACCAGCATCTTGGCTGTTTCCAGCCCGATACCGTCGGTCGCTCCGGTAACAAGAATTGTTTTTTGCATGCTTTCGTCCCTCTTATTCATAAAAGTCAGGTAGATTGTCATCAGCCAGGGCATACTAAAATATAAGTACCTGTTTACCCATCATCGTGCCGCTTTCCTGCTTGATGTGCATTGCCTGAATATTCTCGGGTGTCAGACCGGTAAAGGTCTTCTGCCGGGTTGTCACCAGGGCGCCTTCATCTAAAAGTCCCGCTACGGTCGCAAGTAATTTTGCCTGAACGGCCATATCATCGGTTTGAAACATCGACCTAGTGTACATGAATTCCCAGGAAATGGTGACGCTTTTGAATTTAAACACTGTGATGTCCACGGCATCGTCCGGGTCATCGATAAACACGATGCGGCCTTGAGGACGGATGCACTCAGCCATTGCCGTCCAGTGGCTTTCCATTTGCGTTGTACAAAAAATGGCGTCAACCGAATCGGTTCCGGCGGCCTTTAGCTCTTCGTAGAGATTGTTCCTGTGATTCAAGATAGTGGCGGCCCCTAAATTCCGGCACCAATCCACGGTATCCGGCCGCGATGCCGTTGCAAACACGTTTAATCCCGACCATTGCGCCAACTGTATGGCGATGGAACCAACGCCTCCGGCACCTCCGATGATCATAATGTTTTTTCCGGAGTTGGCCCCTGCTTTGGGGACAAAACCCAAGCGGTCAAACAAACCTTCCCAAGCCGTTATTGAAGTCAGCGGCATGGCCGCGGCATCTTCAGGTGAGAGTTTTGCAGGTGCTAACGCTACAATCCGCTGATCTACCAGATGATATTCGCTGTTGGTCCCAGGGCGGGTGATATCACCGGCATAATAGACCTTGTCTCCGGCTTTAAATTTGGTCACGGCGCCGCCGATTTTTTCGACAATGCCATATGCATCCCATCCAAGCACAGCATCATTCTCAAACATTGTACGAACCTTTGTATCTACAGGATTCATACCGATGGCAACAACACGAACCAGCAGATCCTGAGCTCCGGGCTCAGGCATAGGCTGCTCTTGTAGAACAAAGGCGTCCGCGTCTTGTGCTGCACTGCCGCTTTTTGCAACTATTGCTTTCATGTGTTTCTCCTTTAACGTTTCTATTTAAACAGATCATTCTGCCGGACTCATTCTTGCGTGCCCTCAATGTATGACGCATTGTCGATAACGCAAATTAATAGTTGTCATGCTATGCATGATTGACTATCATTGTTCCCATGATACCCATTGATCTCGACATTGACATGCTGCGCTGCTTTTCGGAAGTTGCAAAAACAGGCAGTTTCACCAAGGCCGGCAAGGCAGTTGGCTTGACCCAGTCCGGGGTTAGCGTAAAAATCCGTCGGCTGGAGGAACGCCTGGACACTCAGATTTTCAACCGGACCAGTAAAAGCCTTTCACTTACACTCGAGGGTGAAATTTTGCTGGACTATGCCGGACGCATTTTGTCGGTCCATAACGAAGCGGTCAGCAGATTAACGAAACCGAAAGCTTCCGGCACATTACGAATTGGACTCATCGATTATTTTTTACCGGAACTGCTTCCCAAACTCCTTAGCAGATTCAGGAAACAGTATCCCAATATCCATCTCGAAGTGTGGACAGATGTCGGTATTAACCTCATACCCCTGTTTGAAAAAGGCGAGTTGGATTTAGTCGTAACCGGAAAAGACGCTTTCCAGGGAAACTGCCGGGTCCTAATTCAAGAGCCTTTGGTTTGGGCAATTGGCCAGGATACGGAAATATCCCGGCATGATGTCCTCCATCTGGTTTTATTACCGCCACCGTGCGTTTTTAGAATGATGGCCACTGAAGGACTCGAAAAAGCAAATCGAAAATGGGAGGTGCGATACACAGGGTCTTCCATTGCAAACATCCAGGCAGCAGTTCAGGCCGGGATGGGACTGTCAATACTACCTGCAGGAGCACTAACGGAAGGGTTGCGAAAAGCGCCGTCATACCTGGAATTACCCGAATTGCCGATGTACTCGATAGTTTTTATCAAGGATGAGGGAAAATCGAACGACGCCAGAGATGTGTTTGTCAGCTATCTGGAAGCTGAACTCAACAGTTTAAACTGAAAAGGCGTCTCCCACGAAGATATATGCAAGAAGCCCGGCTGCTGCCGGGCTTTAACCGTTTCAAGGGTATCGGGTATAGCCGCGCGATTTTTCATAGAACGCCTCGATTCCGATTTTCTTAATTTTTTCATTCATCGCCACCCACCGGTCATACAGGTGCTTGTCGAAGTTGGTTTTCTCGCAGGGGAAATCGTCGCACTGGTGGCAATAGTCCACACCTTTTTCCTGTTGGCAGGGACGCACGCCGCAATTTTTGAAAAGTTTGCACTGTTCGTTGCGGCAGCCCGTGCAGTTTTCCTGGGCGAAATAATCCAGCATGGCCTTGAAGTCGGGGTACCTTTTAAAGATCGGGTCGCCGACCAGGGTTTCAAAGCGCCTGGCGTAGACCTCAAAATTTCCCAGTTTTTCCAATAGCTTCAGGCTGTAGCGGCGGATATCGCCATCCACGTGTGCAAAACATTTTTCGCAGTCCAGGCCGCAGGGCGCTAAGGCTGCTTTGATCTGTTCACTAATCATGGTGTCCTCCTTTTTCACACGGCGTTTTTCCGGATTTGGCCCAGGCGCTTGGTGAAGCATAGGGCTAACAGGGATTTTTCGCATTGTTCGGTTGATAGATGCTGGATCGAGCCCGGCATACGAAAACGTCTTGATCTCTATTTCCAGCCAATTGATTTTTGACCCACAATAGCAGTTGTCTTTAAAGATGAAAAGTGGCATAAACGACTTTTAAGGAGCCTTTTACGACAGTTTTGATTCTGGGGGTCGGTTTCTCGCCCCGCACACAACCGGTCTGTCTCCAAGGGGATGTACCGAATGAACACAACACCTAAAAAGGTTACAATTTTAGGCCTTTACAATTCAATGGCCACCACCATTATCGGCCCCATGGATATCCTGAACCAGGCCGGTCGGCTCTGGAACAGGGTCAGTAATACGCCGGCCACACCGTTTTTCGACGTTTCCATCGCCTCCGCTGATGGGCGGCCGATCAAAGCGACCAACAGGGTTCTTATCCAGCCCCACAACAGCATCGCGGATATTGATCAGACCGACCTGATAGTCATTGCTTCCGCTACCTACATCGAACGGATCCTGGAAAAGAATCCGGAATTGGTGCCTTGGATCCGGGGCCACTATGAACAGGGTGCCCATGTGGCCAGTATCTGTACCGGCGTATTTTTATTGGCTGAGACGGGCCTTTTGGACGGTAAGACGGCGACATTGCACTGGGGGTTTACAGACCTATTTCGGGAAAAATATCCCCAGGTTCAACTAATGCAGGATCAGATGTTCCTGGACCAGGGCCGTCTCTATTGCTCGGCCGGTGTGAATGCCGGCCTGGATTTGTCGCTCTACCTGGTGGAAAAATTCTGCGGTCGGCAAACCGCCGTCCAATGCGCAAAGACCATGATCCTGGATTTGGGACGTGAAATACAAACCCCCTACGACTGTTTTCTCTTTTCTCGGGATCATGCTGATGCGGCGATTGTGAAAATCCAGAAATGGATTGAACAGCATCACACCCAGGCCATGGACTACGACCAACTAGCCGAAGAGCACGGACTGAGCCGACGATCGCTGGAGCGCCGCTTCAAACAGGCAACGGGGGTGACGCCGCTGGGCTATTTGCAGCAATTGCGGGTGGAAACCGCCAAACACCTGCTGGAGGAAGGCAGTCGGACGTTCAATGAAATTACAATTCTAGTGGGATATGAGGATATCTCTTTTTTCAGAAAGGTGTTTATCCGGTATACCGGCTTGCGGCCCAAAGAATATCAGCAGCGGTTTGCCGGCTTTGAGGCTGCCCGCTAACACTTCGTTCCCGAACAGGGGTGCGACTGCCTCGGATGAGATGGTTCGCCCACACCAGGGGCTGGCCCTGGTGTGTCGCGTTCAATGGCGGTGCTGGATGCCCAGCGAGCCGGGCCTTCTATTCTGCCAACTCCAGCATGTCATACAGCGCATTGAAGACATCCGTAGAGCGCAGGATGCCGACAATCACCTTGTCCCGGGTCACCAGCAGGCTGTGGTGTTGCCCCATGACAATGCGGTGCATGGCGATGTTCATGGTGTCGGTCTCCCAAACAAATTGTCCTTCAGAGGGGACCTGCATGACATCGGCGACTTTCTGGCCGGCGATCACATCCGGCAGGCTTTCCACCGGTCGCTCCCATAATTGAAACTCTTCACGCAAGGTGGCCAGCATAGCGGATGTCATCCTGGCCAGCCCCCCCATTCTATGGGTATCCCCGAGGTTTTTATAATTGGGCTCCAGGGCCCGCATGATATCGATCTGGCTCACCCGGCCGACGACATGCTGGTTGGTATCTATCACCACCAGGGAGCGGTGCCGATAAGGGCCGTCTTTGTAGCTCCGTTTTTCATTTTCCAGGGCTACCAGCGCTTCTTTGAGGCCGGCTGTTTCCCGTACGGTGGCGTAATCCGAAACCGGCACCATGATGTCCTTGATTGCTTTGGTTTTCATCGTAAAAAGTCTCCTTTGAGGTTTTTTATGTATACATATCTTTACAACGCCCACATAGAGCAGCGACTGAGCCGGGCTGCCGGCGAGCAAAACTGAAGAACGGTTTACTGGTGATAGCTGTGCTGGCCCATAATCTGGGCAGAAATGTTAAGAAACGGGTCGTTGCTTTTACGGCCAGGCGAATTCCTTATCTAAAAAAGATTTCGATGGTCGCAACTATATCAAACCGGGCGGACTGTGCTCGTGGCAGAGAGCGTGATTTTGATTCAGCAGGTCGTGATAGGCGCAGAGGTTTCGGTATGACTGGTCATAGTGAAACCCCATTTTGGCAATTATAAGTTTCATTTTAAAATTGGCGGCCTTCCGGCAATCGACCGAAGATCGCCGCATAGGTTCAAATCAGCTTCCAATGGTTTTACCGCTGGAAAAGTTGCGCTAAAATGGTCCCATCAATGCGGTTTGTCAATAGAAAAATGATGTTCATACCCTGGCGGTTTTTGAGCGGAAAATTGAGGCAGGCAGGATATAGGTAAACACGAACCGGTTTTAGTGGCTCGCGGCCAACTGTAATTCTTCCAGGATTTGCTCCGCGACCTTTTTCCAGCCATCTTCCAGCATCATGTCGTGGGCCATACCGCCAAACATGATGGCTTTGCGGCCATAGGCGCGGGCCGTCTTTTCAATTTCCGCCGGTGCAAAGATCCTGTCCTCTTCAGCCCCCATGACGATTACGGGCGTCTGGACCTTTTGGGGTGACGCAAACCTGAACAGCAGCATGTCCAGAAACCCCAGATAGGATTCATCCTGTATGCGGGCCGCATATGTCTCCAGTATAGCGGTGGAGATTGTGTCCGCAAAGAAGTGTTGTTTAACGCGTCGGGTTGTCCTGACCAGTGGCCAAGGGCTCCAGCAAAGATTGGTCCACAACAGAGACAGCGGCATGCGCCGGAAAACCCGCAAAGTGCCCTGCCAGGCGCCATGCACCGGAACAGGGGCCAGCAAAAAGGCTTGGGGAATATCCGGATCCGATTCCAAGTATTTCTGAACCACCAGGCCGCCCATTGAGTGGCCAATTAAAACCGGGTTCAGTCCTGTTTCGGATTGCACGAGAGCAACCGTCTGGCGGAGATCCTCTACGTAATCGTCTATCCGGGTAATTTTCAGACTTTTACTGTTCGGGCTGGCGCCGTGTCCGCGTAGGCTGGGTGCATATCCGCGGTAGCCCTGTTGTTTGAAGAAATCGAGAAACGGCTCCCAGCACCAGGCGCCGTGCCAGGCACCGTGGACAAAAACCAGAGGGACGGTTTGCGCGTCCGCTATGGATCCGCGTAAAAGCTCCAACGGAAATTCAGCATTTGGATGCGTCGCCATAGGGGACCTCATTGCAGGTTTTATCGAATACCAGCGTGCCGTTCTTGATGGTTTTTTCAACTATACTGACCCCGGTGTGATAGGGGATGAAGTGGTACGAAGGGTATTCCAGGATGATGAGGTCGCCCTTTTTCCCAGGGTCCAGGCTACCCACGGTGTCGGCCCGATCCAGGGCGGCCGCCCCATTCAGGGTAAGTGCGGTGATGGTTTCTTCCGGGCTGAGTCCCATCTGCAGGGTTGCCAGGGCCGCCAGCATGGGGATTGATAATGTAAAGCTGCTGCCCGGATTCAGGTCGGTAGCCAGGGCCACCGCGCAGTTTTGGGCGATCATTTCGCGAGCCCGGGCATAGGGTTCCTTCAGGCAGAATGCTGTTGCCGGCAGCAGGGTCGCCACCACCCCGGCACCGGCCATGGCGGCAATCCCGGTATCCGTGGCGTGCAGGAGATGGTCAGCCGAGAGAGCCCCCAGTTCGGCGGCCAGTTCGGCTCCGCCCAGGGGGACGATCTCATCCGCATGCAGCTTGAGCTTCAATCCCGACCTTGCCGCAGCCTTCAAAATCCTGCGGGACTGGTCAATGGAAAAAACACCCTGTTCGCAGAAAACATCGCAGAATTCAGCCAGGTTCCGGCTGGTCACTTCCGGCAGGACGTCGGCGATGATAAAGTCGATATACCGCTTTGCCTGGTCTTTATAGTTCGGGGGCACGGCGTGGGCCCCGAGAAAAGTTGTCGCGATATCGACCGGGTGCCGGTCATCCAGATCGATCATGACTTCGAGTTGCTTGACTTCGGTATCCAGGTCGAGGCCATAGCCGCTCTTGCCCTCAACCGTGGTAATCCCGAAGCTAAGCATGGTATCCAGCCGTTTGCGGCCGGCGACTGTCAATTCCTCAATGCCGGCCTTGCGGGTGGCCGCGACGGTATTATGAATACCCCCGCCACGGGCCATGATCTCCATATAGGTGTCGCCGCGCAGGCGCCAGGCAAACTCTTCCGGACGGTAGCCGCCGAAAACAAAATGGGTGTGCGCATCCACGAAGCCGGGCAGGACGGCTTTGCCGGACGCATCGATAACCTCAAAACCGGTGCGATCGATATCGGCCGGCAGCCCACTGGTGGGCCCGACATATCCTATACGTTCGTTTTCAATTACCACGGCCCCGTCCGGGATGATGCCGATATTCGCCATCTGAGAACCGTATTTGGCGGCAAACCCGCTACAGGTGACCAGTTCGGTTGCATTTTCAACGATGAGATTCCCCGGCATGTTTTTCCTTTATGTTAAATTAGGCCGTATATATCTGGTTCAATCTTGGAAGCATTCTACAAATCTTCGAGAAAACTGGAAAGTACGAAATTCAAATATCGAAACATGAAACAAATCATACATCCGAATGCAATAATGACAAAAGCATAATAGGATCTTTGGTCCGAAATGCAAATTCGAAAGATATGGTCGGCTTGGTTTCGGATTTAGAATATCGGTCATTGGAATTTGTTTCGATTTTCGGATGTCAAGATTCGAATTTTTCTGCAATGACCTCTTCAAGCAGACTATCATCCGGGATGAATGGCAGGGTAAGGTGATCCGTGTCCGGGCGGCTCTGGTTGTACGAGATCACGGTCTCGATGGAGTTCTCGTTCCGGGCCCAGGCGCGCCGGGCCACCCCACCCATGACATCCCAGGGAAAGGCCCGTTTCAGGATTTCGTCTACCCTTCGGCTGCCGTCGAGCACCATGCCGAAACCGCCATTGATGGCCTTGCCGATGCCGACGCCGCCTCCATTGTGCAGGGCAACCAGGCTCATGCCGCGGGCAGCGTTTCCGGCAAAGCAGTGCACGGCCATGTCTGCCATGATATTACTGCCGTCCTTGATATTGGCTGTTTCCCTGAAAGGGGAATCGGTGCCGCCGGTGTCGTGGTGATCACGGCCCAGCATCACCGGGCCAACGTCGCCGTCCCTGACCATCTGGTTGAATTTCAGGGCAATCGCCATGCGCCCCAGGGCGTCCTGGTAAAGGATACGGGCCTGGGTGCCCACCACCATTTTATTTTTACCGGCATCCCGAATCCAGACATAGTTGTCACGGTCCTGGAAACGGCGGTCCGGATCTATGCAGGCCATGGCGGCCTGGTCGGTTTTGGCAAGGTCCTCGGATTTGCCGCTGAGACAAACCCAGCGGAAAGGCCCGTAGCCGTAATCGAATAACACGGGGCCCATAATGTCTTCCACGTATGAAGGGAAAATAAAGCCCTCCAGGGAGTCCCGGCCATTTTTGCAGATCTCTTTTACACCGGCATCGAACACCGCTTTTAAAAAACTGTTCCCGTAATCGAAGAAATACACGCCTTTTTCGGTCAGGATGCGTATGAGCTCAAAATGGCGTTTTAAAGAGCGGTCCACCAGGCGCATAAACCGGGCATGATCGCTGCGCAGCAGGTCGGTGCGTTCCTCGAAGGTCAATCCCTGGGGGCAGTAACCGCCGTCGTAGACAACATGGCAGGAGGTTTGGTCCGAAAGCAGGTCGATATGGATTTCGTTGGCGACTGCGTATTCAAGCAGGTCGACGATGTTGCCTTGAAAGGCTATGGCGGCGCCCTTTTTCTGGTCGCGAAAACCCTGTGCCTGCGCAAAGGCCTCGGCCGGGTCGGCGGTCACCTGACTGACCCAGCCCTGCTCGTGTCGGGTATGTATTCGGGACGGATCCACTTCGGCAATGATGCCCACCCCGTTGGCTATCTCGCTGGCTTTACCCTGGGCCCCGCTCATGCCGCCCAATCCCGAAGAGACAAAGAGGATGCCGCCCATATCCGCTTGGGCCGGGACGCCGAGTTTGGCGCGGGCAGCATTCAACAGGGTGGAGTAGGTGCCATGCACAATTCCCTGGGGACCGATATACATCCAGCCGCCGGCGGTCATCTGCCCGTAATTGGCGACACCCAGGGCCATGGCGCGGTGCCAGTTGGCCTGATCATCGAACATGCCGACCATGAGGGCATTGGTGATGATGACCCGGGGAGCCTGCGGTGATGAATGAAACAGGCCCACCGGGTGGCCGGAGGCAACCACCAGGGTCTGCTCGGCGGTGATGATTTCCAGGTAGCGTTTGATCAGGCAATACTGCATCCAGTTCTGGCAGACCTGCCCGGTTTCGCCGTAGGTCACCAGTTCGTAAGGATACAGGGCCACATCGAAATCCAGATTGTTGTCGATCATGACCTGAAAAGCTCGGCCCTCAATGCAATTGCCTTGATACTGTTCGATGGGGCGCCCGCGTAGCTTTCCGGGCGGCCGGAAGCGGTAGCCATAGATCCGGCCGCGGGTCAGCAGTTCATCCAGAAATTCCGGGGCTAGCCGGGCATGCCATTTTTCGGGGATATACCGCAGCGCGTTTTTAAGGGCCAGCTTCGTTTCCGATTTGGATAGGGTAAAATTCCTGGCCGGGGCGCGCCGGATACCGGTTTGAAAATCGGTTTCCGGGGGTAAGGTTTCGAAAATATTTTCCAATTTCACTTTCATGGCAGCGGCGATGTCGGTGTTGGTAGCCATTGCTTTGCTCCTGTTTTTTCCGGAGGTTGATTTAAAATTTCTAAAATGGTTGAATGGAATCCCAGTTGACAATACCTGAGCTTAATTGTATTGACATGTATATACAACTCGTCCGCATTTGTCAATCAGCGACTGTTCGTCCGGCCCTAAGGCCGCACAGGTTCAACCAACAGAGCGGAGACACCATGCAGCTGCAAAAGATACCCAATGTAAGTTCCTCATCGCCCCTGCCCCTCTACCGGCAGGTAAAGAAGTATATTCAGGGACAGATCAGCGCCAACAAATGGAAGCCCGATACCAAAATTCCCTCTGAAAATGCGCTGGTGCGTACCCTGGGTGTATCGCGTATGACAGTCAACCGCGCCTTGCGCGAGCTGACCCTGGAGGGCCTGCTGGTCCGGCTGCAAGGGGTTGGCACCTTTGTAGCCCATCAAAAGCCGCAATCGGCTCTTTTGGAAATTAAAAGCATAGCAAGCGAGATCGAAAGCAGGGGTGGCGTGCATAGCAGCGAAGTGCTTACGCTCGAAGATCTTCCGGCCACGGAGAGCCTGGCGGCTATTCTGGGCGTGCCCCCGGGTTCACCGCTCTACCATTCAGTTTTGATTCACCGCGAAAGCGGGGTGCCCATCCAATATGCGGAACGATTTGTAAACCCGATTGTGGCTCCAGAGTATCTCAGCCAGGATTTTACGTCAATAACGCCCAGCGAGTATCTGCTTAGTGTGGCTCCTATTACGGCAGTCGAGCATATCATCGAAGCGACCCAGCCGACCCCCAAGGTGAGAAAAAGGCTGGCCATGCGGTCTTCCGAGCCCTGCCTGGTGCTGTATCGGAAAACCTGGTCCCAGGATGTTGTGGCGACCAGCAGTACCCTCATTTTTCCGGGTTCACGCTATCGCCTGGGGGGGCGTTTTGCGCCGCCTTCCGCCACGCACCGGGTAACCGCTTGAAGAATGGAGAGATAGAATGGATACCGTTTTATTAGGATATGACGGCATGACCCTGGAAGAACTTGTGGTCATTGCCAGGGACAGCGTCCCGGTCAATATTTCCGACGCTGCCACCGCCTTGCTGGTCAAATCCAGCAAACTCATTGCCAAATGGGTTGCCGGTGAAGAAAAGGTGTACGGCGTGACCACTGGATTCGGCAATCTGGCCGACGTCTCCATTTCCAAGTCAGATACGCGCCGGCTGCAGCGAAATTTGCTCATGAGTCATGCTTCCGGTGTCGGTGATCCTCTGGATACCGAATCGGTTCGCGCCGTTATGGCCCTGCGGGTGAAAGATCTGCTGCGCGGAAACTCTGGAGCCCGCCCCCAGACGGTGCAGCTTCTCGTAGACATGCTCAACGCGGGCATCACCCCGGTGGTGCCGGAAAAAGGCTCTGTCGGTGCCAGTGGAGACCTCTGCCCGCTGGCACATCTGGCCCTGGTCCTGGTCGGGTTGGGCGAAGCCGACGTGAACGGTGAAAGGCTGCCCGGCTCAGCGGCCTTGCAACGCTGCGGTCTCGCACCGGTCGACCTGGACTCGGGTGAGGGCTTGGCCTTGATCAACGGCACCCAGGTGATGACCGGCATCGGGGGGCTGGCGGTTTACGATGCAGTGCAGCTGGGTAAACTGATCGATATTGCGGCTTCCATGAGTCTGGAAGTCCTGATGGGCAGCCGCACGGAATTCGATCCCCGCATTCACGAACTGCGACCCCATCCCGGACAGGCCCGGGTGGCGGCCAATATGCTGAGAATCACCAGCAACAGCGACATCGTCTCTTCACATAAAGATTGCGGCCGGGTGCAGGATGCCTACACCCTGCGGTGTTCCCCCCAGGTGCATGGTGCCAGCCATGACGCCGTGCAATACGCCCACCGGGTCGTGGAGACCGAGATGAATTCTTCCACCGGCAACCCCTTGATCTTCAACGACACGGAAACCTTTCTCACCGGAGGTAATTTTCATGGACAGCCGGTGGCCCTGGCCATGGATTTCATGTGTATGGCGGTGGCCGAGCTGGCCAACATTTCAGAGCGCCGAATTGAAAGGCTGGTGAATCCCAAATTAAGCGGTCTGCCGGCGTTTTTGGTGAGTGACGGGGGGCTCAACTCGGGCTTTATGATCGCCCAGTATGCCGCTGCTGCGCTGGTGTCGGAAAACAAGGTGCTGTCCCACCCCGCCTGCGTGGACTCCATCCCCACCTCTGCCAATAAGGAAGACCACGTATCCATGGGCACCATTTCCGCCCGTAAGTGCCGCGAAGTGGTCAAGAACACCGAACATGTCATTGCCATTGAATTTCTGTGCGCGGCCCAGGCCCTGGACCTGTTTACCAATCTCAAACCGGGCGAAGGCTCTCTGGCCGCCTACCGGGCGATTCGTGCAGCAATCCCCCACCTGGACAAGGATCGGGTGATGAACATCGATATTAACACCATGGTCGGCCTGATGCGCAGCGGGCAGATTACCGATGCGGTGGAAGCAGCTGTGGGTACGCTGCAATAATGCGACTTGAAGAACTTAGACGGGAACAGTTTTCTTAAAGTGGCGATAGTTTTTCGGAGATTGATGTTTTAAGACTATTTTTAGAAGCTATCTCAGCATTTCCTTTTGGTTCAAAGTCAAGGCGGGTGTAAGGTTTCCCTGCGTAGCTGGACTTCCCGCTGTTTTAAACTGCAATGGTGGGGCGTAAACGGAGGAATACTCCAGTATTTCGAGTATTGAAATCTTGCTCCCAACGCCGAGGTTGGACCAAAAGGAAATGCTGAGATGGCTTCTAAACGTGTCTGTGCGGATGCGCCCCCACCTTGTGCGCATGCTCATGCACGTGCACATGCAATTCCTCATCCACCAGGATCTTACCGTTTTCCATGGGGTACATGTGGTCGGTGGTGGCCGTTAAAAAATCAAATTCATGCGAGATCAGGATGTAGGCCAGGTCGAGTTCGGAAAGCGTTTTGATCAGACGCTTTTTGGTATCCTGATCGAGGCCGGCCGTGGGTTCGTCGAGCAGGAGAACCTGCGGTTCCATGGCCAGAACGGTGGCCAGGGCCACGAGGCGCTTTTCTCCGCCTGATAATTTGAAGGTAATTTTATCTTCGAAATCCTCCAGTCCAAGGTAAGCCAGTGTCTTACGGGAGAGGGCAAGGGCCTCTTCCTTGGTTTTGCCCATGTTCAACGGCCCAAAGGCGACGTCCTCCAGGACAGTTGGAGAAAACAACTGGTCATCCGCGTCCTGGAATAACAGACCCGCCTTGCGGCGCACATCCTGAAAATCCTTTTCGGTTTGCATGACCCGGCCGAACAGCTCCAGCGATCCGGCCGAAGGGGTCAGCAGTCCCATGATAATATGGAGCAGGGTCGTTTTACCGCTGCCGTTCGGGGCAACGATACCGATGCGGTCATGTTCCGACAGCGTAAAAGTGAGATCCTCCAGGACCGGTGAGCCGCCAGGGTAGCTGAAAGAAATCCCGTCCAATTTTATCAAGGGTTCGTGGGTGTGCATATTAAGTCCATTCCAGGTAAAGCATGCTTACGAGGGCGCTCAGGGTGAGTACTGCAAAAACAGGGTTTTGTTTTCCGGTTTTAAACGTCTGCAGGGGAATATACCGGCCGTGAAACCCCCGGCAGAGCATGGCCTGGTAGACCCGCTGAGCGCGCATGGAGGCTCGTACAAAAAGCATGCCCGCCAGGTAGGCGTAGGTGCGATAGGTGTGCAGATTTGTCCCGGGCTGAAAGCCTCGGATTTTAGCCGCGCGTACCAGGCGCTGATACTCCTGTTCGATGACGAAAATATAGCGGTAAGAGACCAGCAACAGCTGGTTCAGTTTCCCGGGGACACCCAGGCTGCCCAGGGCGTTTCCCAGGGCGGCCACGGGCATGGTGGCAACCAGGGCGATCAGCAAGGCCAGAATCGAAAACGACTTGAGGGTAATCTGCGTGGCCAGCATAATGCCTTCGCGGGTTACGGTGACAGGCCCCAGTGAATATAGTGGATAGCCGCGGTGTGTGATAGGCAGGATCAGCCACAGTAGAATCAGGAATCCGGCTACAACCAGAAGACGGCCGCATACCCGTCGCCAATCCAGGTTTGCGGCAACCAGGGCGAGGGCGGCAATCGCCAGCGCTGACAGGAGGGTTGCGAATCCGGATGAAAGCGCCACCGCAATCGAGAGCATCGCCGCAGCTGCAATCCGTAATCGCGGATCGATGTTGTGGATGAAGGAGTCGCCTTTGGCAAACGGTTCTTCGATCATGCTGCTTTCCGTTCAGGGTTCAAGGGTTCAGGGTCATAGGGTTAGAGGTCTTAACCTAGAACGGGTAATGTTGAACCCTAAACCACAAAAGGGTTATTTTTTTTGACGGCTTTTAAAATAGGCCGCGATTCCTACCAGGCCGATGATATAGCCGATACCGCCCAGGATTTCCGTTAAAGACGGTCCGGGCTGCTTTGCTTCGGCCAGCATTTTCATGACCGGCTTCAGTTTTCTGTCCAGTACTTTCTCGATGGCGGCTTCCAGGCGGTCCGCAGTAATATTGTCGCTACGATCAGTCGCCACCGGTACTTGCCTAGTTGGCCCGGCAGCGGCGGCGGTGTTTATCTCTAACCCGCCGGTGATCTCCTCAAGGGGCACCTGCCAGTGGCCTTTGTGTCCGGTGCCGGCTATCAATTCCAGCCGCAGATCTGTTTTTTGTGGTACCTTGAAAGCAAATTCTCCCTGGTCGTCGGTCACGCCTTCCAGGAGTTTGGTGCCGGTGGGACCGAACACAACCAGGCGTCCTTTGACAACCTTCTTGCCGCCGCTGAATTTGCTGATGGTATGCACCGTATCATTTTCCACCCAGGCAAACAGGGAAACCTTGTGAGCCAGGGCGGCTTCAGGTTTCGCGAGCAGCCCGGTCGTCAAAAGGCCGGCCAGCAAAAAGGGTAAGACTGATTTACGCGGTATCCATTTCATGTAGAGTTATCCGGTGAAAATGTTGTTGAGAAGGGGAGCATTTCCGGGCGTACTTTCTTAAGAAAGCCGATGCAAAAGGCCGTGACGATGCCTTCAATGATCATGACCGGTACATTGGCCAGGACCACCAGTTTGGCAATGATGCTGAAACTTTCACCCGTAAGCACCAGTGTCAAGCCCAGAAGCAGTGCGCTCAGCAGGACCGCTCCAAAGCCGCAGATGAACCCGGCCAACATTGACTTTCCGGGCCAGATGGCAATCAGGCGGCCGAAGAGATAGTAGCCCAGCACGGCCGGCAGGGCCATGATGATGGTGTTCACCCCGAGGGTGGTGATGCCGCCGAACTGAAAGAGCATAGCCTGCAGGATAAGGGCCACCAGGATGGCCGGGAAAGCGGTCCAGCCAAGCAATGTGCCGACCAGACCGTTAAATATGAGATGCACGCTGGCCGGCCCTAGCGGGACATGGATCAGGGCCGCCACGAAAAAGGCGGCCGACAACATACCGACATTGGCAATCTTGTCATAATCGAGTTTTTTCAATCCCACGGCTGTGCCGGCTGCGGCCAATGCCGCCCCGGAGGCTAATACCGGCGCCGAGAGTACCCCTTCTGAGATATGCATTTATTTACCGCGCAACCTTCATGTGAAATTTATGCTCCAAATCGGTATCGCCAAATGACAACCTTTAGACCAAGCAGGAGCCGATTTCGATCCCGATCCCGACAGCGATTTCGATCAGGTACCGCGCAATTTTGATTAGTCCTGTGACCATGCGTGAAACTTCACCCAAATCACCGCACCCAGCTCCACTTCTTTTTCTTTACCGTTATGTTTCAATTTGTAATCGGCAGTGTTCAGGGCTGCAAAGCCCCACCAGCCTTCTTGTGGCACGGCATAGGTAAACACCCCGTTTCCATCCGCTTTGATGGTTTGGGCAACCATATAATCGGTGGGCGCGGTGGCCTTCCCGTCACGGTTGTAGTACTCCACTTCGACCGCTGTATTGGGCACCGGCGTGCCGTCCATCTTTACGATACCCTGAAATACGTTGCCGGCATAAAGCCCGAATGGTTTGGTTAGTGGTACAATTTCCGTCTTGAGCCCGAGTTCCCGGTCCCAGCCCTCGTCATCGCCAAATGCCGTTATGACCGTTTTGGTGTGGTGCACGATATAGCAATCTTCGGCCGGTTCCCAGTAAGGCTGGGGCTGCATGTAAAACACGAAGACTCCCGGCCGCGTGACTTTGTATTCGGCCTGCCAGCCGCGGTGCCCCATTACGGATGCGGCTTTCAGGACAGCCAAAAGGTCGCGTTGTTTGCCATTGGCTAGAACCGTAAAGGTTTTTGGCTGCACGAGATCCATGCCGATGTTTTCAAACGGATGTGAAAAGGATAGTTGGAGCTGGATATTCCGGTTGTCAGTCGGCATGACCATTGAATCTGAAGGAATGATCATCCCGAAGTGAGCCGCGGCAGGCGAGAATGCAGATAGCAGGGTGAGCAGCAAACCAGTGGCGAAGATAACTTTTATCATCATGTCTCCGGAAAACAAAAAGCCACGCCGGCGGTATCTTCGTGATACAATTGCCTTTGTGGCCAAATTTCTACCTACGGATTGTGTCGATCATCTCTGCGGGCAAGTTTCAACCTGCCGATTGACTACTGCTATTACAAGAACCGGCCGGGATTGTCAAGCACCGGTACCGGCAGTTATACAATAACAAGGAAAGGACGGTGGTTCAGTTTATCTTGCGGCTTCAAGGGTTTGAATTGTAGTGGTATTGGTGATATGGATGTAAGCCAACATGAACAGCGCGGGAAAAATGACAAAAGGCATGGAACCTGAAAACGCCAATTCCCACCCGGAAAACCGGTATCGGAAAAAGCGCATCAATCACTGGGACCGTGTTTCTGGTCTCAAGGCGGATGCCAAGCGTCCCGGCGTTTATTATAACCAGCTCCTGGCCCGGTTTTATCGGTTTTTGATACCGCCCGGGAAAAGTGTTTTAGAACTCGGCTGCGGCCATGGCGACTTGCTGGCCACTTTGCAGCCCAATCTGGGCGTCGGGATAGATTTTTCCGGCGAAATGACAAAATCGGCGGCAGCGAAATATCCGCAAATGCATTTCGTGTGCGGCGATGCCGGCCGACTTCCATTTGAAACGACTTTCGATGTTATTATTCTATCGGACTTGGTCAATGACCTGTGGGATTTGCAGGCGGTTCTGGAGAACCTGCGCCCTTTATGTCATCCCGGGACCAGAATTGCCTTAAATTTCTATAACAGTCTTTGGCGCATTCCCCTGGGGTTTGTGAAAAGGATGGGGAAGGGGGCGGATACCCTTGAGCAAAATTGGTTTTCACCGCACGATGTGGAAAACCTGTTGGACCTGGCCGGCTTCGAAGCTATTAAAAACCACGCCCGCATACTCTTGCCGCTGAAGGTCAGGTTTCTATCCACTTTCTGCAACCGCTTTCTGGTACATCTGCCATTGTTACGCTGGTTTGGTCTAACCTACTTCATTGTTGGCCGACCGGCGCCGGACCCCGCAGCCGCGGCTAACAGCTGGGACCCTTCGGTTACGGTCCTTGTCCCGGCCCGCAACGAGGCCGGGAATATTGAGAATATTTTAAAGCGCGTTCCATCGATGGGTTCCCGGACAGAGATCATCTTCGTCGAAGGTAATTCTACGGATGATACCTATACCGTTATCGAGAAAACTATCCCAAAATTTCCCGACCAGGATTGCCGTTTGTACCGCCAATCCGGCAAGGGCAAAGGGGACGCCGTCCGGTGTGGGTTTGAAGAAGCCACCGGTGATATCCTTATGATTTTGGATGCAGATCTGACTGTACCTCCTGAAGATCTACCCCGCTTTGCAGCAGTCCTGGCCTCCGGTAAAGGTGAGTTTGTCAATGGCGTTCGACTGGTGTATCCCATGGAAGACAAGGCCATGCGCTTTTTCAATATCCTGGGGAACAAATTCTTTAGCGCCGCCTTTTCCTGGCTGCTCGGCCAACCTATCAAAGACACCCTGTGCGGGACCAAAGTTCTCTACCGGCGGGACTATCAGTTCATTGCCGCCAATCGTAAGTATTTTGGCGACTTCGATCCATTCGGTGATTTCGACCTGCTGTTCGGCGCTGCCAAACTGAACCTGAAAATTGCCGAGATGCCTATACGCTATCGCTTTAGAACATATGGTGATACCAATATAGATCGCTGGCGGCATGGTTGGATACTGCTCAAAATGGTAGTGTTTGCCGCCCGTAAAATGAAATTCATATAGCCGTTAGATCGTTTATGGTGAGACGTGAAGCTGTTCCGACACCCAGCGTTGCGAGGTCTCGATCTGGATTCACCGGAAGCCAGTATGGCCCGGGCCCGGATAATTCGTGCAAAGGCGGGCCTGACGGATATTTACAGGCGGTGGTATACTGAGATGGCCGGGGCGTTACCGGATACGGTGGCCGGCCCGGTACTCGAACTCGGCTCAGGCGGAGGGTTTCTGAAAGAGTTCATTCCCGGCTTGATTACGTCGGAAATATTACAGGTCCCCGGGGTTGACCTTACCGCTGACGGCCAATGCCTGCCATTTCGAGACCAGGCCTTGCGTGCAATTGTCATGCTGGATGTCATGCACCATCTGCCCCGGGTGGAGTACTTTTTCAGCGAGGCCCAACGGTGTGTGAAACCGGGTGGGGTCATCGTAATGGTGGAACCCTGGGTGACTGCCTGGTCCACTATCGTTTTTCGTTTTCTACACCAGGAACCTTTTGATCCCAAGGCATCCCGGTGGCATTTTTCGGCCAGCGGACCGTTGTCGCAGGCCAACTCGGCTCTGCCGTGGATCGTCTTTCAAAGAGATCGCCACATTTTTACAAGGCGCTTTCCCCGTTGGAGGCTTGAAGAGATATCGTTAAACGGTGCTTTCAGTTATATTCTTTTCGGTGGTGTGTCCTACCCGAGCTTCCTGCCGTGGCCTGCCCTGAGGCTGGCGTTGAATATGGAACAGGTGCTGGTTGAAAGATTGCCGGCCTTGGGGTTGTTTGCAAAGTTAGTGCTAACCCTCCAGGAGTGACGGACATGCATGTGATACGAAGATTCACCAAACGATATGGAGTGCGCCTTCCGCACCTCTGGATTGAGGAGGTGGCGGGAGGGTTGCTGCGGTCTCTCCCCGGCTTTATTGCCCTGGTAATACGGGGGTGGTTCTACCGGCGAATGTTCAAGAAACTTGGGGCTTCCGCGCTTTTTTATCCGGGTGTCCGCATCAGCCACTCCTACGGTATCCGGGCTGGAGACTGTCTGGCAATTAATTCCGGGGCTATCCTGGATGGTCGCGGTGGTCTGACTCTGGGCGACCATGTGATGGTTGGCCCCTATGCGGTTATCGTCACTTCGGACCACGACCACCTGCAGACGGAAAAGCCCATGATGGAGGTGGATCATGTCATGCGGCCGGTTACCATCGGCAGCGATGTCTGGATAGGTGCCCAGGCTGTTATTTCAGCGGGAGTCACCATTGGTAATGGGGCAGTTGTAGCGGCCGGAGCGGTCGTGACAGCAGATGTTGCGGATTGGGCCGTGGTGGGCGGTGCGCCGGCAAAAGTCATCAGATCCCGGAAATAACCGTCTTAGGCCTTTTCGATAATAACAAATTCACATAGTGTGACCCACTGCAGCGCGACAATAGGGCCTCCTTGTTGATGGCGCGGATTTCATGCCGGCTTTCATCTATCATTCGTAAATAAAATCCAGCCGCTTCCAAAGCATCTAAAAAGGCGGATGGAAGTGTACCACACTTAATAAGATGATGGGGTGAAAACTCTGCAAGGATGATCAGCCTACTATTCAGGGCAATGGTCTCGGCCATGCCCTTCAATGCCAGCATTTCAGCGCCCTGGATATCCATCTTGACAACATCGATGGGCCTGCCCGCGAGATAGGTGTCCAAGGTGGTCGCCTCAACATCGACCGCAAGCCGGGTTTCATTACCGGCGTAAATCCGATGATCGCCGCGGTGGCCCTTGTTGATGAAAAGACGGGCCCGGCCATTGTAATCGGTAACCGCATTATTGACGGCCGTGATTGATGCGAGGTGGTTGCGGTCCGCATTTTTTATAAGCAGGCGGTAGTTGTTGGCATCCGGCTCGAAGGCAATCACCTCCCCGGTCGGGCCGACCAGGCGTGCCAGCATTAGCGTGTGGTAACCAATGTTGGCGCCGATATCGGCAACCCGCATACCAGGGTTTACCAATTTCTGCAGCAATTGTGTTTCGTAACTCTCCAAAATGGCGGTCTTCCAAAATAGGGTAGCCAGCAGCCGATCCGGCGTATTGGAATACATCTTTAATCCCCTCACTTTGAGGCAGATATCGCACTTGAATTCCATTTTGCCGAAGAGCTTCAGTACAGTTTCATAAATAGCCTTATTATGAACCGCCAGGCTGACTACTTTGCTAAAGAATCCCATTAACGCCTCTTTAATAGTTCTTGATAGGCTGGCGTACCGTGGATGTTCTCCAGATCTTCATCGATTTCCAGTTTGTCCCAGCGGTCGTATCCCCTGTCCAGGGCCTGCCCTAGCCATTGAACAGCCTGATCGGTTTCTCGTAATTGGGCGTACATGCAGGCCACATTATAGTAGCCATCCGGAATCTCAGGCCAAAGCATGACGAATTGTCGAAAATAGGACAGCGCTTTGGCGTAATTTTCGCTGCGAGCATAGGCAACCGCTGCCTTATTGATGAGGCTAGGTTGCTTCCGGTAGCGGGGATCGATTTCTATATAGTACGCCAAGGCCTGCTGGGGACTTCCCCGATTCATGTAAAGATCACCCAGGGTTTCAAGTAAAGAGGGACTGTCCGGATCGAATTTCAGCAACGAGCTTGTCCGCTCGATCTCTGAATCCAGGGCGGTTAAAAAACGATTGGTTTCTTCATAACCTTTACGTCCCTTTTCATGTTCGGGATCTTCTTCCAGGATCTTGGCATACTGGTCCAATGCATCTGGCAAACGTTCGACCTGGGCTAGGGTGTTGGCCAGGTTCAATCGGATTTCTTTATCTGCAGGGATCAATTCAAGGGCTTTGGTGAACATATCAATCCCCCGGCGAGGCCGACCGGACGTTGAATATATCAAGCCCAGGTTTTTATAAGGGTCGGTCAGTGCCGGGTTGGCGGTCAGGGCTTTCTCTAGGTATTTTTCGGCAGCCTTGTTGCGGCCCTGTTTGAAGGCGATGATACCGAGGTTGTTATTAACCAGGGCATTTTCAGGGGCCAGGGTGGCGGCCTTTTCCAGGTATCCTCTTGCCCGGGAGTATTTGTGTTGTTCCCCGAAAAAGCTGCCTATATTGAATAGCAGTTCGGTATTTTGCGGGTCTTCGGCCAGGACTTTGGTGAGCGCTTTTTCCACTGACTGATGAATCTGCGGATTGAAAGCGGTTGACTTTGAAATCTTGGCGGGGCCCATACTTTTCCCTTCGTTATCGGCAAGTTCTTTCAGGATGTTGCCCAGTTTCGTGTATGGTGAAAGGTCTTCGGGCTTCAATTCTATGGCTTTTACAAAGTGGGGAATGGCCGGCTGCAGTTGTCCGGTTTCCTGGTAAGACTCAGCCAGCAAAAGTTGCATGACTTCTCTGCGTGGGTTAAGCTGGACGGAAATTTGTAAATGCTTGATCGCTTCTTCATAACGGCCCTCTGTATATAAGGCGTGCCCCAAGTTGCCATGGGCGAGATGGTTGGAGCCGGTGACTGATAGAGCGTGGGTAAACAGGGTTTTGCTGTCTTTCCAATAACCTATCTGTATCCAGGTTGCCACCGACAAGGCTACCAGTAGGCCGCCCGCCAGAATACCGGACAGCCTGCCGAACGGTCCGGGGGCCTTTAATAGTTCAGCGACCGGCCAGGCGGCCAATAAAAAAACGCCTATCTGGGGTACATAGGCCCACCGGTCGGCCATCTCGGGCCACAATCCGCCCTGCACCAATCCGCTGACCGGAAACAGGGTCCCCAGAAACCAGAACCAGCCTATGGCCAACCATGGCGCCGCTTTTAACCTGCGAACAACCAGATATGAGATCCCGATCAGAAAAAGAGCGGCACCGGCAACTTGCCACATAGGAATATGGGCTGGAAATGGGTAGTAGATAGCCAGGTCCTGGGGCCAGACAATTTTGGACAGATATTTTACGTAGGATACAATGGCATTTTCTATCCGCAGCGGCATGGGGACGTAGGTTGTAGAAAGAAGAATTCCCTGAAGTCTAAGCGAATAGGATGAAAGACCAATGCTCAGCAGGGAAAAGACCAGCAGGGGCACCTTCTCCAGGATAAGTCGCACAAGCGAAGCACCGGAAAAACGGTCCTGCGCGGTGGGCATATCCAGAAGACGCATGCGGTTCATGGGCCAGAAGTCCATGAGAAGAAGGACACATGGTAGGGTTACGAGCATTGGCTTGGCGAGCAGCCCCATGATGAATACTGTTATTACCACCAGGTACCGGATGGGGCCTGGCTGCCTGGAATAGTACACATAGGTTAACATGGTAAGCAGCCAGAAAAATGTGCTCAGGACGTTCTTTCTTTCGGCGATCCAGGCGGCCGAATCGACACTGAGGGGGTGCAGGGCAAAGAGGATGGCCATGATGGCACTCGGCAGAAAGTTGGTGGTCATGGCATGGAATACCAGGAAAAGGAGCAGGCTGTTGCCGATGTGTAACAACAGGTTGGTCAGGTGGTGCCATCCGGCGTTTACCCCGAACAGCTCACAGTCAAGCATGTGCGACAGCCAGGTTAGCGGGTGCCAGTAAGCTCTTTTGGCCACGTTGATGTTGAAGGCGTAGGCAATATTGTCTATTGTCAGGCCGTTAATGACCATGAAATTTTCAGTGACGTAAACAGGATCGTCAAAGTTATTGAAATCGTGGGTAAGGACGCGGGCATATACGCCAAAAGTGGTTAGGACCAGAAAAAGAACAAGCAGCCAGATTCTGTATCTGGAAAGAAACGATGCAGCGGGTCGCTCTACGGTTTCCATATGCCTATCAAGCGAAACTGTTCGAGTATTATTGAAGTGTCTGCGGTTCCGGCGGCGATAACCCGGAAGCTGTCTTAGAGAAACACTTCTGCCATAGATAGCCAACCAATTCAAGAGGTACGCTCCAAAGGGCCCGTTTTTATTTGCCTGCCTAGTCACCCAAATGAATATCTGCGTCCGTCCGGTAGGGATTACCGGCTGCTGTTTGGGCCCGGGTGCCCTGGGGTGCGAACAGTTCGGAATCCTTGTTGACTTGGGGGGTAAAAGTTTTTATTAATTAAAATTTTTAGTTATAAGCGAATTGGACCAGAGGACTATCTTAATATATGAAAGCCAAACTCAAGATTTTGATACAGAACGCTGCCCGAGCCGCCTATGCCGCCGGCGCGATTCCATCCAGTGAATTTCCGGAAATCGTTGTGGAAGTTCCCAAGGTCAAGGATCATGGCGACTTTTCAACCAACCTGGCGATGACCATGGCCCGACAGCAGAAGATGGCTCCGCGCAAAATAGCCGAGTATCTGCTGGCCCATCTGGATGATCGTGGCGAACTAGTGGCAAAGAGTGAAATTGCCGGACCTGGGTTCATCAATTTTTTCCTGAACAAATCGGCCTGGATACCAGTGCTCAAGGAGGTACATCATAAAGATGATCGTTATGGTGAATCGGATGTCGGCCGGAGTCGTAAAATCCAGGTGGAATTTGTCAGTTCCAATCCAACCGGGCCGCTGCATGTGGGGCACGGTCGCGGCGCGGCCGTCGGCGACAGTATCGCCAACATACTCGCCATTTGCGGCTGGGATGTCCAGAAAGAGTACTATATCAATGATTCCGGTCGCCAGATCCAGACCCTGGGGCGTAGTGTCTATTACCGGATGAAAGAGTTGGCCGGTGAAAAAATCGAATTCCCTGACGAATGTTACCAAGGCGTCTATATCCGCGATCTGGCCCAGCAGGTCATCGATGAAAACGGCTCCGACTTTGTCAACCCTGAGGATGACGAAGCGATCATGATCTGTGCCCGCTTTGCTGCTGGCAAGATTCTGGACGGCATCCGGGCCGACCTTGAGACGTTTGGTGTTAACTTCGACCAGTGGTTCAGCGAGCAAAGCCTGTACGACAGCGGCAAAGTGGATGAGATGATCGCGTCTTTCAAAGACAGCGGCCGAATCTACGCCAAGGACGAGGCCCTGTGGTTCAATACAACCGATTTTGGTGATGAAAAAGACCGGGTTGTAGTGCGTAGCAACGGGCAGACCACCTATTTTGCATCCGACATTGCCTATCACCAGGAAAAGTATGAGCGCGGGTTTGAGCGGGTTATCGATGTCTGGGGTGCGGATCACCACGGGTATATTCCCCGTGTGTCCGGCGCCATTCAGGCCCACGGGTATCAAAAAGAGCAATTTGATGTCATCCTGGTCCAACTGGTCAATTTGCTGAGAGCAGGTGAACCGGTGGCCATGTCCACCCGGGCGGGCGAGTTCGTTACCTTGAGCGACGTCGTGGATGAGGTCGGGGCCGATGCTGCCCGCTTTATCTTTCTGACTCGCAGTGCCGACAGCCCCTTGGATTTTGATCTGGAACTGGCCAAGCAAAAGACCAACGACAATCCGGTCTACTATGTCCAGTATGTGCATGCCCGGATCGCCAGTATTCTACGCAAGGCCGGGGAGCAAGGGCTTGATCCCTTGGCCGAGCCTGAAAAGGAGGCGCTCTCCAGCATAGAGGCCCCGGAGGAGATTGACCTGATGAAGCTCCTCGCCCGCTATCCTGAGGCGCTGGTTCGCAGCGCCGACCTCATGGAACCCCACCGGGTGACTTATTTCCTCATGGATCTGGCTTCGGCCTTCCATACGTATTACAATAAGCACAAGGTGCTCGGTGATGATTCGCAGTTAACCACGGGAAGGCTCTACCTGGTTCGGGCCGTACAGAAGGTTATCCGCAACGGCCTGGGGTTGCTGGGGGTTAGTGCACCTGACAGCATGTAAAAATAATAGACCTATTTTAATTATCCCGCGAAGCGGGACCCAAACATGGTTTCCTTGGCGTCTTTGCGACTCTGCGCGAGATAAAGGGCCTGATTTTGTTTGATCAATGTGTTTGACTTTAATAGGCCATTAACATTTTGGCGCGAATTGGTTTTCAAGCTTTGTAGAATATGCCGAAAAGTGCGAAAAAAGACCGAAAAACAAAATCATACGGCTGGCTATGGGCTATTTTCCTGATTTCCGGGTGCATGTTTACGGTGGGTGTTCTGGTTGGGCGGGGCACTGCTCCGGTTAAATTCGACATCCAACAGCTTCAAAATGAAATCAAGGCCCTGAAAGCCAAGGAAAAAAAAGCGGAGATGGCCCGTTACAAGGTAGAACCAGGTTTCTATGAAGCCCTCAAGAAACCGGTAGAGGCCACGCCACCACCAGTACCCAAAGCTCAGGTAAATAAACAGCCGCCACCACAGCCTAAGGTTGAGAAGAAACAGGCAGCTGTAAATACGGTTAAAAAAGATCCTCAGGTAAAAACCGACAAGGCCCTGCGCGAGTTGGGCGGCAGCGACAAACCGCTTACCATCCAGGTGTCGTCGCTCAAGGACCACGTTTTGGCCCAGCGGACAGTACAGGCGCTTAAAGCCTCCGGCTACCATGCTTACGCCATAACAGCCATTGTACCTGGGAAAGGGGTTTGGCACCGAGTTCGCATTGGGGCGTTCGGGGACAAGAAGGAGGCTGCGCCCGTTATGAAGCAACTGAAATCAGAAGGCCGGAAGCCGATTCTGGTGAACAAATAGGACAAACTCAAATTTTGACACGGATTACACGGGTTTTCTCTGTAAGAAGGTGAAGGTCAAAATCTGTTCATCGCGCAGAAACGCAGGGACGCAGAGAAAACCAGTAATTAGCCGGCTTTGCCGGGAAACCCTTAACCGAATTAAAATCCTGATCTTTGTATTACGCGCGGTGGCGCGCAAGATTGGGGGGTGATTTTCTCTGCGCCCCTGCGTCTTTGCGCGAGATAATGGTTTTGCTTTTGTTGTCAAGTTGAAAGGAAATCAATAATGAAAATTTCCAAAGATGAAGTTCTGAAGGTGGCTGCGCTGGCCAGGCTGGATATTGATGACGCCGCCATCGAGCCTTTTGCGCAGCAGATTTCGACGATCCTCAACTATGTGGATACCCTGAAGAATGTCGATACGGAAGGTGTACCGGGAACGTCCCACGCCATTTCACTGACCAATGCGTTCAGGGAAGATGAACTGCAAGAGCACCTGGAACGGGATCGGGCGCTGGCAAATGCACCGGATGAAGAAGATGGGGCCTTCACGGTACCAAAAGTGATCTAATGCTGCTCGTCTTAAGTTTTATGTTTTAAGAGTAAACCAAGGTGGAAACCAATGGAACTAAATGAACTGACCATCCATGCGGCCCATGACCTTTTGAGGAATAAAGAGATATCCAGCGTGGAACTGACCCAGGCGGTTCTGGACCAGATTGCGGCGGTGGATGACAAAGTAGGCGCCTATATCACCGTTGCCGGTGAACAGGCCCTGAAGGCAGCTGCCAATGCCGATCAGGCAATCACCGCAGGTGAGATTACCCCGTTGACAGGCATTCCCCTGGGCATCAAGGATCTGATGTGCACCCGGGGTATCCCGACAACCTGTGCATCCAGAATATTGGAGAATTTTGTGCCGCCCTACAATGCCACTGTTGTCGATAAATTAAACAGTGCCGGAGCGGTGACCGTTGGCAAGCTGAACATGGACGAGTTTGCCATGGGGTCATCGACGGGACATTCCGCCCTGCAAGCTACATATAATCCCTGGGACCTGGAAAGGATTCCAGGCGGTTCCAGCGGAGGGTCCGCGGCCGCCGTGGCCGCCGACATGTGTCTGGGGGCCCTCGGTTCGGATACGGGCGGTTCCATCCGGCAGCCCGCTTCGCACTGCGGGGTGGTCGGGATGAAGCCTACCTACGGAAGGGTGTCGCGCTTCGGCCTGGTGGCATTTGCCTCTTCGCTGGACCAGATCGGTCCGCTATCCAAAGATACCCGTGATTGCGCCCTACTGCTGAATGCGGTCAGCGGGTATGATCCCAGGGATTCCACTTCCGTGCCACGGGATGTGCCGGATTACACCGCCGCCCTCAAAGCGGGCTTAAAAGGGATCCGGGCCGGGATTCCCAGAGAATATACAGATAAGGAAGGGTTGGACCCGGAAGTGGCGGCGGCGATCAAAGCGGCCATTGCCACACTTGAGGATCTCGGCGTGGAATGTGTCGAGGTGTCCCTGCCCAACACGGAGCACTGCGTGGCTGTCTATTATGTGATTGCCCCCTGCGAGGCCAGCTCCAATCTTGCCCGCTACGACGGGGTCAAATACGGGTTCCGGGATACGGGCGCCGACAGTCTGATCCCCATGTATCGAGCGACCCGGTCCGCCGGTTTCGGGGCCGAGGTGCAAAGGCGGGTCATTATCGGTACATACTGCCTGTCCGCCGGTTACTACGATGCCTATTACGGCAAAGCGTCTCAGGTGCGGACCCTGATTGCGCGGGATTTCCAGAACGCGTTTGAAACCTGCGATGTGATTCTGTCACCGGTGGCACCGGAACCGGCGTTTAAGATCGGGGAAAACACAGACGATCCACTGAAGATGTATCTTTCCGACATTTTCACCCTCTCCGCCAACCTGGCCGGGATTCCGGGTATGTCGGTGCCCTGCGGGTTTTCGCAAGCAGGGCTGCCGATCGGCCTCCAGATTCTCGGGCCCCACTTCGCGGAGGAAACACTGTTGAAGGTGGCGTATAATTTCGAACAGACCACCGAGTTTCATAAACAAAAACCGGTCCTCTAAAATCAAAGTCAAAACCTATTCCCTCGCGCAGAGACGCTGAGGCGCAGAGAAAAACAACAGTAAAATGGGATCGCGCTACCGCGCGAGAAAAATCAAAACTCCTTTGGCCCCGGTTTACGGTCCAACCGGCGAAGCCGGAATAAATCTTAGGTTTTCTCAGCGGCTCAGCGTCTCTGCGCGAGATACAGGTTTTAAGGTTTTACCTTTAAAAAGGGTGTCATAATTGCCATTGCGAGAAAATCGAACGATACTTTTCAAAGGAAAAGGAGCTAAATATGGGCATTCAACCGCAGGGTGATCATTTGCGGAATGCTGTCAAGTGGATTTCCGAACAGCGCAAAGAGAACCCGGAGGCCTCTTTGCAGAGCTTGATCGAAAAGGCCGGCGTGCGTTTCAACCTGTCGCCCAAAGATGAGGTTTATCTATCACGGGCTGAAAACTACGAAGACCAATAGCCATATTATTGCAGTAAGCTTTATGCCTGTTGGCTTCGTTTTAAAACAAGGTCAAAATCTTTATCTCGCGCAGAGACGCAGAGGCGCAGAGAAAACCATAATTAGGTCCCGCTTCGCGGGAGACACCCCAAACCAAATAGGATTACTGGTCTTTGATTTTCGCGCGAAAGCGCCCCAACTTCTGTTTTTGATTTTCTCTGCGCCTCTGCGTCTCTGCGCGAGAATACGGTCTTTGTGTTTTTGGTTATTGCCCATCCGCTTCTTATCCTTGTGATGCACATTAATCGGAATTAATACGCCATGTCTAAGATAAGAATCCTACCCGAAAACCTGTCCAACAAGATCGCCGCCGGCGAAGTGGTGGAACGACCGGCATCGGTGGTCAAGGAGCTGGTGGAAAATGCCCTGGATGCGAACAGCGACCGGATTACCGTCGAAGTGAAGGGCGGCGGGCGGTCTTTGATACGCGTAGCCGATAACGGCGAGGGCATGAACCGTGATGACGCATTGCTGTCGCTGGAGCGGTATGCGACCAGCAAAATCTTCACGGACCAGGATCTCTTTGCGATCAACACCCTGGGATTCCGGGGTGAAGCGCTGCCTAGCATCGCGGCGGTATCAAAATTCGAGCTGATTACCCGGCAGGCTGCTGCGGATATCGGCACCCGGATATTCGTGGATGGCGGGAAGATACGCGCGGTCGAAGAGGTGGGGGCGCCGTTGGGGACCATGATTACGGTCAGGCAGATATTTTTCAATACACCGGCCCGGCGTAAATTTTTAAAAACCGTGCCCACTGAAATGGGGCACGTGGCCGACACATTGGCCCGCATAGCTATGGGGCGGCCCGACGTACGTTTCCAGTTGCGGCATAATGGCAAGGCGGTCAAGGAGTGGTCGGCCTCTTCCGATCCTGCCCTGCGAGTGGCCGATGTCCTTGGGACGGGACTCAGTGAGGACTTGCTATCGGTAGACGGTTCCGGTCCCGGGGTTATGGTCACCGGCTGGATTTTATCCGGGCACAACACCCGGAGCACGTCCCAAGGCATCTATATTTATGTAAATAACCGTTTTGTGAAGGATCGGGTGATCCGGCATGCGGTGATGGCCTGTTTTGCAGGTCGACTCATGAAGGGCCGTTTTCCCGTTGCGGCATTGTTCGTCAAAGTACCGCCGGACCAGGTGGACGTCAACGTCCATCCCACCAAGCATGAGGTCCGATTCTCAAATCAAAGCGGAGTGCATGCCGCTATCGAGAAAGCAGTAGCGACTGCTTTGCAGGCGGCGGACCGCTCTGGGTGGGAATACGTCCCGGCCTCCGCACCGCCTCTTGGTGTTAGCGAAAAAAGTCACTCCGGAAATACGCCGACGTTTGAGCCCCGCATAGCCGTAGACAATGTGGCCTCGGGTGATAAGTCGGCCTCTCCTACCTCACTTGTTCCAGAACTGCAAGCTAAGACAAATGATACTGAGACGGAGAGTCTGCCTTCGCCGAATGTTGAGCGCGCAGATCCATCCAGAGATAACTGGGCGTTCCAGGAACCGGAGCAACTGTGGGCGTCACACCCCTTTTCAGAGCTCAAAATTATTGGGCAGTTCTATGATACTTACATCGTGTGTGAATCTGCACGGGGCCTTGTATTGATTGACCAGCATGCCGCCCATGAACGGGTAGCCTTCGAAGCGTTGAAAAGGGCGGTCGCCGAGACACAGGCGCCGGCCCAGAGGCTTTTGATGCCGGAAACTCTTGAACTGGGGTACCGGGAGGCGGCCGCTCTGGAAAAATTGCTGTCCGCGCTTGCGCAGATCGGGTTTGAAATCGAACCATTTGGGACCAATGCGTATGTCATCAGTTCCGTACCGGCTTTGCTGGCCCGGGCCGAGGCCGCTCCTTTGGTCCGCGAAATAGTCGAAAAATATGTCGCCGTCGGGATTCCCGATGATCCCGGCCGGATACTCGACCCCAGCATCGAGCTCATGGCCTGCCACAGTGTCATCCGTGCAAACCAGGCGTTGACCCTGGAACAATCTAAGACCCTCTTGCGGCAGCTTGACGGCTGTGAAAACCCTTCCCACTGCCCCCACGGCCGCCCCACCTGGATCAAATGGTCGGTGAAAGAACTGGAAAAATTGTTCAAACGAATCGTGTGATCCGACCCAAAACCAAATGCATAGTGCAGAGAGCAGTGCGCATAGGGTAGGGGCGGAAGCCCATAGTTTGATTGCAAGCATATGTTAGAGCATATTCGGTTGAGGTTTAACGCTATGCTCCATGCTCCCTGCAAACAAAAAGCCCCGAACCATTAAGGTTCGGGGCTTTCGTTTACTGCTTTGCGCTTCTGGGTAACGTTTAGAACGTGATGGTCAGCGCGTGAAACAGGGTGTACATGTTGTCGATCTTGGCTGTTGCGCTCCCCTGTTTCCAGAAGTCGCCGGCATCCAGGTACCCGCCCCTGATCTTGTACTCCAAATTCTCCATGGGCGTCCATTTAAGAGTGAAGTCGTATTCGTTGCCAACTTCTTCGCTTCACTCGGTGGTAAAGTTGGTACCGGTGTTCCAGTTGTAATAATTGATTCCCGGCGGTTTGTCGGCCTTGGCATTGCCAAAGGCAAAGTCAAGATGGAGGTTGTCCATCGCCTGCCAGCCTATCCCGGCATAGATAATCTTAGCACCGGCCGTCGCCAGGGTACCCTGGCCGTTGACCAGGTTGGTGGTGTCGGCCGAAAAGTTACCCAGGCCGCCCAGGGTGTTGAAGGTGCCCAGTTCTTCAGGGTTACCGGTCAGGATCATCAGGATGTCCATATCACGGTTGTTCTCGATGTAACCGATGGCCTGCATCTTGTTGTCATCGGTGTTGTCGTCACCCGACATGTACCAGTACCCGGCGCGGACAGCTGCCGGTCCGAATTTGTATTTCCCTTCCAGATGATACATGAGGGCATCCACATCGATATTCTGATTGTTGACCAGAATATTCGTGGCATTCGGATCCACATAATCCGCATCGCCAAAGGCGTAGATCGCTTCAGCGAAGTAGCTGAAAGGCCCGAAATTTCCCGACACGTAAGGATCGAGAATGTAGGCCTTGGCTTCGACGTTGGGGAAACCGGCATTAGCAGCGGATGCTGAGGTGGCCAGCGTGCCTTGGGCCGAGACATCAGCTGTGTAGTACGAGTGAACCGAAGGGGCCAGGAGGGCGGCCGTGGTATCCATGGAACCACCACCGTCCAAGCCGCCGACACCACCCTGCAGGGCGTTCTCGGTGACCGAAGCGGCCGCAGCCGTCGTAAAGCCCGAACCGACCAAGGCCGCGTAGGTTTGAGCTCTGGCGCCTGCCAATGTCAAACCAGTAGTCTGGGCGGCCGACTGCGCTGTGATATAATCATTGTAGGTCTTTTTGAAACGATACAAATCCCGCATCGTCGGAAACGATCGATAGTCATACAACGAGGCCAGCAGACCAAGCTGCAGGTTTTCACCCTTATGCTGGATGAACGCGGTGTACTTGTCGTTGTCCCCGTCAGCAGTTGTGTTATATCCGTTTGAGTCCTGTTCGAACTGCTTTTCCGCGTAAGCCCCGAAAGACAGCTTGTCGATGGGCACATACCAGAGGATACGATCCTTACCTTTCAGGTTGCTGTCGCCCTGCGGGGACGGGCCCCATTGGGAACCGATCATCCGGCCGCCAAGGAAAGCGCCATAGGGCGTCTTGACAATGGCATAGGCGATATCGAACTCAAATTCATCATAGTCTTGATAATTAGGCAAGGTCGTACTGGTGTTTTGAGAACCGAACTTGCGGTTGTCCAGCGCATCAAAACGAGTAATAAATGAGATGTTGTCATTGACCTTGAACATGGTCTTAATCCGGGCCCGGGTATCATACCAGGCCTGGGACGCAGACTTGGGATCGGACAGGGCGATGTTGTCGTGGTTTACGCCCCTCAGGCGGAACTCACCCGAGAAGTCGACATCCAACGCCATGACCGGAGCCGCGCAGAGCAAGGCAAGGCCGATGACCATGGTTGCTAACAAGCATTTCTTCCTCTGTTTTCCTCCTTGAATAATTACTAACTACAAAAGGGTTGTGCTTTTTCCCCCAACAAATCTTCTTTTGTATCACCTCCCCCCGGTGGTCTATCCGCTTGTGCGGTTTGAAGATTTTCCCCAATGCTACTTGAATGCACCCTGCCGCAATCAAGTCCTGCGGGCGGCAGGATCAGTGTAAACTCCTTGGTGCAGTTCAAATGACCGTTTCCGGTTGCCAGGCTGGAGACTGCCCTGGATTAAATCGTATGTTTTTTGGTTGGTGCCCGAGTGATCTTATAGCTAAGGTGTGCTCTGGCTGACTATAGCCCAGCCGGATGCACAAATTCAACACCTTTCATCACGCGCCCCACCGGCGTGCCTATGGGGCCTTGCCAACCGTCTTTGATTCATTCCACTTTATCGTCAAGTAAGACGACGTTTTTTCGAATTCCAGCAGATCGCCGGATCCAACCACCGCAAAGACCAGATCCCGGGCGCCGTCGCCGTCCATGTCCGCCACGGCCACGTCGCTCACATAACCGGCTGCGGTTTCAGCTGTCCACTTTTCCTTCAAAGCGACCACATCCCAGTCAAGACAGGCCACCGTTCCTTGCTTATATGATTTAACCCGCCCGACCAGATTGCGGGCCGAATCTCTGTTTTTAACGACGATGGTTTCAAGTTTGCCGTCACCCTCCAGGTCTTCGAGATGGACCCGCTGCGGCAGGTAGTAGCGGCCCACTTCCGAAATGTCCGCGCCGGTTTTATATTCGATAAACAGGGCATTGCCGCCATATTTTGCTGAACTGGTCCACTCCTTACGGCCGCCGCGGTCCAGTACCCGCAGGCGGTAACTGTCCGTGAGCATCACCACCTGGTCCTGACCTTTGCCGCGAATATCCCCCCAGGTAAAGCCATACACTTTTACATCTCTGGGCAGTTCCTGCCGCTGGGCCGGGACCAGTTTGTCGCCCTGCCAGCGCAAGGTATAAATACCTGCTAAAAACAGTTCCGTGGGCTCGTTCAGGGAGGCAAAATTACCGCCGCGCATGATGGTGCCCCGTTTCTGGCCCAGCAGGAGCTTGCCCTGACCCGGGATGCGGAGGGCCCGAATATACCAATTCTGGTTGTCGGCGATTTTCACCAGGGTTCCGTTGATCCACTCCAGGACGTAGGAACGAAGTTCGCCGTCGGCCAACCGGCAGGTGACGAAAATTTCAGGACGGCCGTTTTTATTGAGATCAAGCACATCGACACCCATCAGGGTCAAGTGCCGGGAGCCCTTCGATTCGGCTACCGTAACGAGACGGTCTTTTACATAGCGGCGAACCAGGACATCGCGTCTAGTGGCCATCACCACTTCGATTTTCCCGTCCTGGTCGATATCGCCGGCGGCTATCGATATGATCCCCTTTCTAAACCGCTCACTCTTCCACTCCGGAGGACGTGCAGGCGCCGCTGCCGCCGGTGCTGCGGCGGGTACTGCGGGAGTCGGTGCCGCCGGCTGGGGTGTGACCGGAACCACAACGGGTACCGGCGTTGGAGGCGCTGGCGCCGCGGCCGACGGAGGCGCCCCGCTGCCCAATAGCACAGGCTTGGCCTGGGCGGCGAACTGATCGATATGGGAAATGACGGCGCCCTTCTTGGTTCCGGCCCGACTGAAAGCAATGGCGGTGGTTTCGTTCTCGACGTCAAGCAGCTTCAGGTCGGTGCTGACACTCTTGCCGAACACCGTGATGCTGCCGAAGACGACATAGTCGGCATTGCTGTCGGCGGCCATCTTCAGGGCGGCCGCCTGGTTGGGAGCACTTTTTGTGCCGGTGAGGGTCGCGACCCGGTCCTGCTGGTACAACCGCGAAGAGAGCATGGACACCATGCCCCGGTTCAGGTAAGCGAGGTCCTTTTCGGCATTTATGGTAAAAGGGAGAATCAAGACCTGTTTCAGGTCGGTTGCCATGACGGGCGAGGATAGGAATATAAAGAAGAAAGTAAAGAAGAAGCAGTGTATCCGTAGGTTGAACTTTAGGCGCATCTGGATTTGTCGTTCCCGAATTTAAATAGATTTATTAAATAATTGATATTCAGCGTCTGAATTATCACGTAACCATAGCATGAATGCCGTATTTTTTAAAGGGCAATCTTAACGTTCAGGTAAATCTGGATACGGGTTTTAAAGGGATTTCTGGAGGCATAATCCGAAGACGCGCTGCTTTAACGTTCGGAATATCACCTCTGGATTGAAATTTTGGAGCGATGCAACCAGCAAGCAGTTCAATCTGACAGATCCGATCTTTTCATTTCTTCGCGAACCCCCATCAGTACTGAGAAAAATGGATGTTCGTGTCTTGGGATCTGTTGGCTTTGAAGCCGCAGCAACATTTTTTGAAGCTATCGCGATGCATTTTAGATAGTTGGATCGGACAAGGTTCGATTCGAGATTTTTAGTGCTTGTTTTATCTATCAGATCATGATGTCATGCCCAGACAGGCAAGCGCGGATGACACTTTAAAATATCCAGAATTATCAGGGAGTCACAGAATGGACAAATCATAGAAAAACCTTGACTTTTAATAGTCGGGTTGGTAAAAGAGTGTCGTTATTATGTATAATTGTATGACTTTGGCTGCATGGGCTTCTTAGGAACGAAGCCCATCTGCCTGAAAAGGAGGTGATTCGGGGTCGGCAGCAACCGGCCGGTACACGTATTATCAGGTTATATATTGTTCTATCGTCATGACGACAATTAATCCATTAAGGAGGAATTAAAAGATGAAGAAATTATTTGTATGCGCCCTGGCAGTAGCCATGGTTTTCGCGTTTACCGCGCCCACGATGGCCGCTGACTGGAACTTCTACGGCAGCGCTCGTTTTGCTACCTTCTCCAATGACGTTGACACCAAGGTCGCTAGGGTTGAATCCGACACTGACACCCAATGGGCCCTGCAGGGCAATGCCCGTATTGGCGCAACCGTTTCCGCCGGTGATGTAGGCGGTGGTTTCGAATACGGTTCCGGTCCTAACCTTCGTAAACTTTACGGTACCTGGAATTTCGGTGCTGGTACGCTGCTCATTGGCCAGACCTACACCCCGATTGCTGAGTTCTACTCCAATCAGGTAGTAGCCGCTGACAACGACCTGCTGTTCCAAGGTATGGCGTATCACGGACGTCGCGGCCAGATCCGCCTGACCTTCGGCGGTTTCGATGTTGCCTTCGTTACCCCGGTGACCCAGCTCACTCTGGCTAACACCGCTGGTGGTACCACCGTTTCTACTGCTGTTGGCGTTGATACTACTCTGCCGCAGATCGTTCTGTCCTACAAGTTTGCCACCGATATGTTCAGTGTAAAACCTTACCTCGGATGGGCCTCCTATGACTTCACCACGGGTATACCTACCGCTACTTCTCAGGAATCTGTTGACTCTCTGGTATATGGTCTCGGCGGTAAAGTGAACTTCGGTCCCGCTTACGTAGCGGCCAACTTCATGGGTGGTACCAACCTCGGTAACATGGGTATCGCCATGGCTACTGCCAGTAACGCTATTGTTGACGCCTCTGGCAAGATCGTTGACAACGACAGTATGGGTTACGCCGCAGTAGTTGGTTTCAAAGCCAGCGACATGTTCACCATCGAAGGTGGCTACGGTTATGTCAGCTCTGAAGTTCAGTACATTGGTGCAAAGCAAGAAGACACTGCCTTCTCTTACTACATCAACTGCGTCATCAATATGGCTCCGGGCGTCTTTGTCGTTCCCGAGTTTGGTATCATCAGTGGCGATGACATCAAGAATGCAGGCGGCGTTATTGGCACCACCGAACAGACCGAAACTACTTACTTCGGTGCCAAATGGCAGATCAACTTCTAAGTCTCTGACTTAGTAGTTCTGTTGAAATTAAAAACCCGGGGCCATTGCCCCGGGTTTTTTGTTTTAAAGCTTAAGTGTTAATTAAACAAACCCAAATTGATCACATTGTATTTATCCCCCAAAGCCTCGCTCTTGCTGTCCGATAATAGTCGCACGTATAGCTCGTCATTCTGAAAAGAGCAGGGACGAAGAATCCCCAACAAAAGAAGTACCACCTTTTTACAGAGGGACTCTTCTTGCTTCTGGCGCCGTACTGCTTTGGCAGAATAGACTCCATCAAGTCAAAGTGCCAACTCAAATGCCGTGTTCATGACGATCTTTATTGCTATTATAGCCTTGATAATTGCTATCCGGCAGATAGTCGCAAGTTTCATTCTAATGCGTGCCCTATTAGCCTTATTTTCTTCCCCGCGCCTCAATCAATTTCGAGTATTCCTTAGACTCCCGGATAGCCTCTAAATCAGGATCTGATTCAATTTGCTCCCAGTTGGTATAACCCCGCCCAATGGCCTTCGCCAGCCAGACGAGGGCTTCCGATTGTAGTCCCTGTTTCGCATGCCAGCGCGCTAAATTGAAGTATGGCAGGGAAAAATCCGGTGCCTGTTTCAAGTGCGTCATAAACACTTCCTGCGCCTCAGAATAGTGCTTCAACGAAAGGTAGAGATTGCCGAGATCGTTTAGCAAAATGTCAGAACCCGGTTCAATGTTGAGCGCTCGATTGAGTGCGTCGATAGCGAGGGTATGGTTGCCTATTGATTTGTGCAGCCTGGACAGATCGATATGGTGCTGGATATTAACGGGCTCTTGCCGGGCCGCGGCTTGAAGCTCCACAATTTGGTCTTCTATCTGTTTCTTTAAAATCTTTGCATGATTCAAGTTGGTTCGGGCGTTTTCGTTTTCGGGATCCAGGACAACGCCCTTTTCCAGATGCTTTACGCCCGCTATAAAGTCTCCTTTCTGGATGAGAGCGATCCCCAGATTGGTATGCGCAGGCGACATAGCAGCGTCGATACGCAGCGCATGCTCAAATTGCTCTATAGCCGGGTCAATCTCATTAAGTTTCATGTAGGCCGCGCCCAGGTTGTTCAATGTCATGGCATCCAGGGGGGCATGGACCAAAGCTGTTTTGAAATAGTGGATGGCCCTGATGGTCAGGTTCTTGTGCTGCAAGGCCAAGCCCAGACTGTTCAAAGCCTCTATATGTTCCGGTTCAATGGCCAGGACGGATTTAAACTGCGCGATGGCTTCATCAAAACGGCCAAGGTCTAACTGGGCCAGTCCCAGATTATTGTGTGGCCGGGCCTTGCCGGGAGATTTAGCGACCGCGTCTTGCCACAGGGTAAGCCGGTTTTGCCATACCTGGTTGCGTTCATGGGTCCACACTGCACATATACCAACCGCCACAAGAAGCACAGCGGCTCTTAACAGGTTCGGCCGTAAGGCTTTCTCAATAATCAGGATGAGTGTAAGTGCCAGGCCCATGAAAGGCAGATAGGTCCGATGTTCGAATATGATAGCCAGTGGAATAACGGAAGACTCGATGGCAAGATTCAAAAAGTACCAGAAAATACAAAAAGAGAGCAGCCGGTGGTTGCGGGCTGTAGCCAATCCAACACCTAAAAGGGCGCTCAGAAATAACACGGATAACAAGGTTGTGAGGGGGTCAAAAAGGCTATGCGAGATCGGGAAATCATAGTCGAGATTAAGCCGCGAAGGATGGGGATAGAAAAAGAGGCTCAGGTAGTGGACCACAACTCTTGATTGGGTGAGAACGCGCTCCCCCAGGGTGAACCGGGCTTCTGAGAAATCGCGCAAGGCGCTTAGCTTTTCCAGTGGGGCGGGCCCCAGGAAGACAAACGCTAGAACCACAAAAATCAGCGCCACCAGGGCAAAATACTTCCACTTGTCTTTCAGCCAATCGGGACTCAAATCCCTGAAAAAATACCACTCATAGAGTAGGACTACAAAAGGGAGGACCGCAGCGGTTTCCTTGCTGCCGAGAGCCAGAAGCCAGGCGGATATAGCAGCCGCCATCCAGAGTGCGCCCTTTTTAGGACGCAACGTTATGCGGGCGGCAATGTAGCCCAGCAGAGCCATCAAAGAGCACATGGCCGTCATGCTGTTCATCCTTTGGACGATATAAGTCACCGACTGGGTGTTGACCGGATGGACCGTCCAAAGCAGGGCGGCCGCAAATGCGATGAAGGCAGCCGGTACTTCCGGTGGCCTGAGCACTCCGGATGACTGCTTGCGGCTGATATTCAGGGTAATGAATACCAGAATGTACAGCAGAATCCCATTTAGGGCATGAACAATGATGTTCACCAGATGATATCCGAAAGTATCATAACCTCCGAAATAGTAATTCAGTGCAAAAGTGGCCATGGGAACCGGTCGGACCGGGCATTCCTGGATCAGATTGATAAATGCGCCCACAGATAGTTCTGTGACACGGATATGTCTGTTTTCGGTGATATTGCCGATGTCATCCAGGATAAAGGGACTTTTCAGACTATTGGAATAGATCAGGGCCGTTGCCGCAGCAAGGATAAAGATCAATAGCAGGTGGGGCCCCCAGCCATGCCGGCCGAGATGCGGCCAACTATCAAATTTGCCGGATGAGCTGTTTTGATTGGGGGTAATTTGCATACGCTTAATCGATCCTAATAGAATCGGGACACCACGTTCATATATTTATCCTGTTTTCGGGCGTTTTTTCACGTCCATCACGTCCCCTCCTTTGACGGCCACAAAAGGCGGTGGATCCAGGTACCAAAAGAACGATCCCATCAGCATGATCACAAGCCTTAACAGCAAAAGGGCCAGGGAGAGGGAGACGGCCTGTTCGGCGGAGCGCTCGAACCAGCTGAAAACTGTTATCAGGGCAATGTCGCGGGTCCCGATTCCGAGAAAAGAAATGGGCAGCGCCGCGATCAGGGATGTAATTACCATGACGAGGATGATCTGGCTGTAACTCAGATCAATACCCAGGCCCAGGTTCAGCATATGCACACAGAGAAAATAGAGTAAAAAACCTGCCACGGAAAGCGTATAGGCGGGAAAATCAAGGGCTCGCACGATTTGCTGGTGGCTCTTTTCAAAATGCCAGTTTTTAGCCTGCATTTTCAATTTCAATGAAGCAGGTATCATCCGGGGCAGGATACGTACGTTGAGTACCTGCAGGGGTTTGTACATGGCGCCGGTAACAACTAGCAGGGCAATCAATCCCATATTGGGGTGCACCTGCACGGCGAAGATAAAACTGCTTACCAGTCCGAACAGCAGGGGAAGCATATAGTCAAACACTTTGTCCGTGACAACGGCCAATGTGGATTTAAGCAGACGGTGTCCATTGCGGCGCAGGTAGAAAACTTTGATTAAGGTCCCGGCGGCTGATATAACTGAAATGGCAACCATCTCTACGAAGATATATTGAAAGCACTTCCAGATGGACTGCTTGATATTGAAAACCTGAAGGATACGCTGCCAGCGCACACTACGGATGGCAATAATGATCGGCACGACCAGGGCACCCATCAGGAAATAATCATATCTAATGAGGTCTAATATCTGTTCCAGTTTTTCCAGATCGATATAGTAGCACAGTATAAACAGAAAGATTGCCGGACCAAGCAGGCGGATCAAAAAGTTATATGTCTTCTTTCTTTTCGACATGGCTATACGGGGGTTGTTTTCCGATACATAGCCCGCACAACCGCGCCCTTGCCAAGGAAGGACTCAATGCCCACCAGCGGCAGGGCCAACAGTTGCAGGGTCAAGTATAACAGGATTTTTGGTTTTGACCAGGTCTGCCGCAACCGGACCGGCTGCAGTTCCGGCCTTAAACTGGCGGCATAGCCGGCAGCCGATGTGCGTGGTGAAAACGTCGAAAACCAGACCCTTTTCATCGCATATTGCTGCATAATGCCATCCAGGCCGGTCGGGGAAAAATGGTAAAGGTGCTGCGGTATGGCCAGGTGATACCACCTGGCCTTGAACACCTGCAACTGAGTGCTCTCCCAGTTGGGAACTTCAATAAAAATAAGGCCATCGTTTTTCAATAACCCCGCAGCTGATTCGATTATCGGTAGCGGCGCACGCAGATGCTCCAACACATTGTTGAAGATAATGGCGTCATATTGGTGTTGGAAATCGATCTCGGCAAGGTCGCCGCAATACCCGCGAATGCCGTGCCGCGTTTCTATTTCCGCTAATAGTTCAGCGTCGATATCGTTTACTTCGACCTTAAAACCGCAGCTCTGCAGATAAACGGCCAGCTGGCCGGAGCCGCAGCCTACATCCAGGATAGTCATCCCGGCGGTTAATTTTTTTACAAGCGGGCGGATCATGATGCCCAGTCGATACGCATTGAAGGTCTGGACGCCCCACGCCAGGAGTCCTCTTTTTTCCAGGGCCGATTCCCGGGCCCAATATTCTCCGAAATAGATCTCGTACAGCAGGTTGTCGGACGGAAAGGGGTAAGTATACCCGATTCGGCAAACATCACAGGCATGCACGGAAAAACGGCGCTCGTAAATGGCAGCGGGCATATCAAAAGCCAAACGACCATCGCGGTTACACAGCGGGCAGTGACTCTGGTGTGCAGGCATTGGGGATGTTTTCGACATGTGGGCCTTCATATCCTGAGCGCTATTTCCCGGACTGCCGGAGCAGTTTCTTGAGGGTTACCCCTGACGACTGTCGGGGCTTTGTCAGCAGTAGGTTGATATTGGCCAGCAGAGACACAAGCATAACGCTGGTCGAGAATATACTGAAAGGCAGAAACATCAAGATTTTTTGGAATCGGGGTAAATCGAGTTGAAAGATTTTGCCGCCGCTTCCCATGGCCATCAGAGGGAAAAACAGGAGAAAGTCAAGCCTGTTCATGTTTTTCAAGAAAGCATACGCGCGATTCATAATGGCCCGGGCCGCCTTGCGAACACCTGCCAATCCCAGGTTCTCTTCCGGTCCGTGCAGGTGGTATACAACGGCATTTTGCACAGCCCCAACGCGTTTGCTGATATTCAGGATGCGCAGCGATAAATCCGTATCCTCGGCGTACATCCGGATGTGCTCGTCGAACAAGTAACCCAGGCGGACAATGATGTTGCGCCGGATAATAAACGCACACCCGGAAACGAGCAGCGTATCCAAATAAGCGACTTTCCTGCGGTGATAGCGGCCATATCCAAAAGGGGATAAATCGCAATACGTCAGAAATTCCGCCATTGCGGAAAGATTGATCGTGGCTGCATCCGCAGGCTCTATCGGGATGATGTTGGCCGCACAGGCGGCGAGGTCCACATCGGACTCCATCCGTTCCACCAAGCCCGCCACCCAGTTCCGGTGACAAACTGTGTCCTGATTAAGAAATATTATCAGATCGTGCCTGGCCCGAGCGTAGCCCCTATTGTTTCCGGCGCTGTAGCCCAGGTTTTGACCAAGCGCCAGGCAGTCGATATCGGGGAAGCGGTCCTTGATATAGTCGGCGGTGCCATCCACCGAGCCATTGTCAACCACAATGATTTCCATTCGGTCACGCGGATAGGACTGGCCGCGCAGGGAGGTCAGCAAGCCGTCCATGAAGCCACGGCCGTTATAGGTGAGAATGACAATGCTGACTTGCGGCCGACCGGCTTCCACAGGCTATCTCCACCAGGTTTTGATTATGGTTCTGGCGAAATGCAAGCCGTATATCCAATCCCGGCCCTTTTTGCTCTTGCCGTATTTACGTTTCAAAATGGCAACCGGGACTTCCCTGATTCTCAGGTTCTTTTTAATGGCTTCTATAATCAGTTCACTGGTGTGGTACTGGTCCTCGCGCAAGTTAAGGGCGCTGGTGCTGTTCATCTTGAACGCCCTGAAACCACTGGAGGGGTCGGTTATTTTTTGTCCAAGCAGCAAACTGATCAGCCAACCGAACGTGTATACACCGACCAGCCTGAAGAGGCTGTCTTTTTCCCGCTGGCCCAAAATGCGGGAGCCGATCACGAAGTCGGCCTCGCCCTTGATTAAGGGGGCAACCAGTTTGGGAATTTCGGACGGTTGATGCTGGCCGTCGGCATCCATGGTAACGCAGATGTCGCCGGAAGCCCTTTTCAAGATATCATACCCTAAGCGCAGGGCTGCGCCTCCGCCCCGGTTGATGGGATTCGAAACCACCATGGAGCCGTGGCCGGCGGCGACCTCCTTGGTGCGATCCTCACTGCCGTCATCCACCACCAGCGCCCCCACCGCGAGACCGTCAATATCAGGGGGTATTTCCCTGAGCAGGTCTTCCAGGTTGTCCGCTTCGTTGAGGGCCGGTATGACCACCATAATCGGACGGATTTCGTCTTTCAGCGCAACCGCTTCTTCGAGGGTCACCACTCCCATACGACGAATGAGTTTATCGAATTGGAACCTGAGATTCTCGATCCGCGATCGCGAATAGAAGGTGAAAAACAGCAAGAAAATATTCGACAGGATCAGCAGGGCCAACAGGCGGCCACGCTGGTTCTCCTGCAGCGCCAGAAGGTCGCGCAGAAAATTGATCGAATCGGGATTTACGGTGACTACAATCAAGACCAGGTTGAACAGGGACAGGAGGATGAAGTTGAACCGGTTCCATTTCGGTCCCCGGAAAAACAAAAACGTTGATATCAAGCCAATGATACCGAAGGCCAATCCTAATAATCGTAGATTTGACATGTGCTTAATCTATTTCCAGGTTGTTTTGCGGAAAATCCGATCCGCCACTATTTTATCCCGGTGCCCGGCAACAAATTCCAACATGTCGCGCAGCACGTCTTCCGTCAAAAAGGTCGGCTCCAGCCCCAGGTCGAGCAGGCCGGTATGTTTGGGATTGTAGTAATGCTCCTCGGCTTCCATCCGGGGGTTTTCCAGGTGTTGAATCCTGACATCCAGCCCCATAGAGCTGCCGGCGCCTTGAACTTTCTCCGCCAGTTCGTTCACGGAGAACGTTTCCGTAAACTGATTGAAAATCCGCAGCTCGCCTTCAGAGGCCGGATTTTCAAGCGCCAGCCGGACGCAGTTCAGGGTGTCCCTGATGTTCAGGTAGCCGCGGGTCTGCCCGCCCTTGCCGTATACCGTCAGCGGGATACCGGCAACGGCTTGAACCACAAAGCGGTTTAAAACCGTGCCGAACAATTCATCATAGTTGAAAAAGGGCAGCAGTTTTTCATGGCGATCGCTTTCGTATGTAAAGATGCCGTAGACCGGGCCCTGCATGAGATCGGTGACCCGCAGATCCCATACCCGCACGTAGAACCACAAAAGATCGGTGTCCATGATCTTGGTGGTATGATAGAGGCTGCCGGCCTGGCGCGGGAAGAGAAATTTCTGGTTGCGGCCGTTGTGTTCGACATCCAGCCAGCCTTCTTCGATGTCGATGTCAGGAGTGCCGTATTCACCCATGGTACCCAGTTTGACGATGTGGGCGCCGGGGCAGAATTCCCGAACGGCAAAGATGGTATTGGCGGTTACCAGCAGGTTGTTTTCCAGGGTCAGGGTGGCGGCCTGCCGGTTGAGCATCGAGTAGGGTGCGGCCGGCTGTTCGGCGTAGTGCACGACGGCATCCGGGGCGAAATCGGCAAACACCTTGCTGATAAAGGCCCACTCTTTCAGGTCTCCGATATACGGCTGTATGCTGTGCCCGGAGACAGCCTGCCAGGTGACGATGCGCTCTTCGAGGTCCGGCACCGCGTAGAGCGGGTCAACATCTTCTTCGCGGCACAGGCGCCGTCGCAGGTAGTTGTCGGCCACTGCCACGGTGTGGCCGTGGGCGGACAGGTGCATCGCTGTCGGCCAGCCCAAATATCCATCGCCTCCGAGAACCAGTATTTTCATAGGGGCCTTGTTTTATATAGTCACGGAAAACCTGATCCTTTGGGCCAGGTAAGACATCGATGGTGCTGTAGAAATAAAGTGATTAAAATCAGAAGCACGAATATCGAAATATGAAACAAGCTCGAAGTCCCAAAATATTAATGTTCAAAACAAATTCGCCAATATGAAATGAGTGTAATGTTGATGGTTTTGAGCATTCGAATTTAAGATTTGTTTCGATATTCGAATGTCGCATTTAAGCCGTTCAATAAAAGATAGCCTTTTCAGGCGTAACCAAAGCCGGCCGGGCTTCAAAACGAACGGCTTATGCCGGGTCGGCCGCTTCCAGCAGTCTGTTCCGGCGCAGAAAATCGGTCAGCTCCGCTTCGGACAGGGGTTCCTCGCGGCCGGAGTGATAAGGATCTTTTACTTCCCGGGTAACGATGCCTGCATACGCATAGTGAATATCGCGATAGATATTCTTGAATGCCGGCAGGGTTACAAAGTAGCGCTCAAGTTCCCATGTCCGGCGGGTTTCTTCGTCATTGAGAAGTTCTTCGAACATTTTCTCACCGGGTTTGACCCCGATGGTTTTGATTTCAATTTTTTCGGGATCATGGCCAAACTGTCCTGCCAGTTCACGGATCATTACCCGGGCCAGGTCGACGATCCGAATGACCGGCATTTTGGTGATAAAGACCTCCCCGCCGCAGGCATAATCGGCAGAATCAAGAACCAGGTGAACCGCTTCCTGAATGCTCATGACAAACCGGGTCATCCCGGGATCTGTCAGGGTGATGGGGTTGCCTTTGCGGATTTGTTCTCTAAAGACGGACACGACCGAACCACTGGAACCCAGCACATTGCCGAACCGGGTGGACGAGAAGATGGGACCCTGCTGCTGGCGCAGGTTGCTGTTGGCGGCGGTCATCAGCCGCTCACCCATCAGCTTGGACGTGCCCATGACATTGGTGGGGTTGACGGCCTTGTCCGAACTGGTGAAAATAGCCCGGCCGACATTCTGCTCGGTGGCGGCCTGAATAACATTTTGAACGCCCAGGATGTTGGTCTGGACGGCCTCAAAAGGGGATTTTTCACAGGCCAGCACATGCTTGAAGGCCGCGGTGTGAAAGACCAGGTCAATGCCGCGCATCTGGCGTGAGAGCTTGGCCCGGTCGCGGACATCGGCCAGAAAAAAGCCGGCCTGCGAGTGCCCGGCAAACCGCTCTTCCAGTAGGAACAACTTGCTTTCGTTGTTATCCAGGGCAACCAGCTCCCCGACATCGTGGTTTTCAAGCAGTTGGGTGACGAGTTCGGCGCCAATGGTGCCGCAGGCCCCGGTAACCAGTACTCTCTTTTTAGTCATCGTCATTGAGCTGCTCCCTGTTTGGGTTACTGGGTCAATTCATAGGCGATGACGGCGCTTTTCGGCTTGCCTGTAATAGCGCGGCCCTCGCGCATGATCACGGCCGCCACCAGTTCCTGGCGCCCGTCCCCATCAAAATCACCGATAGCAAAATCCTGAATCCTTCCGGTAATTTTACGGGTTTTCCACTGGGGCACCATCCCCAGGCCGTTCCAGACGTGGGCTTCCAGCTGTCCACCGCTGAAGTTCCTGAATTGCTGCAATTTACGTCCGGCCACCTCGAAATTGTTAATCAGGATGACTTCGATTTTACCGTCTCCGTCGAGGTCAGCGGTTTTCAGGCGGGTGGGCAGGTAAAAATTGTTGAGACCTTGATCACCGCGGCCTTTCGTGGGCATGGCAAGGTGGTGCAGGTTCCCGCCCAAAGTTTCCCCCCCGGTCCATTCGGCCTTGCCGGAAGGGTTCAGTACCTGGAGTTTGTCGGTTTTGGTGTAGGCAATAATCGCGTCGCTCCCGTTGTTGAGGATGTCGTTGAAGGCGACTCCCATCACGCTGGCTTTACCGGATGGCAGCAGACGTTCGCTGGCGGAAAGTTCCGCGCCTTCCCAGCCGAGTTCAAATACTTCACCGGAAAATGGATCCATCTGCTCCGCCTTACGTCTTTGCCCCAGCAGGACCTTGCCGCGCAGATTGTGGTCCGCCACCCGGAAGAACCAGCGGCTGTCTTTGACCAGGACCTGAAGTCCGTTGCCATTGAATTCGAGGACGGTTGAATTTACGCCGGTGAGCTGGTTGTTCAGCCCGGTAATATAAATTTCGGGAATCCCGTTGCCGTTCATGTCGGCAATGTCGGCGCCGATGTTTTTGGTAAAACTGCCGGTTTTATGCTCATGGATCTTTCTGAATTTGTTATTGACCCCCTGATAAATCATGACCTTATCCGGTGTGGCGACCACTGTTTCCAGGATGTTGTCGCCATTGACATCCCCAATGGCCACGCCGCTGATCAGGGTGTTGAAGGCCGGACTTTTCCAAAATTCCTGCGTACGGCCCTGAGAACCGGCGGTAGCAATGAAGGCGGGGTTTAGGCTGCTGCTCTGCTGAGCGTCTATCGGTGCCCCGGCAGAGACAAGCGGGCTGCCCGTGGGGGTTGCCGTTTCTTCGGGCTGGAAGCCGCCCTGCATCAGTTTCTCAGGATGGGCGTGGATATCCTGTTGTGGTGCCGGCCGGCGGCCCGCGGTACCCGGTGCCGTGGTCACTGTGGCTGCCGGTCCCAGAGCAACCGGAGCAGCCATCTGGCGACCAAACACCTTTGCGTTGATATCGGTGGCAAATCGGTTGATCTGGGGGATGACTTTTCCCATACCTTCAGCCTGGTTGAAAAAAGAGAGGGTCTGCCGCTCACCGGACACATCGACCATTTTGGCATCCATGCCGATGCTGTTGCCAAAGATGGTCAGGCTGCCGAACAGGACATAATCCGCCTGGAGCTTGGCTCCCAGGATCTGGGCCTGGATCTCATTGAGCGGGCCGGTGGCCTGTTTGGCGGCGGCCACGGTCTGTTCACGGCCCAGGACCTGGACCTTGTTTTCCCAGGCCAGACGGGAGGTCAGCATGTCGGCAATGCCGTTTCTAAGATACGTTAGATCTTTTTCCGCATTGATCGCAAAGGGCACGATTGCAATCCGATAGGGCCGGGTTTCGGCGGCCTGGAGCGCTGAACCGAATATGGCCGCGGCCAGGAATAAAAGAAGTGCGGTATATTTGAAAACAGATTTTATAGACATTTGATTTTTATCCATCCAGTTTTTGTTTTAATAGGTCGTTGACGATCTTGGGGTTGGCCTGTCCCCGGGTGGCTTTCATGACCTGGCCGACAAAGAATCCGAAAACCTGGGTCTTGCCGCCGCGGTACTGTTCCACCTGGGCCCCGTTTTCCGCCAGAACGGCATCCACGATCTGTTCCAGTTCGCCGGTGTCGGACATCTGGACCAGGCCCTTTTTCTTGACAATGCTATCCGGCGCATCCCCGGTGGCCGCCAAGTCATCGAATACCTGCTTGGCTATTTTTCCGCTGATGGTATCGTTGTCAATCAGGCGGACCAGTGCGGCCAGGTGCTCTGCGGGTACGGGGGATTCCGTGATGCTTTTACCCTCGGCGTCGAGCCGTCCTAGCAGGGAGCCCATAATCCAGTTGCTCAATTGTTTTGGACTGGAATAATGGCTGACGCATTCCTCGAAATAATCCGCCAGGCTGCGGCTGGTGGTTAGCACCCCGGCATCATACCCGGGCAAATCGTATTGTTCCACAAACCGTGCTTTCTTGGCCACCGGCAGTTCCGGCAGGGCGGCTTTCATCCTTGTGATCCACTCGTCATCGATGACCAGCGGCAGAAGGTCCGGGTCTGGGAAATAGCGGTAATCATGCGCCTCTTCCTTGCCGCGCATGGAATTGGATCGGTTCCGGTCCGGATCCCAGAGCCGGGTTTCCTGCACGACCTCATCGCCGTCCAGCAAAATGTCCTGTTGGCGCAGGATCTCGTAGTGCAGGGCCTTCTCGACGTGTTTGAAAGAATTGAGGTTTTTCAGTTCGGTGCGGGTGCCGAACGTTTCTGTTCCCCTGGGTCGCAAAGAAATATTGGCGTCGCAGCGGAAACTGCCTTCCTCCATATTGCCGTCACAGATATCCACATACCTTATAATAGAGCGCAGCTGGCGCAAGTACGCGCCGGCCTCTTCAGGGCTGCGGATGTCGGGTTCACTTACGATTTCGATCAGGGGGACCCCGGTGCGGTTGAGGTCGACATGGCTGATCGGCCGGTTGGGGTCATGGTTCAATTTACCGGCATCTTCCTCCATGTGGATCCGGGTGATACCGATGCGCCGGGTTTGGCTGTCGATGTCGATATCGATATGGCCCTTGAGGGCGATGGGCAATTCGTATTGTGAGATCTGGTAGCCCTTGGGAAGGTCCGGATAAAAATAGTTTTTACGGGCAAAACGGCTGGTACCTTCGATTGAACAGTCGGTTGCCAGCGCCATTAGCATGGCATACTCGACCACCTTTTTATTCAATACGGGGAGCACACCGGGCATGCCGAGGCACACCGGGCAGACATGGGTATTGGGCGGAGCGCCGAACTCGGTGGAGCAGCCGCAGAAAATCTTGGTGCGGGTTTTAAGCTGGGCGTGAACCTCCAGCCCGATGACAGGTTCGAATTGCATAGAGACAGGTGTTACATTTTAAGGGTTAAGTTTTAAGAAGTTCGTCAATCAAGCGCCGGGTCAGGATAACTGTTGTGGAGTTGCCCTAACACATACCACATAAGTCCTAAAACCTAAAATCGATGAACTCGAACACTTTCGAATCCATCGATTTTAGCCCTATATATCTGTACAATATTAGCCTATTAGTCAACGTTTATTTTGACATTGGCAGGGCCTGCGGGTATACCTCCCACCGGACACCTTGGCCTTGCATTTGCCATTAAAAACAGTCGGAGCGTAATAATGGACTTTTTTCTGTGCGTTGTTGGAATGATATTGATATTCGAGGGGCTACCCTACTTCGCCATGCCTGATAAGATGCGGACAATGGTACAGAAGCTGTTTGAGATGCCTGATAAATCCCTGAGAGGTTTCGGGTTTGTCATGATGCTCACTGGGCTGTTCTTGGTTTACCTCGGAAAACGATAGAAGATTTGGTCAACGCCAGATCTATTGGATAATATAACGGATTTAATAGTTATTCTTAATAATTTTAATGTATTCACTTAAAGATTATAATTTTGAGCTTCCCGATGCACTGATCGCCCAGGTACCTAAAGAATACCGGGACCACGCACGCCTCATGATAGTAAGCCGGGGGACCGGTGAATTGACCCACAAGCGGTTTCACCATATTAGCAGCGAACTGCGAACCGGTGATGTCCTAGTGATAAACAACACAAAAGTGACGCCGGTTAGGCTTTTTGGTAAAAAAGCCACCGGTGGAAAAGTTGAGTTACTCGTACTTGATTATGCCGAGCTGGCCAACCCCCAGTTGGGCCCGGGCCGACAACTCGCCCGGTGCTTGATAAAAGCCTCAAAGCAATGCCGACCAGGAACAGTTCTCCATTTTAACGGTGGGTTGTCTTCCGAAATCCTATCATTTGACGATGGGATTTATACGGTGGCCTTTGCCAGCCACTCCGGTTTGGAACAGGCGCTGGATCAATCCGGATTCATGCCGTTACCACCCTATATCAAGCGGTCTCCAGAAATGGACCCTCCCTGTGATGACAGGCAGGCTTACCAGACGGTATACGCTTCAAAAAAAGGCGCTATTGCGGCACCGACGGCCGGCCTCCATTTTACCCCTGAGTTATTAAAGGCCATCTCCGCACAAGGAGTTGAAATAGTAGAAATTACATTGCATGTCGGATACGGTACGTTTCTGCCGGTTCGAGTTACAGATATTCGTGAGCACCGGATGCACACGGAAATCTATCATCTTTCCCAGGAAGCAGCCGATAGCATCAACCGGGCCCGCAGCGAGGGCCGCCGCGTGATCGCCGTGGGGACCACCAGTGTGCGCACGCTTGAGTATGTGTCGAGAGACAGCGTTCGCATCCAGGCGGGCAGCGGAGCCTGCGACCTTTTTATATACCCCGGTTTTCAGTTTAGAATCATCGATGCTATGATCACCAATTTTCACCTGCCTGAGTCCACCCTGCTCATGCTGGTGTCGGCCTTTGCCGGCCGGGATAACATATTGCGCGCCTATCGGGAGGCCGTCAGGGAGAAATACCGGTTTTTCAGCTACGGTGATGCGATGATGATCAGATAGGAGACAGGGTGCCAGGCATTCGGTCACCAAAAGGGGGTATTCATGAGGCAGAGGCCTTGCTTAGCTTTCTGGAAAACCCGCAAATTTGCAGCAAGCGTAAAGATTTTGTACGTGGCGGCCGCCCTGGTGCTGCTGTGTCTTGGTAGCCTGTCGGCCAGCGACTTCCATGTGCCTGGAACCATATCCCCAGAGGCACAGATGTTTCTGCAGGCATTATCACTTGAGACGCGCAATGCCGCCCAGGTTCCGGCGGCCGGCGATATGGCCGGCTGGCATACGTTCAGAATGCAGATTGAACAGCAGGCCTTACCGCGCAATGAACGGGTGACCCTGGAATACGCGCCAGATATCAGGTCCACAACCATCGGCGGCGTTCCGGTTCTCGATATCCGGCCCGCGGGTTGGCAGGATACCCACAAAGCCATTGTTTATGTGCACGGCGGGGCGTATACGTTGTTCAGCCCCAATCAACGCTCACACTTTCCGTGCCGATAGCCCATGTGTGCCGGACAAGGGTTGTGGCCGTGGCCTATGCCAAAGCGCCCGAGGTGAAATGGCCTGGGGCATTGGACCAGGTCACAAGCGTTATCAAGGCGCTGATGGCCAATGGCTATCAGTCGCGGTCATTAGGACTGCTGGGTGATTCCTCGGGGGGTGCCTTGGCCGCGGCGGCGGCATTGAAACTGCAGGATACAGGTGCCGCTGTTCCCGGGGCGATCGTTTTGCTATCTCCCTGGGCGGATATATCCGAGGCTGGCGATACCTACCAGACCTTGAAGAATGCCGATGTTCGGTTTACCTACAGTAGGGTTTTGAAACCATCTGCGGACGCATACGTTGATGCGGTCAATCAGAAAAGCCCCTATGTATCACCAGTGTATGGCAAATATTCGCAGGACCACCCCCAACCCTTATCCAGGGCGGCACCAAAGAGATATTTTTAAGTAATTGTGTCCGTTTATATCAGGTGTTGGATCAGGCTGGGGTAGATGTTACCCTCGATATATATGAAGGGATGTGGCATGTATTTCAACTGGAATATTATCTGCAGGAATCCCAATTGGCCAGGGAAAAGATGGCGACATTCTTTCGTAAACACTTGAAATAGAGGTGTGGTGAGGACTTCTACTGATTATGCTGACATTACAAGTGCAATATCAATCTACCGAAACCAGGGCACGGGCGGGACGCATTATGACCGGCCGTGGCGTCATCGAAACTCCGATTTTCATGCCGGTGGGCACCCTGGGGACGGTCAAAGCCCTCTCACCCGAGGAGCTGACTGATTGCGGGGCGCAGATTATTCTGGGCAACACCTACCATTTATATCTGCGGCCGGGCTGCGAGGTAATCGATCTTTTCGGCGGACTGCACCGTTTCATGCACTGGGACGGCCCCATTTTGACGGACAGCGGCGGATTCCAGGTCTTTTCACTGGCCAAGCTTTCCAAGATCTCCGAGGAGGGCTACACATTCCAGTCCCACGTGGATGGTTCGCGGCACACCCTGACGCCCGAAATATCGATCGATGTCCAACTTTGTCTCGATTCCGACATCATGATGTGTCTGGACCAGTGTATCCAGTATCCGGCTTCCCGCGAAGAGGCCAAGGAGGCCCTGGAACTGACCACCCGCTGGGCCGGACGCTGTTTTAATTTTTGGGAAAAGACCCGGCACCCGCAAAACAACCTGTTCGGCATCATTCAAGGGGGGATGTTTCCCGAGCTGCGCGAGCGTTCTGCCTCTCAGTTGACGGCCCTCGATTTTCCAGGATTTGCCATCGGCGGTTTGAGTGTCGGCGAGCCCATCGACCTGATGCGGGGGATGGCGGATTTTACACTGCCGCTCCTGCCGGACGATAAACCCAAGTACATCATGGGGGTCGGGACCCCGGAGGACCTGGTGGAATTGGTGGCGCTGGGGGCGGACATGTTCGATTGCGTCATGCCCACCCGCAACGCGCGCAATGGCCAGTTATTTACCGCCGGCGGGACACTGAACATTGCCAATGCCAGGTTCCGCACGGATACCGACCCGATTGAAGCAGACTGCACCTGTTATACCTGCCGGCACTATTCGCGGGCCTACTTGCGGCACCTGTACAAAACCCGGGAACTGCTTGCTTACCGTTTGAACACCCTGCACAATATTCACTATTACCTAAGCCTGATGGCGGACATGCGGGCGGCCATAAGCCGTGACGAATTTATGGAATTTCGGCGAGCGTTTTATCGAAAGCGTCATGTTTCCGTTGATAACGGTGATCTCTGAACGAGTTCCTTTTGACTTTTTTGAATTTAACCCTTATTTTCCTATTCAGACTGATCATTCCAGTGAACCCGGGAGAAAAAAATGAAAGAAAAAGTACAGGCGGTTTTAGATAAAGTCCGGCCCATGCTGCAAGCTGATGGCGGTGACGTGGAGTTGGTGGATGTACAGGACGGAATTGTCACAGTCCGGCTCCAGGGCGCCTGCGCCGGATGCCCCATGTCCCAGATGACCCTGCGCAACGGGATTGAACGCACCCTGAAGCAGGCCATTCCTGAAGTTAAAGCGGTCGAACCGGCCGACGGATAATTCCCCGGAAACCACTTCCGGAGGCCCGTTGCGGTGAGCCGATCATCATATTCTTTCCAATGCGGCGCATGTCCCCGTCGCCGCACCGTATAGCTTTGCCTGGGAGGAGTGCGCCCCCAGGTTTCCGTGTGAACTATATCGAGTGAAGGAGCGGACCGTATGACAGTTGCGAAAAAAATCGAAGCGTTCATGAGCAAGTCGTCCTGGATAAGAAAAATGTTTGAAGAGGGAGCGCGCCTGAAGGCGGAACACGGTGCGGAAAATGTATTTGATTTCAGCCTGGGCAACCCCAACTTGCCGCCGCCGGACAAGTTTAATGAAGTTCTCAGAGACACAGTCGATTCCTGCGGCCTGGGGGACCACTGTTACATGCCCCAGTCCGGTTACCCGCAGGTATGCCACAGTGTGGCCGAATACCTGACCCAGGAGCAGGAAGTGACGGTTTCGAACACGGACGTTATCATGACCTGCGGCGCCGCCGGGGCTCTGAATGTCATGCTCAAAGCGCTCCTGGATCCGGGGGACGAAGTTATCACGCCAACCCCCTGTTTTGTCGAATATATGTTTTATGTCGACAACCATGGCGGTGTATTAAAGATGGTACCGACCCATCCGGACTTTACGTTGGACCTGGAAACACTTGAAGCTGCCATTACGCCCAAAACCAAGGCGTTGATCATCAATTCGCCCAACAACCCTACCGGTCAGATCTATTCCGAGGAAAGCCTGAAAGCATTGGGGGAATTATTGATAAATAAAAGCCGGGAGCTTGGGCGGACCCTCTATCTGCTCTCCGATGAACCTTACCGCAAAATTATTTACGACGATGCCAAAGTTCCCAGCATTTTCAAGTGCTATGCGGATAGCGTGATTGGGACTTCCTATTCAAAAGACATTTCGATTCCGGGGGAACGCATCGGATTCGCGGCCGTTAATCCGGCGGCTACCCACAAAGAGAGCCTGATGGCCGGCATGACGCTGACCAACCGTATCCTCGGGTATGTCAACGCCCCGGCCCTGATGCAGCGGGTGGTTGCCTGTATGCAGGGTTTGAGCGTCGATATCGGGGAGTATAAGCGCAAGCGTGATTTGCTGTGTGATGGCCTGGCCGATTGCGGATATGAGTTTACCAAACCTACCGGTGCGTTCTACCTTTTTCCCCGCACACCGATTGAAGATGATGTCAAGTTCGTAAGAGCCTTGCAGGAAGAATTGATCCTGGTCGTTCCGGGCAGCGGTTTTGCGGGACCTGGACATTTTAGAATCGCATTCTGCTGTGATGACAACTCGATCATCAATGCGATGCCCGGGTTTAAGCGGGCAATTGAGAAATTTAAATAAGCGGTTAGCTGTTTGCTATTGGCCATTAGCAAAATACTTTCAGACGCATAGGGCGCTTCTAAAAACCGCCCATGGGTAGCGGTCCAAGATAGAAAGATGCGCAAAGAATAAAAGCTAATAGCTCAAATTAGGTACTTAAATATAAAGGAATGGACGCGAAAGTTTAAATTTTTAACAAAAAAAGGGACGAAGTATGAAAATTTTGAAAATCGATCATCTCGGCATTGCAGTCAACAGTATTGAAGACGGTAAAAGCTTTTGGACGGACGCCCTGGGGCTGCCCTTTGAGGGTGATGAAACCGTCGCGGAACAGAAGGTCACCACAGCGTTCTTCCCGGTCGGTGAGAGCGAAGTGGAACTGCTCGAATCGACGTCGCCGGACGGGCCGGTGGCCAAATACATCGAAAAACGAGGCCAGGGGATCCAGCACGTGGCCTTCCGGGTCGAAAATGTTGAGGAGGCCCTGGAAGAGCTCAAGGCCAAGGGGATCCAGTTGATCGACCAGAAACCGCGCATCGGGGCCGGTGGCGCCAAAATCGCGTTCCTGCATCCCAAGGCCACCAACGGCGTGCTGGTCGAATTGTGTGAAAGAGACTGATGAATTGACGGTTTTATTTTTCAGGCTTTCGTTGCCGCCTGCCCGGGGGTGACGAAAGCCGAGCCGGTCGCAGCCACTCCTGGAACCGCACCCCATCCATTCGCCGGGCTATCTTTTGCTGGAACCCTCCTGAAGCCGTTTCACTTATCAGCATGAAATAAGAAGCTATCGCAACAAACTGATCTTGGTTTGAGGTTCGGTCTTCGCTAAGTGTTTCACCCGACAGGCAAGGCGGACGCTGCATTTGAACCGTAGGTGCCGGCGCAGCCAATGCCTCGCGTGGTAAATACTATAGTATTTCGAGAGGTTGAAGGTGGTGTCCAACGCCGAGATGATGCCAAAAGCTTTTTTTGAGGTTGCTTCTAAAAACTTTTGTTGACACGCTGGGTATAATCATTTAATGATGCTGTAACAATGTTACTGTCCGTAGCGCCAATAGAACGTAAAAACTCGTAAAACCTTTGCTTATCAAAGGTAACATCGTTATTAGAAGCAGCTCATGACGACACTTAACGGCATCAATCCGGAAGTTCTCCAGCGTCTTGAAACCGCTGTGATGGACATATTCAGCAGTCATGATTTCCACAAAGCCAACATGCGCGATGTGGCCAAACGGGCCGGGATCAGCTTCAGCACCATCTACAATCATTTCGGCTCCAAAGAACGGCTCCTCTTTGCCTTCGTCGACAAAGGTCTGGGGAAACTGACCGACCGCATCGTGGATCATCTCAAGGGTATCCGGGATCTCAAGGAAAAGATGCGCAAGGTCCTCTGGCTGCAGCTGGATTATTACGAGCGGTATCCCGAGTTGGGACGGATCCTGTTTATGACCGTTCCGATGAAAACCTGGATAGCGGACGAATCCTTCCGTCAAAAAAAAATGATCAACCTGTATCTCGATGTCCTCAAGGAAGGCCAGGCGCGCGGACAGCTCAATCCGGATGTCCGGGCCGGTGTCCTGCTGGATTTCATGCTGGGTACGGTCCAAAGGGCTTTTGTCATGTGGGTGTCCCGGGGACAGCAGGGAAGCCTGACTGATCAGACCAGTTTTCTCTTCGACATGATCTGGCGGGCCATTGCCAATCCTGCCACTGAAGAATGATACCCACCCGGGTACCGGAAATATGCCGGGTATTTAGCTCTATTTTTATTTGCAGGAGGATATAAACACCGCTATTACGATATTCAGAAACATATTAACCTTAGAAGCTACCTCAAAAAGTGGATTTTGATTCAAGATGCGGCGGCCGCGAATATCAATCCGGAGGCGCCAGCGAAGCCAGTGCCTTGCGTGGGCAATACTCGTGTATTTTGAGGGTTTGATATGAGCGACCAATGCCGTGATTGGGCCAAAAGACTTTTTTGAGATGGCTCCTGGTAAAAGGAGACAACATGGCCGAGAAGCAAAAAGTAAACGACTGGAAAGCGTTGGCGGAAAAACAGCTCAGGGGCAAGCCCCTGGAGGCTCTGGACTGGGACACACCCGAGGGGATCAAGGTAAAACCCCTTTACACCGCGGAAGATCTCGAAGGGTTGGAGCACATCGATACGCTGCCCGGATTTGCGCCGTACACGCGCGGTCCCATGGCCACCATGTACGCCGGTCGACCCTGGACGATTCGCCAGTACGCGGGTTTCTCGACCGCCAAGGAGTCCAACGCGTTTTACCGGCGCAACCTGGCCGCCGGCCAGAAGGGGCTCTCGGTGGCTTTCGATCTGGCCACGCACCGTGGTTACGACTCCGATCACAGCCGGGTGGTAGGCGATATCGGCAAGGCCGGCGTCGCCATTGATTCGGTTGAGGACATGAAGGTCCTGTTCGACCAGATTCCCCTGGACCAGATGAGTGTCTCCATGACCATGAACGGCGCGGTCCTGCCCATCCTGGCCGGCTATATCGTTGCCGCCGAAGAGCAGGGCGTCAAAACCGAGCAGCTCTCGGGCACCATCCAGAACGATATTCTCAAGGAGTACCTCACCCGGAACACATACATTTATCCGCCGGAACCGTCCATGCGCATCGTCTCGGACATCATCGGCTTCTGTTCGAACAACATGCCCCGCTACAACACGGTCAGCATCAGCGGTTACCACATGATGGAAGCCGGTGCCAATTCCGTCTTGCAAACGGCCTTTACCTTGGCCGATGGACTGCAGTACGTACGGGCGGCCCTGGATGCCGGGCTGGATATTGATGGTTTCGCGCCGCGGCTCTCCTTCTTTTTCGGCGTGGGCATGAACTTTTTCATGGAAATCGCCATGCTGCGGGCCGCGCGTTTTCTGTGGCACGAATTGATCAGCCCATTCAACCCCAAAAATCCCAAGTCCACCATGCTGCGGACCCACGTGCAGACCTCCGGCTGGAGCCTGACCGAACAGGATCCTTACAACAACATTATCCGGACGACCCTCGAAGCCCTGGCCGCGGCCCTGGGCGGCACCCAGTCCCTGCACACCAACTCCTTTGACGAAGCCGTGGGGCTGCCGACCGATTTTTCCGCGCGAATCGCCCGCAACACGCAGATCGTTATCCAGGAAGAGTCCCAGGTGTGCAAGGTCGTGGATCCTTTAGGCGGCTCCTATTATATAGAGGCCCTGACCAACGGCATCATCACCGAGGCCCGCAAGATCATCCAGGAGGTGGAGGAACTCGGCGGCATGGCCAAAGCCATCGAAACCGGCATGCCCAAGATGCGCGTCGAAGAATCGGCCGCCCGCAAACAGGCCCGGATCGACCAGGGTCTGGATGTCATCGTGGGCGTCAACAAATACCAGATCGAGGACGAGCCGCTGGAAGGTTTGCTGGAAGTGTCCGAGGCCGTGCGCGACGAGCAGATCCAGCGCTTGAAAGAGCTCAAATCCGCCCGTGACAATGCGGCCGTGGAAAAAGCTCTGTCCGATGTGACCGCCGCGGCTGAATCCGGCGCCAACCTTCTGGAAGCCTGTATCCCGGCTGTCCGGGCCCGGGCCACGGTGGGCGAAATCTCCGATGCCATGGAAAAGGTTTTCGGCCGGTTCGTAGCCACCACCCAGTGCATCTCCGGCGTCTACGCCTCCGAATATACGGGCAGCGACGCCATCGATTCCCTGCGCAAGCGGGCGGACGAATTCGAAGCCAAACAGGGCCGGCGGCCTCGCATTCTGCTGACCAAGATGGGTCAGGACGGTCATGATCGGGGCGTGAAGGTCGTGGCCACGGCTTTTGCCGATCTCGGTTTCGACGTCGATATCAGCCCCATGTTCCAGACCCCGGAAGAGGCCGCCAAGATGGCGGTGGAAAACGATGTTCACGTGGTGGGCGCGTCTTCCCTGGCTGCCGGGCATAAAACCCTGGTGCCGCAGCTTATCGAGGAACTCAAGAAGCTGGGCGGCGGTGAAATTTTGGTTGTAGCAGGTGGCGTGATTCCGCCCGGCGACTACCAGTTTCTGCACGACGCCGGGGTCAGCGGTGTCTTCGGCCCCGGTACCCCGATCACCGAGTCGGCGGACAAAGTGCTGAGTGCCATGGAAGCAAAATGAGAACCCGAACATCGAACTTCGGTTGCCTGCGGCGGCCGATCGGAAAAAAAAGTCTTACAGCGGCTTCCATATTCGATATTCGCTGTTGAACGTTCAACGTTCGATGTTCCAACGGCCGGCTATATCCGGCCGCACAGACGTAACCCTTAAAACTTAAGACTAAACAGAACTCTTGAATCCCCAAGCCCACATAGACGGCGTTCTCGCCGGTGACCGCCTGGTCCTATCCCGGACCATCACCCTGGTCGAGAGCAGCCTGCCGGAGCATCGGCAGATGGCGGCCGCGATCATCGATGGCTTGCTGCCGCACACTGGCAAGGCGGTTCGGCTGGGCATTACCGGCGTGCCCGGGGTGGGCAAGAGTACCTTCATCGAAATTTTCGGTATGTACCTGACCAGCCAGGGGCATCGCCTGGCGGTTCTGGCCGTGGATCCGAGCAGCACCCGCAGCCGCGGGAGCATCATGGCCGACAAAACCCGTATGGAGCAACTTTGCGTCGAGTCCATGGCGTTTATCCGACCCTCGCCCTCCGGGGGCAGCCTGGGCGGTGTCGCCCGCAAGACCCGGGAAACCATGCTGCTGTGCGAGGCGGCCGGGTTCGATGTCATCATTGTGGAAACCGTAGGGGTTGGCCAGTCTGAAACCGCGGTGGCCTCCATGGTGGACTTTTTTCTGGTGCTGATGTTGGCCGGGGCCGGTGATGAGCTGCAGGGGATTAAAAAGGGGGTGCTGGAAATTGCCGATGCCCTGGCGGTCAACAAGGCCGACGGCGACAACGTCGAAAAAGCCGCGCAGGCCAAGAAAGCTTATGAAACCGCCCTGCACCTGCTGAACACGGCATCACCTGCCTGGTCGCCACCGGTGTTGACCTGCAGCGCCAAGGAAAACCTGGGAATCGATGCCATCTGGCAGACCGTGCTGGCCCACAAACAGGCTTTTGAGACGTCCGGCGAGTTTGCGGAAAAGAGGCAAAAACAGGCCCTGGACTGGATGTGGGCCCTGATTGAGGAAGGCTTGAAGGATCGTTTCTATAAGAATCCGGAAATAGTAAAGGCCCTGCCCGATTTAAAAAGATCCGTTATCAACGGCTCGGTTGCACCGGCTGCCGCCGCGGATGAACTGCTTTTTTTTCTTGACAAGCGGGGGCCGGTCTAGTTTGTCAAAAGTTCCACACATGATTGCCGTCTCAGGACAGGAATTGAGAATCACCTTTGAATATAAACCAATTATCTGGATGAGGGTTCCAAAGAAAGGAAGGCCACAATGGGTATAGTGGAAGACAAAATCAAGGAACTGAAAAACCGCGAAGCCAAGGTGCAGAAAATGGGCGGCGAAAAAGCGGTTGTCAAACACAAGGCAAAGGGCAAGCTGACCGCCCGGGAAAGACTGGACGAACTGTTCGATGCCGGGACATTCCGTGAGATCGACGCGTTCGTCACCCACCGCTGCGTGAACTTCGGAATGGAAAATGTGGAGGTTACCTCCGATGGCGTGGTCACCGGACACGGCCTGGTAGACGGCCGCCCGGTGTTTGCCTATGCTCAGGATTTTACCTCCCGGGCCGGCAGTCTGGGAGAGATGCATTCCAAAAAGATCTGCAAGGTCATGGACCTGGCCCTCAAGGCCGGCACCCCGTTTGTCGGGTTCAACGATTCCGGCGGCGCCCGGATCCAGGAAGGGGTCGACGCCCTCTCCGGGTACGGCCAGATCTTCTACCGCAACTCCGTGGCCTCCGGCGTGATTCCCCAGATTTCCGCCATCATGGGACCCACTGCCGGCGGGGCCGTCTACTCCCCGGCCATGACCGACTGGATCTTCATGGTAAAAGACACCAGCTACATGTTCATTACCGGGCCGGAAGTCATCAAGTCCGTCACCGGCGAAGAGATCACATTCGAGGACCTGGGCGGGGCCATGACCCACAACGAAAAGAGCGGTGTGGCCCAGTTTGCCTGCGAGAACGATCAGGATGCCATTGCCCAGATCAAGAAGCTCCTGTCGTTTGTACCCTCAAACAACATGGAAGATCCCCCCATGGTAGCCACCGGCGACGATCCCCGGCGGACCGACCCGGCTCTGGACAGCATCGTCCCGGACAGCCCGGCGGCTTCCTATGACATGAAAGACGTGATCAAGTCCATCGTGGATAACGGTGAGTTTTTCGAACCCCACATGTACTTTGCCCAGAATATCATCATCGGCTTTGCCCGCCTCAATGGCCGGTCCATCGGGATTATCGCCAACCAGCCGAAATTCATGGCCGGCTGCCTGGACATCAACGCGTCCGACAAGGCCACGCGTTTCATCCGCTTTTGTGACGCCTTCAACATTCCCATGCTGACCATCGCCGACGTGCCCGGGTATCTGCCCGGTTCCCAGCAGGAATGGGGCGGCATCATCCGCCATGGCGCCAAGCTGCTGTGGTGCTACTCCGAAGCAACGGTGCCCAAGCTGCTGCTGGTGACCCGCAAGGACTACGGCGGCTCCTACCTGGCCATGTGCTCCAAGGACCTGGGGGCCGACATGGCCTTTGCCTGGCCGACGGCCGAGATCGCCGTGATGGGGGCCGAAGGGGCCGCCAACATCATTCACCGCAAGGAAATAAAAGGTGCCGACGACCCGGTTGCCAAGCGCAAGGAAAAGATCGCCGAATACCAGGACCTCTTTTCCAATCCTTACTGCGCGGCCACCCGCGGCTATATCGATGCGGTCATAACGCCCAGCGAGACCCGGCCGCGCCTGATCGATGCGCTGGAGGTGATGTGCAATAAACGCGAGCTGCGGCCGCCGAAAAAACACGGCAACATTCCCATGTAAGGTTCGCGCGCTTTTGACATCCAGCCAGGGAGAGACCTATGAATGAAAAGAAAAAAGCAGCGGCCATGGCAGCTGTGATCAATTACATCAAGAGCGAGGAAGAGGCCATCATGATGCAGGCCGCGGAAATACCGGCCGAGCCGGTCGCCGCACCGGCCGCGCCGCCGGCGGGCCTGTGGGGCATCAGCGGGCGTCAGGATATGATGCAGATGCGCAACATGATGCAGCTCAAAGCCTTTCACGGCATCAAATAAAACCAACATGCAACCGCAAAGTAAACTTATATAAAGAGGAGACAGGGGTAATGAGCGATCATACACAGGTTAACATGACCGAGATGAATTACGACAAGGACCGTCCGGCGGCCGCCAATCCCGTGAAAGTAATGGATTTGACGCTGCGCGACGGTCACCAGTCGCTGTTTGCCACCCGGGGCCGGACCGAGGACATGATCCCGGTGGCGGAGATGATGGACGAAGTGGGCTTCTGGGCCACGGAGACCTGGGGCGGGGCCACCTTCGACACCATGCACCGCTTTCTTAACGAAGATCCGTGGGAGCGCATCCGGACCTTAAAACGCTACTTCAAGAAGACGCCCTTTTCCATGCTCCTGCGGGCCCAGAACCTGGTGGGCTACCGCAACTATGCCGACGACGTGGCCGAGGCTTTCATGGACCGGGCCTGCGAGAACGGCATGGACATCTTCCGGACCTTCGATGCCCTGAACGACTACCGCAACTTCCAGACGGTGGTGCCCAAGATCAAAGAATACGGCAAACATTTCCAGGGCTGCATCTGCTATACGATGACCGAGCCGCGATTAGGCGGCGAGGTGTACAACCTGGACTACTACGTGAACAAGGCCAAAGATCTGGAAGAGATGGGGGCGGACAGTATCTGCATCAAGGACATGGCCGGCCTGATCGCGCCGTACGACGCCTATGCGATCGTCAAGGCCCTCAAGGAGACGGTCAAACCGCCGATCCACCTGCACAGCCATTTCACCTCGGGCATGTCGCCCATGAGTCACCTCAAGGCCATCGAGGCCGGTGTGGACATCATCGACACCTGCATGTCACCGTATGCCTACCGCACCTCGCACGCCGCGCTCGAACCGCTGGTGATGACCCTGATTGGCACAAACAGGGACACCGGTTTCGATATCCGCGACCTGGCGGCCATCAACGAAGTCCTGGAAAAAGAGGTCATGCCCAAGTACCGGCACCTTCTGGACGACACCAAGACGTCGATCATCGACATCAACGTGTTGCTGCACCAGACCCCGGGCGGGATGCTCTCCAACCTGGTGAACCAGCTGCGCGAGATGGATGCCTTGGACAAGATCGACGCCGTATACAAGGAGCTGCCCAAGGTCAGGAAAGACCTGGGCCAGATCCCGCTGGTGACGCCAACGTCCCAGATCGTGGGTATCCAGACGGTGAACAACGTGCTGTTCGACGACGAGAACGAGCGCTACAAGATGATTACCGGTCAGGTCAAGGACCTGTGCTACGGCCTGTACGGCAAGACGGCCGTACCGATCAACTCGGAGGTGCAGAAAAAGGCCCTCAAGGACTACCCGCGCGGTGAAGAGCCGATCACTTGCCGCCCGGCGGAAGTGCTGGAGCCGGAACTGGCCAAGGCCCAGGAAGAGATCAAGGATCTGGCCGTGGACCTGGACGACGAGGTGCTCTACGCCATCTACCCGGTGACGGGCAAGAAGTTTCTCAAGTGGAAATACGGCAAGGAAGAACCGCCCAAAGAAGTGATGCCGCGCAGCCTGGCAGAGGCCCAGGCCGAACTTGACCTGATCAAGAAAGCCAAAGCCGGCCAGCTGTACGAAAAGCCGGAAGCCCCGGAAAAGGGCGAGAACCTGCGGACCTTCAACGTGTACGTCGACAAGGACTACTTCGAGGTCGGCGTGGACGAAGTGGGCGGCGGTCCGGTGATCAGCTACGTCCAGCCTGGCGCAGCGCCGGCCCCGGCTGCAGCCCCGGCACCCGCTCCGGCGGCGGCTCCGGCAGCCCCTGCGGCACCGGCAGCCCCGGCTCCGGCCAAGGAAGAAGCGGCCCCGGCCGCAGCGGCCGACGGCACAGCGATGAATGCACCCATGCCCGGCATGATCGTCAGCTACGAGAAGAACGTAGGCGACGCAGTGGCCGAGGGCGACACCGTGCTGATTCTCGAAGCCATGAAGATGGAGAATGCCCTGGCGGCCCCGTGCAGCGGGACCATCAAGGCCATCAACTTCTCTTCGGGCGACTCGGTAGCCAAGGGCGATGTCCTTGCAGTAATCGGGTAGGCTCGCCCACAAACGGCATCTTCCGGCCCAGGGCGGCGTTTCCGCTCTGGTGAGGTAATGGCGCAGCCAGTCACGCTTTTTCGACATAGCGTCTGCTATGCCTGCGGTTTCAAAAGTGCGCAAGCCTTGCCCTGAACCGGTATCTACCTTTTGTGAGCGCCCCGCAGACAATTGCGCTAAACAATGAACTTATAGTCGGGGTATCGGCGCAACGGGCCTGGTTGACATTCCCGGCGCGATGCCCCGGTTTTATAGATAGTGCCGGACACTAGATAACTATGAAGGAGATTTGGGATCATGAAGATTCATGAGTACCAGGCAAAAGAACTGTTCACAAAATACGGTGTGCCGATCCCCAACGGCGGGGTCGCCTTTTCGACGGAAGAAGCCTGCTCCGTGGCGGATACCCTGGGCGGCTACCCGGTGGTCGTCAAGGCCCAGATCCACGCCGGCGGCCGCGGCAAGGGCGGCGGCGTCAAACTGGCCGGCGGTGCGGATGAAGTCAAAACCAATGCCGACGACATCCTGGGCATGACCCTGGTGACCCACCAGACCGGTCCCGAGGGGCGGTTGGTCAAGAAGGTGCTGGTAGAGCAGGGGCTGAACATTGCCAGTGAACTCTACCTGAGCATTTTGCCGGACCGGGCCACGGCCAAGAACATCATCATGGCCAGTGAGGCCGGCGGCATGGACATCGAAGCGGTGGCCGCCGACACCCCGGAAAAAATCATCAAGGTCCTGGTAGACCCGCTGACCGGGCTCCAGGCCTACCACTGCCGGGAGGTGGCCTTCGGGCTGAACCTTCCGGCGGAAGCCATGAAGCCGTTTTTCAAGCTGCTGACCAGCCTCTATCGCATGTTCTGCGACTACGACTGCTCCCTGGTGGAGATCAATCCGCTGGTCCTGACGGCGGAAAACGATGTAATCGCTCTGGACGCCAAAGTCGATGTGGACAGCAATGCCCTGTTCCGCCACAAGGATATCCTGGAATACCGCGACCTGGATGAAGAGGACCCGCTGGAGGTCGAGGCGTCCAACTACAATCTGAACTACATCAACCTCGACGGCAATGTCGGCAACATGGTGAACGGCGCCGGTCTGGCCATGGCCACCATGGACATCATCAAGATGGCCGGGGCCGATCCGGCGAACTTTCTCGATGTCGGCGGCGGAGCCAGTGCCGAGATGGTTGAAAACGGGTTTCGCATCATCCTCAGCGACCCGAACGTGAAGGGCATCCTGATCAACATCTTCGGCGGCATCCTGCGCTGTGATGTACTGGCCACCGGGGTGGTCGAGGCGGCCAAGAAGACCAACATCGCGGTCCCCGTAGTGGTCCGCATGGAAGGCACCAATGTCGAAGAGGGCCGCCGGATCCTGGCGGAATCCGGGCTGAACCTCATCACGGCCGTAGATCTAAAGGACGCCGCGGAGAAGGTGGCCGAGATCGTGGCCTGATATAAGGTTGACGGCAGGCCGTCAGAGATTCAACGGATGCGGTGACATCATAAGCTAAATTGAGCGATAGTTAAAAGAGAGGTAAACACAGTGAGCATATTCGTAAACAAGGAAACGAAGCTTCTGGTCCAGGGCATTACCGGCCGGGAAGGACAATTCCATACCCGCCAGTGCGTTGAGTACGGCACCCAGGTCGTGGCCGGGGTGACACCGGGCAAGGCCGGGCAGAAAATGGACGACGTGCCGGTGTTCAACACGGTCAAAGACGCGGTCAGCGCCACCGGCGCCAACTGCAGCATGATTTTCGTACCGCCGCCCTTTGCGGCCGATGCGATCATGGAAGCTGTAGATGCTGAAATCGAGCTGATCGTTGCGATTACCGAGGGCATCCCCGTGATGGACATGATGAAAGTCAAGAATTTCATGGCGGGCAAGAACAGCCGCCTGATCGGCCCCAACTGTCCGGGCATCATTACACCGGGTGAGTGCAAAATCGGCATCATGCCGGGTCCCATTCACCAGCCGGGCGGCCCCATCGGGGTGGTGTCGCGCTCCGGCACCCTGACCTATGAAGTCGTCCACCAGTTGACCGGCAAGGGCATCGGCCAGACCACCTGTATCGGTATCGGCGGTGACCCGGTCAACGGGACCAATTTTATCGACTGCCTGAGTGCCTTCCAGGATGATCCGGACACCAAGGGGATCGTCATGGTCGGTGAAATCGGCGGCACAGCCGAGGAAGAGGCGGCCGACTTTATCGCGGCCAACGTGAACAAACCCGTGGTTGGCTTTATCGCCGGGCTCACCGCACCTCCCGGGCGCCGCATGGGACATGCCGGGGCCATCGTGAGCGGGGGCAGCGGCACCGCCCAGGGCAAGATCGAAGCCATGAAAGCCGGCGGGATTCATGTGTGTGAAAACCTGGGGCAACTGGGCGATATATGCGCCCAGGTGTTTTAGAAGCTATCTTAAAAAGGTCTTTTGGCCCAATCTCGGCGTTGGCCACAAAAGCCAGGCCCTCGAAATACTTTAGTATTCCTCGGGTCTGACTTTAGTGGCCGCCTTGATCTTGAACCAAAATCCACTTTTTATGATAGCTTCAATGAGTTGTTTTTAATTGTCGTAATTGGAAAAGACTTTTGCACGGCAAGCGGCTTTATATCTACCGGCTGCTTGTTGAGATGTTACAGATCTGATTTTTCATAAAAGGCCGTCTGTGAGAAACTCTTGCTCGCAGGCGGTTTTTATGGTTTAGGTGGAAGGCTTTCATCGTTTTTGCACAGGATGATGGCTGCTGAAACGTATTTTGTTAAAGTTGATAAGGTGCTTATATTATGCATGAAATGGGCATTGCCCTGGAAATAATCGATATAGCCGAGGCCTCCATTCCAGCCGAGATGAAGGACGTACAGGTCGAAAGTGTCAATCTCAGGATCGGCAAACTCTTGGCCATCGTCCCGGAAAGCTTGACTTTCTGTTTCTCGGTGGCCATAAAGGACACCCGGCTGGAAGGCGCCCAACTGAACATCGAGCAGATCCCGGTGGTGGCCAAGTGCAAGGATTGCGACAACCACTGGACCATCGACGAGCCCGCTTTCGCCTGCCCCAAATGCGAGAGCGGTTCCCTCGAGTTGATCTCCGGCAAGGAGCTCGATATCGTATCAATCGAAGTTATGGATGAGGACCACTCCACATGAGTATCGAATTTTTCACCACCAGGAAATATTATCACCACGACGGAACCAAGCATACCCACCACGGGCATGATCATCACCATGGGACCGTCGTGGGCAGCAAACGCTCGGGTACCCGTGAGATCAAGGTGGTTCGCAGCGTGCTGGACGCCAACAACATCATGGCCGATCAGAACCGCAAGCTGTTCGCGGAAAAAAATGTGTTCGTCCTGAACGTCATGAGCAGTCCGGGATCCGGGAAAACCGAAACCCTGGTCAAGTCCCTGGCCCTGCTCATGCCGGAGATCAAATGTGCGGTGGTTGTGGGCGATATCTGTACAACCAATGATGCCGACCGGCTGGCGGCCAGCGGGGCGCCGGTGGTGCAGATCAACACGGACGAATTCGGAGGCGACTGCCACCTGGCCGCCCACGTGATCGAGGCGGCGGTGGGCGGAATCGACCTGGACACCATCGACCTGCTCATTGTGGAGAATATCGGCAACCTGGTCTGCCCGGCTGAGTTCGACATCGGCGAGGACGAGCGGGTGGTGATGCTGTCGGTAACCGAAGGTGAAGATAAACCGCTCAAGTACCCCCTGATGTTCCGCGAGTGCAATGCCGCCTTGCTGAACAAGATCGACCTGCTGCCCTATCTCGATTGCGACCGCCAGGAAGCCGTCGATAACATTCACCAGGTGCACCCGGACATCCCGGTGTTTGAAATCTCGGCTAAAACCGAGGAGGGCTTCGACGCCTGGATTCAATGGCTGAAGGATAAGGTAGCTTCCAAGTTGCACGCCTAAAATCAGCAGCTTTGGCAATCTATAGCAGAAGGCAAATGTAACCTATTATTTTTCGCATGGGCGCAAACCCGCAGAGAAGCTCCAGAAAGCTTATCCTCGCGGAAAGACGCAGAGACGCAGAGAAAACCACACATTTGCTCCGGCTTCACCGGAAAATCTTAAAATAATAAAAGCTTAACAGCCTGACAGGTTTTTCGCGCGATCGCGCGATCAAATCTGTTTTTTGGTTTCTCTGCGCCTTGGCGTCCCTGCGCGATGATCTGGTTTTGATTTTTCATCCCCTCCTGGCTCTGAAGGGGGATTTTTTTTGCAGTTTTTGTCATTTAATTGTAAATTAGGATAACTGTTCAAGCGATAGGGCCATACCGCTATACAGCACTTTGATTTACCTCCGTCATGCCAGTCCCGGATCATGTCCGGGATGGCGTATCCGGCATCCAGTCGACCTTTCAACGCTAATGTGGATGCCGGATCGAGCCCGGCATGACAAATTAGAGCTCAAATCGCCCCAGGGTCTTATCTCGTAAACGTCCGCGCAATAAATTTGACATCATCAATATGTTGATAGCCCGCCACTCGGCGAAAGGGGGGCATATGGCAAACGTTAGGGAATCAGTATTTTCAGGCAGCTGGTATCCGGGCAGTGCCGGCGAATGTGAGAAGCAGATTAAGGCGTTCCTGGGCGAGGGACCCGAGGTTGGCGATAAGGCCGGCCTGGTGGGCGGCATCGTACCCCATGCCGGGTGGTTTTTTTCCGGGAGCATCGCCTGCAACGTCATCCATGCCTTGAGCCGGGCCGCCCAGCCGGATGTGGTGGTGGTTTTTGGGATGCACATGCACCCGGGATCGACCCCCTGCATCTACACGGCCGGCAGCTGGCAAACGCCTTTCGGTGAATTGCCGATTGCGACTGATATGGCCGGACAGTTGGCGGAGCAGTTTTCCTTCAGTGTCAATCGGGACGCGGATTTTCTCCGAGACAACACCATTGAGTTGCAGTGCCCCTTTGTCAAATATTTCTTCGATTCGGCCGCATTCGTTCCGATCGGGGTACCGCCTTCTCCGTTTGCCCTGCAGGTCGGCGAGGCCGCCGTGGAGATTGCCGCTGAATTAGGGCTCAACCTGATGGTACTCGGGTCCACGGATCTGACCCACTACGGGCCCAACTACGGCTTCATGGACAAGGGGACCGGACCAGCGGCCCTGGACTGGGTTAAGGAGGAGAACGACCAGGCCGTGATCGATGCCATGACTGCCATGCAGCCTCAAGAGGTCATCAAGCAGGGGCTGGGCAACCGCAATGCCTGCTGCAGCGGTGCAGCGGCCGCCGCCATCGCAGCCGGAGTCAAGGCCGGCGCCCAAAAAGGCGAATGCCTGACCTATGCGACCAGTGCGGATAAGAGTCCGGGGAGTTCTTTTGTGGGCTATGTGGGGATGGTGTTTTAGTGCGGAGCATTAAAACACGGAGGACGGAGGTCGGAAGTCTGAAGTCGGCGATGAATGGGCAACGTATTTTCAGACATCTGATCTCCGACATCTGACCCCTAGATGTTATACCCTGCTACTTTCTTCTCTTCTTCTTGCCTTTTTTCTTCTCGCCCATGAAGCTTTCATCCACGGGGTGGATGTTGGTGACGTTGATCTTGAAGATCGTTTCGGTTTCGAACTGGCCGGTCTCCTTGGACGGGACCGTAATGATGAAGGTGTTGCCCGTCTTGACGAAATCCCGCAGCCACTGGCGCTTGACGGTATCATCGCCGGTGAGGATCAGCAGGCGGTTGCCCTTCTCGCTTTCCACGGCCCAGGTGTGGTAGACCTTGCCGCCCCCTGTCCCGGGCGCCTGGGTCTTGTAAGTCTCCTTCAGAAATGTCACCGGATAGTCTTTGGCAATTGACAAACCGGGAATCAGACCGATGCCTAAGACCGTTACAACTATGATAAGCGTGTGCAGATAGCGTTTCATGGTAGACCTCGTGTTTGTCAGGTTGTCAGTCTGAAGGCTGAAGACTGAGGGATAGGCCGGTCAAAAGCACCAAAAAAGCTGAAGTTTGCTTCCGGCTCTTTGGCACATGTGCATTGCAACCTAATTTGCTTTAACCTGGTTCATACAGGTTTTACTTCAGCCTTCAGTCTTCGGACTAAATACCTAAATCATTTTTTTTTACTTTGCTCCGCCGCCTTGCGAGCCTTTTCGATCCTGGCCCAGGTGTCCCTCAGGGTCACCGTGCGGTTGAAGACCGGCTTTCCGGGCGTGCTCTCTTTTGCATCGGCGCAAAAATATCCCAGACGTTCAAACTGAAACCGGCTGCCGGGTTCAATGTCGGCCAGGCAGGGCTCCAGTTTGCAGTCGGCCAGCACTTCCAGCGATTCCGGGTTGAGGTGGTCGCTGAAATGACCGCCCTCAGCAATAGTCGACGGGTTGTGCGCCTTGAACAGGTAATCGTACAGCCGGACTTCGGCCTCCAGTGCATGGGCCGCGCTGACCCAGTGGATCGTGCCCTTGACCTTACGGCCGTCCGGCGCGTTTCCGCCGCGGGTCTCCGGGTCATAGGTGCAGCGCACTTCCAGGATTTCGCCGGTGGCCTCATCCTTGACAAAGTCCGTGCAGGTAACCAGGTACGCGTAGCGCAGGCGAACCTCACGCCCCGGCGCCAGACGAAAATACTTGCGGAAGGGAACTTCCCTGAAATCGTCCTGTTCGATGTACAGCACTTTCGAAAAAGGCACCTTGCGGGTGCCGTCCTCGGGACGCTCCGGGTTGTTGATGAAATCGAGCTCCTCGACCTGGTCGTCCGGGTAGTTTTCGATGACCAGTTTTAAAGGCCGCAGCACTCCCATGTGGCGCGGCGCCACCACGTTGAGGTGTTCGCGCACGCTGTATTCCAACAGGGCCATGTCCACGATGCTGTCGCGTTTGGCGATCCCGATCCGGTCACAGAAATTGCGGATGGCCTCGGGTGGGTAGCCGCGCCGACGCAAACCACTGATGGTCGGCATGCGCGGGTCGTCCCAGCCGCTGACATGCCCTTGGTCCACCAGTTCGATCAGTTTACGTTTGCTCAACACGGTATAGCCGAGGTTGAGCCGGGCGAACTCGGTCTGTTCGGGCCGGCTGGGAACATTCAGGTGGTCCAGAACCCAGTCGTAAAGGGCCCGGTTGTTTTCAAATTCCAGGGTGCACAGCGAATGGGTGATGTGCTCGATGCTGTCCGAAAGGCAGTGGGTGAAATCGTACATGGGGTAGATGCACCACTTATCGCCGGTCCGGTGGTGATGGGCCTTGCGGATGCGGTAAAGCGTCGGGTCGCGCATCAGCAGGTTGGGATGGGCCATGTCGATCTTGGCCCGCAGGACGTGGGTGCCGTCGGCGAACTCGCCGGCCTTCATGCGTTCAAACAGGTCCAGGTTTTCCTCAACGGGCCGGTCGCGGTAGGGACTCGCCTTACCGGGCTCGGTCAGGGTGCCCCGGTGTTCGCGAATTTGGTCCGCAGTCAGGCTGTCAACATACGCCAATCCCTTTGCAATCAGTTCCACGGCAAACTCGTAGAGCCGGTCGAAATAGTTGGACGCGTAATATTCGCGGTCTTCCCAGTCAAATCCCAGCCAGCGCACGTCCTCCTTGATGGAATTGACGTACTCCACACTTTCCTTGGTGGGGTTGGTGTCGTCAAAGCGCAGGTTGCAGGTGCCGCTGTACTGTTTGGCCACCCCGAAATTGAGGCAGATCGATTTGGCGTGCCCGATGTGCAGGTACCCGTTGGGTTCCGGAGGAAAGCGGGTGGCCACGCGTCCTTTATGTTTATCATTGGCCAGATCTTCCTCGATCATCGTGCGGATGAAATCACCGGAGGCGGCATCATCACCGGTTGTTTTTGCACCTTCAACCTTGCTCATATTTTCTTTCCTGTAGTTCGCTTTTGGTTATCGTGAATGAAATCGGCATAAGATCCAGTGCCCTTAACCCAAAAACTATAGCATATCAATAATTACGTTTCCATAAATAACAAGTTGGCCTGCAATTGCAAATAGTTGCACAGTTTAATGTGCACCCATGCACGGTTTTTTGTGCAAGTGTACTTATCTGTACATTCTTTTAGTAAAACTGAATGGTGGCGGTTGCCTGTAAGTGTTAGATAAAAGGTAGAAAACCTTCCCATATGATTATCACAGCCTTGCAATACTTCCTGGCATGATAATTGGTATTAGCACATAGACCGCTCCAAATACGATATTGGGCTGTCCGGTATCCTGATCAGAACTAAATGCATGTTAATCTATGGAAGAATTTCGTCAATATCTACTAAAGAATCGGTTTACCGCATTAAAAGCGGTTGATTTTTATGTTCACTGGGTTTTGCAGTTTTGCAACTACTGCCAAAAGCATCCCGAAGATGATTATAGGCAGGAGGATATTGACCGACACCTTCAATCGATAGCAAAACACCGGAAGCAATGGCAATTGGATCAGGCCCGCGAGGCCATTGAGATCTTCCGGTTTTGGAAGGCCTGCCGAGACGGGAAAAAACACTCGGTCCGGTTGGACACACGCGGTCATTGGAGGACTGTGGCCAGCGATATGCGTAAGATGATGCGGCTAAAGCACCTGGCGTTGAGAACGGAACAGGCATATCTTGGATGGGTACGGCGATTTTACCTGTTCGTCAACGGTGACACTCCAGAGTCACTGAATGCCGGGCATGTCAAGAATTTCATGACCCACCTGGCCGTGGAGCGTAAGGTCTCAGCAACAACCCAGAACCAAGGTTTCAGCGCCTTATTGTTCCTGTTCCGACATGTGCTTAACCAGCCCATCGAGGACATCGGCAAAGCCATCCGTGCCAAGCGCAAGAAACGGCTGCCGGTCGTGCTGACCCAAAACGAAGTAGCGCTCCTCCTAGGTGAATTGCAGGGTGTAAATCGGTTAATGGCACAGGTAATTTACGGTGGTGGTCTCAGGCTGAAAGAATGTCTGCAACTCAGGGTCAAAGATATCGACATAGAGCGCAAAACCATCATTATCCGTGGCGGTAAGGGCGACAAGGACCGTGAAACCGTCTTACCCGATTCGATCGTCCCATCCTTAAAAAAGCACTTGAAGTCGATCAGAAAAATTTATGAAAAGGACAGGGCCGGCAATCAACCGGGAGTTGAATTGCCCGGGGCCCTAGAAAGAAAAATGCCCAATGCCAGCACAGAATGGGCCTGGTTCTGGGTGTTTCCATCGCATACACTCTCGACAGACCCGCGTTCAGGTATTGTTCGGCGGCATCATATACATAAAAGTGTGCTACAAAAACATATAAAGAAAGCAACCACCAAGGCACAGATTCCTAAAAGAGTGACAGTCCATACGCTGAGACATTGTTTTGCAACTCACTTGGTGGAACAAGGCTGCGACATTCGGACGATCCAGGAATTGTTAGGCCATCGTCATCTTGAAACAACAATGATCTACACTCATGTAGCCCAGACAAATCGGCTGGGAATAGTGAGTCCCTTGGATAAAAATAGAAAAAATAACTAATTTAGCAGAAAAGACGCCGGCGGCCTAACTTGTGTAATAACCAGCAAAAGCCGCTTCAAACCAACCTTCAATTTGTGATGATTTTACATATCATATTGAAAGTAGGTTTGTTTGGTGTATAATTGTTGGAACCTGTCAAACATTAAAAAATGTCCTAATAACTACTTTTTCCCAAAAAGACGCCAGCGGCCTATTACATAGTTATAACAATAAAATTGAATGGAAAAATTACGGTAGGTTTCGGTAGATATCCTTGCGGTGGCCGATCTTGACTATCAAAATTACAAGGACATTCTCTT
>CAJINA010000164.1 GCA_905176665.1 Olavius algarvensis Delta 4 endosymbiont | reverse complement strand
GTGGACAAACCGCCGATTCCGGCTTCTCATCCGAACCAACTGCCTAAAAAGATCAGGGGCCGGATTATCGAGCTTTCGCTTGAACATCCCGCTTTTGGGCAGCTGCGCATCGCGGATC
>CAJINA010000163.1 GCA_905176665.1 Olavius algarvensis Delta 4 endosymbiont | reverse complement strand
GAGAGGACGACCGCGCGCCATACCCTGGTCTTCTTTTGGGGCCAGGGATGGCGCTTATCGTCTATCTCAAACTGTTTGGGAAGATCTTAACTTTTTCAACT
>CAJINA010000162.1 GCA_905176665.1 Olavius algarvensis Delta 4 endosymbiont | reverse complement strand
TTTATTCAGCGCCTTAAAACCTGGCCCTCAGGGCCAGGTCTGAGATAGTCGGCTGTGCCGTAAAGGCATTATCCTCGCACAGAGGCGCAGAGACGTCTTCCTTCAGTCAAGAATTAAATGAACAGTCCAGCTCAGCTGGGAAACCACGCATATTATCCCGCTACGCGGGATTAAAACCGAAAGG
>CAJINA010000161.1 GCA_905176665.1 Olavius algarvensis Delta 4 endosymbiont | reverse complement strand
GAGAGGACGACCGCGCGCCATACCCTGGTCTTCTTTTGGGGCCAGGGATGGCGCTTATCGTCTATCTCAAACTGTTTGGGAAGATCTTAACTTTTTCAAGT
>CAJINA010000160.1 GCA_905176665.1 Olavius algarvensis Delta 4 endosymbiont | reverse complement strand
CAGGGGATCAGGTCAAAGACTGAAGGCTGAAGAAAAACCTTAAAACCAATCTGCCCGTGTGACGCTTGAGTCTAATTGCGCAGTAGTGTTTTTACCTTCAGTCTTCAGCCTTCTACCTTGAAACCTGAGCGCCACTACAATCTTTTACGGCAGAGCCAAATATCTCTGACCTGGCCCTGAGGACCAGGCTTT
>CAJINA010000159.1 GCA_905176665.1 Olavius algarvensis Delta 4 endosymbiont | reverse complement strand
TGCCTCCTTTCTACATTAAGTAGAAAAATCAGACAGATGATGACCTATTGCGAATCTCAGGTCAAATCGTCATCTCGTTACGTCTAGTTGGCAAAAGTCC
>CAJINA010000158.1 GCA_905176665.1 Olavius algarvensis Delta 4 endosymbiont | reverse complement strand
TTGTTCATTTGAACCTCCTGGTGGCTTTGGGTTAGTGTTTGGGCACCTAACTTCTACCAGGGGGTTCTTTTTATATCTACGCGATTAATTCTTCGTTCTATTCTACCCTTAAAAATTTTTATCTGGCTGTTTTTATTATATAAC
>CAJINA010000157.1 GCA_905176665.1 Olavius algarvensis Delta 4 endosymbiont | reverse complement strand
TTGTTCATTTGAACCTCCTGGTGGCTTTGGGTTAGTGTTTGGGCACCTAACTTCTACCAGGGGGTTCTTTTTATATCTACGCGATTAATTCTTCGTTCTGTTCTACCCTTAAAAATTTTTATCTAGCTGTTTTTATTATATAACCTCGACCATCAAGCCATGGGCGTTACCGGCCACGGCCGCCCTGCTCAGCGGCAGCACCTGGTCCCTGCGCCCGGCTGCGTGGCTGGGATCGATGATAATCGGCAGGTGGCTTTCATTGCGGACATACGGAATCGCCGATATATCCAAGGTGTTGCGGCTGTGGTGCACAAAGGTGCGCACGCCGCGCTCACATAGAATAACGTTGTGGTTGCCACCCTCCGTGATGTACTCCGCGGCCATGAACCACTCATCGATGGTAGCCGCCATGCCTCTTTTCAGAAAAACAGGACGCTCAGATTTACCCGCGCGCTTCAACAGACTGTAATTTTGCATATTGCGGGTGCCGATCTGGACGATATCCGCATATTCTTCAACCAGCCCGAAGGTCTGTTCGTCCATGACCTCGGTCACCACCGGCATACCGGTCTCTTCACGGACCTGGGCCAGGATCTGCAGGCCCTCTTCTCCCAATCCCTGGAAGGAATAGGGTGACGTCCGCGGTTTAAAGGCTCCGCCCCTGAAGATGGTCGCCCCGGCTTCTTTGACCAGGCCGGCAATGGTCATAGCCTGTTCTTCGCTTTCAATGGCACAGGGTCCGGCAATCATGGTCATGTGGCCGTTGCCGATGTTCACGCCGCCCACCGACACGATAGTGTCTTCCGGCTTAAATTCACGACTCACCAGCTTATACGGCCTGGTTACCGGGATCACATCCTTGACACCCGCTAATCCAAGAAAGAGAGCGGCATCCAGCGGCCCTTTGTTGTGCAGGACACCGATAGCTACCCGATCGCCCCCCGGCATCGGCCGCGCCTTGCACGCATTGCGCTCCACCACCGCGACGACTGCATCTATCTGGGCCTGGGTAGCGGTGTTGCTCATTACGATCAGCATACTTCCTCCTTTGAATCCAAAGTAAAACACTGTATTTAAGGCCATCTCCAGCCGGGCCCGAATTTATGTGCTGCTAAAAAACTACGTTAGGTTGAAGGTCCAGGGTATAAGGTTGCAGAAAACCAAAACAGCCTTAATGGATTCACCTTCTGCCTTCAGCCTTCTACCTGATCCCCTAAATAAAACAGGCTGCCGAAACTCAGCAGCCCTTTGAAAAAAGAAAAGGACCGTGAGCTCAGGGGCTCACGGTCCTTTTGTTATTTTCCAGTGTTACGACGGATCAATCCGGACGGTGCAGCCCCTTGTTGCGGGTTTGCCACCACCAGCGCCAGATTGTGTTCTGTGTAACCGTCATTTTGCTATTTGCCCTTGCTTTAATGATGCCGGACCATAGTCGATGGGCCGGAACATGTCAACCTCTTTAGAAGCCAGCACAAAAACGGCCTCTGGCCCAAGCTCTGCCTTGGGTACTCATACCAGCACGACGTGCCGGTTTTCGAGCCGCCAGGGGGCACCTACCGCGCTATCCTCAAAATACCGAATGTATTTACCACGCAAGGCACTGGCTTCGCTGGCGCCTCCGGGTTGATATTCGTAGCCGCCTTGCTCGTCGGTTCGAAGCTCGAAGAGTGCAGCCCGAACCGCAATCAACATCCATTTTTGGGATGGCTTCTATATATGCGTGCCGCTATGTCAAATATTCATGCCCGTTGAAACAGTTTGGGATCATTCCAGGGATCGTTGTGCGGATCGATGTCCGGGTCTATTTTGGGAATCCGGGATGCTTCGAAGTCTACGGCAATGATTTGTGCGCACATTTGCTGGAGTTTCTGCACGACGACCAAATGCGCGGGATGGGTCTGGTAGTGTTTGAGCGTTTCCAGGTTGGCAAAAATGGATACCAGGGCAAAATCGTAGGACCGCTCGGACCGCACCACGTCCCGGCCAAACTCGTAGCTCTGTATTTCAGTTATCTTCTCCGGCAGTTCCTCAAAGCTCTCTTCAAGGTCCGTAATCTGGTCATCCGTTACTTCGGGTTTGAATTTCATCGTGACAACATGGGTGATCATGTCTGGCTCCTTACTAGTAAGTCTTTTTCTTGATCTTAATCGTCATCCTGTTGGCTTTACTTAAGGGCCGGATTAAATGCAAGGACAGAGAACATCTGAATCGGCAATTAAAAAACAATTTCTCTTACCGGTAATACCCCGCTGGTCCCAACTCTGGATATTTATCCGCAGCCTCTGCCCTTAGGTACCTGCGAATATCGTTGCACAAATCGCACTTATTGACATAACCCGCATCGGCGGCCGTAAAGCCGTGTTCATCACCGGCGAACGCGAACAGGCCCTGGATCCCCGCCCCGGCCAGCCGGGCCACAAGCGGGTACTTGTCGATGGATAGTGGGCAGCCGATATCCCCGAAATCAATCACCAGGCCGGCACACAATCCGGGGATATAGTCTCCGGAAAGATCGACGTGGAAATGGGAGGTGTCGGCCAGATCGCGATAGCAGCTGCCCGGGCTTTGTTCAACGATCTGGGCGGCCGGCTTAAGCGGCATCGTGGCCCGATACAGATCCAGGGCCCGGCCTCCGGGATGAAGCCAGTAACGCTGCATCACCTCGGCCAGATACGTTTCCCCAAAATGGGCGCTGAACTCTTCCAACGGGTGGACCCGGGTCGTATCCAGAACCGACAGGTCCGCTACAAATCCCGATATCCAGGGCAGGGTCCTGATCCCCACCTGATCACAAGCCTGGAGGACACCGCGCACGCGATCGAAGGGGATGTGGGCATTGTGGAAGGGGCTGAGCAGCGGCTCTCCGCCGCCTACGTGGATCGCATGGCAGCCCAATACTTTTATCCTGCCCAACAAGACAGCCGCCGTTTCGGCGGTGATATACCGCCGGGACCGGTCGGGGCCGCTCCTGTATAAACAATGCCCGCAGGCCGAGGAACAGTGATAGTTGGTAATGAGCCCGCCTGACAGCAGGCGCCGGATGGCCAGTGATTCCAGGGGCAACTTGATCAAATACCCCCTCCCAGGCTGGCGGAGGTCCCCAAGAAATTCAGTATCGAAATGGCGATCAGGGCGGCCGATACCGCCAGGCCCACCAGGCCGCAGATCAGCGAATATTTAATAAAGAAAGAGTCAACATCCACCGAGAGGGTGTCAAGCTTGGTAAAAATCGCCTGCGTATCTATCCACATATTGGCCCGCTGCCCAATTGCTTTAAAGGTCGTGGGGGAGAAAAAAAGGATCGTCCCGGCAATAAGACCAATGCAGCCGGCCGTTTTCCCGAGAAGAATTGAAAATTCAATCGCCATGTCCGTAATAAAACCGAAACTTTCCACTATGGGGGCCTGGATAAACATAAACAGTAAAATGAAAATCGAACTTGCCACCAGGCAGCCGCCAAAGACAACATGGTGCTTCAATAAATAGGGCTCGGCCGGAACAGAAGGGTTCAACGAAGCCAGCTGATTTTCGTTCAGCACATGGCGATTCAGGGCCTGGCTTGCTTTGTGGATCAGCCGGGGTGAAACCAGCAGCACCAGCGAAAGGCAGACACCGGCCGTACCGGCAACGATGGTCAGTATTTCCGCAACCCGAATAAGAATTTCTAAAACCAATTGCATTCCACACTCCCATGATCAGAACTTATAATTTGAGGATCGTGCTATCGCGTCACTGCATGCCGATACCGAGCGCCTGCACCAAAGTTGGGCCAATGAAAGGAAGACATTTTTAAGATCGCCTCTAATCAAGATCAGGCATCCTCGCCATCCACAACCTGACTCCAGTCAATATCATCGAATTCGGACTGGCCCTCGACCGCCTTTTCAATGAGCGTCCACAGGCTTTCATTAATCCGCCGGGAGATTTTCTTGTCCGGAAAATTTTTAAATTTAAAGGCCGCCTTACCCTGTCCGAGGATCTCAATCGCGGCCGGTTCACCTTTCAGGTCACCGAAGGAGGCATCGAAAAGGATCCCGCCGTCAAAATAGAGCAAACCGGGCTCATTGGCCGGCGGCACAATTTCAAACAGACAGGTCTTTTTTTCCATCTCGATCATTGTGCAAAAGCTGGCCACGGATATCCCATGGACAACCCCCCGGGGAATCTCCCGGTTCACCGTTTCCAGCACTGCTGCAGTAAAGGCCTCGAAATCAAAGGGTTTGGGGAAAAAGCGGACCAGGTCTTTCGGCAACCGGGGTTTAACCTCGGGAAGCTCAATGACGGTCATGACAAAACAAGGGATTATCGGATAATGCTCGTTTACATGCGCCAGAAGGGTAAAGCCATCCACTTCCGGCATATTGATGTCCGTAACCAACAGAGAGATCTGATGTTTTTCCAAAATCTCCATGGCAACCCGACCATTGGGAACTTCAATGATATCCAGAACATCCCCATGCTTCTCGAGTTCCCGGACCAGGCGCAATGAGAGAATCCTGTTATCTTCGGCAATCAAAATCTTCTTCATAGGCACTCCCGGTGATTATGTTTATACCTGCCCGTTCAGTATAACTTAGTATTTTAAGCCGTCAAGACAGTATGCCCTATCCGTGAGAGAATCAACCATACGTTTGTACGGTATATGTCGCCGCCATGTACATCAATTGCCGGTTCTTGTCTCCCCATTGTATTTTGTCCCGGAGGGGGTAAAGATCATATTACTTTAAATAACATTAGGTTATGCAAATGTGGCCGAACTGGTACACGGTTTGAAGAGGTGTGTACCTCTGGCACGCAGAAAGACAAACCATGCAAGGAAAGCCAATGACGCAATACGCCGAAAATGACATTCTTATAAGTGGAACGGGGCTTTACACCCCCCCGGAATCGATTTCAAATGATGAACTGGTGGCTTCGTTCAATACCTTTGTGGACAGCTATAATGCCACCCACCGCAAGACCATTGAAGCCGGCCAACGGGAACCGCTCCAACATTCGTCCGTTGCATTTATTGAAAAGGCTTCCGGGATCAAAAGCCGTTATGTGATGGAAAAAAACGGCATCCTTGATCCGCAAAGAATGTGCCCGCGCATTCCTGACCGTCCTGATACAGAACCTTCGCTCCAATGCGATATGTCCGTTGCCGCCATAAACGCAGCTCTGGAACAAGCCAATAAAAAACCGGCCGATGTGGACGCGATCATTGCCTCGTGCGCCAATTTTCAGCGGGCCTACCCCGCGATGTCCATCGAAATCCAAAGTGCCCTCGGCATCGAAGGTTTTGCTTTTGACATGAACGTGGCCTGTTCGGCCGCTACTTTCGCCATACAAACTGCCGTGGACGCCGTAAGATCCGGATCCGCTGATTGTGTGGTCATGGTGAACCCCGAAATCAACACCGGCCACCTGAATTTTCAGGACCGGGACAGCCACTTCATTTTTGGAGATGTCTGCACGGCCATGGTCATCGAAAGGGCCGCAGTCTGTAAGGCACCGTCAGCCTTCCGGATCCTGGGGACCAAACTGATCACCCGTTTTTCGAACAATGTGCGCAACAATTTCGGATTTCTCAACCGGGCGGATGAAGACGGAATAGGGAAGCCGGACAAGTTGTTTAAGCAAAACGGCACGAAGGTCTTCAAAGAGGTCATACCCATCACTTCCGGACTCATCATATCGCATCTGGAAGAACTGGGCGTTCCGGTTGATGCCGCCAAGCGCCTCTGGCTGCACCAGGCGAATATCAACATGAACAATTACGTAGCTGAAAAAGTACTGGGCCGCCGGGCCACCCTTGAGGAGGCGCCCCTGGTCCTGGACGAGTTCGGCAACACCGCCTCGGCGGGATCCATCATCGCCTTTCACAGGTACAATCAGGACCTCACAAATGGCGACATAGGCGTCATCTGTTCCTTTGGTGCGGGGTACAGCGCCGGCAGTGTGGTGGTACAAAAGGTTGTGCCTGAATAAACCGGTCGTGCCGGGATGTTCTTTCAGGTTTGCCATACCGGGCAGCCGGACACAGGTCGGTCTTAAGATCCAGCGTACGCCCGGAATCAACAGATAGCCTCTAAAACCTTCCCCGCCTGTTGACATCATCCCTGGTTTCATTATTAATGGGGACATGCATACCCTTTCCGGCAAACTGGTCCAGGCTCTCACCGCAGCTGCGCACGGCAAAATCAAGGTGCGAGAGCCGTTGGCTCCCTATACATCCTACCGCATCGGTGGTCCGACACCCGTCATGGTATTTCCGGACAGCGAAACGGAAATTGCCGCTATTCTTAACATCATCCACACGGCCGACCTGCCCCTGCTGGTGATCGGCAAGGGGTCCAACCTGCTGATTTCCGATCATGGCTGGGAAGGGGTCACCCTGTACCTGGGAGACAATCTGTCCGGATGGTGGTTTGAAAATGACACCGCCTATGCCATGGCCGGTACCACCCTGCTGGATTTTGTGAAGGCCTGTTGCGAAAAAGGCCTGGCCGGCCTGGAAAGATTGGCCGGCATTCCGGGCGCGGTGGGCGGGGCCCTCAAGATGAATGCCGGGGCCTTCGGACAGGAGATCGGCACCGTGACCGCATCCGTATACGGGTGTTACCCCGACGGCAGCCCCTTTGCCGCCCAGGGACCGGAAGTCGGGTTCGGATATCGCCGGGCTCCGGGTCTGGAAGACATCATCCTGACCCGTGGCCGTTTCAAGCTGTTGTCCGGAAATAAACAAGACCTGGAAAAGGAGATGGCAGACACCCTCGCGCTGAGGGCGACCAAGCAGCCGCTGTCCTGCCCTTCCTGCGGAAGCGTCTTTAAACGCCCGGAGGGGCACTATGCCGGGGCCCTTATCGAAAAGGCCGGCCTCAAGGGAAGAAATGTCGGCGGCGCCATGGTCAGCCCCAAGCACGCGGGCTTTATCGTGAACCACAGAAATGCGACCGCATCCGATATTTATGCGCTGATAAGGCTGATTGAAAAAACTGTTAAAGATGAATTCGGTGTGAAACTGGAGCGGGAGGTGAAGGTGATCGGACGTTTCGACCCATAGAAGCGGCGCTAAAGCCCCCCCTCGAACTTCATCTCTGCGTTGGACTAAAAAGATCAAGCCTCGAAATATTCCAATATTCCTCCGGTTAATCTTTTCACTCCGCCTTGACCTGAAGTACGAGTGAAATCTTTAGCGCCACTTCTTGTTTTTCATTGAGAAATCCCTTCGGCAGAAATTTTGATTAGTACTGAGTATCAATTCAGGGGGCGGCATAGGTGCGGACACGGCGTTGCCAGCCGGGGAGCCAGTTGTGTCGGACGTGGGGTCGGGGGTCGTTGTGGGCCCGCCGAATCAGGACGCGCTCGGCCGCGGCGGCAAACTCCTTCTCGGCACTGACCAGGGTCATTTTAGGATCCATGTCTGCGAGCACCTGGAGCAGCCCCCACCCGGCCCCTTCGATTCTTTCCGTGGCCGCGATCCCCTCGCCCTTGAAGTTCACATAATCGACAAGGGCGTATCGCCCCCGGGCCGATCGGGCCACCTGGTAAAACTTTTTTTCAATTTCGGACTGCCGGTGGCGCGGTGCGGCCTGCAGCATGCGGGGCAGGGCCCGTTCCAGGCGGATGAGTAAAAACCGGGTTTGCAGCACCAGTGTAGATTCCAGAAAATCCCGCAGTGCCGAAGCTTCAACGGATTGACGGGCGGATAGAAAACTGGCCCGATCCGGCCAGGGGCAGCCGGGCATCGGGTCGCCGGCAAGCATCTTGGGCAAGCTTACCTGTTGATGCGCGGCGTATCTGGCAAACGCAAGAAAACTCTCCGTATAGGGTCCCGTCCGACCTTCCGGATACCAGATGAAATGGCCGATACCCAGGGAAATAAAATCCTCGCCCCGGTTCCAGGTGATCAGGTTTTCAGGTTTGGACCCACACTCGTTGGCATAGATCTTCCGGCCGATAATCCCGAGCCCGCTTGTATCGATTCCGGCGGCCCAGCCCGGCCGCCAACCGCCAACCATGAGGGCCCCGGCCATCACTATAAAAAATAGGCTGCGCAAAATTGTCGGCGTCACGCTGGCTGTATCCTTATTGCGTTTGATGGCAGGGTGCTTACTATTCCAGAAAAGATATGAAAAAGCAAACCCCCTTATCGATAACGGTTCCCATCCTGGCGACTGGCATGGGCTGACTGGCGGTCGACAAACCGGCAGGCATGAGTGTTCACAATGACCCCGGCAAAGATCTTTGTTCGCAGCTGACACGGCTGCTCCGGTCCGAAAGCGCATTGCGCAAAGAGACCGGCCTCGGTCCCGACAGCCGCCTGAACCCCGTCCACCGCCTCGATCGCGAAACCAGCGGTGTTATCCTGCTGGCCGGGGACCGGGCCGTACAGCGGCATCTGGCCGTCCAGTTCGAAACCCGCCGGGTGGGTAAACGGTATTTTGCCATTTTACACGGTTGTCTCGAATCAATGACACCGTCCGGTCGTCTGATCACCTGGAAATGGACGCTTACCAAAACCCCGGGCGGGCGTAAAAATCCCCGTGGAAAAGGGCCGCGCGTGCATTGCACCACCCATGTTAAAGTACTGGGGTACAGCGACCATTACACCCTGGCGGAATGCAGACTGCTTACTGGCAGAAAGCACCAGATCCGCCGACATGCCCGGCAAGCAGGCCACTTTGTGGTGGGTGACCGCCGGTATGGTTCCAAACGGGCCCTGGAATTTCTGAACAACAAGCGCAATTTTAACCGCCTGGGGCTGCACGCGGCCCGGGTTGAAATTCAAGGGCCTGACGATAAACCCCTTACCATCCACTCTGCCGAACTGCCAGCCGACATGCAGCACCTGCTGGACGAGGACGGCTACACCCCGGTTTCCGCATTGCTATCTTGAGGGCGGTCGTGATGTACTTTCCGGACATACCCTTTGAAACGGCCCTGGCGTATGCCGGCATCACCATCCTGGCCGCCATGGTCCATGGAACCCTTGGCATCGGCTTTCCTTTGATCGCCACGCCCCTGATGGCCATGCTCACGGATGTGCGTATGGCGATCTTGCTGCTGGTGCTCCCGACGGCAACCATCAACATCGTCAATATCCTCAAGGGCGGCCGCTGGCGGCGCAGCATCGCCATTTACTGGCCTCTGGCGCTCTACGGCATGCTGGGCAGCTTTATCGGCTCGCTCCTGTTGATCGCAATCTCGGCGGAACTGTTCCGGCCGCTGCTGGCCGGCATGTTGATCCTCTATTTGAATGCCGAACGGATCGGCGCTGGATTCGGCTGGGTCAGGCGGCGGCCGCGGCTCTCCATGGCCTTCTTCGGGCTGGCCGGAGGCCTCCTGGGCGGTACGGTCAACGTTATGCTGCCGGCCCTGATCATCTACGCCCTTGAAATGCGCCTGCCGAAAACGGTTACGATCCAGGTTTTCAATTTTTGCTTTTTCTTTGGAAAACTCACCCAGGGGGCGGTCTTTGTCCAGACCGACTTAATGACGGGCGAAGTATTGAGCCTGTCGGTTCCGCTGGCTCTGCTGGCAATTCTGGTTCTTTTCCTGGGTCTGCGTTTGCGGGACAAGATTCCCACCGAAACCTACCGCCGCTGGCTGCGCCGGCTTTTGGCGCTGCTGGCCGTGATCCTTATCGCCCAGTCTATCTGGCATTGAAGCGGCAACCGCTATTCAAGTCGTTTACTGAAGCGCAGGGTGCTGATCACCAGAAAAATAAACGCAAACATCACCAAGAAAAGAATGTCATCGGTCATGGTCGTCAACGATTGACCGCGCAGCATGATGCCGCGCACAATGCGCAGGAAATGGGTCAAGGGCAGCACTTCGGCGATCTTCTGGGCAAATTGCGGCATGGCCACAAAAGGAAACATAAAGCCCGAGAGCAACAGTGAGGGCAGAAACACGAAGATAAACATCTGCATAGCCGCCATCTGGTTCTTGGCCAGCGTCGAAATGAGCAGCCCCAGGGTGAGGTTGGCCAGGATAAAAATCAGGCAGGCTGCAAAAAGGGACCACAGGCTCCCGGTGATAGGCACCCGAAATAGTACCACGCCTAACGTGACGATGATGGCTACCTGGATCAGGCCAATGACGATATAAGGGATGATCTTGCCCACCATCAGCTCCACATTGCGGATAGGGGTTGCCACCAGCAGCTCCATGTTGCCGCGTTCGCGTTCCCGGACAATGGCCACGGCTGTAAACATTACCATGGTCATGGTCAGGATAACCCCCAGCAGTCCAGGGACGATCGACACCGCAGAACGTCTTTCGGGGTTATAGAACAGTCGGGTGGCCAGGGCTTCTGTTTGCGAGCGGTTGCCGACCACGTTCCCGGGCTGAAAAGGAAATTTTCCCAAAGCGGATACGGCCGCACCCAGCACCGTATCAGATCCATCGATGAGCAGTTGAGCGTAGGCTTCCTGTCCCAAGTAATACCTTCTTTCGGCGTCTCGGGGAATGTAAAGGCCGGCGGCAACTTGGCCGTCCCGGATCATCCGCTCGAGTTCGGCCGGGGTAAAAGCCACCGCCTTGAAGTCGAGGACCTGGGTAGCTTGTACATCCAGGGCAAGCTGACGGGAAAAGCTGTTGTTCAAATGATCTGCTACCGCCGCCGGTACATGGCGCACATCCGTGTTGATCGTATACCCGAACAGAACCAGCTGGATGAGCGGAATCATCACCACCATCCCGAAGGTTAACCGATCACGTACGAGTTGCAGTATTTCTTTCTGGCATACCGACAGGATGCGAACGATGGAAGTCTTCATTGTTGCCTCTTAACAGCCTACATGGTTTTTTTGTTTCGGGTAGCCATGACGAATACATCTTCAATACTGGGTTCGGCGGGGGTAATGGCTGTATCCGCGAACCGGGCCAGCTGTCCGGCAAGCCACTGTTCAGGCAGCGGCAGCGCTTTATCCACCAGAACCCTTAAATTGAGGCCAACTTGAGTAGCTGAAAGAACCGGCGGCAATTCATCAATCCGCTCCTTGATGGCGGGTATGTGGGGCCCGCTTATCTCCACGGTGGCCGCCTCCAGGGCGTCCTTGAGCTGGTCCGGCGTCCCGTCAGCCACCTTTTGGCCTTCATCGACAACAGCCAGGTGGTGGCAGCGCTCAGCCTCGTCCATCAGGTGGGTGGTGACCAGAATCGTGGTTCCATCGGCACACATCCCGAATAACTGATCCCAGAACTCACGCCTGGTATTGGGATCTACTTCTGAGGTTGGTTCGTCCAGCAACAATAGCCGCGGGCGATGGATGGTCGCGGCAGCCAGGGCAATCCGGCGTTTCTGGCCACCGGACAGGCTCCCGGCCATATTGTTGAATATCGATGCCAGCTTGTATTCATCCGCCAATTCGCCCAAACGCTGCTTCAATCGCCGGCCGGTGACACCCATAATTTTACCGATGAATTGCAAATTCTGTTTGACGGTCAGATCCCCATACATGGAGAATCGCTGGGTCATGTAGCCGACTTGCAGCCGCACCGCTTCGGTCTGTGCCGGAACCTGCATTCCCAGAACCTCTATCTCACCGGCCGTCGGTTCTAAAAGGCCGCACATCATGCGGATAGCGGTTGTTTTCCCGGAACCGTTGGGGCCCAGGAAACCGTAAACCACTTTTTCAGGGATAGTCATGTTCACGCGATCCACGGCCGTAAAGGTGCCGAATCGCTTGGTAAGCCCTCTTACCTTGATTGCGGTTTTCAAAGGGCCTCCAGCAAAAGTTGAACCGGGGTGCCGGCCGTTAGCCGAGTGGCTTGCTTGTCGAGAAGATCAAGCTCGGCGACGTATACCAGGCGAGAACGGTCCTTTTCATTCAAGGCGTAATAAGGCGTAAAACTGGCGTCCGATGAAATAGTCCGCAGACGGGCGGAAAAGGGGGTTTCCTGCCCGTCTACCCGGACCCGGTAGGTTTCCCCGGGTGTCATTTTAGAACGATAGGGCTCCGGTATGTAGATCCTGGCCCAGGGCTTTTCACCACTGAGCAGAGTTGCCACGACCGCGTTCACCGGCGGCCGGTCCCCAAGTTTGAAGGGCAAGCTGTCCACCCGCCCGCGGCGGGCCGCCTTGATCGTATAGTCATCCAGCTTCAGGCTCAATTGCGACAACTGCGAGTTAAGCGAAGCCACCTGGGCCCGACTCTGCTCCACCTGCTCAATGCGTGTCCCCGCCAGCAACTCACTCAGAGCCTCATTGCGCTCCTTAAAGCGGGCCTGGGCGCTCAGATAGTCTTTGCGCGCCTGCTCGAGATCTTCTTTGCTGATGTGTTTTTTTATATAAAGATCCTTGCGCCGGTCGTACACCCCCCGGGCATTGATGACATCCGCCCGGGCGGATTCGACCCGGGCCTTTTCCTCGGCAATGGTCTGCGGCCGGGGGCCGGCAATACGTTCCTTCAGGGCCCACTCGGCCTGCTGTAATTGTCCTTTGATACTATCAATTTCGGCCCGAATTTTGCGATCGTCCAGTTTTAATAGAGGCCGCCCGGGTTCAACCAACTCGCCCTCCCGGACATATACTTCGGTAATCACTTCACTTACCAGGGCACGCCCATTAACGCGATCCCACTCCAAGGTGCCCAAAGCCTGCGGTGGCGTGCGGCCGCAGCCCATCAGCCCGATAACAAACAGACATACTATTGTTCTAAGCATCATAAATCGCCTCCCACATGCAGATCAGGTTCGGATAATAATCCCTTTTATAGATTATTGCACAGGGTTATGACAATAGCAGCTAAAATATTAGGCTAATATCCACGATCGCAATCAACCTTGTGGGCTGCCTCGCGACCGGCCAGGACCCGCCGGTAGTTTTCCATTATGTGAGGAATCACGGCCGCCGGGTTGGTGAGGCTGGCTATATGCGGCGTCACGGTAATACCGGGATGCGCCCAGAAAGGATGCTCCTGTGACAAGGGTTCCGTCCTAAAAACGTCCAAACAGGCGCCCGACAATTGCCCGGCGGCAATGGCCTCGAGAAGATCTTCCTCCACTAAATGTTCACCCCGGGCCACGTTGACAAGGTAGGCGCCCGGCGGCAGGTGTGTGAAGGTGTCTCGGTTGAGGATATTGCGGGTTTCCGCAGTCAACGGCAGCATGTTGACGAGAATCCGGGTGGCGGCTAAAAACGCCTGGAACTGTGACAACCCGCAGAAAGTCTCCACACCGGCCATCGGTTGTTGTGACCGGCGCCAGCCGGCAACCGTAAATCCCAGGGTCTGGAGCTTGCGCGCTGCATCCGATCCGAGCTGACCCAACCCGAGGATACCGACCTTTTCGTTTGCAGCCAGCTTCGGGATGACCGGTTTCCACACACCCTCTGCCTCCCGGTCCCTGAAAAACCGGGCATTGCGGCAATAGTTCAACACGGCCATGACCACATACTCGGTCATCGACTGGGCCAGGGAGGAATCGACGATCCGGGTAATCGGTACACCGGCGGGCAGGTCGGGATCACTGAGGATGTTGTCCACGCCCGCGCCCATGGAGGCAATGCATTTCAAGTTCGGGAAGCGTTTGAATGTGCCGTGCGGATGCCGCCACGTCAGGGCGAACACGATTTCCTCCGGATCCCCGACTTCCGGCCAGACTCGCAAGTCAATGTCGGGCTGGGCGGCCCGGATCCGTTTTTCCCAGGCAGCAGTCTTCATGGTGGGCATGACTATCAAAAACGCGGCCATACACTTGCTCCTTTGCGATACATGTTCAATGCTTGAAATCACCTACGCGGGGATACCATAGCGGCCCTCGGACAGACAAACATTTCGCCAAAACGCGCCAACATTCAAAATATTGCATTTGTTTGAAAATTTGAATAGAACCTGATAAAGGTCTTTTTCCATGAAAATCACCCTCATCCACCCTTTTCACTACTTTGGTCTCAATCGCTTCGCCCATCGCCTGATGCCTCTGCACGGCATCACCCTGGCCTACCTGTCGCGCCTCATCCCGCCGCAGCATGACGTCCGGATCGTGTATGAGGCCCGGGAGCCGGTCGATTACACCGCCCCTGCGGACCTGGTCGCCATCACCACCTTGACGGTTACGGCCAACCGGGCCTACCGTATTGCCGATCGGTACCGTCAAAGAGGTATCAAGGTCATCCTGGGTGGACCACACGCCAGCGCCCGCCCCACGGAAGCCAAACAGCACGCCGACGCGGTGGCCATCGGCAATGGGGAAACCACGCTGCCGCATATCATCCGCGATATCGAGAACAATTGCCTGAAGCCTTTCTACCACAACTACGTACCCGAACGCCTGCCGCCGCTGGAAAACATTGCCGCACCCAACCGCTGGTGTACATCCATGATGGCTTCGCGGGGATGTGAAATGAACTGCGAATTTTGTTCCATGCAAAGCATCTTCGGCAAATTCTATCTGCAGCGCCGGGCGAGCGAAGTGATCCGAGAAATCAAGCAGGTTGCTTCACCCAACATCTTCTTCGTGGATGATAATTTTTTCGGCACCTCCCGGAAAACCCGGGAGTTTTATAGTGAACTCCTGGAAGCAGTCTCGCAAACGGGTAAGAACTGGTATGGCCAGTGCCGCCTGCCGGTGGTAGAGGATGAAGCAGTGGTAGACATTTTCGCCCGCACCAACTGCAATGCCTTGCTGATCGGCTTTGAAAGCCTGAACCCTGAGAACAGCCGCCAGGTCACCAAGCAGACGGTAAGCCGCGATTATTATCTTTCCGTTGTCCGCAAACTGCATAACCGCGGGATCGGCGTCGTCGGCTCCTTCATTTTCGGCTTCGATCATGACACGCCCGACACCATCAACCGCACCCTGGAATTTTGCATTACCGCCAAAATGGAGCTGGCCCTTTTTACCATCCTCACCCCCTTCCCGGGCACCGCCCTGTTTGAACGCCTGGAGTCCGAAGGCCGTATTATCAGCAAGAACTGGGATGACTACACCATGGAAAAGTGTGTCTTCCGCCCCAGGCATTTTTCGCCGGAGAGTTTAACGGCCGCCCTGAACCGGGCCGAACGTGAGTTCTTTTCCATGCGGTCCATTTACCGACGTTCACAGTTGGGGATGAAATACGGCTACCTGGAAAAATTCCTGGCGGTCAATGTGCTGAGAAATATCGGTTTGAAAGTAACGAATGCACTCAAAACCGGAGCCCGGTAAGGCGTTGCCGGGTAGCCCGGCTTTACCGATCCTTGGCCAATTCCGCTTTGAGCGCTTGCCCAAGTTCCTGCAACAGGTAGGGTTTTTTAATGTAGGCCCCGGCGCCGAGGGCCTGGACCTGACGGACCCGTTCGGTTTCCGAGTACCCGCTCGCGATGACCACCTTCTAGCCGGGGCAAATCTCCACGATTTGGCGATAGGTTTCCAGACCGTCCATCCCCGAAACCATGATCATATCGAGTAGCAGGAGATCGGCCGGATCTTTTTTCAAAAATTCAACTGCGGCCTCGCCACTGGCCACGGCCCGCGGCCGGTACCCCAATTTCTTCAGCATCAGGGTCGCGATCTTGCGCTGGTTTTCAACATCGTCGATAACGAGAATCGTTTCTCCGTTCCCCCGGAACTCTTCCGACCGGGCCGCCTCAGCTGCGCTGTTCAATATTTCTTCGATCACGGGAAAATAGATATCGAAGGTGGTTCCCTTGCCGGGCTTGCTGTCAGCCAGAATAATTCCCTTGTGGTCTTCAACTGTGCCCCAGACCACCGCCATCCCCAGCCCGGAACCACTGCGTCCCATTTTTTTCCGGGTGTAGAAAGGTTCATATATCCGGCGGAGGTCATCGCTGGCAATGCCGATACCGTTGTCGGAAACCGTCAGGACCAGGTAATCTCCCGGCGGAACCGCCCCATTTAAATCTTTGGGGTCGATAACCTTTTTAGGTGCGGTGCGGATGATCACCCGCCCCTGAATTTTAATGGCCTCAAAGGCGTTGGCCACCAGGTTCATCAATGTCTTGGAAAGATGAACAGCCGAGCCCAACATAGCCGGCAAGGCGGCCTCCATTTGGGTGTCTAGAGTCACATCCGGATGAAGAGACCGCAGCTTGGCATACTCCGGGCTCGACAGGTAATCATCAATGATTTGGTTTAAATCAAGAACTTCGGTCGTGGGTACCCCGCGCCGGGCGAGGGTCAAAAGGTCTTCGACGACCAGGGCGGCTTTCTCGCCGGAGGTCTTGATATCCTGCAGGGGCTGGTAGAGGGGACTTTGGGTGTCGATATCATCCAGAATCAATTCGGGGTAGCTGACAATCCCGGACAGGATGTTATTCAAATCATGGGCGACCCCACCGGCCAGGGTGCCCAGCGCCTCCATTTTGCGGGCATTGGACAATTGCTCTTCGAGCTGTTCGCGTTGGAGGATTTCCTTGGACAGTTCCGCCGTCCGGTTCTCGAGGTCGTCTTTTAAATCTTTAATGTGCTGGAACATAGCTGCATTGGACAGAGAAACAGCCACCGCACTGGTTATATTGTCGATAAAATGCGCTTCATCCGTCGTTAATGGCTGTTGGTTGGCTTTTTCCGGCAGGAATACCAGGGCAATGAGGCTGTCGCGCCTGACCACCGGAATCAGATAGACGGCTTCCATGTCGACCAAAAGGCGACCCAGGTCCTCACTGACAGGTTCATATCTGGGGTGCGCGGTCAAGAAATTGAAATCCACAACAGATTTTTCAGTTACCATCCAGTGCTGCAGACCGGCGCTCACGTTTAACTGTTCACCGGCGCTGTTTGCATACCGTCCGGCCGAGGACGTGGAAAGATAGAGACGGCAAGACGACATCAACAGATGATCGCTGAAAAACTTACCAAATTCCTGTTCGAAACGCGCCAGCGTGCGCAGGGAAAATATGTTCTCCAAAAAGAGGGCCTCTGCTTTTTCCAGATTGAGACGGGTCTTGTGGAAAACGCGGTTAATTTTCGGTTGGAAGGTCACCAGGTAGAAATAATTGGCGGCAAACCACAGCGACATCATGATAAACGATTGCGGCCCGGCCAAATCCTGGAGATAGTGTCGCAAGCCCAAAAAAACCAGCAAGTTGGGTACCAGGATCAACACCAGGGTGGCGACCCAGTAGGCGATCTGATTGGTGAAATCCTGAAAACTGAGCAGCCGGTATTTCAAGGCCGCATATCCAAGCACGGCGAGCGGTATAAAAGAAAAGTTACCGGCCGGATACAGGTCATACCCACTGATCGCCGGAATATTGCACAGGGTCAAAAAAGCTGACAATCCCACGGCCCAGAGAAAATATATGTTCCGCCGTCTGGTGACGGGGTTAACCTCGGTGCGCAGGCTCCGCAGGAAAATCCAGAACGTGTACATAATAATAACAAAAGCATAGGCGCCAAAAAGCATGAAAGCCAAACCGCCTTGCGCGATATAGCCCCAGTCATATTCATACAGCCCATAGAAATAGGCATCCGTGAACGTCAGAACAGAGAAGGTCGCGCTGCACGCGAAGCCGGTCACAATCATCCAGGGACGCTGGATCTCCAAAAGGGAATGGAAAAACATCAGGTACACGATCGGCAGGTAGACGTAGAAGAAATGGATGGTTCTTTCTATCGAAAGAATCGTGGCCTGGCTATCAATGAGATGATGGGAAGTAAAGGCAAACCCCGGCAGGGAGTGCAGGAGAAACATCGCCGAAAAGAGAATATTGTGTTTGTTGAGTCTGCCGGACTTGAAAAAGGTGGCCGATGCCAGCCACAGGCTGATGAGCAGGGTCAACAGAGGGGGGATCAAGTATATATTAAGAGCAGGCGCCATAAAAATAGTCTACCGACCGCGGCAATATGCCGATTGCGGTCGGGGTTTTGCCAAATATTTCCCCGTCCGGGAGCAAGTCTTTGAGCGGCTGCGTCTGAACCCGGGCCTTACGCCCCTGGTAGAAACGCACCGCCCGGTTTTCGCCGTGGCGGCCTTTAAATAGCTTCGGCAGGGTAGCAATCAGGCTCAGCCTGCTTACCGGACCAGCCACGACCACATCGAAGAGGCCATCGTCAATCCGGGCGTCCGGTGCCATGAGCATGTCGCCGCCGGTGTACCTGGAGTTGCAAAACTCGACAAAACAATTGGGACCAGTGATGTGTTCACCGTCAAGGTCCAATATAAGCTCATAGGTTTTCAAGCCCAATACCCGGTGCAGCACACCGATAATGTAACTGAAATCGCCGGTGCGGCTGAAACGAGCCGCTGTGCAGGCCACGTCGGTAACAAATCCAAATCCCATGACATTGACAAAATAGAGATCCCGCCCCGCCTGGGAAAATGTACACACGTCAACAGGTCGGGTCCGGGCGCCGATCAGCGCGTTAATACCATCGTCTATCGAAAACAGGTTCAAGTCCCGGGCAAAGGAGTTGCCCCGTCCTACCGGGATGATCCCGAGGGACGGCGGCCGGGGGCCACGGTAATTGTTCAATACGGCATTGAGCACATGATAATTGGTGCCGTCCCCGCCCATGGCCACAACCCCAGCATAGCTGTCGAGGGGCTGCCCGTCCAACAGGTGCAAACCGTGTTCATGATGGCGGGTTACTAGCAGGTCAACGCTGAACCTGGCGGCCTCCAGCCTTTCCTGGACCCGGGCAATAACCTCCATGGAAACCGCTCCCCGGGAGCGTGGATTCGCGATCAATAACAGTTTCACGGATTAGCGCCTCTGTACTGAAATCTATCTGGGCACCCGGCGGCAGCAACAGTACCGATCGCCGGGGACATAACACAGGTGTGAGCATGGGCTTCAGGTGACGGTACTGATTATAACCATCCTAAAATATGCGTTTTATTTATTCTTTTCCCGGATTTTAGTCAATAACTTTGGATTATGAACGAATATTGCCACCCTAATGTACATCCTATGCATAAATATTTGAAACTGAAGGAACATTCATATTAATGGGCAGATTCTAAGCAGCTTGAATCCTACGATATACACAAAATTCACGTTTGTGGCACAAAAATTGTAATCATATTTGATCCTTACAATAGAACTAAGCAGTTTACCGCATAGCGGTAGCGGAATCAGGACGCCCTCCCCCACTCCCCACACCCCATAGCGTCCTGATTCCGCAGCATCTTCAGGTTTAACCTCGCGCTCGGCAAAGGAGGACGACATGTACGAAATCAACCTCGACCCCAAAGATTACGGTATAGAAGCGCTCATGGAAGGGATGGGCAACACCCCGGTTGCCGTTAACACAGAAGATCGGGAAAAGTGGGCTGACGAGATCGGTGCTTTTGCGGGTAGGCTGGATGAATTGTCTAACCGGGCCAAATCGCTGCAAACGCTTTTCAACAGCGGCACCGCCATTAAAGCGACACCCGCTTCACTGAAAACCTTTAAAATTCAGATGTTCAACATAAACGATGCCCTAAATTCTTCATTGGAACTGGCCAACAAGATCGACACCCAGATCGTTCAGAAATAATCCGCTGCCCGGGGAAGGTCGTGGATCATCCCCGGGTCAGTCACCTGTTAAAATTCTGGGTCCCACCTGCCCAACCAACCCCGGCCAGGCTCAGAACCCTTCGGTATATCTCATTTTTTTGCCTTTTGATATTATTTATGGTAGGCTCGTTACATTGTTGCCAGACCATTACGGGAGAATTTTTTTCGGCATTTCTACCTCTGTGCGGCCGCCGGTCAGGCCGCGCCATCTGAAGAGCGGGTAATATCCATGCGCACCAAGGTCCTGTACATAACAAGTGCCTGCGTCATCTGCGGGGCCCTTATCATCTGGCTGAACAAGTCTTTTTTCCTTGGGCTGCCCAATTTTTTCGCCTGGTTTATCGCCGGGATCACCGTGGTTTTTCTTTTCGTGTCCATCATCATTAAAAACGTTCCCGCCGGAACCAGCCCTCCCCGGATCCAAACCCCGGAAGACACCTTTGCAGAGCGCCGCGAATTTCCCCGCATCCGCCACCGGCTCAACCGGCGCCCCCGACTTATCGTGGAAAGGGATGAACTCGAGGTCCTGGATATCTCGGAGAGAGGCCTGCGGTTCGAAAACAAAACCGATATCAACCTCCAGGACTGGGTCCGGGGCACCCTCGTCTTCTCTGATGAAAGCACCCTGGATATCAACGGTCTCGTGGTGCGTAAACAGACGGACACGGTCAGCCTGCAGTTGATCACAACCATACCGGCGGATATGCTGGCACGGGAACACGAACATCACCTCGGCAAGCCCAGCGGCATGCCGGAGCATTGAATTAAAACCCGCTACGACGGGAAAGGCAACACCACAACTATAGCGGAGTGCATCGATGAAATTCAAATCGGCTACCAAGTTGTTGATCGCCCTGGCCTTTACAGGCATGCTGCTCCAGGATTGGATACATCCAATTCCAGGCCTGGCCGAGGAATATCGCCTCGGCACGGTCACGGCCAATGTCAACCTGCGCAAAACACCCGGCCTGCAAGGAGATGTGGTCGCCGGTCTTTCAAAGGGTTTGCCCGTAAAGGTGTATGGGGAAAAGGACGGCTGGTATCGGGTTGCGGCCATGAAAAATTACATCCTTTTCAACGGCTGGGTCTATAAGCGTTACGTGGAAATTCTCTCAGCGGAGGCCGCTGAGTCGATGCCCGAGATTAAAAGCCCCCAGCCGATAGCGGCCAGTTCGCCGCAAACCCCGGTGACAGTGTCCGCTAAACCTCCCGCGCGGCCGTCATCCGCGACACCCGCCAAAGCAATGGCGTCGGTAGCGGTAGAAAAAAACACCGCCAAACAAAACCAACCGGCTGCTGAAAAACAGACAACCATAACGCCTACCGGAAAATCAGCCACACCCAGCGCGGGTGCCTCTGCCAGCGGCAACGCCAGGCTGTTGCTCTCCGTTTCACCACTGGTATTGGCCATCATCGCGCTGCTGGTAGCGGTAAGGGCCTTTAAGAGGACGCGTACCCCGGCTGCCGGGACTGAATCGGTGACGCCCCCTCCGGTTACGCCCCCCCCGGATACGCGGCCAACTATCACCCCGGGGCAACCACCCGTGAACGAAAAACGGCGCGCGCCACGCCTGAACAGGCTGATTGAGGTTGATTTTGCAGTCGACGGTAAATTTTATCGCGGTTTTATCAACAACTTAAGTGAAAGCGGCGTCTACGTCGACACACCTGAAAAATTCAATGTCGGCCAGGAAATTACAATCTCCTGCCCAGACATCGGGTCAGGCGGTTATATTAAACAGGACGGCATGATCGTAAGACTGACCGAAACCGGCATCGCGGTGCATTTCCAACAAAGTGTCCTGCCCTAACGATTGAATTCTGGGAGGCCTGCCTCGGCCCCCAAACTAATCCTTGTAAGCGACTTCGCTTTTGAGTTAGTTTGGCCTGTCTGCGACGACATCAACGGACTGTTATTGGGAGGTAAAATGATGGAAAGCGTACCAACCAGAGAGGAAGCATTTGAACTTCTGACCCGCTACAACAAATCCGAAAGTTTAATTAAACATGCTCTGGCCGTTGAGGGGGTCATGCGGTACATGGCCAAAAAGAGGGGTGAAGATGAGGAAAAATGGGGTGTCATCGGCCTCATTCACGATCTGGACTATGAACAGTATCCCGATCAGCACTGTCTAAAAACACAGCAAATCCTGGAGGAGAACAACTGGCCGGCGGAATACATCCGGGCGGTCATCAGCCACGGTTGGGGGATTTGCGTGGATGTGAAACCGGAAAGCGAACTGGAAAAAACGCTTTACGCCATCGATGAACTGACCGGCCTGGTGGCTACCAGCGCCCTGGTCCGGCCCTCAAAGAGCGTCCTGGACATGAAAGCCAAATCCGTCAAAAAGAAATGGAAAGATAAACGTTTCGCCGCCGGTGTGGATCGGACAATCATCGCCCGGGGAGCGGAACTGCTGGGCGTCGAGATTTCCGAATTAATTACGGATACGATCATGGGTATGCGGGAGGTGGCGGAAGAGATCGGCCTGAAGGGCTCCGCCTAGAAATGGTTTTAAAGCCACCCCTCACGCTCAATCTCTGCGTTGGTCGGCAGATTTAAATCCTCGAAATACTATCTGTATTCCTCCGGTTCAAATCTACCGGCCGCCTTGACCTTGAACCCAATGGGAGGCTTTAAAACCATTTCAAAAGATTGATGGTTTCCTTGGAATAAGCATAATGATCTACTTGGTGATTGGATATTGAATAAGCCCCGGTGAGAGCCTATTGCATTTTAGTGCTGGCTTCAAAGGCTTCGTACAGTTCCTGAGCACGTTTGGCCGCGGCCCGGGATGTCTGGGTCATCAGGTTTTTGGTTTTGAACCAGCCGACCCCCATCCGGGAGCTAAAACCCATCAATTTTGCACCGGGCTCAATCGGATTCCCAAATCCGGCCAGCGCAGTATGCATCAGGCGGCCAGTGGACACATAAAAAGCGGAGCTGTCCTTCAGCATATCCTTGCTGTCACCATTTAGCACAATTGCCAGCCGGGTCACGCCGTTGCCCGCGGTGGCCTTTTCAACGATCTCACCAATACCGACACCATTGGCGTACACACCATTTTCAAAAAAATTGGGCGCGCTCTCGAACATGATAAAGAAGACATTGCCCTTTTTTTCCTGGCAACCGGTAGCAAGTACCATGGCAAGCAGAATCGAGAGTATAACTGACCGCCGCATGCATCCTCCTGAGCAATTTTAGAGCCTATCTCAAAAAAGTCTCTTGGCCCAATCTCGGCGCTGGGCGTTCAATTCTAATCCTCGAAATACTCGCGTATTCCTCCGGTTAGAATCTCGCGACTGCCTTGACCTTGAACCAAAATCCTATTTTTCAGATAGCCTCTGGTATTGTGGTATCCGGGGGCAACTAGAAGTCATTTGCCGTCAGGTTTTGCACCATATAAAACAGCGGGAATTAAATCAAGCAAAACAAGGGCCCGCTCCGGCCAGCGGGCACCGTGGACTTGAAATACCGCTGATACTGTTTAGCATATTGCATTGAACGGACTTATCGAACCTGAAAGGACTGCCGCTTGCCCTGGACTCCCCCCGAAAAAATTCGCAACTTCATAGGCTTATCTTCTTTTCAGATGCTGGCCATGTTCCGGCGCGGGCTTTTCTACAGCTTTCTGACTATCTACCTGCGCCATTATCTCGGTTTGAGTGTCACCGAGACCACCTTGTTCGCCACCGGCCCGATGGTTATGAACGTCCTCTTCCAGACCTTTACCTGGGGGCCGCTTTCCGACAAGTGGCAGCTACGCCGCACCTTCATCATGGCCGGTGAACTACTGGCGGCGGCCGGCACCCTGATCGTCTGGTATGCCCACATCCTGACCGCTTCAGACCAGTTGGCGGGATATATCATCATCATCGGCCTTTCTATCGTGGAAATTTTCTGGTCCATGTCAAATGTGGGCTGGAGTGCCCTGATTTCCGACATCTACCCGTCGCAGAGCCGCAATGCCGTCCAGGGCCGGCTTTCGTCGGTCGGCGGGTTGGGCCGGATTATGGGGGTATGGATCGGGGGGTTGCTTTACGATGGATACGGGCTGGCCTATGCCGGGTGGGGATTTCACCGCGGGTCCCTGTTCTTTGTCGCCGCCGGTGTTATGCTGCTCTCAATTTTTCCCCTCTTACTCCTGCCGGAGGGCGGGTTCAAACAGGAGGACAGCGATACGCCCGCGGCTGTTGACAATACGGATGCCGGGTCCTCGCGCATCTTCGTCATCTTTCTGGTCGCCATGACGTTTATCAACTTCGGCCGTAATTCCATTGCCGTCATATTTCCCCAATACCTGGTACTGGAAGGCGGCTTTGCCGTATCGAGTGCCACTTTGAGCTACATCGTCAATATGCAATCGGCCGCCATCGTGTTCACCGGGCTGCTCGCCGGCTGGGTTTCCAGGCGCACCGGGGACGACCTGGCCCTGATGATTGGGGCCGTGCTCACGATTGCCGCCCTCGTCGTCATGGCCCTGACATCCAGTCTGCCCGTGATGTACCTGTGTAATTTCATACGGGGAATCTCGGAAGTACTGATCTTTTCATCCGCGTATGCCTGCGCCTCGATCCTGATTCCGCCGGCTCAACGCGCGCGCCTTTTCGGCTATTTCAATGCGACTTTTTTCCTGAGCTGGGGCCTGGCCGGCACCTTTATCGCCGGCCCGGCCATCGACTGGCTGGTCGCCTCGGGAACAGCCGAAACCACAGCATACCGGTTCTCCTTTATCCTGGCGGCCCTGATCACCATCGTCGGGGTCGTCATCGAGGGGCTGCTGCTCAAAGCGCGTGCTGACCGCCGAGTTTTGGCATAGCCGGACATTGCCGCGCCGGTCCATTTACCAGGGCCGGCGGCCCGTTTATTTTGATCTTCCTGAATCGCCGGGCCAGCAGCCGGAGCCAGGTCGCAACCCATTACCATCCCCATAAACTGCCGGCTGTTTCCGGCCCACGGGCCACTCTTTTTTTGTCAATTTCACACGGCAGCCACCAAAGACTTACTATTGACATAACAACTTAATTTAACTATAGTTTTAAAGATCACGCCCAGAAAGAAGCATCCATTCGCAAATTGGATGACTTCTGCTATTCACCTGCGGAGGGATGACCGCAGGGAACACACACAGATGGGCCGGCCTTTTCTCCTTTCAACCTAGTCGGCGAAAACAGCCGGCCAACTGATCATCCCCTATACGCGCGTCTCACGTAACACCCGCAAACAGAAAATCTGGAGGAAGGTAAAATGACCTTTTCAAAAAAACTGCTGCTCGGGCTGTTTATCGGCATCCTTTTGTCCGGACAGCCGCCTGTAAACGCCGCAGCACCTGATTTCAATGCCGACCGGCGGGTCAATATCAAGTGCCCCAGTTCCATAGACAAGGATCGGGTGGGACAGTTCGAACTGGATGGATTCAAGCAAACCCTGCGGCGGCTCTACCACGAACTTGACCAAAACCTGGCACAGTCTACCAAAACAGGCAATGGCGGTTATACCTTCAGCAGCAATCCTAATAAGGGCTCTTTTTTCGTAGCCCACGCCAAGGCGGCCTTTCCGGCCGGCCGCCTGCAAAGCCTGTCTCCACAGGAAAAAATAGGGTTCCAGGAAGTATTTTTTGTGACCGACATCGACTGGAGCAAGCACGAAGTACATCTGGTCAGACAACGAAGTCGCAAAAAATTTCGTCTCGGGGTGAACGATTTCGAGAAGGGCTTCATCTGGTATAATGCCCTGCTCGACAAGGAAAAGGCCTACATTCCAGTGTATGGGTTTCTAAGCCTGCCGGGCGAGGCCAGCGCTTTTCCGACCATCTGGAACAGTTGGGAAAAAGACCGCCAGGACATGGCCACGCCCATGGAAAGTTTGATTGACTATGATTTTTACAAGATCCTCGACTATCGGGGAGGCTACTACCTGCTGGGCCACGATTTCAACGAACTGGATTACCGGGGCAATGTGGAAGATTATGGCATCATTGGCTGGGTCCAGAAGAAGTATATTACCCTCTGGCGATCCCGGCTTTACTACAACCCCCAACAACGGGTCTCTTTTTTTGACGATGCCCGCACGGACACTGTGGCCGCGGAGACGAATGAGATCAACCGGTTCTATGTTGACCACGCCTACCAGCGCGAACGCCTGTTCCGCGATATCGTCGAAAAACTCGACCAGGAGAGCCTGCACCGGTTTTACACACATTTCGGTTTCCCGCAGCTCGGCAGCCCGGAATACTTCAAGAAGGCACAGGGTCGGACCCGGGTCTTCATACCGGGCGCTTTTACACCCCGCCTCATGCGACTGTTGGCCCGCTCCATGAAGAAAAACCTGAACACCTTCTTCCTGCTGGATGTCTCCCAGAGCATGCGCCCCTTTGCGGACTACGTCCGCTCTTTCAATACGGCCGTGCGTGACATGCAACATGAAGGCATTGGGCTTCGGGTGAACCGCACCTTTGCCTACTGGGATTCACCGGCGAGTGACGAGGACCCCCTGGCCGAGCCCAACTTCATTCGGGTCAAACGCCCCGCGGCCATCAAGTTTCCACGGGAATCCCGGGACCGCAACTACGCCGAACCACTCATGCGGGCCATGCTAAAGGTGATCGCTGAAATTGAAAGGCTGCAAAATGAGAAGACCATCTTGCCCCTGCACCAGAAGATGTTGTTCATCATCACGGATGCCGGGCCCAACGATCTGGACGATGGCATTCTGGCCGAAACCATCGCCCGGGCCAAGGCTCTCAACTTGAGTATTTATTTCATTTATCCGAAGGAGTCCGGCGTCCGCAAGGCCAGTCCCAACCTGGTGGACACACCCGCAGGCACCTACAACGACCTTGTAGCGCTGATGGACCGCTACCAAGCCGGGGGCCCGGACAACCAAACCATCAACGTGCGCACCTTCCAGTTTGAAAGAAAGGTTCTGCAATCCAAAGCAGCGCGTAAAAAATATTTCGTCGCTCAGCAGCGGGAATTGCTCAGCGGCGTCAAAGACTATATTGACCACGTATTCAGCGGGCACCCCGACGCCGAAATCTCCCGGGACGTCGTCCTTTTCTTCTCCGATGACCAGTTGCTCACCGAGATGCGCAAATGGAGCGACCGCAAAATTCAGGTTCTCAATCACGTGGCGAAATACATCGAGCAATTCAAGGACCCGGCCGTCTGGCAGGAGCGGATCGCCATCCCGGCCAAACCGATCGAATCCTACCTCAGAGCCGCCCGCACCCAGGATGACGTATCCCTGTCCGATCTGAAGAAACTGGTCATCATCAACTCCCTGGTAAGCGTCGACGACATTGAAACCTGCCGTCGGCTCTATGACCACATCAAGCCACTGATCGAGCGCAAAATGTTCAAAACCGCGGACGCGGTCTTCTACGAAGCCTTGACCAATAAGGAGCCCGGCAAAGACATCCAGTGGAACAGCGCGCTGGGTGAAAGCCGCGGCCCCCTGACAGACTATCTCTCAGAAAGAGGCTTTCACCTCAACTCCTTCAACCAGGCGATCCAGCGAAAGTTTATGTATTTGCGGGTGGAAGACCTCTATGTCACCGACGAGGGCCAATAGCAGTAGGGGGAACCCCATGCGGACACTACAAAAAGCTGTAAGTCTCTGCCTGACCATCGTTTGCCTGGCGGCCGGCAGCGCCGACGCCGCCAGTCTTTTCAAAGGCCGGGAAATCCATCTGAGCCAGCCCGCCAACAAAGTGGTACGGATCGGCGTAACCGGTACGACTTCGGGACACAATTTTATTGCCCTGATGGAAAACGCGCGCCAGGAATCCATTTCGCTTGGCAAACTCGGTTACTGGGAAAAGGTGCCCGACCCCCCCCTCTTATTTGCGCAACTACGACCTGCAGTTAACCGTCAAAAACCAGTCCGCGGAAGAGTTTCAACTGGAGTTGACCTACAATGCCGCTGCCCGGGACATTCGCTACCGGGTTCTGGAAGGTTCCGTTGCAGTCAAACTGGACCGGAGCGGATACTACCCGGCCTTGGTCGTGGTCAGTACGACGCCGGCCGCCGCAGCCGTAACACCTGCTCCCAAACCCCAGTTATCGAAGAAGCAGCTTCTATTTTTCGACTTCAACAGTTTTGACTCGGACCTGCGCCGGCATTACGGCAAAGTCAAGCAAGCCCTGGGCAATCCCGCTTTCGCGGCCTATTTTTACTACTACGAATCGACCGGATACAAAAAATACTACTTCAAGACCTACCAGGATACCGCCAAACTGGATACGGAAAAAATGGGTCTCTCCCTCGAAGACGGCACGCTCGCCTACTACCAGCGGGTCCTGGACAACCTCAAATCCCTGCACGGCCCTGATTTGACCGGCAAGATCATCCTGGTAACCCGGTACGGCAAGAAGTTTGCGCCGGCACTTGCAAAATACGCCCGGGACATCGGCGTCGGACGCAATGCCAGTGTGGAAATTTGGTCATACGAAGATGTTCGGTAGAAGGACTTTTTTGATTTGTATTTGACAAGGCTTTTCAAAGCGGACTTTTGGAATCTGCTGGTGGTGTGCCTGAAGATGCTGTTCAGGAAATCCACCCGCCGACGATTTCTCTGCCTGGTGGCAGCGTTTCTTTTTATAATGGGATTCAATACCCACAGCTATATAAAAAAATTTCAGGATGCGGAAATACGCAAGCTGCAAACGCTGGAAGAGAAGGCCTTCAACGTGTTCTTTCTGAGGTTTCGGACAAAAAGCGACTATCTGCGGTTCGACCAGCGCCAGGCCCCGGAATTGGCCCGTATGGATGCCGCGCCCTTGAAGATGGCCTTCATTTACCAGAACAACCTTTTCATTCAGTACCGGGGTGACCAGCCGCCGCCCCCGGCCACCGCAGACTTACCGGGCCTGGCGCTCCTGTATGAACTGTTCGATCTGGAAACAGCCGCCGCCGAGTTCCGCATGGCCGGCGATCCGGCCGACTATACCATCAAGGTCCGCAACCACTATATTGACCACAATGGCGCGGATCTCGATCTGGACATCGTCCTGGCCCGGCATACTGCCCTGAAAGGCGATCTGGCCGATGCCGCCGACCTGATTCGCGGCAACCTGAGCGGAAAACGTCTGGCGGTCTTCAACGACCTGACCTGGCGCGTCGCCAACAATATTTCGCGGGACAACCCCGTGGCGGATCGGGCCGTGAACCCGTTTTTCAGCCGGGTCGCCTTGATCGTACCCCTGAATCTTTTCCACATTTTTGACAACATGGCCAAGGACGTGACCATGGATATTATAGACTATGCCGAGTCCGTCCGGGCCATGGCCGACGCGACCCTCGAGGTTGAAGCGTCCTATCTGCAAGTGCCTGGCGTCTACGCGGATAAATTGCTCTATGGCGATATTGATCTCTACCCGCGGTATGTTCCCGTATACGCCCCCCGGTTGCTAGCTGCCCGCTGGCACTGGATGCTGTACGAAGATATCGGTCTCAACCAGGCTTTCCTGGAAAAACTCGATCGGCTGCATTTCAAAGGCAACTACCTGTTCTCCTATGAAAAAACCTTGAGCCTGAAAGAACGCGTGAGAAAGATAAATGCCGACATACTCGCAAACCATGTTGATTTCTACATGACGGATCTTTCCATGGGGATTGTCTTTCCTTTCATGATATCGCTCTTTGCTTTTATCCATCTAAAAACCGAATTGGCCTTCCTGCTGATGTTCAAGAACCGGATCAGGGAACTGCTGCTGATATTCTGGGCCCTGCCCCTCGGGTTGATCCTGTTTGTTAAAGCCGGCCTGGCCGGGTTTTATCTGGTGCACCACTTCAACGGCGCCCTTACGACCGCGGCAGCCGGGGTGATGCTGCTGCCGATGACGGTTGCCTTTATTTTCACCGCGATCATCTTCTTTCCCATAAACCGCTGGTGCTTCAGCCAGTTCACCGGAGAACAGCTGAATCTGTCTGTTCTGCATAAAGGACGCTAACATGGACGCCGGGCGCTTCGAAGTTATATTTCCGCTGGTTATGGAATGGGAGGATTCATTTTCCATTACATTCGATATAACCGGAGAAAACCGAAAGGTGTTTGAAGACGGCATTTACTATCTGGAAGGCGACAACGGATCCGGCAAAACAACCTTTCTGAACATGTTGGCACTCACCGCCGGGCGCATCAGTAAAATGGCCCTCCCCGACCGCGGAACAATCCGGTTCAACTACCTGGCCTATAACGGCGACGGCCTCGACCCGTTCAAGGCCGCCGATATCCGGGAAAAATGTTTCTGTATCTACCCCCAGAAAGCCTTCTTCCTGCCGGTTTCAACCCGCGACAACTACCTGATTCTCAATGGTTCGGATCCGGAAAAGGCCGCACGGTTCTCGACCCATCAATATCCGGATCTGCTTTCCGGGGGGCAGCAGCAGAAAGTACTCATGGACATTGTCCTGGACGATAAAAAACCGGTCTGGTTCCTGGATGAACCGCTGACCAACCTGGATGCCGAAAGGCGGCTGTATTTCTGGAAGACCCTGCGCCAGGGGTACCGTCGGGCCTTGCGCACTATCTTCTTTATTGATCACTGGATCGGCTCCCAAATCAAACAGGACTCCGGTTTCAAACATCGTGACACCCTGCAGGTCAGCATGGAAAACAGTCAGGGCGGCCAAGAAATCGAGGTTGAAACGCGGCAGATTGACATTTACGAGTGCCGCTGGCCGGAGACCTTTTTTGATTATCAAATCGAAAAGTCGGAAAGAGAGTGACAATGCTTAACTTCACCACGAAAAGCATGCATCGCTTCTGTAACAGGCCCTGGGCTCCCGGCCGGAAAACCAACCGGGTGCGTTTCCGAACCTTTTCTCTGATACGCGGTTTATACGGCCTGCTGGTAGTTGTCATCCTGGTAACCGCGCCCGGGTCGGCCGGCCCGGCTGCCGCCATCGAGTTTGTTACCCGGGAAGCGTTCAATGTGGAAAAAAGCAGTTACAAAGCGTACCCCTACCGGGTTCTGTTTGAAAAATTTCAAAACAGCACGGGAGCAGAGAAACGGCAGCTCCGGAATGTCATTATCCTCAAACAAGTTTTCGATCCCGAAATCCGGCAGCGCGCCATTGCCGCCGGAGCCAAATTTGAAACTCTTTATGGTGTGATCAAGGCTATCGACCGGAACAACCTGCGGCTGTGGCTGCCGGAAAGCGACAGTTTTAAAGACCTGCCCGTGGGCATTGACCGCATTCCGATCGAAAACTAACGGGACTACTCCGTTAAGGCCGCCAATATTGACGATTTTGCCGCCATTGTGCACACCCTGGACGATCGGGTATACCAGGTGGAGATCAGTTTTGCCCTGGCCGCCCCCGACAGGCCTCAGGTAACCCGTCGGGGGAAGAAAAATGTGGTCAGCTGGCAACCGCCGCAAAACGTGCAGCCCCCCTCCGGATACCAGGTCTTTGTCAACAATAAACTGTTTAAAGCCATTGCGGGCACATCGTTGGAAGTTCCTCGCTCGGTGGAGCAGGCCGATGAATTTTATGTCAAGGCCGTCTACACCCATCGCAACGGCCGGCTCGCATCCGCGGCTTCCCCAACCTTATATGATGCCGCCTCGGCCAAAGAAATCAAAATGCGACAGACGGCCGGCACTGTCTATGCGCAAATGGCGGCCGCACTGGAACGCTCGGACCTGCCGGCCGCCCGCAAGCTGCTCGACGAACATGTAAAACTGCTGACCGATTTCTTGAGTCCGGAGCGGAAAGCCCATGTGCTGGCGACCGTGGCATTTTTCAAGGCCTTGGATGAAGGGGACCGCCTGTTGGCCCAACAGCCGGTAACCGCGGAAAACCTCGCCGCTGCAAACCAGTCCTTTGTGGCTGCCGCCAAAGCCGCCGGCCGTCTACCCACCGAATTTAAATTGAGGGCGGTAGCCGGCGACCGCCAGGACACCGTGAACACAATGCGCGTCAAACTGACGGCCCGGCAGCAGAAGTCCAAAGCCCAGGATGTCCTGGCGCAGATCGCGGCCGATCTCAAACCGGGACAGTGGGAACGGGCCCGCAAGCGCCTTTACCAACAACAGTCGTTTTTGCAAAAACAACTGGATCCAGACGAAAAAGCGCACGTCAGCGCCTTGAACGACTTTTTCCAGGCCATCGACAAAGGTGATCTCAGTGCCGGTATACAACCTATGGCCCAACAGCACCTGAAAGCCGCCATGCAGAGCTACCAGGCGGCTGAGAAAACCAGCCACGCCCTGCCGGCCAACCTGGATCCCGGATTCATCGCCCGCCAGAGATTGAAAGCGACCGCCAACCGCCAGGCGGCGCTGGCCACCGAACTCCAGGCCCGACAAGCTTCCCAGGCCTGGGAAAAGCTGCTCGTATCCCTGAATCCATCCGAGTGGCAGGCCGCGCAAAAGCAACTCTATGCCAACCGTGCTCTGCTTACTACCCATCTGTCACCTGAAAATAAGGGCGCCATGGTCATCCTGGTGGACTTTTTTACCTCCCCGGATGAAGGCGATCGCCTGATCAGCCGGCAGCCGGCAACCTTGGAAGGCTTTGACACAGCCGCCGGATTCTACCAGCGCGCGGCCCAGAAAGCCGAGACCTTGCCGAAAACCATTGACGTAGGATTCATCACGGCGCAGAAAACCGGCCACTTGCAGAAATTGAAGGGCAATCTGCAGACCCAGATCCTCAAGCAGGAAAGCAAAGAGACCTATGCACGGATCGCCGCGGCATTGGACACGGGACAGTGGCGGGAAGCCCGCAGTCTGCTGTACACCAAACAGGCTCTGCTCACCACCCATCTCGATGCTCGTAGCAAAGCTGACAGCACCACGCTGATCGGTTTTTTCAGGGATATCGACGAGGGCGACCGCCTGGCCGGAATCCAGCCGCCGGCCATGCAAAATCTAGATGCTGCCCTGGAGGCCTACCGCCGCGCGGTGGCCAAGGGGCAATCCCTGCCGGCCAATCTGGATACCGGTTTGATCGCCCGGCAAAAAATTCGCACCGTAGTGGAGAGCAAGGATTTGTTAGCCCAAGGGCAACAGCAAGCCTTGGCCCGCAAGACCTACGATCAGATCGTGTTTGCTCTCGCACCCGGAAGGTGGCCGGAAGCCCGCAAGCAATTGATACAGAGCCGGGACCTGCTGCGTGAACACCTGGAGCCCACGCAAAAAACCACCGCCGACCGCTTACTGGAATTCTTCAACCACATCGATACCGGCGACCGGTTGCTGGCTGCCCAGCCCGAGACACTCGCGATACTTGATAAGGCCGCGGCCGCCTACCAACAGGCGGGTGCCCAGGCATCCTCCCTGACCGATATTGCCGACCTGGCATTTTTAGTGTCGCTTAAAGCCAGCGTGGTGAATGAGCGTAAAAATGCCCTGGTGAAAAAACAGAACCAGGTCCTGGCCGAGCAGACCTACGCGAGCATAGCCGCCGCCTTGGACACCGGCCAGTGGCGGGAGGCCCGCAAGCTGGTCTATGAAAAACAGGACCTGTTTTCCCAATATCTCGACGCCCAGCGCCGCGCCGATTGCCTGGCCCTGGCCGGGTTCTTCCGCAGTATTGATAAAGGCGACCGTCTGGCGGAAATCAAACCCCCGACCGTGCCCAATCTCGACACCGCCCTGGAAAGCTACCGCCAGGCCGTGGCCAAGGGGCAGACCCTGCCTGCGGCGCTGGATGTCGGGCTGATAGCCAGACAGAAAATTCGGACCGTGGTGGCCCTTAAAGACCAATTGGCTGCGGGCCAACAGTCCGCCAAGGCACACAAAATCTACGCTCAAATCATGCAGTCCCTGACACCAGAAACGTGGCCCACCGCCCGTCGTGTGCTGACCGAACAGGAAGCCCTCTTATCCACCCAGCTGGACCCGACCCGGAAAGCCACCATTACCCGGCTGCTCGCTTTCTTTCAATTTATCGCAGACGGTGATCGCTTGACGGCGCAGCGGCCGGAGAGCGCCGACAATCTCAATATGGCCCTCTCCGCGTATCGCCTGGCAGATCAGAAGGCCCGGGATCTGGCCTCCACGGTAGACCTGACTTTTATCACCGCCGGGAAAATCGAAGATAACAAATCCCGGCAGGCTGGTCTGGATCTGAAGAGCAAGCAGGCCCGCGCCCGGACAGTCTACGGCCAGATAGAGCAAACCCTTACCCCCGGCTCCTGGGAAAACGGGATGCGGATCAGCCTGGACAAACTACCGCCGGAGATAAACTACCTGCCGAAAAGATCCCAGGCCGACGCCCGCCTGCTGGTGGCCTTCTTCCAGGATATCGCAACCGGTGATCGCTTGCGCTTTCAGCAGCCCGAAGTCGACAGCAACCTCGCCCAGGCCCAGATCGCCTACAACCAGGCTGATAACAAGGCAAAATCCCTGGCCCCTGAATTTGAAATCCGGTTTATCGTCAAGGCACGCGTGGAGGCTCTTCGCGTACAACGGGCCGCCCTGGTAAAAAGAGAGCAGGCCCGTATGGCGGCCCAGGAGGCGGCCGCCGCCCCGCCACCGGCTCCGCTGCCACCGCCGAAAGCACCGGCACTCGCGCCTACCCCGACAGACGATTTCGACGACAGCGCTACCGGAAAAGCCGCCTTGAAACTCGGTATGAAAAGTTTCAGTAAACAAAAGTATGATCTGTCGATGCGCTATTTTCAGAAGGTCTATGCCAAGCAGATTGGCAAGCTGAAGAAAGCCGGTAATAAACAGTCTTTTACTATCCTGGGCCTGCATCCGGCCGTCCGCGCCGAGGTCATTTTCCTGGTCCAGCTGGACCTTTTGAAAGAAAAGAGTGCCGGTGACGACACCCTGCTCGAAGATGGGCTGAACGAAATGCTAACGGAGATAGAGGACGGGGCCGGTGTCTGGTCCATCATCAAGGAAAGAAAGCGGAATAAAATCGTGAAGCACATCGAACGCTATCCTCTTTAATGCCATAAAGTTGACAAGTGCCAGCCGCGATTGGCAGTCGTGAGCTCGTCTCGGCTTTAAACCGACACCGCCGACGCAAACCGAAATGGGCGCCCGGCCCCGGCACCCAATACCGCACACCTGCCTTCTCTACCGGCAAATCGTCGGTTTCCCATTGAAAAAAACGGTGACACCCCTTATGGGTCAAGCTTGCGTTTTGCGCACAAAACGTGCCATATTTGGCGCACAATGCTATTTATGGCCGGAGATGCCAATTGCCCGGCCAGATTATGAATTGAAAAAAACTATTAAAATCAAATAGTAGATATGAAGAAAACACCGCAACATACTGAGAACGCTACGATTGATAAGCTGGACGGCAGCCGATACCAGGGTTCCTATCAGGCCATCGTTGACGCCATTCCGGACATGATCATTCGCCTGGACCGCAACGGCATCTTTCGCAGTTTTGAAGGGGCGGTGGCGGAATTGTACTGGCCGGCCGACACCTACCTGGGCAAAGCGCTCCAGACAGTTCTGCCGGCTGACATCGCCGACCTTTTTCAGAGCAAACTCGAGGCCACCCTTGCCAGCGGTAAAGTCCAATCGCTTGAGTATACGCTTTTATTCGATGGGGAACCCCGGCATTACGAATCGCGGATGGTCCACAGCACGGCCGATGAAGTCATCATGATTGTCCGTAACGTCACCCGCAAGAAGCGGACGGACGAATCGCTTCGTCAGTACCACAACCAATTGAAGCTGGAAATGCAGGCCCGCATGGATGATCTATCCCTGGCGGAAAGCAAGTACCAGCGAATCTTCCACCACTCCGGCTCGCCCTCCATCATCGTGGAGCGGGATGTGGTCATTTCCATGGCCAACCCGAAATTCGAAGACCTGACCGGCTATCACCGGGAGGAAATTGAAGGTCAAATGAAATGGACCGATTTCATCGATCCGTCCGACCGGGACATGGTAGAAACCTACCACCATGCCCGCCGGGAAAAGGAAGATAATGCCCCTTCCGAGTACGAGTGCAAAATTATCGATCGCAAAGGCCGGGCAAAAGACATCTTCATCAAAGTGGGTATGCTGCCTGACAGGGGTCGCAGCATCGCCTCACTCATTGACATCACCTCACTGAAACAGACCGAACGGGAACTGCGAGATCGCGACACCCTCTACAGCGCCATCCTGGAGGGATATGACGGCCTGATCTACACGATCGACAAGGGTTACCGGATCCGGTTCATGAATGAAAACCTCATCAAGCGGATGGAAAGTGACGCCACCGGCCAAGTCTGCTATCAAGCCATCCACCAGCGGACGTCGAAGTGCACCTGGTGTGCGGCCGAAAAGGTCTTTGAGGGGCAACGCGTCCGTTTTGAAATCAAGAACCCCCACGATCACCGCTGGTACTATAGTGTCAACGTACCCGTCCAATTATCCGACGATTCGGTCTATTGCCAGGCCATGATCACCGACATCAACAAGCGCAAGGAGATGGAAGAAGCCCTGCGCGACAGCGAAGCCCACCTGCGCGAAGAGAACATCCGGCTGCGCGGTACGCTGGACGACCATCACAAGTTTGGCGACATCGTCGGAAAAAGCGCCGCCATGCAAGAAGTGTTTGAACTGATGCTGATGGCCGCCTCGGCGGAAACCAATATGATCATCTACGGTGAATCCGGGACCGGCAAGGAACTGGTGGCCCGGGCTATCCACGATATCAGCACCCGCCAGGACGGCCCGTTTATCCCGGTAAACTGCGGTGCCATCCCAGAAAATCTACTGGAAAGCGAGTTCTTCGGTCACAAGAAAGGCGCTTTTACCAGCGCTGATCGTGACAAAAAGGGGTTTTTGTGCGAAGCGGACGGCGGCAGCCTGTTTTTGGATGAGATCGGTGAAATCAGGCCCGAGCTCCAGGTAAAATTGCTGCGGGCCATAGAAGGTGGGGGGTACACTCCCGTGGGCAGCAATGAAACCCTGGCGTCCGGATTCAGGATCATCGCGGCCACCAACCGAAATCTGCACGATCTTATTAAAAAGGGAGAAATGCGCAGCGACTTCTTTTATCGCATCCACGTCATCCCGATTCACCTGCCGCCCCTGAGGGACCGTAAGGAAGACATCCCCCTATTGGTGGCGCATTTTTTAAAAGCCTACGATAGCAAGATGCGCCCCCCGGTCACCGCGTCAGTGATCGAAACCCTGACCAACTATGACTGGCCCGGAAATGTGCGTGAATTACAGAACGTCATGTACCGTTTTGTGACCCTCAAACGCCTCGACCTGGTGGGTGACCCTGCCATTCCGCTGGAAGCCAGCGCTATGTCTGTAGACCGAACCAGCACCTCCCTGCCGGAGGCGGTGGCTGTGTTTGAAAAGCGGCATATCAGCGCGGCCCTCGCCGAACACCGCTGGAACCGGACCCGCACCGCAAAAAGCCTGCAAATCGGCTTGCGGACCCTGCAGCGCAAAATGAATATCTACAAGATAAGATAGTCAGCCCCAAACCGCCGCGCGCCCATATTGGCACGTACTGCGCCACTATTGGCGCACCATTGAAATTCCTTTATATTCAGAGCATTACACCAGAAACCGGATCAACAGTGCCAAATCCGACATGGTTTCAGAACCAGCGCCATGGTCCCGAATTCAAAAAAGGTGTTTCTTGCTACCAAAAAATACGATTATTTACAGCCATTTAAGACAAAGTGCGGCAGCCGGGCGGCAAGATGGCACGCAACTTGATATGATAACAGCCGAACGACAATTGAATCGAAAACAAATCGTAGATAAATAGGAGACGAACATGAATACCAATTTCGCCACACCCTACGACCAGAACCCGACCAGAATCGCTATGGTCGCCAGAAATATCAGAAAAAGAGAAGGGATTGCGGTTCCCAAAGTGGTAGGCGCCCTGATTACCATGCAGTTGGCTGCATTTTTCATCTGGACCGTTGTCATTTAACACGGTCTTATTGGCCGCAAACCTGGGCAGCGGCAAACCGCCGCAGGGTCCCCCAACCCTCCCTCCAGGTTTTCAGCTACGATGGGTTGTCAGGCAACAATTGGGTGTGTGTCTACATTGCTCCCCACTATGTGGGTGCACACTCAATTTCGTACCTCCTGCTCTCTTTTTTCACCCGCAAGTAGAAACCAGCTCAAAGGTGGATTTTTGTTCAAGGTCCAGTCTTTCCAGCCTCGGTAGCAGACTCCTGCTGCGGACGGGCGATCGGTGAGCTTCCGACTTCACCAAATTGTCTGCGCCGGGCAGGTTGCCAGCCATACAGGGTGGCCACCAACATCAGACCGGAGGTGCCGGCGAAGCCGATGCCTATCAGGGTAGATCCAAATCGTATTTTGGGGATCTGATTTAAGTGACACGCACCGCGATTGGGCCAAAGGACGTTTTATCCGCGTTTTAAAGGAGTTCCTTGTTGATCTCCCGCCACAACTCGGATTCAGTCGCCAATTCGGTCCCATCCAAGGAGAGCACCGGCACGGCACCCATCAACGAATTGGTCAGCAGAATCAGGTCGGCCTCCAAGAGCTCCCGGGGCAGGATTTTGTTCGCAACAACCCGGTACCCGCTCCGTTCCAAGTACCGACAGACAGCCGCTTCCATTACACCCGGCAGGACGTGTTCTGATGAAGGCCTTATAACGGTTCGGCCCCGAAGCACAAGCACATTGGCCGTATTGGTTTCTGATACACTGCCGTCCGGATTCAAAACAAGGGCCTCATCACCGCCCGAAGCGGCGGCCCAGCGACCGGCCAGGAAGTAGTAGAGATAATTGAGTGTTTTGTGGTCGGCCAGCGGCGTCAGGCGTGGTTCGGGATATGTGAACAGGCGCTGTCCCGGCTGCGCTTGCCCTGCGAGACGGTGAACGTAAGGGCGGCCGGTCACCAGCAAACGGTGGTCGTAGGGCGGCTGTTCCCGGGTCCCGCCGGTCGCCAGTAGTTTAACGGCGGCCACACCCTTTTCCAGCCCATTGGCCACTAACGTACGGCGGATGACCCTCTCCCAGTCGACCTGCGGTACGGGGGTATTGAACAGCACCTGCCAGGTATTGTTGAAACGCCGCAGGTGTTCATTCAGATAACCGATCCGCGCGTCCACAACCCGCAATGTTTCAAAAAATCCGTATCCGTATTGCACCCCCCGATCGAATACGTTCACGGCGGCTTTTTCCGAACTCACCAACTTGCCGTCCAGCCACACCCGGGAAATAGCGCTGCGCTCTTTTTGATCAGTGTCAAAAACATCCATCAGGGTACGGCCTTTGTGCAGGGTTTCTTCAAACTCTTCGGTCGGGTCAGAGTCAAAAACGATGCCGCCACCCACCGAGAATACAATCCGGTCATTGACCACGGTGGCCGTACGAATTGCGATCGAGAGATCCAACGTATCATGAAAACTGATATATCCGATTGAACCAGTATAAATGTGGCGCCGACGCGGCTCGAGTTCATCGATGATCTCCATGGATCGAATCTTGGGGCACCCGGTAATGGATCCCCCGGGAAAGGCCGCTCGAATCAGATCAACCGAATCTTTGCCGGGCTCCAGTTCACCGACCACGTCCGACACCAGATGGTAGACATTCTGATAGGCCTCCACCCGTTTGTGAGCCCTCACCGCCACGGATCCGCCCCGACAGACCCGGCCAATGTCGTTGCGCAGCAGGTCGACGATCATGGACAGTTCGGCGTCATCCTTGACACTCTCTTCAAGCTCCCGGCGCAATACCTTATCGGCCGCTTCTGTCCGGCCCCGGGGCCGGGTGCCTTTGATCGGCCGGGTTTCCACCCGGGAAGCCGCCCGGCTTAGAAATCGCTCGGGCGAGGTAGAGACAATCTGGTGGTCATCAGCATTCACGTAAGCAAAAAACGGGGCCGGGTTGCGTTCAAACAGGGCTCTGAAAAAATCAAACCCGCTACCCGTAAAATCGGCCTCAAAGCGCTGCGACATATTCACCTGGTAGACGTCCCCGGCCGCAATGTACGCTTTGATGGCCTCCACGGCGGCCATATAGTCCGGCCGGTCAAATCCCGAGGCAAGGCTCTCTTTATTACCAGTAAATCGGGTCTGTCCGGGCGCCGGCTGTGTCAAACGCTCGTGAAACCGCGCCGCCAAATTTCTGGGAGCAGGGCCGCTTCCTGAAAAATCGGGAACCTGCAGGGTGGTCGTGTCGGCCTGTCGATCGTGTACAACCAGCACGGCCGGTGCATAGAAGCAGATGTCCGGCAGGTTCAGATCATCCAGCGCGGTACGGGGCAGGACTTCCAGACAGTCTTTAAGATCATAGGCCAGATAGCCCATCAGGCCGGCAGCCAGGGGCAGGGCCGGCGATGCATCTGGAAGCGCAAACGCATCCAGGACCTCCCGCAGGGTATCGAAAGGATCCTGGGTCGCAGACACTTCCTGACCCCGGACCGTTACCTGCATGGATCGCCCTTTTCCTCGCAAGGTCAGCCAGGGCCACAGGCCGAGCAGGTGATAGCGGGCACAATCCAGATCCCCACCGCTCAACAGTACGACCGTCCCCGTTTCAGCGGCAAACCGGGCGGCCAGGGACTCAAATGGCTCGGCAAGGATCAGTTCTTCACAATAGATGCCGGTAATCGTACCGGCCAACTGTGGTAATGTTTGCATATGGATCCTTCCGGCCGCCTTGATTTTTAATTGGAATTACAGGGTGGACCGTTCGTTGATGCCTCCCTGGCAAAGCTGGGTCCTGGGCACCGTCGTTTTCGGACCGCCGAATTTGAATGTTTCCCGGACCGATTCGATTTGCCGCGGGTTTTTCAGCGGGCCCAGGCGCAGGAAGTTTTCGATCAGGCGATAACCGTACTCGGTCAGAAAACTTTCCGGATGAAACTGGACGCCGTGCAGGGGATAATCCGGATGATAGAGGCCCATGACAACACCGTCGTCACTCATGGCACTGATCTTCAACCCCTGGGCTTCATTCACACAGGTCACCAAAGAGTGATACCGGGCCGCCCGCAGGGGAGACACCAGCCCTTCGAAGACACTAGCGTTGCGATGGCTGACCAGGCTGGTTTTGCCGTGTACCGGCAACGCGGCTCGCACGGTCTCGCCGTCGAAGACCTCGTTGATGCACTGCATACCCAGACAGACCCCCAGAATAGGAATTTCACGGTAACAGGCCCGGATAAGCGTCTTCGAAATCCCGGCCCGGGACGGGTCCTTGGGTCCCGGGCTGACAAGGATATAGTCCGGCCGGTGTTCCCGGACATGGGCCAGGCTGACCTTGTCTGCCCGATGTACGTCGATGGACAAATCGTAGCAACGGAACATCTGTACGAGATTGTACGTAAAGGAGTCGTAGTTATCGATCACCAATAAAGTCGCCGTCATCGCTTCTCCCCAAAAAAAACAGGCCAACCCATGGAGTCTGGGTGGCCTGGACCTAGTGCATAACTCACGTCGTTCGAAGATTATTTTTGAAATTCACATACCCGATAACCGGGCTCCAGGTCAAGCAAAGAATGCACTCTCCGGGTAACGATGGGGTACTTAAACACCAGAGGGCGTGACAGCCCAGTGGGTATTTTTTTCAAGCATTGACATTTTAACCCTGTACTTCTATTTTTTAGACAGCCATCGCCGATTTCCAAAACCAGTGCATCTATCCGGAGAGCCGCTGCCATCGAAAAGCTATTCATGGGCTAAGCGTCAAAGACCTTTTCGGTAGATACCACGGTTAGTAACTTCACCCCCGCGGCCGTAACCGGTCAAATTGAGCAAGCGAAACATGCCTTCAATCCTACAGAGCATCGACCATATCAATATCGTCGTGAAAAACCTGGAAGCGGTAAAACGGTTTTTTATCGCGCTTGGTTTTGAAATCAAGGATCAGTCCCGCCTGCACGGCAAGTGGATATCAGACACGGTTGGCCTGGAAAATGTAGACGCCGAGTATGCCAAATTTACGCTGCCGGGCGACAGCACCTCACTCGAATTGATTCAATTCAAGAACCCGCCGGCGACCAGTATTCCCCATCCCGGTAGGGCCAATACGCAGGGCCTGCGTCATTTGGCTTTGCAGGTAGCGGATATAGAAAGGGCCGTAACCTTCCTGAAAGAGAAAGGTATTGAACCGGTCAGCGCCATCCAGGAGTATGCACCGGCCAGAAAAAAGCTGGTGTACTTTAAAGGGCCGGAAGACATTTTGCTCGAACTGGCCCAGTACGGCGACCCGGAGGCCTAAGCGCAACACGCAAAAGGAGTGTAATGCCGTGCCGGAACCTGAAATCTGGACCTTCTTTTACGGCTCATACATGAACCTGGCCGTGCTCCGGGAAGTCAACTACACGCCCCGGAAATACGAAGCCGCCCGGCTGCCGGGTTTTAAAATTTCGATCCGCCCGCTGGCCAACCTGGAACGCTCGGATCAACATATGGTCTATGGCATTGTGGCAACCGGCACGCACACTGAACTGGAGCGCCTGTATGCGCACGCCGAGAATGTCCTGGGGGGTCGTTATCAGCCGGAGGCGGTGCTGGTTCAAACCTTGTCAAACCACTGGCTGCCGGCCCCGACCTACATTGCACCCGAACTCAGCGATAAGCCGGCAAAAGCAGACTATATCGACCGGATCATAACACCGGCCAGGACATATGGGTTCCCCGCCTGGTATATAGAACGCCTGGAATCATTTAAATCCGGATAAGGTGTAACTGATACCGCAGGTGTCTTTTTTCAGTAGGCTGCACTCGGGCCGGTTTCCGACAAAGCCCTATTTTGCAATTGACATTATCGGAGGGCTATACTTAAAAAAGCCTCGGTAATACCAACTCGACGGCCCACTGCATCGGTCTCCCCCGTAAAGAAGCCGTTCAGGGTGATCTTGCCAAACATCTGGATTTTTAGGTGCTTATGTATACGGATCACAAAAAACCCAACCGCCAAGGACTTGATAAGCTGATACGTGTGGTTACCGGCGACCAGCCGAACCCTGGGGCTGGAAAAACGGCCCTTTATATTACCCGGCTGCCAACACCGCTATACCCCCTGACTGCCTGTGCCAGCAGCCGGGGCGTGTGCCTTTTGGAGTTTACCGACAATCAGAGGATCGTGCGGGAGTTGAAGGATCTGGTTAAACGTCTCGACGCCGTCATTTTACCCGAAACCAATCCACACCTAGATCAGCTGCAGGCCGAACTGGCAGCCTATTTTGCCGGACAACTGAAAACATTCACCGTTGCTTTGCATACCCCCGGTACTGCTTTTCAGCAGGCGGCCTGGAAAATACTGCGCGATATTCCCTACGGGGAGACACGTTCATATAAGCAACAGGCAAGTGCCATCGGCAATCCCAAGGCGGTCCGGGCCGTGGCAGCTGCCAACGGACAAAACCGAATCAGCATCGTCATCCCCTGTCACCGGGTGATCGGGTCGGATGGCAGTTTGACGGGATATGGCGGGGGGCTGGACCGTAAAAAATGGTTGTTGGATTTTGAAAAGGCCCGCGGCGTGCAGATCAGGCTTTTTGACGACTGAATTTTTTGGAAATAAAAAACCAACCCAGACCGAGGGCCTGCAGGAGCAGCATGACCCCGAATCCTACGCGGTAAGCCTCCACAGGGAAAAGCCCTTCCGGGGTGGGCGGCCACTGGTTGATAATGGCCCCGATGCCCCACTGGCCGGCAAAAGCGGCCACAAACACAAGCAGATTGAGGGCGGTATTGACCCGTCCGGCCAAACTCACCGGAAACTGCCGGGAAAGCTCCGCATAGACCACGATACCGGCTGTGCCGAAAAAACCAAATAGCATCCACATGAGCCAGGGCGGCAGCACGTGACCGGCGGTCAACAGGGCCAACACGACCATGAAGCTGGTCATTCCGGCCACCGGCACGGTAAACGCTTTGATGCCTTGTTCGGTCAAACGGGCGGACAGGGCGCCCAGGGCAATAAAACCGGCAATCATGGCCACGGCCGTCAGGAACAGGACAAAGGCCACCTGTGGGCGATGAAGGCCGGCCACATCTTTGAGCCAGGGCCCGGCCCAGAGACCGTGTATGGAGAGTGCGCTGGCCTGTGACATCAGTGCCAGGGGTGCGATCCGCCAGAAAGTAAAGCTTGTGAATACCTGCCGAACCCCTTGAAACTGCTCCTGCAGGCGGGTGCCGGCCGATTCACGCCGCTTTTCCGGAACGACGAATAAAACGGTCGCAGCCACAATCAGACAAAAACCCGCCAACCCCATAAACAGTCCCCGCCAATCTGTGAATCCCAGGGCCGTTTGCACCGGAACCGTGCCGGCTACCGCGCCCAGGCCGCCGGCCGCCATTTGAAAACCGTTGATCAGGGGCAGGTGCCGGGCCGGGAACCAGATCACGAAGGCGGTAAACGCCGCCATGAGACATGCTGAGACACCAAAACCGATCAGGGCCCGTCCGATCAGCAACCCGGTTACGGTTTCCGCCCGGGCAAAAACAAATGCCCCCAGGGCTGCGAAGAGCAGCAGCACTGCTTCGGTTTTACGGGGACCGAACCGATCCAGCAGCACCCCCAGGGGCAGCTGAAAGGCTGCAAAGGTCAAAAAATAAGCCGCGGTCAATAACCCCAGGTCGGATGGATTCAAGCCGATATCGGCAACCAGGTCCGGGGCGATGACCGCGTTCACCACCCGGAAGAGGTAGGAGATAAAATAGCCGGCCGCAAAGGGTAGAAAGACTCTGAAGATGGTCGGTAGGGTAAGTTGCATCACATTATATCGCAAACGCAGGCGACCGAAGAAACAGACCAATGATTTCAATTTGAGGCCGTGTGCCAATATCGGGACGTGCAACCAAACGCCGTACCCTAGCATTAAGCCACCACAATTACAATCATCTTCCTGCATCTTCGCGCCTAGTGGGCAGGTATTTGACAGCCGTCAAAATGACTTTTTAAGGCCATCGGCTGCGCGGACCGGTATAGGCGTTTTAGCGGCCGGTCCAATAAAAAAAATATCAAAACAAAACCCTGGCACTAACTCAATGATTTCGAGCATGTTGCGTATAATTGCAGTAATTTACCAGATTCAGGATGCTTGACAAAAGTGCCTCGAGGACCATAGAATAGGGTTACAAAAAATCCGGTTCCAGTCACCTGGGACCAGCTAAACCCAATTCACCGGAAAAGGTTTGAAGCCAGCTGCCCAGACCGGTTCCGCGTGAGACCACAGCTCACCAAGGGAGGTAAATCGCTCTCAGATCAGTTTTCGGTTAAATCATTTCTTAAAGCCACTGGGTGATGGTGGAAAACATCACTAGGGAGGGGAAAGTATGAACGTATCGGTTACTTTTATGAACTTAAAATCCTCCAACCACTTCAAAGACTACGTCCACGAAAAACTCAACAAATTTGACAAATTGTTAGATGATCCCGGATCCGCAGGCGTTGTACTGCGATCCGAAAAACTGCGTAAGACCGCAGAGATCAATCTTACGGCCGGCCGCCTCGAAGTGCACGCTCGCGAGGAGCACGAAGACATGCATGCGGCCATTGATTTAGTGCTGGACAAAGTCAGATCACAGATCACCAAGAGCAAGGAAAAACAACAAAATCGCAGAACCCGTATAAACAGTAGAACCATCAGGGCCTCTGAGCTGATGGAAGATTCAGCTGCCCTGCAGACATAAGCTTAATATCACCAAATAGAATATAAAGAAGGGCCGGATGACTATCCGGCCCTCTTTTTTTCGCCACAACGGGCATGGACATTGCAATGGTTTCAGGTGAAAGCGGCCTTCTATCAAACCTTGTTTTGGCCGGTGCGTGACAATCTGAACAACCAACGGGAAATAAACATGATTGCGATTAAAAAGGTCACCAATAACACCGAACTGCTCTCCAAGCTTCTGAACAGCGTTGCCCGTAAGTATGACTGTGGTGCCAAATTCTCGACAGTATCCGGAGAATTGCATTATGAGGGGGAGGAGGTCTGCCGCCAGTATATCATCGATGAAACTTTAGAAATGATTTCAAAGCAGCGTGGCGATACTCCGATTTAATTGCGGTGTGCAACCGGGAAGTTCCGGCAAAGCCAATGCCTGGCATGGGAAGGGCGGCTATCCTTCGAGACCTTGAACCGGGTGTCAACGCCGCGCTTGAGCCAGACTATGGTTTAAGATGGCGTCTAAAAGCGCAGGGATAGACAAGATAAACCCCCATCCATTTTCTGAAATTCAGACATCTCCACCTCTATTAGGGGATGTGACTTGCGGGTTAGCACATCACGGACCCCGGGAAACCCGGCCGGCATCAAGATGTGCTCATTGATCCGGATACAGTTAGCCGCATAGGTCTCCTCGGGTAATACCGGTGTAATGTTGAACGCATGAAACGCGGGATGATCGATCAGCTCACCGGCCGCTATCAAGTCCTGCGCCCCGATCCAAGCCACCCCGGTTTTTAAATGCAGGAAACTGTTGAGCGAAACGGTTGAGCCGGAATAGCCGTTCATTTCCAGAACCTCTATCAACTGGGCTGCCCCTTGCTTGTTGGTACGCGCGGTCAGGCCGATATAGAGGTGGTTGTTTACCGCCAGGACATCACCACCATCCAAGGTTCCGGGGGGCTCTATCTCCGCAACTTCAGGATAGAATTCTTTTACGACCGGCCGGGTGATGCTCTTTTCACCATTACGGCTGGCAGCGCCGGGGTTGGTTATTATCGCGACCCGTGGCGTGAGAACGGCCGTGTCTTCAATGAAGGTTGCATCGGGGTAGCGTTCATCCGCCGGCAGTACCGTTACATCCAGACCGCATTGTTCAAGGGCGGCAATATATGCATCGTGCTGTTCCAAGGCCCTTGACAGGCTGGATTTTCCCAGGTTCGCACTGGTAAGGCCGTCTGTAAAAGATCCTCCGGGTCTTCTGACAGTCGCACGAGTAAACATGGTGGCGCCGGCTCCTTTGCTTAGCACACTCCTGATAGAAGTTCCGCATTCAATCCCAAGGCCTTCGGGAAGTCAACCCACGATTGCCCGCGCAGTCCCCTGGCGGCCTTCAATTTCCCCATTTTTCCTTCCCTTGCATGGCTTGCCTATTGACCGGACGCTAAAAAACTGGATATAAAAACCCAGTTTCCAAATGTATGGGATGGTACCGATACTTTAATACCAGGGAGGGGATAATGCTAAGAAAATTACTGTTGCCTGTGGTTGCCGCGTTCATCATTGCGGGACTTTTTACCATCATGTCCTGCGGTAAAACCGAGGAATCGCAGAAGCCGGCTGATACCAAAAAAACTGAGGCCCCCGCCAAGGTCGCCGAAAAGCCGGCCGAGCCTTTCATTTTCGGTTTATTGCTTGTAGGTCCCTATAACGATCACGGCTGGAGCCAGGCTCACTATGAAGGCGGCCTCTATGTCGAAAAGAATGTCCCCAGCACCAAAATGATTTATATCGACAAGGTAAATCCGGCTGATCGGGCCGGCGTTACCATCCCGATGCTGGTAGACGATATGGCCGAAAAGGGAGCCAAACTGATCATCGCCAATTCTGATGACATGAAGGACGGCACCCGGGAAGCGGCCCTGAAGCACCCGGATATCAAGTTTATCCATATTTCCGGGGATGACGTCCTGACCGGGAAAGGCTCGCCCAACCTGGGCAACCTGATGGGCAAAATGGAGTACGGTAAAATGATGGCGGGATTCGCTGCGGCGATGACCACCAAAACCGGCAAAATAGGCTACCTGGGACCCCTGATCAATGAAGAGACCCGCCGCCTGGTGGCTTCCTGTTTCCTCGGGGCCAAGTACGCCTGGACGGAAGTACTGAAAAAAGATCCCGCCGACCTGCAGTTCAAGGTGACCTGGATCGGCTTCTGGTTCAATATCCCCGGGGTAACCTCGGACCCGACCCAGGTTGCGCAGAATTTCTTCGACACCGGCTACGATGTGCTCATCTCCGGAATAGACACCACCGAGGCAGTGATTGTCGCCGGCCAGAAACGCGGCCAAGGCAAAGAAGTCTGGGCCATCCCTTATGACTATGAAGGAGCTTGCGAGGGCGGCTCGGACGTTTGCCTCGGGGTACCCTACTTCAATTGGGGCCCGGACTATGTCAGGGTGATCAAGCAGACCATGGCCGGGCAATGGCAGGCCGCCTGGACCTGGTCCGGACCGGATTGGAGCGATATCAACAACCACGGCACCAGTACCGTCGGCTACAAAAAGGGTGACGCCCTGTCAGCGGAAGCCGGGCAGGCCCTGGACACCTTCATCAAGGGCCTGGGCGACGGCAGCATCAACCTTTTCAAGGGGCCGCTCAATTACCAGGACGGCAGCCCGTATGTCAAAGCCGGCGAAGTGGCCAGCGACAAGGAGATCTGGTATATGGAACAGCTGCTGGCCGGTATTGAGGGGCAGAGCAGTGCCAAATAAGGACACTGGGTAACTTGCCGGACACAGATCCATTCAGCTAAATAAACGTCACTGCAGGAACCGGTTCGCCCGGTTCCTGCAGTTTTTTTAGCACCACGGATTGTCGGGATGAAAATAGAGCTTAAAGAGATTCACAAGCATTACGGCCCGGTGAAAGCCAACAACGGCGTCAGCCTGTGCGTTGAACCGGGTACCATTCATGGCATCCTGGGTGAAAACGGGGCCGGTAAAAGCACCCTGATGAAAATCTTGTCCGGCTTCAGCCGCAAAACCTCGGGCGCCATTGTCCTGAATGAGCAGCGGCAGGAATACCAAACTCCGGCCCAGGCTACCCGCTTGGGCATCGGCATGCTGTACCAGGACCCCCTGGATTTCCCTTCCCTGACGGTCCTGGACAACTTCATGCTGGGCCGCAAAAAAAACCCTGAGCAATCACGGGCCGACCTGAATGATGAGCTTCTGGGACTATGCCAATCCTTCGGTTTCTGCCTGGTGCCGTCCCAACTGCTTAAAATCCTTACCGTGGGAGAACGGCAACAACTGGAAATCTTGAGGCTGCTGGCTCTGGGGATTGAGGTTCTCATCCTTGATGAACCGACCACCGGAATTTCGGCCTACCAGAAAGAGATTCTCTTTCAAGCTCTCAACACTATGACCTCAGCCGGTAAGAGTGTCATCCTGGTCTCCCATAAGCTTGAAGACGTCGAATCCCTCTGCCATAAGGTCACTGTTTTGCGGAAAGGACGGGTAAGCGGCGAAATGGTGCAACCTTTCGATACGGATACGCTCCTAACCATGATGTTCGGCACACCGCCCCGACCGCCCTCCCGGCAACCGCAGACTCCCGGTGAAATTTTACTGTCGCTCGAAGGTGTGAGTGCCAAGGGCGGCCGCCTTGGGTTGCGGGACTGTAATTTTCAAGCCCGTGAAAGCGAAATCGTCGGCCTGGCGGGCCTGGAAGGCAGTGGGCAGTCCGTATTTTTGCGCACCGCCGCCGGTTTGATCCGCCCCCGCAGCGGCTCCATTCACTTTCGCCATGAAAACCTGACCGGCCGGGATTATCACCATTTCTCTAAAAAAGGGTTGGCCTTTCAGCCCACTGACCGTCTGGAAGAAGGCCTGGTTGGCGATCTGACCATCGCCGAGCACTTTGCCGTCCAGGATCAAAAGCAAGGCCTGTTTCTGGACCGCACCCGCGCCGCGTCCCAGGCCGGGCGCAGCATCGAAAAATTCAAAATTATGGGCCGCCGGGAGTCTACGGCCGAATCGCTTTCCGGGGGTAACCAGCAAAGACTCCTGCTCTCTTTTTTGCCGCAAAAGCCGGCCTTACTGTTGTTGGAAAATCCGACTCGCGGTCTCGACCTGGAATCGGCCCACTGGGTTTGGGAGCATCTGCAAGTGTATAGTGAAGCCGGCACTGGCATTGTTTTTTCTTCGTCCGAGCTGGATGAAATTCTCATGGTCGCCCATCGGGTGCTGGTTTTCTTCAATGGCCGCATCATCAAGGACGTAGCGGCCGACCAGACGGACGTAAACGCACTCGGAAGGGCCCTGGCAGGCAAAGTCTGATGGAAACAAGACCAACAGCACATATCGGGTGGCTCAGGCTTGGCGGGGAACTGCTGGTAGCGCTGGGCGCCGTCAGTACCTTTACAATCTTGATTCTGGTGCTTTCCGGCGCACCGCCTTTCGCGGCTATTGCCCAAATAATCAAGGGCTCCCTGGGTTCCTGGAGTAAGTTCGCCCACGTGGTCAAGGCCTGGATTCCATTGACCCTCTGCGGCATGGGCCTATTGTACACCTTTAGAATCGGGCTTTGGAATATTGGCATTGAGGGCCAGGTCATTGCCGGGGCGATTTTGACAACTGCCATAGTGAAGCTGGGACTGGATTCCGGCAACCCGCAGCTTTTCCTTGCGCTGGCCATCGGCTTCGGCGCTGTCGGCGGTGCTATCTGGGCGATTTTAGCAGGCTGGCTGAAAACAAAAGGCGGGGTCCATGAAATCTTTGCCGGTCTCGGTCTCAATTTTGTGGCCCAGGGAATTGCCCTCTGGCTGATCTTCGGGCCCTGGAAACGTCCGGGGGTCGCCTCCATGAGCGGTACGGAAGTATTTCCCCCAGAGTTCTGGCTGCCCTATCTGGCACATGGCCGCATCTGCCTGCCCGGCCTGGCCCTGGCCTTTTTTGCCATCGTTTTCACGGCCGTCACATTAAGATACGCCCGGTTCGGGCTGAATTTGAAAGCCATCGGCAGCAATCGGGTCGCCGCCTACCTGTTCGGTTTGAAACCGGATCGGTGTATGCTGCTGGCCATGGTCTTTGCCGGTGCCTTTGCCGGAATAGCCGGCAGCCTGCAAGTTACAGCTGTCTACCACCGCCTGATCCCGGCCATCTCCAGCAACTACGGCTACCTGGCCCTGTTGGTGGTCATGCTGTCCAATTACAATATCGCCGCAGTCCCGGCGGTGGCCTTTTTCTTTGCGTGCCTCAATGTGGGGAGCATCCAACTGCCCATGGTCTTAAAAATAGATTCGTCTCTCAGCGGCGTGATTCAGGGGGCCTTGGTGCTGGCAACCCTGGCTATGCAAGCCTGGCGGGCCAGACGGAAACGCGAACGGGAAACAGTGTAAAAACGAAAAACTCGAAATTCGTATATCGGATTTATTTAGACAATGGAAATAGAACTCAGCATACTCCTGGCAAGTGTCGTTGCGGGTGCAACCCCGATTCTGCTGGCCACCCTCGGTGAAACCATCACCGAGAAAGCGGGGATTATCAATCTCTCCCTGGACGGGAGTATCCTACTCAGCGCCATGGCGGCGTTTGTCGTCACCTACAATTCGGGCAGCCTCTTGGCAGGATTCATCGTTGGTGCCCTGGTGGGGGCGGCCGTGGCTTTGGTGGTAGCGCTGTTCAGTATCTACCTGGAGCAGTCGCAGGTGGCCGTGGGCTTTGTACTCACACTGACGACAAGGGATCTGGCCTATTTCCTGGGAAACGATTACTCCCGCCTGCAGGGCCCCCAGGTCACCCACCTGCCGATACCGCTGTTAAGCGAAGTGCCTTTTGTCGGTCCGGTATTCTTCAATCACAACCTACCAGTCTACTTCAGCCTGGTTCTGGTCGGGCTGTGCTGGTGGTATATATATTGGACACCGGCGGGACTTAAACTACGGTCGGTGGGCGAACATCCGCGGGCCGCTTATGCCCGTGGGATTGACCCGAAATTGACCCAGTTGTTGTATACGATGGTGGGTGGGCTGCTGGTCGGACTGGCCGGGGCTACCTTCTCGCTGGCCACCAAACCCGGCTGGGGCCGGCCCCAGGGGGCGGAAGGAACCGGCTGGATCGCCCTGGCGCTGGTGATCTTCGGCGGCTGGCATCCCCTCAAAGCGGCGGCCGGGGCATTCCTGTTCGCTTTTCTCCAGGTGATGGGCATCTACCTGCAGGGGTGGTTTCCATCGCTTCCGTCGCAGGTATTCCAGGTGGCGCCCTTTCCGCTGATGATCTTCACCCTACTGCTCATGTCAGCGTCCCAGAATGAATCGGTGCAGCGCTTTGCCGCCGGAAGACCGGCCCTGAAACCGTTCCTCCAAATTCTCTCCGGGGCGGCGCCGGCAGCGCTGGGTAAGCCCTACCGGCCGGACTAGAGGCCGGCGATTCGTACAGGCTGTCGAGACACTAATCGAGGATTGTATAACATGAATAAAAATTTACTCTTCTGGCTGAGTATCCTGATCTGTCTGTCTATCCTGGCTGTCGTCGCCAGCGCCTGGGGTGCCGACCCAACCGGTCAGCCCCCCCTATTCCCACGCAGCCTGGAAAGTTACGGAGATTCCGAAGAACAGAGCATTGTCAAAATCGTGCTGAAACGGGCAGCTAGCGAGCCCTTCAATGTGGCCGCGACGCTGATTTTCTTCTGTGCCATCGTACACACTTTCCTCACCAGTCGGTTTCTGGCCATTTCCCATAAATGGGAGCATGGCCATGCCGATCGGATAGCCCGGGGGGAAGCCGATAAATACTCCGTTCACCACGGGGCCGAGCTCTTTCATTTTCTGGGAGAAGTGGAAGCCGTCTTCGGTATCTGGGCGGTTGCTCTGGGAGTCACGATATTCTATTTTCATGACTGGTCCACCCTGAAATTCTACATTACCCAGAAAATCAACTTTACCGAACCCCTGTTCGTTGTTGTCATCATGACCCTGGCCGCGACCCGGCCGATTCTCAAGCTGGCCGAAAAGACCATGCAGATTGTCGCCGGTCTCTTAGGAGGAACCCTGAAGGGTTGGTGGCTGACCATACTGACAATCGGCCCTCTGCTCGGTTCGCTGATCACAGAGCCGGCCGCCATGACTATCTCTGCCCTCCTCCTGGCCAGCAAATTCTACAACCTTGAACCTAGCAACCGCTTTAAATACGCCACCATCGGCCTGTTGCTCGTAAACATCTCTGTGGGTGGCACCCTGACCCATTTTGCCGCACCGCCGGTATTAATGGTCGCCGGCCCCTGGGGCTGGGGCATGAGCCACATGGTGATGCATTTTGGCTGGAAAGCCCTGCTCGGCATCCTGGTCGCCAACGGGGTTTACTATATGATTTTCAAGAAGGAGATCGCCGCCCTTGAAAAACCCTTTGCCCTGGTCGCCCTTAAAAGTGATATCGAAACCAAATATTTCAAACGCGAAGAGTTGGAAACTGAGTTTGACCGGGTCGAGTGTGTACTGGCCACCAAGCGGGACTTCGCCCAGGCCATAGAAAAACGTTACGACGAAATCAGAGAGCGCACCATCGAAAACCTGCGCGCGAAGTATGAAGCGGAAATGCGAAACAAAGGGTATGACCTAGATGTCATCAGAGAGGCATTTGAAAACCGCTTCCAGGAGGTAGAGCGGCGCTACCTGAGAAAGACAATTCCCGGCCTGATGCCTGTTGAGGAGCGACCGGTTTACCGGGACCCTGAATGGGACAATCGCGATGATCCCGTCCCTGCGTGGGTGATCTGTGTGCATGTCCTGTTTATGGCCTGGACGATTTACAATGCCCACTACCCGGCCCTGTTCATACCCGGCCTGCTGTTCTTCCTGGGATTTGCGGAAGTCACCTCGCCCTACCAGAACCGGATCGACCTGAAACCGGCGCTGCTGGTCGGCTTTTTTCTCGGGGGTCTGGTGATCCATGGCGGTGTTCAGGGGTGGTGGATTGCCCCTGTGCTGGGCGCCCTCGGCGAGATTCCGCTCATGCTGGGCTCCACAATCTTGACGGCTTTCAACGACAATGCCGCCATTACCTACCTGAGTACGCTGGTACCCGGGTTTACGGATGAACTCAAATATGCGGTCGTGGCCGGCGCTGTCACCGGCGGTGGCCTGACCATCATTGCCAACGCCCCAAACCCGGCGGGCCAGGCGATATTGAAAAGGCATTTCGAAAACGGCGTGTCGCCCATGAAGTTATTACTGGGAGCCCTTTTGCCCACTGCAATTCTGTTCGTCAGTTTTTTAATTTTTTAGTGGGTCGCTCCCGCAGGGCACCCGCTGGGCAATGGCTTCAAGGGCCGCTCGGGCGACAACCGGTGCGGCCGATTCTGGGAACGGGGCGATGCTGCTGGCGTTGATCTCGCACAGCACGTATGTATCTTCACCTTTTTCGTTCTTGGGGCCCAGCAGAAAGTCACAATCCCACAAGATAGGTAGTGCTCCGGTGTCGATATCCAGTTTCCGCTGCAAGGCCGGGACCCATTCCTGTTCCAGGATGCGTTTGAGCCGCTGAAATTCCGGCAGGGAAGGCGGATGGTAAAGACGGGGGCCGGGTTGCGGAGCGTGGGTCGGCGGGGCACCGGCGGGTGCGGGATACAATGCATTGACGGCCTGATGCCCGAAACCGGCCACCTTGTCGACCACCATGTAGCAGCGCACCATCCCTTCGGGAAGACGCAGTTGATAAGCCTGATCGATCATGCGCCCTTCGCCTGTGAAATAAGGCTCGCAACGCTTAAAAAACGCATCCAAGGCCATCGTTTCCTCAACACTGCCTTTTTTAGCCTGCCTTGCCCGCAGCAACGTATCCGGATTCGGCCCGGCGCCCTTTTTTGACAAGGCGATCCACCACACGCCGCGGCCACCGTTGCCGCGATATTGTTTGAGGACCCGGGGCTCTCCGGAAGCAAGCCGCTCGGGAAGATTGCTGCGCATCTGGTCCAGAGTGCGATACAGATGTGTATCACAGCCCCAACCCATATCCCGCGTCTGGTAGAGAACCTCCTTGGTACCGATCTTCAATATGGTATCGGGATGGGTACTGACGAAAACACCGGCTGCGGAAACATCGCGGAGCATGGGGTCCAGGATGGATCGGTCCCGACCGTCCTGGATGGGATTGTGCCAGACCAGCACGGCATCGACCTGCAGGAGCTGCTCCCGGACCTCCTCGCAAAAATCGTCGTGATACACGGCCGGTTCGGCCTCTATATCCAGTTCGCTGAAAGAGTTGAAAATTAAAGCCAGGCGGTTGTTATCCGGGGTTGCATTTTGCCGAACCTGGCGATCGCCGGGATAGAGAATGGCAATCCGCCCTTTTCTTGTCGCGGTCATAAATAAACTCCATCGTGCCAGGTAAATCCCACCGGCCGGGATTCGGTTGCTACGTCTTTTTAGGGGGACGGGATTTTTCGGCTTTCTTTTCCAGATAACGCCGGCTGATTTCAGCGGCTGCCCAGGATTTGCCCTTGCCGTTTCGACCCTCCCGGTAAAGGGCGATGATATCCGTTACCATGTGCCTGGCGTTCCGATGCCCCGCGGTCACGGTTCGGGCAACGGCGGCTAAATCGCCATTTTCCATATACCGCCTGAAAGCAGGTCGAAACTCGGGAAACAGTTCCCGGCCGAGGCCATCTAGAAAAGCGGCATACAGGGCCAGGGATACAACCTGGCCGGAATGGATGAGGTGCGGCAGCGTACCGTTCTCAGAAGTGTCCGCCAACAGATCCTTGACCGCCCGAACCAACAGTTCCACTGGGGTATGCGGATAGTCGGCAATCATTTCCCGCCAGGTTTCCCGGTCGAAGACCTGGTCCATGGATTCGCCGACTTCATGGCGGAGGTAGGTTTCGGCCTGGGCTGCAAACAGTTGCGGCAGCGTCTGGCGCAAGGTTCCCGGATCCTGGTCGGTCACCCCGATCTGCGCCAGCGCATATTCCAGGAAGGGCTTGCCTGACTTTTTGAGATACTGGATTTGATCCCACAGGTACATCCGGGCCGCCTCGGTGCGCAAGACAATCACGCCGTCCCGGGACATGGCCGGCAAGGTGAGCAGGTCCCGGGCCAGTTCCTTCCCGAGCACGAGTACCTGCCGTCCTTCGATATTCTGCTCCCGTGTAATGTGGGCCAGGAAAAACGTGGGTTTCAAACTGTAGGCATACCCAGCCCCGTAAAAAAGCCCGGAAGCGGCCAGTACCCGATTGATGCCGACCGTATCAAAGGCATCATACTCGACACCGGCCACTATAATGGATTGGTAGGGCACCTCCCGAATATCATCCCAGGTTTCCTCCCGTTGACCGATCCAGTCCAGGATATCCTCCTGGGCCTTCTCCTTCCAGGGCGGCAGCTGTTTTTCCCATTTGTAAAGATCCCGCATACGCAGGGCCAGTCCGCAAATTGAAAAAACCCCGGCGTGGGTGGCATCCGAGATGTTGCAATTTTTCTGCACCTGCTTCGCGATAGAGATCGACAGATTTTTATCGGGGCTGCTCGAGGCGGGGCTTAACGTTTCCATCCTGCTCCTGTCACCGCAAGGGGTCATAGGCGATTCATTGGTCTTACTCGCCATAGGATAAGCAGTCCTATCCGAATGTCCATGTGGGGCAAGGCAATGATCGGACCGTTGCGGTGTCCAAAACAGTTAGATGAAAGGGTGGGAAAGTTTCAGGGTAATGGAGATCAAAGGCTACAGGATCAAGGCGTGGGACCCTGGTGCTTATCACGCACCCCTTGAACCCCGGGCTTCTCGGACCCCGGGGCCTTAGGCCCCCTGTAACCAATCACCGCCGTTATTCCGCGATGATCGGAAAGGATATCCGGGACGACTTCGTAGTTTAAAAACTCCAGGTCGGCCGAAATCAATATCCAGTCCAGGCGGCGGGAGCCATAGGTTTCCATGCCATTAGCTCCCGGCCGGTAGACCTGTAATCCGGTTTTCCGGGACAACTCACGGACTGCGGAAGCATCCCCAAGCCAGCTACTATTAAAATCTCCAAGAATAATCAGTGGTTTATGACGATTCTCCAAAACAGTCCACATCTCCGCGATCTGCCGGCTGCGGACTGCCGACTGGGAAAAACCGAGGTGAACCGAAACGATGTCGATGAAAATCGGATTATCAGTGGGCACTCCCTGAGGATACCAACCGAAACGCCCGAGCAGAAATCCTTTTGGCGGAAACAGGAAGATTTTTTTGAAGCGATGCGCTCTTGTCTCCACAAAAGGCCGCCTGGTCAGCAACGCGGCGCCATAATCAAGCGCCCAGGCATGCATGTATCCCGCACGCGCAAACCAGGGATATCCGGCCTTGTCGGCCAGCAGGGCCGCATGGTCGATATTCCCGCTCCACCAGGAAGGGCCGTCCGCCTCCTGCAGGGCCACGATATCGGCATCCGTCGATCTCAAGACAGCGCCGATAGCAATCAGGTTGGCGTGAATCGTCTGCCAGGACAGATAGATCTGGCTGAAGGCGGTTTTGCGGCCGTGGGCCATATTCAGGGACATGACCTTCAAGGGCCCCTGGAAATAGGTGTTTTCCGGCCCGGCTGACTCACCGGCCAAAAGGGGGCCGCCATACACCGGTTCAATGCCTGCCGAAAAGCCAGCCACGGCAGTGCCGCCCACCAGCAGCAAGACAGCCAGGGCAGCCACTACAAAATTTCGGCCCGCGGCGATCAGGCGTATGTATCTATGCTGGTATTTATTAGTTAGGCTCGCCATATCTTCACTGTGCATGTGGGCAGCAATCCGCTAAAAGGAACCCGGTCGCCGGTTTTATTTTATCGGCATAACGGTCGCCCCGGTCCGCAGACCGATAATACCGTACCGGGCAATCACGACCAGGGACATGGCAACCGTGTCTTCTATCGGCAGCGCCGACTTGGTTTCCATGGCCAAGACTTCGGCAACACCTTCTTTTACCATGACCTTTCCGATAGATATCCGATTGTAAAATTGGGTGTTGCGCGCAAACAGCACCAGGTGATTCACAAAGTCTATGTCGGGCACTCTTTCGCCCGGTTTAAAGGCCGTCCAGACACTTGCGAAAATATCCCGGTCGCTGATATAGCCGATGCCCTGCTCCCGCTGGTCTGCCGGAAGCCGTTCAAGCCGGTCCATGGGATAGTCGCCTGGCCAGGATTGCAGGATCGCAGTGTCACCGGTCATGGGGGGCGATGGCTGCGCTGGTTCGCCAGCCGGCTTCCCTGGATGGCCGCAGCCCGCCATCAGGGCCATCAGCAGGGCGACCTCCATAAAACTGATTCTACGCATGTCCTTGCTCCCTTTAGTCGTTATGAATACCAAACATGGCTCTGGATCGAGAACTTAGTGGAATTTCGTACCACACAGAATCAGCACCGACAATATTTCAACAAATCACACCGCCTGCCTGATCAAGTCCAGCATGATATTGGGTGGCTTTCGGATCATAAAAAGTGACCGCTTATAGAATCGAGTCTAAGAAATCAGGCCTTTGTAGAGAAAGACAAAATAACTCCCCACCATCACCGCCCCGATCACCCGGGGCAGGCGGCCCAGAAGCCCTAAAAACAGCATCTGCAACAGGCAGGCACCCAGGATCATTATAACGCCGGTCTGGAAATAGGGTACGACGTCGATGTTACTGAACAGGGCAAACAGGCCGATGCACATGGGAATACAGATATGACCGTCCCCAATCTGGGAACTTAACACCACGGCGGGTCTTTTGCGGTAAGCATAATATAAGGCCAGCATGGCATTGGGAATCACCATCAACAGTCCGCTGAGCCAACCCAACCGGCTGTAGGTAAAAAAACCGGTTCCGGTTTTGGGAATCCAGGCCACCAAATTCTCGATACTGGTGAACACCCCGTATCCGCAGGCAATAATCACAGCCAGCTCGGCAAAAATCAACCAGGACATGCTGCGGCCTTTTTGTACGTTGGTTTTAAGCACCTCAAATACGTGGAACAACTGCCAGAAGAGAAAGAGGCCGACCAGCACCAGGCCGTCGCCATAATCGAGCCTGCCATCCCGGCCCAGGGCCCAGACGGCACCCGTAAAGAAAAGAACGGCAATGAGGGTCAAAAGCAGGGAGAGGAGATCCAGCCGACTCTGGCTGTTTAGACGGGACTTCGTTTTGCCCTTTTTGCCGGGGGGTATGATGGCAAGACCCCAGATCAGGGCCGGCAGCCCAATTAGAAGGGTCATGTTGGTGACGTTGTTGACCAGGCAGTTTTCCAGTACCAAGGAGCCGTTTTGACCTGCGCGGCCCATAACCCAGGCGAATATCAGGTTGGAAAGGCCCGAGCAGTAGGGCATGATCAGCGTACCCAGAATGGTGCCCTCGAATCCGCGGCTCTCCAGGACACCCAGGCGCCAGATCATCAAGGCGGAAGCTCCCAGAAAAATAACCAGGGAGAACCACGGGTCATAACCCGCTATTTTTTCAATAAATTCCTTAAGCCAGTTCAAGTCAGTCAATCGTTACAAGCTCGTCCCACTTAGTTTTTAGACTTTCAAATTCTTTCAACAGGCTTTCGACCCGGTCGACATCGGTCCGGGGAATATCCAGACTCTCAGCGTAGGCATAAATGCGCTCTTTTTCACCCAGGGAAAAGTTCCCGTCCATGGTGGCCAGTATGATACTGTCTTTTATGATTACCAGGGCGGTCAGGCGCGAAACCTTGATTTTTCCGGTGAGAAAATCTTTGGGCGTACTGTCCCAGAAGTCATCCAGGTCCAACCCTAATCCAATGGCTTGGCGGCGGACATAGTTGAATTCTGGCTCACCGTTGTCCGGATCGGATTTGGCAATGGCCACTAATATTTTCAAATAGAGCCGGGAGTCAAAATCAAATGTATTTGCGTCTACATAATTGATGTCCATGTTTACCCCTTATTATAATACCGATAGAAACTGCCAAAGTTGATATTGGGTTGCTTAGTAGCAGATAAAGCGGTATTTTGGCAACCTGACAATCTCTGCCCACCGAGTCGAGTCAAACACCAGGAGGCATAGAAACACATTGAATTTCAAGCAGATAGTCGATGATCTCATCACAGCCACACAACGCCTGAGCTTTTCCGCCCCGGTGACGCACGTTTACAATCCTCTGGTCTACGCCCGCAAGCCCCACGATCTTTATTTACAGCGTTTCGGAACCCTGCAGGCCCCCACCATGCTGCTGGGCATGAATCCGGGCCCCTGGGGCATGGTCCAGACCGGCGTGCCGTTCGGCGAAATTCCGGCTGTCCGGGATTGGATGGGCATCAGCGGCCCGGTCGGCAAACCCGAGAATGAACATCCCAAACGCCCGGTGGAAGGATTTGGTTGCAGCAAGAGCGAGGTCAGCGGCCGTCGCTTGTGGGGCTGGGCCCAAAAAGCGTTCGGCCGCCCGGACAACTTTTTCAAGTATTTTTTCATCGTGAATTACTGCCCGCTGGTATTCATGGAAGCCGGTGGCCGCAACCGCACCCCCAACAACCTGCCGGCGGCCGAAAAAAAGCCGCTCATGGCGGCCTGCGACCGGGCACTAAGGCAAATAGTGGACCTGTTGGGTCCCGAGCGGGTCATCGGGATCGGTGCCTTTGCGGAGCAGCGGGTAAGGGCCGCTCTGGGAGATTACGCTGTCCGGATTGGCCGAATCACCCACCCGAGTCCGGCCAATCCAAAAGCCAATAGAGGTTGGGAAGGGGTCATTACTGCGGAGCTGGAAGGTATGGGCATAGGGCATAGGGCATAGGGCATAGGGCATAGGGCATAGGGCATAGGGCATAGGGCATAGGGCATAGGGTAAAAACCAGTACCCGTCCTGGATGTCAAGTGATAAGTTCCGTGATCTTAAGTTCTTAGGTTCTGATTTTGCGCCATGCGCTTTGCCCTATGCTCTATGCGTGGGGCTTGACAAGCCCCACCAGCCACCCCGGCTTGTCGCTCATAATACCGTCCACACCCAGGGCCAGTGCTCGCTCCGCCTGGGCGCGGGTATTGCAGCAATATGTGAACACCTGCAGGTCCTGTTCGCGGGCCCACTTTACCACTTCGGCTGCCAGGTTCTTAATTTCAAGGCAGATCGCCGTTAAAAAATCCGGGACCGCGTCGCCAGCCATCAAATCGGTAACCGGTACACACCAATCACCTGTTCCATCGGTATTGAGGACGCATTGCAGCTGCGGGGCGGCCTGGTACACCCTTACCAGTACATCCGGGTCGAAGGAGAGAATCGATATCGTTGCCTGTATGTCAACCGGAAAACAGGTTACCGCGGCAACCACCTTATCGGTGAGTATTCGGGAGCGACCGGAGGCCCGGTCAGGTTTTCTGGATTTGATCTCGATAAGCAGTCGGGATCGGTGAGCGAACATCTCCAAAGTTTCATCCAGCGTCGGAATACCGATACCGGCGCCCGCGTCCCCCAATTCAATCGCTTTGAGCTGATCCCAGGTGTGGGTCGAAATTCGCTTGAGGCTACCGGTCACGTGGCAGGCGGTGGGATTGTGAAACAGCACCGGGACACCGTCGCTGGTCAGCTGCACATCCGTTTCGATGCCGTCGACGCCATATTCCAGGGCCAGCGCAAAGGCCCGGCAGCTGTTTTCAGGGGCCTCTTGGTGCGCGCCCCGGTGGGAAATGAGCAAAGGTTTTTTGTCCGGTTTCTCTATCACCATACACATTGGCCTATAGAAGCGTTGGTTTAAGGTCTCATGCGCACTATATACAAAAAACTGAAGTCGGACGTCGGACGTCAGACACATGGCTGATGTAGCTCATACTGCCTGCGCGACGATAGCTTCCCACCCTTGATGTTTGGCTTTCAAACCTCAGAATTCTGACTTCAGACCTCCTGCTTTTCAAGTGTTTCCTTCATAAAAAACGTACACACAAGCGCGACGACCGCGCTACCAGCGAGCACCAGCAGCATGACCTTGTAGGCTTCCAGGTCGTAGGCCCCCACCGCTGTTTTGGGCCAGCTGTCCAGGATCTTCCCCAGCACCGGCATGAAGACGGCCCCGCCGAGGAAGGGAAACAGGTTGACCGTGCCCACCGAGGTTCCGGCGATCTCCACCGGAAAGAGCTCTTTTGTGGTTGTAAACCCGATAACAACGATTGAGGAGGCAAAAACCGAAAAGCAGAAAAAGATAACGTACAACATCGGCCGTGGCAATCCCGCGGGAAAGAAGCTCAGCAGAATCATTTCGACGGCCAGGGCCGATGTGCAAATGAGAAACACTTTCTTGCGGCTCTTGAGAACTTTATCGGAGAGGTAACCCAAAAAGGGGCTGCCGATAATCATGCCCCAGGCAATCATACTCAATATGGCTCCGGCCTCGGCCCGGGTCATGCCGTAGACGTGCATGAGATAAGGTCCGCCCCAAAGACCGCCGAACCCGAAGAAAATACCGCAATCAAAGAAAAACCAGATGGCCACCGGCCAGAAATATTTCTCGCGGACCACCTTTATGGCGCCCTCGATCAGGCCGATTTGCTCGGGTTGCGGCGCAGCCGTTCCGGCCTGGCTGTCTATCTCCATGGGAGACAGCCAGCCCTTGTCTGCCGGGCGGTCACGCACGATCACCCACACTAGAATAACGATCACAAAGGTACAGGCACCGATAAGGTCGAAAGAGAGCCGCCAGCCGAAACTGGCCGTCATGGCCGCTAAAAGCCAGGTAGCGGCCATCACGCCCACACCGCCCACCGCGTTCAGGATCCCAGCCATCATGGCAAATTCAGTTGCGCGAAACCACTGGGACAAAATTTTCATCGTGGGAATGAAAACCATGGAAACACCGATACCCACCAGTATACGTCCGACAAAAGCAATATTGATGTTGGGGGCCAGCCCAAAAACAAGGCTGCCGGCCGAAGCGGCCAGCAGAAAAACCGTGACCGCCTTGCGGGGGCCGATTGAATCGGACAGCAGGCCGGCCGGCAACTGCATGGCTGCGTAACAATAAAAATATATCGAACCGAGCAGTCCCATGACACTGGCGGTGGTATTGAAGTCCTTGACAATATCATTGGCCACCACCGAGAGCGACAGCCGATGGAAATACACGAAGAAATAGGCCAGGGCGAGGATGGCAAAAATGATCCAGCGAAATTTAAGCATTTTTTCGGCGGTTGCGTTGGTCATCTGCTTCCTCCTTTAACATAAGGCGAGCACTCATTGGTAAATGTTTGCGATCCGGTCAAGGTGATCCGTTACAACACCATCCACGGGCAGCCCCTTTATGCAGCGGGCCTCGTCAACGGTATCCACGTAAATGAGCAAGCGCCCGCCGGCTTTTCTTATTTTTCGCAGCAGGCGCTCCGGCCATCCGGGCATGATCTTGATGTATTTAATCGGCAGCACCAAAATTTTCCGTTCGATTTCGCTGGGAAAGCTCGCCAGGCCGAGGGTGAAAATATAGCGGTACAGCCACCGCCGCATCTTCATCGGCTCTGGTATCAGCCGATAAAATCCCGGCACTTTTCTTTGAATGATTTGCAGCGTATGGGGCGGTCCCCAATAATAGAGCTTGCCCTGCTGGGCTTCATCCAGCGCGCCGAGCAGATCCGCCAATAGCTCAGCCGTCTCCGGTGTTTCGTCCTTGTGATCGATGATGAATCTTTTCTCGGGATACTTTGTCAACACGTCCCGCAGCAGGGGCATCTTCCCGATACCCTTGCCACGCAGCGGGAAGGTTTTGCCGTCATCCGGGGAGTAGCCGTAGCCGACATCCAGGGCCTGCAAATATTCCAACGGGTGGTCCCAGGTCCGGCCAACACCATCTGTCCGGCATTCCAGGCCGGCATCGTGAAATAAAATCAGCTCACCCTCCCGGCTCCGGTTGACATCCACCTCCACGATGGTCGCCCCCAGTTCAAAGGCCCGGTCGATAGAGGCCACGGTGTTTTCTATATAGATGTGCTCAAGCGGATAGATACGACGGGCGGTGCATACGTAGTTCTCCATGGATTTCCCACTGAAATCCTGATGCACCCCGCGGTGGGCGAGGATTTCAAAATTGTTCCGGTCGTTAGCAGGCATCATAATCTTTGTAGGGTTAAATACGTCTTCAGCTTCGCGTGAAAAGGGCTCAAGGGGCCGAGGGATCCAGGCGTCAAGTAAAAACCAAAGTACTCCTTAGAGACCTTCAAACAATTCCACCCCCAATTTCCTTTTTTTAAACAGCCAGCACCCCCGCCCGGCCTCCCCCGTCAAGGAGGAGGAGAAAACTTCCCTCCCCTGTTGGGAGGGATTTGAGGGAGGGGGCTGCTTCGAAAATTACTCAGTGTGCGGCTGGTGAACGCCTTGAGCATTGCACTCGGCCCCTCGAACCCTTGACCCCTGGGACCCTTATTGCACAGGCATATCAGGGGACCACATGCGTACTTATCAGCGACACACTATCCAGGAGCCTACCTGATTACCAGAACCTTCGCCCCCCTGATCTTGCCCGTCTTCAGCTCGTACAGGGCCCGATTGGCCTCTTCCAACGGGAACTCTTCCACCGCGGGCTTCATTTGCATATCCGCAGCCCATTCCAAAAAATCGATTACATCCCGGCGACAGATATTGGCGACACTTTTGATCTCCTTTTCCATCCAGAGATGCTCGGGGTAATCCAGTTGCAGGAGGTGGTCTTTATCACCATCTTCTTTCCGGATGGCATTGATTACCAATCGGCCTCCCGGTGCGAGATTCTTCAAAGCTTCCACCACCGGCCGCCAGACCGGGGTCGTGTCGATGATAGCGTTCAGCTTCCGGGGGCTTGCCGCGGAGGTATCTCCCGCCCACACGGCGCCCAGTTCCCGGGCAAAGTCTCTTTCCCTCGGATTGCGGGCAAACACATAAGCCTCAATATCGGGAAAACGATAGCGTATCATTTTGAGAACCAGGTGCCCGGAAGCTCCAAATCCGGTCAGCCCCAAACGCATACCGCCGGCAGGCTTGGAAAGCTGCAGCGAGCGGTACCCGATCGCACCGGCACACAATAAAGGCGCTGCCTGGGAATCGGTGAAACAATCCGGAATCCGGTAAGCGGACCGGGCCGGCACCACCATATATTCAGCATAGCCGCCATCCGCATCGCGGCCGGTAGCCTTAAAACGGCTGCAGAGGTTCTCGAGACCGGCTTTGCAATAGTCGCAGTCCCCGCAGGAGGCATAGATCCAGGCAACCCCGACCCGTTCCCCGGTTCGGTAATGCGAAACCAGGCGGCCGGCTTGTTCAATAGTACCAACTACCTGGTGCCCTGGAATCAACGGCAGCCGCGGCGGCGGCGTTCGGCCCTCGATCTCATCCAGTTCAGTGTGGCAGACGCCGCAGGCTGCGATTTTCAATAGCAGGTCCCCGCCTCCCGGTACCGGCACGGGTAAATCCATCTTTTCAAGTGGGTGCGGGTTTTCATGCAGGGGGGCCAACTTTTTCAGGACCATGGCTCTCATGGGAAGCCTCCGGGCAATCTGGCCCTCATGCCCGTTCAGGGGACTGAGAGGGTTCGGCTGGTAAGGTGCCTGCCATTATGGACGCCGGCAACATGTTAATCAAGTAAAATCGAACAGGTAGATACCAGTACCACTATATTGGCTGAAGATTTTAAGCGCTACACAGGCCTGTATTTCCCAAGAATGTACAGATTAAACGTAAAAATCCTGGATTTGCCACAGGGGCCCGCCTGAGACCATTGTACTGCATATACCCCTTAAATAATTGTTAAATTATACACAGGTTAAAATACATTACTTTAACTTTAAAATATTTATTAAGTAATGTATTAAAAATGTAGTATTGCATTATTGACATGAAAATTATTGTCATTAACTTGTGTTCAAACAACAAGCAACGGAACCCACAAACAATTATAACGGAGGTAAAAAGATGGAACTAGTAAGATTTAATCCCTGGAACGATGTCTGGAATCTGAGCAATAGATTTAACCGCATTTTCGGGAGCAGGCTTGCCCCGGCTCGGACCCTGGAAGAGAACTGCAATTACGCATGGCGCCCGGCAGTGGATATCTATGCAGAGGAAAACGGCGTGGCCCTGAAGGCAGAACTGCCCGGAATCGACAAAAAGGACATCTCCATCGATGTTAAGGACGGCGTTTTGACCCTCAGCGGTGAACGCACTGTTGAAAATGAAACCGAAGAGAAAAACTATTACCGGCGTGAAAGGACTTACGGAAAATTCCAGCGGCTCTTCACTCTGCCCGAAGGCGTCAGCGCCGAGGAGATCACGGCCGATTTTAAAGATGGCGTGCTGAAGGTGCACATCCCCAAGGCTGAAGTGGAAGAACCGAAAAAGATCACCATTCACTAACCGATAAACAGAATTTCAATCACGGGACCGGCGGCCTTATTACGCCGCTGCCGTGATTTGAATAGTAAAAGCCGCTAAAGCGAAACCCCTGATTCCTGGTCAACGAACGCGGCTTTTACGAGCAATACCATTTTTACCCCATGCAACGCGAGGGAGGCCTTAAGGTCTCCCTCGCTCTACTTTAAAAGATGTATAACGACTAAACGGCCGGTTAATTGAGAAGCGCCGCCAGCAAATATCAAACTGATCGGATGAAATACTCATGGAAAACCGAATCTTTGGTAAGCTCAGGGTGAAAGGTTGTGGCCATGACATGACCACAGCGGACGAAGACAGGATCATCGTCGACGCTTGAAAACACCTTGACGGTCGCATCCACTCGTTCAATCCGTGGAGAGCGGATAAACATGGCGTGAAATTTGGGACGCTGCAATTCAGGCACGGCGATGTCTTTTTCGGAACTCTCAAGCTGCCGGCCGTAGGCATTGCGGGTCACATCCACAGGCAGAACGTCCAGGATACCCGGGCGGCCATCCACTGTTTCGGCCAGCAGGATGCTGCCGGCACAGATGCCCCACACCGGCATACCCCCGTTGATTTTGGTCTTCAGCGGTTCGGTCATGGCAAACATGTCGAGGAACTTTTCCATGACCGTACTTTCCCCACCAGGAATGATCAAACAATCGATGACATCAAGGTCTGCAGTGCTCTTTACGAGATGATGTTCGACACCCAATTGTTCCAGGTGCCGGATGTGATCCAGAAAAGCGCCTTGTAAGCCTAGTAGTCCTACTTTCATATAAGATTTCCCGTACAACCTCCACGAGCTTAACGCGATATCGTGCTGGTAGTCTATTCCACTCCTCCGGTAGAGGGGAGTTTTTTCCGACGCCGGACTCCGGACACCCGACTCCATGGTTTTCCGACCTCCGACGTCCGATCTCCGACCTCAGGGTTTTCGCCCTTCACTTGAACCCTCGGAGCCTTGAACCCTCTCTTTTAAATTCCCCTCTCCGCCATCGCCACTTCCAGCGTGGCAATCTCAAGCCCGGTCATGGCAGCCCCAAGCCCCTTTGAAATCTCCACCAGTTTAGCGGGATCATCCCAGTGAATCACCGCCTTGACCATGGCTTCCGCCATAACAGGTGGGTTTTCAGATTTGAAAATGCCGGAACCGACGAAAACTCCGTCGGAACCCAGGGCCATCATCAGGGCAGCATCGGCCGGGGTAGCCAGGCCGCCGGCGGCAAAATTCACCACGGAAAAACGGCCCAGGTCGCGGGTCTCTTTGACAAGTTCCAGGGGTACCCGGTATTCGGCAGCCTTGGCAGCCAGTTGATCGTCGTCCATGCCCTTCAGGGCCTTGATCTCGCGATTGATGGTTTTCATATGGCGTACGGCCTCAACCACGTTGCCGGTCCCAGCTTCGCCCTTGGTACGGATCATGGCCGCCCCTTCGTACACCCGGCGCAAGCCTTCACCCAGGTCGCGGGCCCCACAGACAAAGGGCACTCTAAACGTGTTTTTGTCCACATGCGCATGCTCGTCAGCCGGGGTTAGAACTTCACTCTCATCGATAAAGTCAATGCCCATGGCTTCGAGAAGGCGGGCTTCCATGAAATGTCCGATCCGGGTTTTGGCCATCACCGGAATGGAGACAGTCTGCATGATGCTTTCAATCATGGCCGGGTCACTCATCCGGGCCACCTGGTTGTCTTTGCGAATGTCGGAAGGCACCCGCTCCAGGGCCATGACCGAACAGGCCCCGGCGTCCTCGGCTATTTTGGCCTGCTCCGGTGTGGTCACATCCATAATCACACCGTTTTTAAACATCTCGGCAAAACCCTTATTCAATTTTTCACGTTCCATTTTGCGCTCCCTTTCTCTTTTTTGCCCTTTGGGTCGTGTTGTGTTATAACACACCAGGGTTTGACATAGGACACTTTCCAATTAATAGTGGTACGCTTTGCAAAATGTATTGTAGTTGTCAAGTCTTTTGTGGCGCAATATGGCACTGTATAAACAGATAGCGGACAACATTAAAGCCGACATCAACAGGGGCGTATTCAAGCCTGGAGATAAAATTCCATCAATCCGGGATGTTGCAACCGAATTTGGCTGCAGCAAGTTGACGGTGCAAAAGGCATTTGAGCGCTTGAAAAGCAGGGGCTGGATCGAAAAAATCGTGGGCAGCGGCTCGTATGTCCGCTTTCCGGAACGGATAAATCGGACCGGCGACATATTCGACTTTAAAACAGCCTATCTGTCCGAATCCTTTTTTCCATACCTGCAAGCCCAAGAGATTTTTTCCAACCTGTTTGATGAACAGAAAGCGGGCGTTTTTTCAACACCACCGGTTGAAGGTGATCCCGAGCTCATCGCAACGCTGGGCGAATTTTACCGCGTACCCACCCGCCGAATGCTGATCATCAGCGGGGCCCAGCAGGGTCTGGATTTGACGGCCAAGGTGTTTTCAACGGGTATTTCCGAAAATATCCTATTCGAGGACCCCACCTACCCGGGTGCCATTTCCCTTTTCAAGGCCAAACACTTTGTACCCCTGGAAGATGATGGTCCGGACATCGCGGCCCTGGATGCCCTGCTCCCCTCCCAAATCCGACTTTTTTACACCATGCCGACCGTACACAACCCGACCGGCATCTCCTACAGCCTGGATAAGAAGGAGCAAATCGTCCGGCGCGCCCGGCAGCATCCGTTTTACATCATCGAAGACGATTATCTTTCCGAGTACCATGAATCACCGGCGCCCCGGTTCGTGGACCTTTTTCCCGAAAAGACCATCTACATCAAATCGCTTTCCCAGACGACGGTGTCAGGCATCCGCCTGGGCTTTATGATCGTCCCGGCGGACCTGTATGACAAATTCCTCTACACCAAGTACACCTCCGACATCGCCTCGGCAGGCCTGATCCAGAAATTCGTGCGGGAGTTCATTCAGACGGGGGCTTTCGCAGAGTACATTGCAAAGACCGATCAAAAGATCCGCCGGCGGCGGGCGCAGGTTTTGGGACTTGTCAACGCCGCGTCCGGCCTGTCTGCACAACTGCCCCAGCACGGCTGCAGCCTGTGGGTTTGCGCCCATAAGACCGGACTTCCCGAAAACCAGCCGTGGAGTACAGGCCGCGAATTTTCATTCTCGCCGCAGTACCGTAACTGCTTTCGGCTCTCTTTCATGAATCTGGATGACACTATCTTCGATCGGGCCCTGGAATATCTGCATAATATTTTTTCAAGGATGTCAAAATAGCGCTTGACATTCCTTGAACTTCCTATATACGCTCCTACGACAATTTCAAAACAGGAAGACAAACTTGATGAACAGCAACGCATATACCGGTTTTTTTAACTTTGGATGCTTCTTTTTCTTTTTTAGAAGCGTCCATCCGGTCGTCTGACGCGTAAGTTCAGAACCCCGGGTGGACCGCACACGGTCTGCTCGGGGAGCAAATAGCAAGCCCCGAGAGTAGTCTCGGGGCTTTTTTTGTTTTGGGGTTCGGGTTCGTGACATGTCCAATCTTGGCGTTGCCCTTCATGCCAGGGCGATGCGGCGTACGTGAGAAAGCCTTACACCCTGTCATTCATGCGCCGCACCTTGAACATGTCACGAACCCGAACACATACAGTTTAAAACGAAATAGCCGGATATCGTCACAAAAACCAAATTAATGGGAGCATTAAAATGTTAATCACACTGGCGGAAAATATCACCACGGAACAAAAAAACAACATTCGCACTGTCCTCTACAAGGATGGGTGCATCGTTCGGGATCTTGCCGAGAATGGGCAGAATATTATCGGCGCGGTGGGCCGCGGCAACACCGATATGGAAGCCCTCAAGGAGCTGCCCGGCGTCGAATCCATTGTCCCGATTGCAACCTCGTTTAAGCTGGTGAGCCGTGAACTGCATCCCGAAGACACCGTGGTCCAGGTCGGCGATGTGGCGATCGGCTCCGATCGCATTGCCATTGTGGCCGGTCCCTGTGCCGTGGAAAGTCGTGCGCAGTGTCTGACCATTGCCCGGGAAGTAAAAAAGTACGGTGCGGTACTCTTCCGCGGCGGGGCCTATAAGCCACGTACATCACCCTACTCTTTCCAGGGCCTGGAAGAGGAAGGCCTGAAAATTCTGGCTGAAGTCCGCGAAGAAACCGGCCTCCGGGTTGCAACCGAAATTACTTCACCGACTTATGCCGATCTGATGATGAAGTATGTCGATGTCCTCCAGATCGGGGCCCGCAACATGCAAAATTTCGAGTTGTTGAAATGCGTGGGGCGCATGGGCAAACCGGTCATCCTCAAACGCGGTCTCTCGGCCACCATCAAGGAGTGGCTCATGTCGGCGGAGTACATTCTGTCTGAAGGTAATGAAGACATCATTCTGTGTGAGCGCGGTATCCGTACCTTCGAACCGTACACCCGCAACACCCTAGACCTGTCGGCGATACCCATTTTGAAAAAACTCACCCACCTGCCGGTGCTCATCGACCCCAGCCATGCAACCGGTATCCGCGAAAAAGTCGCCCCCATGGCCCGCGCAGCCCTGGCGGCCGGTGCAGACGCCCTGATGATCGAGGTCCACAACGATCCGGACAATGCACTATCCGACGGCCCCCAGAGCCTCTACCCAGAACAGTTCGGACAGCTGGCCCGGGACCTGCACGTGATTGCCCCGGTCGTCGGTAAACAACTCGATTTTAATTACCTGGAAAAATCCGCCGCCATCCGCAAACTGGCAGCTGAAAGCGGCGTCGACCAGCAGAAAGTGGCGTTCCTCGGCGAAAAAGGGGCCTTCGGGCACAAAGCCGGGTTGCAATATTTCGGTGAGCAGATCCAGGCCGTGCCCATGCCGTCCTGGCGAACTGTTTTCGACGCGGTTCGAGACGGCGGGGTGGATTTCGGGGTCATCCCCCTGGAAAATTCGCTGACCGGCAGTATTCATGAAAATTACGATCTGCTCCTGGATTACGACCTGCACATCGTGGGTGAGATCCGACTGCGCGTTAAATACCACCTCATCGGCCATCCGGGAACCAAATTGAAAGATGTCCGCAAGGTGCTGGTACCCGCCCCGGTCGTGGCCCAGTGTCGCGACTTTTTAGATGGCAACGAAGCCTGGGAAAGGGTCCCGGTCAATGCCACTGCCAGTGCCGTGAAATATATAAGCGACAGTGACGATCCCAGTGTCGCCGCCATCGGCAGCCGGGAAGCGGCCGAGCTCCACGGAATGGATATCCTGGCGGAAGGCATCGAGTCGAATCCGCAGAACTACTCCCGCTTCGCGATTATCAGCCGCCAACCACTGACTGACGAGGCGAAAAACAAATCATCCATCATCTTCTCGACCAGCCACCAGCCGGGGGCCCTTCTGGAAGTTCTGAAGGTTTTCTCCGACAACAGCGTTAACCTGGTAAAACTGGAATCGCGCCCGATTCACGGCAAACCCTGGCAGTACATGTTTTACGCGGACCTGGAAGCGGATGCCCGCGAAAAGGCCTTCAAACCGATCCTTGAGGCTGTAGAGGAGAAAACGGATTTTCTAAAAATTATTGGCGTGTATTAGTTGCATTCAATACGGAATACAGGTGGATAGGCTGAAGACAATTAGACTGAAGGAAAACCTACTTCAACCGGCACTAAAAAACCAGACAGACATCAGGCTGCAGTCTTCGGCCTTCTACCTGAAAACCTATAACCCGGCAGGCGCAAAGCTGCCCGTAACGTCGCCCCGTGACGCCCTTCCCTGCCCGATTGCTTTGCGCCTGCCACTCTTTATGCCCACAACACACTATAATTAAAGGATATATTCCAATAACCTTGACTTTTAAAACCGGCGCAAGCTAACCTAGTTTCAGGTATAACGAAACCCGTGGTGCCGATATGCCCCCCTTCAAACGACCACAGCGCAGTGTATTTGGGATAGTTGTCGCCGGGCTGTTTCTGCTATTCGGCATACCGGTCTGGTCACAAACATTACAGATCGCAACCGAGGAATTCCCGCCCTACAATTATAGGGATAACGGTCAAATTACCGGGATGAGTACCGAGGTGGTGCTGGCGGCTTGTAAAGCTGTGGACCTGCCGACTGAAATCAATGTCTATCCCTGGGCCCGGACATACGAAATCGCACAGACAGAACCCAATACACTCATCTTTTCAATTGCCCGAAGCCCCGGTAGAGAAAAGCGCTTTCAATGGGCCGGGACGGTGGCCCCGGCGCAGAGCTGCCTTTTTGCCCTGAGATCTAGAACGGATATTAGAATCGATACCCTGGCAGAAGCCCGGAAATACTACATCATTACCCAGCTCAAAGGCTGGATAGCCCAGGTTCTGCTCAAGCAAGAATTTGTTGAAGGGAAACATTTCTTTGGTATTACTTCGGCTGACCGGGCGTATCTGATGCTTCGCACCGGCCGTGGTGACCTGCTCGGCTACCCCGAACTAGTCATGTACCATGTCGTAAAAAATACCGGGCTGAAACCAGAGCGGGCTGTCCGCAAGGTCTATTGTTTCAAGGACGGTTTGCAGCTGTATGCTGCTTTCAGTCTGAATACCCCTCGCAAGGTTGTAGAACGCTTCCAAACCGGATTACAGGTCATCAAATCAGATGGCACTTATCAGATAATACTTGAAAAATACCTCAAGTAGCACAGGTGTACATCGTGAACGCAAACAGTAAAACACTGCTAATAATCGATGCCGCTGTGAACCTGGTGCTCGGCGTCGTACTGCTGCTGTTTCCAGCCGGTGTTGTTGAAATTATAGGGCTTCCACCGACAAACACCAATTTTTATGCCAGCATCCTGGGAGCGGTCCTTTTCGGCATCGGGCTGGCCCTGTTGATTGAATGCTACGGGGCTCCTTATGATATCCACGGCCTTGGCTTGGATGGGGCCATTGCCATCAATTTCTGCGGAGCCGGGGTTTTATTTTTATGGCTTCTTCTCGTCCCATTTGACATCCCTGTGCGCGGCAAAATCCTCTTATGGACCATCGCCATCGGGGTCATTGCCATAGGGGTGATCGAGTTGATTGACCGACGGGCAGATAAGCGCTAGTGGACCTCGGTTCATCTAAACCCGGCAACCTCTTTTGACATCGCGCAGAGATGCAGTGGCGCAAAGCAAGTCAAAACCGAAAGCTTTGGGCCGCGCCCAAAAGGCTAAATCTTATTGTGTTTCGCGCGTTCGCGCGCTAAGAATTTATTTCTCTTTTGCGTCTCTGCGCGAGAATCATGGTTTGGACCCGATTATACCCTGTATACAGGCCACCTTAACTTAAACCAATTTTGGATTTACAGATATGAACCCAACCAACGACACCCATTTGAAAACCGTGGGCTACATTCTGTGGATATTCGGATTCACCGGAGCCCACCGCTTCTACTATGGAAAACCAGTTTCCGGCACCATCTGGTTTTTTACCCTGGGCCTGCTGGGCATCGGGTGGCTGATCGATTTTTTCCTGATACCAGCCATGGACCAGGAGGCCGACCTGAAATTCAGCATAGGGCATATCGATTATTCCCTGGCCTGGGGCCTGCTGACTTTTCTGGGGCTGTTCGGTGTTCACCGGATGTACCTGGGCAAATGGTTCACCGGCATCATTTACCTGTTGACAGCCGGTGTGTTCGGCCTGGGTTACCTGTATGACCTGTGGACATTGAACGACCAGATAACGGCCGTAAACCATGGTTTCTGATGGATAGCCTCATCAAGCAATTCAAAGCTGAGATATTCAAGCCTTTCCAAAATGAGCTATCGGATCTGGCCCGGCAATGCGACCGGAAGTTATCTGAAGCCAGTGGCAAGGCGGTGGCATACCGGCAGCTGTTAATGAATCTACCCGCCACCAGACCGATCGATCTGGATCTTGCGGCCGACCAGGTCCGAATTGGATCGAGGGCGGACCTCGACTCTGCTGAACGGGACGATCTGGCCACCATCCTTAAAGGCCTGCACCCCTGGCGCAAAGGGCCATTCGATATTTTCGGCACTTCCATAGACTGCGAATGGTGTTCCAACCTCAAATGGGACCGCGTCAAGGACCGCATAATACCGCTCGAGGATCGCAAGATTCTGGATATCGGCAGCAGCAGCGGGTATTACCTGTTTCGGATGGCCGCCGAAAATCCAAAACTGGCTATCGGTCTGGAACCTTACCTTACGTTTTATTTTCAGTTTCAGATGCTGCAGCACTTCATCCACGCACCACAGATTTTCAGCCTGCCGCTGCGGTTCGACGATTTCCCGGTTCTGGGAGGCTTCTTTGACACTATCTTCTGCATGGGTATTCTCTACCATAGTCGGTCACCTCTCGACATGCTCGTTCGGATCAGGCAACAGTTGAGTGAAACCGGCGAACTGGTGCTTGAGACCCTGATCATCACGGGCGAAGAAGACACGGTATTGTGCCCGTATCCACGCTATGCGAAAATGAACAATGCCTACTTTCTACCCACGGTCCCCTGCCTGGAGGGCTGGCTGCAGCGGGCCGGGTTTACGGACATTCACTGCGTGGACGTCACCCCGACCACTCCGGAAGAACAGTGCAAAACAGAATGGATGACGTTTGAATCGCTTCCGGACTATCTCGACCCGGATGATCCAACCCGTACCATCGAAGGCTATCCGGCACCGGTAAGGGCGATTTTACTGGCGAAACCAAAGTAAGGCTGGAAGTCGGAAGTCAGACATCGGAGATCGGCAACGCCTGGTGGCAGGTGTCAGGCGTCGGGAGTCGGGAAAGCCTCCCTCCCCTGGCGGGAGGGATTAGAGGGAGGGGGCCGCAGCGAAATACGGGCCGGATATCTGAAATCGGTCGTCAGAGGTCAGAAAGGCGCAGTTGAAGCCCGGGTAAAAAAGGTCAAAACCAAAAATGAATTATCTCGCGCAAAGACGCAGAGGCGCAGAGAAAACCAAAAAACCTGAATTGGTCCCGCTAGGCAGAAAAAGAGCTAAACCCTCAAATTGTATTTGCATTGTTGGGTTTTCTGGCGCATCGCGCCAGCCCAAACCTGATTTTCTCTGCGCCTCTGCGTCTCTGCGCGAGATATCTGCTTCTAGGTGTTCTCTGAGCACGCTGCGAACTCTGTGAGAGGTAAGCCTATAGTTTTAGAAAGGGAATTAAGTGAAGAAACGATTCGATCCCCAAATGCATACCGCCGAGCACATTCTCAACCAGACTATGGTCCGGCTATTTGATACCGGCCGGTGCTTCAGTGCGCATATTGAAAAAAAGAAATCAAAATGTGACTATCATTTTAATCGGCCATTGACCGCCGAAGAAGAAAACCTTGTGGTTGAAAAAGTGAATGAAGTGATAGCGGCGGATATGCCGGTTACAGAAAGGTTCACCAGCCTCTCGGATGCAGAAAAGGAATTCGATCTTTCCCGTCTTCCTGAAGGCAGCGGCGACAAGATCCGGATTGTCGAGGTTGGTGACTACGATCAATGCCCCTGCATCGGACCGCATGTAACTTCAACGGCAAAACTGGGCAAATTTCGGATAACGTCTTCAAGTTTCGATGCTGGTATTTTGCGAATACGGTTTAAACTAAACCGCGAGTTTAGATTTTAAATACCGCCTTACTTATATTCAACAATTCACGATTTTAGCAATAGTGCCGATATTGTACTTGTTGGATCATAATCGGTCGGTTGTTCTTTTTGGGGCTTTCGCCTATAGTTGTGGAACCTGTGCGATACTAAACAGACCCATTGGATAACGCTAAAAATGGAAACCGGGTGAATGCGTTTTAAACCAATCTACTTGGCCCTGATATTCATGTGGGGATTCAGCACGTATGCCGGAGCTGCTGATTACCTGCAGGTAGCCGGCCTCATCGATACCCGCACGACCCATTCCGATGGTGCCTTGAGCGTTGAGGAACTGGCGGAACTGGCCCGTACCCGGGGTTTTGACGTCCTTTTCGTAACCGACCACGACCGGCTGGCCATGGCTTATGGTGTGCCTCCGTTTCGCAATGTCTTTCGCTATCGCAAAGATCTCAACTCCATCAATGTCAGCGGTGCCCAAGCCTATATCGATGCCATTAACCAAACCCGCGAAAAATTCAAGGACCTTATTATAATTCCCGGATCTGAATCGGTTCCCTATTATTACTGGACGGGCACCTATTTTGATAAGGACCTGACGGCCCATGATCATGAAAAGCGGATTTTGACCATTGGCCTGGAAAATGCGGAAGACTATGCAAGCCTGCCGGTGGTCCACAATGGTTTTTCCACCCGCTATATAAAACAGGCGCTGCCGGGCATGTTCTTCTTTCTGGGCTCTCTTTTCCTGGGATTGTACCTGCTGACCGAGAGCGGCAAAATGCGCATAGCCGCCGTTCTAATCGTTGTCGTATCGTTAGTGGCGATTCTCAACACCGCTCCATTGGGCAGCTCGCCTTACTCCCCTTACATGGGAGACCAGGGCATTGCGCCCTACCAGCTCTTTATCGATCATGTCAACCAGTCCGGTGGGCTGACCTTCTGGAATTACCCGGAAACGCAGTCCGGGGTCAGGCCCTACGGCCCCATTCAACTGAGCACCCCGCCCTATCCTTATGTTCTAAAACAGGCCGTTGGTTACACTGGCTTTGCGGCGATCTACGGCGATAATATTACAGTCACGAAACCCGGCCATGAATGGGACCAGGTGTTGATGGCCTATTGCCGCGGAGAGCGTGCCAAGCCGGTCTGGGGTATTTCAACTGCTGATTATCACAGCGAAGAAGAGCCGGGTGAAAAACTGGGAAATTTTCCAACAGTCTTTCTGGTGCGCCAGAGAACCAAGCAAGCAGTCCTCGACGCCATGCGTTCCGGTAGAATGTATGCGGTCCGCGGACCCTACCCGCAGCGCCTGATGTTAGAGGAGTTCACCATTTGCGCGAACAGCTGCAAGGAGAATGCGAGCTCTGGGCAGGAGATAGAGCTCCGGCAACCCGCCAGGATCAGAGTGAGGCTTGCTTTGAAAGAGCCGGAAACCAAAAAGGTTTCCATCCGTCTGATTCAAGCCGGCAAGCTGCTTAAAACACTTGAAACCACCCTTCCCGCCAGGGTTGAATTCCGGGATGACTATTTCCAGGCCGGTGAAAAGACCTTCTTTCGAATTGAAGCCCGCACCCAGGGAGCGGGCCGGCTGGTGTCCAATCCGATTTTTGTGAAATACATCTCGGGGGAAAAGTAGGATTTTTTGAGGCGTGCGAAGGAAATCCTCCCTCCCCTGGCGGGAGGGATCAGAGGGAGGGGGCTGTCAAAGGTTGCCTCTTTGCCCCTTGAAACCTCAACTTTTACTCGAATGGTCGCAGTCGACTACGCAGGTTACCGGAGGCCAGCGCTTCTGAAAAATCCTCCGCCAACTCCTTCCCGGCAGCCGACACCTTTTTCCAGTATTCGAAACGGCCCTGATCATCACCGGCAAAGTGGTAGAAATCTGTTCGGTCGCTGATTTTTCCCAGGGGCAGGTCAGCGACAAACTCCGGTTTCGGCGCCACCAGCAATACGTCGGCCATATTGCCCGGCGACGGTTTCCGCCAGGACAACTTTTTGTCCAGCCAGCCCGGAATAATGCGATTGGTATAGTGGGGATACAGCACGATGCCGTTGCCGTCGAGGCCGAAGGGAATATCCAGATGGTAATCCACCGCGCCGCCATCCCGATAAGTACCGGGTGGTGCCCCGGGAATACTACGGACACCCGCCATCACATAGGGGATTGAACCGGAAGCCAGCAACGCTGCTTTAAAGTTTTCCCGGCTCAGTCCCACCGGTGAAACCGATCCAGCCCCAATTGATTTGAAGGGCACCGGCGTGCGTCTGTCTGTAAACAGCGCCTGGCTGAAAAACAGACGGAGCAGTTTACGGCTGATCAAATTGCTGCCAATTGCACCGATCAGCCCCAGAGCCAGGGGCAGACTGCCGTCAAACGACAGCAGGTGACGACTTCTTACAGTAAAAAGATTCAGGCGCTGGCAGGGGTGGGACAGGACCTCGCTCGGACCAGTGTCGCCTAAAAAAGCATCCATGATATCCTGGCTTTTCCGGGACACCTCTGCCGGAGACGGCCTGGTGGTATAGGCCTGGTGAATATAAGCCGACTCGAAATGGTCCAGAGCCGCAACCGGGTCCCGACGGGAGGCCGCGGCAAAACGCCAGGAGCCGATGGAAGATCCGATAAGGACCAAGGGTTCTTTGCGCCCTTGGAACCACTGTCCAAAGAGCAGTCGATCCAGTTGCCCCAAAATTAGCCACTTGGGACCACCGGCCGCCCCGGCTACAACCTTTACATCGCCAGGCTCGAGGCCCCCATCTTTGATTTTTTGCAGGGCCCGTTCCCCGGCCAGAAATACGAGTTTCTCTTTCATATAATCACTTGGGTGGAAGCTGTCTCAAGGATGGATTTTGGTTCAGGGTCAAGACGGCCGCGAATATTAAACCGGAGGAATACATCGAGTATTTCGAGGATTTGATATTTGCGTCCAACACCGAGATTGGGCCAAAAGACTTTCTTGAGACAGTTTCTAATCAGCTTTGAAGAAGGCTTCATCAAACTCCGGCTTATCGGCATATTTGGCCATGAAAAATCCCGGCAGTTGATCGATATTCTCAAACAACCCCTGATCCGCCGGGATGCCGGCGGTATGCAGGGCCTTTACAATATCGGCCGGCTTGGGCGGGCAACCTTTGACGGCGATCATCTCGTTAATAACCGGATTCTCTTTGTGGGCCTTATACATGCATTTTCCCAGGAGAATGGTCTTCTTTTTCCAGGAAGTTGGCGTCATTTTTTTCCCGGTCAATACTTCAACATCGTCAAACGCTTCCCCTTGCCAGACGTAACGTATGGCGGTCAGCATCACCCCATTGACACCCGAGCAATAGGTACACATGGACGTGTCGTATTTACGGTAAAAGACCCCCTTTATTCCCTGCTTGGCCAACGGTACCGGCAGACAGACATCTTCCTCTTCGCAGTATTGGAAATCATAGGCATGGAAAGCAGCCACCGAGGCGATGGGCTCACCGACTACTTCAATATCGTTCAAATCAGTGCCGCGGCCGTGATTGGCGGCAGCATTGGCCAGGTGGGGCACCGCGGCAGGTACATGTCCCAGGATACTGGCCCCCACCAGGTCGGCGGACAGCACATCCCGGGAGGCCACCAGCAAATTGCTGCGGTGCATCTTGCCATCAAAGGCGGGGCCACGTTCATTGGTGTATATGCCGTCGAGCAGCGTCAGCATGGGCGGCATTTTATCCGCCAGCCGGGCCACCATGTAATGCAGGTCCTTTTCAGGATCAGGGCTGTGGCATTTTTTGCGTGAGTTGATGTCGATGACGCCCTTGAGGTTCTTGATCCCCAAACTCACCATGGTCTGATTGTGAGCTTTCATGACGGGCAGGTCCACCACCAAATCACTCTCCAGGATATCCTGGTTGAAGTTCAGTTCAACCCCACCGCCCAGGTCCACCTTTTGAAAGGGGCGCTCAAAGACATTCAAATATTTGACTCCGTATTTATTTTGCAGATCGTGATAGCCCAGGGTTTGGAAGGCGTGCGCCGGGGTTTCCACATCTTTGGGCTGCATGGTTACGGTGCCCTCACCAATGGTAATATCATCAATCCCGTATTCCTTTAGCAGGACCACCATGTCCTCAATGACCCGGGTAGTGGTAATTACACCCCACTTGGGAAAAGGCACCGTTTTGGTCCAGAAAACGATGTTGGGCTTTATAAATACTTTCGCGGTCGCCGGTAAATTAGCCAAGCCATCCGCCAGTTCCACGGCTCTTTTAACGGACTCAAACGGCCTTTCATAACGTACGATCGACACCTTGTGCTTCTGCATCCTTTACCTCACTTCATGTTAACCCTTTGATTTGTTAATGCCTATTACGACAAACCCGAACAGCGCCTAGCCAATGGCCAACAATATCATAGACGTCGCCAAATCAGGGCGCTCTCCATAGGCAGCCGGGCACCTCCAGGATTTCGGTCAAAGTCAATTCCCGATCGAGGTTGATGGCCTGGGTGACCAGCCCGCATGGGCGCTTGGCATCCACCGAATGTGAATTGATGTCGCCGATGTAGAGCTTGAGCGTGCCGCCGGTTCTTACCGTCAATCCGGTCAATATGCGAATGGGAGTGTTTTTGCCGGCCCCATTGAAGCCCCAAGAGCCAAACAGTTCAACTTTCGGCACCAGAAAACCCACCGCCTCCCGAGACCTCGTTTTTTTGTATCGCCTGCTAAGTTCCTTGATGTCAACCACTCTGACAACGTACGTCCAAGTCTTACGGAATTCAAGGCCAAGTTTTCGTTTTTTAGGCTCGTTTAGCATGGGCAGCGGGCATTTATCACTATGGCTAAATAGGAGTGGCCTTAAAAGGGCTTTTTTTGAGGCGTTTATCAAGCCAGCCGCTACAGAACTGTATATTGTTAGCGCCGTGTGCCTCTACGCAGCCTGACGGCCTGAAGCTTTCCGGATCAAAGTTAAAGCGAATAGTTACAAGCCTTGCTAAGCAAATACGACAATGAAAATAGTTTTGACAGTCAACTCAGATAGGATATGGTAACAGCAATATAAAGAATTTCAGCAGCTCTGAGACACCGCCGTTAATTTTACGGACAGGCGGTCCAAAAAACAATTACCTATATCACCAACCATAGACCAAGGGGGAACAATGAAACGGTTTCCATTTCTCAAGCTAACATTCATTTGCCTATCTGGGTTGCTGTTTGCGTTAAACACGCCGGCCGTTGGAATCGAAATTGGATCATGGGAAGCTACCTGGACTGACCGGGAAAAAGAGTTTAACGACTACATGGAAGACTATATCAGCGAAAAGACCAGGGGGTTGCAGTATACCAAACGGCAGCGGATCCTGACCAAGAAGCAGTATCGGAAAAAGGAAAAAGCGTTTAAGGCTATCGAAGCAGCATATGAAGGGGTAAAACAGGAATCTGAGACTATCCGTGCCCTGCTGGAAGACATCGATGACAATTTTATCATCAGCGACGCAGCCGCCCAACTCAAGCCGAACAGATTGAGACCCTTTAAGCAACAAACTAAAAATCTCGTCAACGCCAAAAAACGCTACCTGAAGTTTACCAAAAAGTTAAAAACCGGAGAAGACATTGACATCAAGGAAGTTAAAATCGCCACCAAATCTCTGAAACATATCGTGGACAATGTGGTAGATCAATATAAGACGATGAAAGCCATGGCTGAAGTCCCGCAAACCATGGAAGGCATCAACGAGTTGACCCGCCGGACCTCCATTCCCAATCTCCAAAATTCCATTGCCCAAATGAAATATGCGCTGGCTAAAGTCAAAAAGAAACCTACCCTGGCCACCTGGACTGGTAGTAATCTCATGCAACAGACCTGTCGAGACGTTCAGATGGCCCTTACACCATTCAGGGATGATCGCCGTTTTAAAGATGCAAGGAAACTGCAACAGCAATTCATCGGCTTTGAAGGGCAAACGGAGAGGGCGATCAGAGACACCATGGGCGGTCAAGGGGGGGAAACCAAAGCCGTCATGAACGCTCATGATATCATTAATAAGCATATAAAAACTTTAAAGAAAAACTTTACTCGGTATAAGAAAAGCGTGGGATATAGAGGTTAGGCCAAATTTAATTTCAAATGAACCGCAGTCGCCCCAAATTGGTGGCCTGCATATAAAAAGGTATTGCAACACCCGTGGGCAGAGGTCCTTGGCTTTTTGTGTTGATGGCTGATGTCCTGGACGTCAATCATCTATGTCATACTTCTTGGTGTAACCCCGGGGGGTGATCATATAATCCCGGTAGGCCGCGGAGGTGCTGTTGCCGATGAACACGATGGTCTGCATGTTCACCGGCGCCCGGTGAAGGTCCGCCAGTGACACGATCTGGACACTCTGTTTCTCCCGCATGGCACTGGTGACAATGCCCACCGGGGTTTTGCCATCTCGATGTTCCAGAGCGATTTTCTGGGCCGCCTCAAGCTGCCAGTTTCTTTTCTTGCTTTTCGGGTTATAAATCACGATTACAAAATCAGCCTGGGCAGCTGCCTGGATACGTTTTTCGATGACTTCCCAGGGCGTTAACAGGTCACTGAGGCTGACAACGGCAAAATCGTGGGTCAAAGGGGCGCCCAACAACGCCGCACCGGCACACAGGGCCGGAATACCCGGCACGACTTCAATAGGCAACACCGGCTGAGGGCAGTCGACGGGTATTGCTCCACTGGGCGGAACTATAGCAATGTTTTTGATCTGGCAGATCTCAAGGACCAAACCGGCCATTGCATAAATACCCGAATCACCGCTGGAAACGATGGCGCAAGCCTTCCCGGCCAAGGCTGCATCAAGGGCGGCTTCAACCCGCTCCACCTCTTTCTGCATGGCGGTACTGATCGTCTCTTTGCCGGCTATCAGGGGCTGGATCAAATCAAGGTAAGTAGTATAACCAGCCACGGTATCGACCTGCTTGAACACCTCATGGGCCCGCAGGGACATATGGGCCGGGTCACCGGGTCCGATGCCGACTATATAGAGGCGGCCCGGGCTATTGCCACCGTGGCGTTTTTGCTTTTCTTCTTCGGTACGATCAGGCTGCCCTGATCCGTTGCGAGAATCGCGGCTGCTTCGCATACGCTTTTTGCTCCTGTATGGGTGGCCACCGTAGCCGAGGGATTCGCGATGCCACGGGCGGCGTTGAGTTCTTCTTTCTTGAAAAAGACGAGGGGGAGGTTTAAATCCTCTCCCAGGGCCAACAGCCCGCGCTCGTCATTCTTGATATCAATGGAGGCAATCCTTTTTATACTGTTTATGGAGAGGTTATTTTGTACGAGCGTTTCTTTTAACAGGGTTTCCATCTCTTCCTTGGCCGTATTTCGGTTGCACCCCATACCGGCCGCCAGGGACTGCGGGCGCAAGACCAACACGTTTTCCGGAACGGCGACTACCTCGTCGGAAACGCATATCCCGGGCAGCGTGCCGGCGGTACCCCATAGATCCGCAATGTGGTCAACTCTGTCCAAGCTGCCTTCCGGAATCATCCGGGCCAAAATATCAGCTGGGTCATACAGATAGACACGCTGACTGCGGATGAACGCCATATTGATTCGTTTAATTACCGGTGGGTTTTCAATCACCAGGTCTTTTTCCACAGCAATGGTATCAATGGCCGGAACTCCGCTGACATCCGTCGCTGTCGTGATAACCGGCCGGGCACCGATAATCGCAGCTATTCCCTCCGCCAGGGCATTGGCTCCGCCGATATGCCCAGAAACAAGGCTGATCGCATGCCGCCCCTGCTCATCGAGTACTACCACCGCCGGGTCTGTTGTTTTATCCGCAAGGTGCGGAGCAATCATGCGCACCGCGATGCCGGCCGCCGTGATGAATACATGCCCGGTATAGGCCCGGAAGTGCTCGGCGACGGCCGGTGCCAGGCGTTCAAATGTCTGCGCGCCTGCCCGCGGCTCAAGTTTTTGTGAAATAAACATATCCGCCACCGGCAAGTGCGCGGCGATTTTTTCGGCCAGCATCTGGCCGTTCGGAGTAACCACCCAGATGGCAATCGTATCGGTGTCAGCTGCTTGCATGCCGTAATTACTTCCGGTATCCGTGGGCAAAATTCTTGTCATACAACTTGGATTTGTGCACTAGATTCTCGAAGCTCACATCCAGAACCCGGCCGGCAATAATCAGGGCCTGGTGGGTGATGTTCTCCGCCTGGACGGTTTTTGCCAGGCGCCCCAGGGTTGTCCACACGATTTTCTCTTCCGGCTGGCTTACCCGGAAGGCGATGGCACAGCGTGAATCAGCTCCGTAGGCGCCGCTTAGAATCGCTGCCACCTCTTCTATCAGCGTAATGCTCAGGTAAATAGCCATCGACGCATTGTGTGCCGCCAAAGACGCCAGGGCTTCCTTCTCCGGAACCGGTGTCCGGCCGGCCATGCGGGTCAATATCAGGGTCTGGGACACCTCGGGCAGGGTGTACTCGATCCCCATGGACGCGGCCGCGGCAAATGCGGCCGTAACGCCCGGAATGACTCGGTAGGGTATGGCGTGCTTTTCCAGTTCGGCCATTTGTTCGAAAACAGCACCATAAAGACTGGGGTCTCCGGTATGCAGACGCACGACCTGCCTGCCTCCGTCCCGGGCTGTTTTGATACGGTCTACGATTTCATCCAGATTCAGAGAAGCGCTGTTTACTTTCTCGGTTTCTGTTGGTGCCCATTTCAATACCGCTTTGGGAACCAGAGATCCCGCGTATATGATAAGATCGGCGTTCATCAGGGCCTGCTGACCCTTGACAGTGATGAGATCCGGGTCTCCCGGTCCGGCCCCGACAAAAACAACCGGATTGTCCTGGGTATCTTCTGTCATGGTACTGTCTTCTCCCGCTGCCCGGTGATAATCCAAACCGGGTTTTGCGCTGCCATCCTGGCACTCCAGGGCATGTCCTTGCTCTTGCTGACCTGGACCTGGACGACTTCGGTATTAAAGCCGGCCCGTTTAAGTGATGAAACGGCCGTATTGATGTTCGCCAGAAGCACGGTATTGATGACCATGCGGCCATTTTTTTTGAGTCGGGCTGCGCCGGCCTTTACCACAGCCTTGAGGTTGCGCCCGCCTCCGCCGATAAAGATGCGGTCCGGTGTGGGCAGTCTCACTGCCTCGGCAGGATAGTCCGCCTGGACAACCTTCACATTGGAGACATTAAACCGGGCCGTATTCTGGCGGATCTGCTCGATCCGGCTGGTATTCTTTTCAATGGCAATGATTTTTCCCCGGGTGACAAACAGCGACGCCTCGATGGCTACACTACCACTGCCGGCCCCGACATCCCACAGCACGTGGTTTTCCTCAAGCCTCAGCTTGGATAGTGAGACAGTCCGCACCTCCGCCTTGGTAATCAATCCCCGCTCATGTTCAAACATATGGTCCGGTGTGCCCAGGGAAAGTTTGGCTGCAACCGGCTCCGTTGATGAGGTTCTTTTTAGGACAACCATGTTTGGAGACCCGAATTTGCCGCGAGCAGCGCCGCGCAGGGTATACCGTTTCACCTTTTCATGAACCGTGCCCATCTGTTCGCAGACCCACATTTCATAACCGGATATTTGTGCTTTAACCAGCTTGCCGGCAATCCATGCCGGACTATTTTGCAGATCGGTAAAAACCGCCACCGGTCCAGTATCGCTCAATCTTTCCAGAAGATTCTGCCCGCTGCCCCGCCCATGCAGGCTGACAACCTGGGCATCTTGCCATGCTTCCCCAATCCTGGCAAAAGCCGCCGCTACGGAACTGATGTTGGGATAGATACGTACGTTCTTGTTCCCCAAAGCTTTGATCAGGCGGGCGCCGATGCCGTAGTACAGGGGATCTCCGGAAGCCAGGACAACCACCTTTTGGGATCGCATCTCTTTTTTTATGGCTGTCACCAAAGCGGTCAGCTTTTTGGTAATCGCCATTTTTTTAGCCGGGACGTTTTTAAACGCCTCCAGGTGGCGTTTACCACCGACCAGAACATCCGCCCCCTGGATGAGATCAAGGTGAGCGTTCGTCAAGTCTTTGGGCGACATCCCCATGCCGATAATTGTGACTTTTTTCATAAGACAACTCTACAATTCAGGCCCTTTTTGTTCCATACGGTTTTGGTTCTCCCACCGGTACACGCATCCTAACCTCTGTGACAATAACTGCTGAAATTAACAATTATATTTACTTCCCCGCTTTCGAATCAAACATTATCGTCCCATCGTAGTTGTAAATCAGGCCCCGTACATTTGACCGGGTCCCCGCAAATTTTTGTGCCGCGGTAACCATGCGGTTGCCGACATGACCGATAACCGCCGGGTAGGCATCTAAAATGATATCAAAGGCATGCCGCGCGGTGTTGGCCCGGGCAATGCCCTGACCGAAACCACTGTCACCTGTCACTTCTATAGCCCACTGCGACAGTTTATCAAGGGATAGCTGTGCTCGTGACGCATGGGTATGGGAAATCCCCTGGGCCATTTTTACGGCCTTGCCGAAGAACACGGCGAGGATAATATGGGGGAGCTTCTCCCCAGCAGCGGATTGCAGGGCTTTTTCAAAGAAATCACCCATCTGAATGAAAGCTTCTTCCGGGAGGCTGTCAAATACAGCCTGGGAAAACCGCTCGCTGCGCCGACCGGTCGTCAGGACCACGGTATCGAGGCCGGACGCACGGGCAACCGAAAGAGCCGAAGTGATGGTGGCAATATAGGCCGCGTGGGACATGGGACGCACGATGCCGGTGGTCCCGAGAATAGAGATTCCGCCCAGGATACCAAGGCGACTATTCAGGGTCTTCTCCGCCAGCTTCTCTCCGGCCGGTACGAAAATTTCTATCTCCAGATCGGGGGATTGGTCAGCATCCCGGCAGACGGCCGCCACGGCATTTTTTATCATCTTGACCGGACCGGGATTAATGGCCGCTTGTCCGGGCGGAACTTCCAACCCTGGTTTGGTAACCCGCCCCACGCCCCGGCCGCCGGTAATCTTGATATCGCCGGTGGATTGTCGGCCGGTGAGCGTTACCCGGGCACCGATCTCAGCTTTGTTGGTAACATCGGGGTCATCGCCGGCGTCTTTGATCACGGTGCACACGGCTGTCCGGCCAGGCGTCTTCGAAAAAGAGGTGTGTAACCTGATATCCACATGCCCCTCGGATAAAAATGGTATCCTGACCTGCTCCGGGGCCTTACCGTGTATCAGCAAGGTCAGGGCACCCTTGACAGCGGCCGCCGCAGCCGTACCGGTGGAAAAACCGGATTTCAATTTCTTGTGTCGCGCTTTGGACATGCCCATGCTATCCGATCATGTAATATATTACCGCCACCAACGCCACGCTAAAAATACGCAGCCCCTGACCCAGCAACAGCAGTTGGGTCCCCATTTTCGGAGCAAAAATGCCGACGTACCGCGGCAGTTGGTGCCGCAGCGCCCGTACTGGAAAGGCCACGATATTGCCGATGATGAGCGCCAGGACAGCCTGCTTGGTCGTCAGCACGCCGGCAGCCAAAAGGGCGCCGGCAGCCGCAAACCCCGAAGTAAATTCGGCCACAAAACTGAGTATCACCAGCGACAGCGACTCCATGGGAATAAAAGCAGTTACCACATAGTCCGCCAAAAGGGTGCGGGCGCTTTCAAAGAACCCCATGGCATTGACCATAAAGATGGAAATATACATGGGCACCACCCACACCGCAATGCGGCCGATTCGGCCGGGCAACTTTTTCCTGACACCCGTCCAGATGCCGGACCACCGGGAACCGTCTCCGTTGTTCTGTGGTTCGGGTAGCGCGCCTACAGCTTCATCCGGGCTGCTTATAGCCGGGTTCAGGCGGCCATAGATCATGAAAATGCCCGTTCTGAGCAATGCCGCTGTCAGGGTCAGGGCGAAGTAAATGACGCCTGCCGTTCTGGTCAGCGGCAGAATAATGAAAAAGGTCGTTGGAACATGCAGAAAATAGGCCGGCAGCTGATTGAGCAAGTTGGTTAGATAAAGTTGCTTTTTAGTGATCTTACCATCACTGTAAAACTCCATGAGCATGGCATTGGCAGCCGTACCTGAAAAGAAAGCCGTGGTAAAAGCCGCGCTGCATCGGTCACCCAGACGGGCAAACTGGAAGGCCGGGCGCGCTATCCGGGCCAGGTAACGGGTCCAGCCGGCCAGTTCTATGATCTGGCCTACAGCCAAGCCGACCAGGATGAAAAGCATAAGCCTTACCAGGGGCCACAGCAGTTTGGCCGCCACAAGTGACAGGCTCAGGTTCTCGATCAGCAGTATACCGGCCAGGAAAACAACCAGCGATATCGTCATTGAAATCGCCAGCGGTTTGATCAGTGACTTCTTCGTATGATTCATGCCGGCTGTTTTAACTGCGTCTTATGACCTTTCTTGGCCACAATCAGGGTCCAGTATTTGGGATCCCTGTTTTGCAGTTCTCTGATATCGCGAACGATTTCCTGGTCTTCCAGGCTGCAATTGATAATGCCGTAACTGTTCTCGATCAGTCCTGCTTCCTCTACCGAGGCAACGATGTCATCCATATTTTTATACGCTTTGAGAAATACCACATTCTCGGCACTGTTCATGTGCTTTCTCAAATTATCGCCGCCCTGCACGCCGGAAAGAATCAGCAAGGATTCCTCCCCTTCCATAAGGGGCGTGTTCGCCGTGGCCGCAGCCGCCTGGTAGGACGTAATGCCGGGGATGGTCTCGATCGCAATATGCGGGGCGAGCGCCTGGACAGCCTGTATGATGTAGCCGCAGGTGGAATAAGTCATCGTGTCCCCAAGGGTCAGGAATGCGGCGTGCAGGCCTTCTTCAAGGGCCGCTATGATAGTGGCCGCATTTTCCTCCCAGGCCTGTTTCTTGGCCGCCATATCCTTGGTCATGGGAAAAGGTAAAACGATCACCCGTGACGATTCCGGTATGTGCGGCGCCGCAATGTTGACGGCCTGGCTGTGGTTGTTTTTGGAAGAGGACGCTGCAAAAATCAGGTCCACCTTCTGAAGAATTTTGACTGACTTTAACGGAATCAGATCCGGATCACCCGGACCTACGCCAATACCGTAAAGCTTGCCCGCTGATTTAGCCATTTGATTGCCTACCTTCTGCTGTTGCCTGAATAATCAAGGCGTTGATGACGCTCGCCGCAAGATTGGAACCGCCTTTGCGACCGACATTGGTTATATAGGGAATATCGAGTTCCATCAGGGCCTGCTTGGATTCCGCGGCATTCACGAACCCTACCGGAAGCCCCACCACCAGGGCCGGGGCAGCCTGCCGGGTGGAAATCAGGCGTATAACCTCAAACAGGGCCGTGGGCGCGTTACCGACCACGTAGATGCCGCCATCCATAATTTCGGCCGCCGCTTCGGCGGCTGCCTTGGCCCGCGTTGAACCGGCCTGCCGGGCCGCAGCAACGACAGACGCGTCGTTGATCAGACAGGTGGTCGACCCGCCAAACTTATCGACCGTCTGTTTCCGGATGCCGGCCAGAGCCATATGGGTATCGGTTACGATCGCCCGGCCGGTTTGGATGGCCTGGATACCGGCCGAAATCGCTTTTGGATGAAACCGGGTGGTCTCCATATAGTCGAAATCCGCCGAGGTATGGATCATCCGGCGCACAATCTGCCATTTGTCATCCGGAAAATCATGCGGCCCGGCCTCCTGGTCTATTATCTTGAAGCTCAGGGCTTCGATTTCATCGGGTTGCATGCCTGGTTCCTTTCTTGCCGGTATCGCCGGCAGGTATTGATAAACGCTTCGGCTGCCGCGGGGCAGCTTCCAAAATGCAAATGGGTGTAGCTTCCCAGGGTTCGATTGACCTGAAAACCACCGGCCAGCTTCTGGCTGTTCGCCCGTTTGGTTACGGAATAGACAGTGTCTATGTCGCTGGTTGTATTTTCATCGATTGCCGAATAATGAAACTCATGCCCCCTGATCACCAGACCGGCATTGCCCAGAATCGTATCGTACGCCAGGGTGACCTCCCGGTATCCCAGGGCCCGCAGCCGTTTGGACATCCTCGCCCGGAACGGAAAACAGCCGGTCATGGGGTATGAGCGCCCTTTCAGATCGGTCAACTCCCTGCACAGATACATAAACCCGCCGCACTCGGCATACACCGGCAGACCCTGCCGGCTAAGCGTCTGGATAGCGGACCGCATGGGTGCATTCTCACTCAAGGTACGCGCGGACAGCTCCGGGTACCCTCCGCCCAGGTAGAGGCCGTCCAGGTCCGCCGGCAGGCGCTGGTCGTCCAGCGGTGAAAACTGGACGATTTCCGCCCCGGCCTTTGCCAACAACTCCAGGTTGTCCTGGTAATAAAAGCAAAAGGCTTTGTCGCGGGCCACCCCGATTCTAACCCGGGCATCCCGACCACCGGCCGTCTCACCGACATTAGGCAGCGGACGCTCCTCCAATCGGTCGAGCAGTCGATTCACATCCACATGGGTTTCGATCAGATCAGCCAGCTGTGCTGCCCGCTCATTCGTCAGAATGTGTTCGTCCTCGGTTACCAGGCCCAGGTGCCTTTCCGGAATGGAAACCTGATGGTTACGCAAGATTCCGCCCAGACAAGGCATACGCACATTGTCCAGCAGGGCATCCGTGAGGTATTTTAGGTGCCCGACACTACCCAGGTTGTTGAAAATCACACCGGCAAACTGCAGGTCGGAATCAAAATTTTCAAAACCCTGGACCAGGGCGGCCGCGCTCCTGGCCATGCTGGCCGCATCGACCACCAGCACGACCGGCAGCCCGATCAATTTCGCCATCTGGCCGGTGGAGCCGGCTTCGCTTTTTCCATCATACCCATCATACAGCCCCATCACGCCTTCGACTACCGCCATGTCGGCCCCGGCAACCGCGCGCTGGAAACTCTTCCGGTTATAGTCTTCCGGCAGCATCCAGCCATCCAGGTTGCGGCTGGTCCGGCCGGTAAGTTTGGTATGGTGCCCGGGATCGATAAAATCCGGTCCGACCTTGAACGGGGCCACGATCAAACCGCGGCGCTTCAATGCGGCCATAAGGCCCAGGGCGACGGTTGTCTTCCCGCTGCCGCTCTTGGTCGCTGCTATGACGAAGCCTTTGATACGCTATTCTCCTTTACCGGCATCGCACCCGGGCAACCGAGCTTAAAATTACCGGAGCCTGCGCACGAAACAATTCCGGATAGAGAGCCTCGCCGGTGCGGGCAATGCCACACAACAGGCGCATCGTCGGGCGGGAAACGATCTGTTCATCGATCAGGTAGATTTCGTTGTTTTTAACCGCCTTGATGACCCGATAGCCCGGTTCTGCTTTTATTGCTGCTACCGTTGTCTGATTCATGGCGCCGACCTGGGCCAGGTATACATCGATTTCATCGGCTTTACCGATCAATCGCTCCTTGCCGTAAAAAGCGATATTGGTCGTCCGCACCTGGAGCGCGTCCGCGGCAATATTGATCCCGCCGGCCGTTTCCAGGACATAGGCCGCCATGGAATCCGGCGTGAACGTTTTCATCCGGGTGTGGATGGCTTCAAAATAGACCCTCTTTTTTGGCTGAACCGGTCGTGTAACGACGTTGAAACGATCTACGGCCCGCGTAAATTCCGCAACCATTTGCCGGGCCTGCCGGTCCCGGCCGGTCAAGGCCCCCAGGACCTGCCAGTAGGCGAACATCTCGGTCACGGTGCCCGGCTGCAGCGATACAACCACGATGCGGTTTTTCTCCAGCTTGTCGATAAGGGTAGGATACGCCCGATCGATCATGGGCCGGATCAGGACCAGATCCGGTTGTGCCGCGATGAATTTTTCAGGATCATCGCGGTACGAGTAAACCGGCCGTGATTTCAATTCATCCAAGTTGCGGTCACTGCTCGAAATACCAACTATTTCTTCCCCATGCCCCAGCATCACCAGATTTTCGGTGTGGGCCCCGTAGAGCGAGATAATCCTAACAAAGGGTTGTTTGACAACAATCGTGCGCCCCGCGTGGTCGGTAATCACGGCCGCCGCCGATTCAGTTAAGGCACCCAGCAGCAGCAATGCTGCCAGGGCAAGCCCCGGTGAAAAACGTTTTTTTTGGCGGTTTGTCACTTTTTAAATACCACCTGCCTTGATTCCGAGAACGCGTTAAACACAATATCCGCATCCACCTTAAAAACATCTTTGAGCGTGTCCGGATTCAATACGCGGTCCGTGGCCCCCCGTGTAAAAATTTGGCCCTGCTTCATAAAGATCAACTCGTCGCAGTACGTGGCCGCCAGGTTGATGTCCTGCAGGACCGCCACCACGGTCCGCCCGCCGGACGCCACCCGGCGCCGCACCACCTTGAGCAGGCTCAGCGTATGGTTGATATCCAGGTTGGAAGTGGCCTCATCCAGGAACAGGACCGGTGTGTCCTGGGCCAGGGCCCGGGCAAACACGATCCGCTGACGTTCACCCCCGCTCAGATCCGTGATCCGCCGGTTCCTGAAAGCCAGGGTCCCGGTCTTATCCATGATGCTGTCGACGGCGGCATTGTCCTCCGGTCCCGGCCGGGCAAACCGGGGTATATAGGGATAACGTCCCATCATCACAATTTCCCGCGCGGTGTATGGAAAATTGATGTAAAAGTTCTGGGGTACCAGGGCAATTTCGCGCGAAAGCTGCCGCCGGGAATAGACGTCCAACCCTTTTCGGTTGTACTGAATCGCGCCGGTCGCCGGCTGCCGGTGTCGAACCATGAGATCAAGCAAAGTGGTCTTGCCACAGCCATTCGGGCCGATCACCCCGTAAAAACGGCCGGTTTCCAGGGTGATTGAAATGGTGCGCAGGACCTCCTTGGAGCCATAGGCAAACGATATATCCCGCAGGTCGAATCCCATGACTACATCCCCCTCCCGGTCACTTGCCGCTTTCTGAAGATGTAGCAGAAAAACGGTCCGCCAATGAGGGCGGTCAGTACGCCGATGGGAACTTCCACCGGGAGGATGGCCCGGGTAACCGTGTCGGCTCCGAGCAGCAGTGTGGCCCCCGCCAGCAGTGAAACCGGGATCAGTTTACGGTTGTCGGGCCCGGTGAATGTCCGCATTATGTGCGGCACCAGCAGGCCGACAAACCCGATGATGCCCGAAATGGACACACAGATAGCGGCCACCATGGAGGCGGTCAGCAGCAGCACGAGCGTGACCCGGCGGGTATCGACCCCGAGGGACGCGGCGGCTCGATTGCCCAGTGACATGACATTCAGGTCCCGGGCAAAGAAAAGGGCGATCGCCGTACCCACGCAGATGAACACAAAGGTGAGCAGCACCTTGGTCCAGGTCATCGAAGCAAAGCTCCCCATGAGCCAGAAGATGATCACGGCCACATTCTCATCGGCGATGTACTTGAGAAAACTGATCCCCGCCGAAAGAATAGCCGCCACAATGATACCGGATAAAATCAGGTTGTTCGATGACAGGATATGGGGCCCGGTATCCCCGCTGCTGGACAAGTAGATGACGGCAAACAGGGTCACCAGAGCTCCGACGAAAGCAAAAAACGGTACGTTGAAGCCGCCCATGAACCCAATGTTCAGCAAGATGGCGATGGCCGCACCAAAGGCAGCCCCGGCAGAAACCCCGAGGGTGTAAGGGTCCGCCAAGGGGTTGAGGAGAATTCCCTGGAAAACCACCCCGGCCACGGCAAGCCCGCCGCCCACAATAGCGGCCGCGAGGATGCGCGGAAGCCGGATATCGATCACCACTGCCAAAAAGCGCTCATCAAGTCCGGCCAGAAGATCCGTATTTCCAAATAGTTGGGCCAGGATTATCTTGACAACACTGGGAAACGGAATCGAAAGATACCCCAATGAGGTGGAGACCACGATAACCAGCAGTAGCAAAACAGACAGGACGACAATCTGAACGATCAGTCCGCCTCCGTTCACCGCTGGGGTGGTTTCATTGGCTGGGTTATTTATAATCATGTCCGTGTTTTTTACTTAGCCGCTGATAGGCTTCTTGCAAATGCGCCACCCAAATCGCGACAAAATTATCGTATTCCGCCGTGCCTTTGAGGACTGCTTCGCATTGAAAACCGGCCCGGGTGAGTAACGATTTCCAAGAGTCCTCGTCCGGCCCGGCCATGTCATTGCGGGCATGGTCTCCAGCCACCGACATAAAAGGCATGAGATAGACCTTTTTAATCTTTTTCTCCGCCAGTAAGGTTTGGATCACATCGATTTCAGGGGCTCCCTCGACGGTGCCCACAAACACGTGTGAATCATGCCGCTGGACGTTAAACATCAGGGCCGCGTAGAATGCGTTGGCGGGATGATGGCTGCCGTGTCCCATTAGCACCACGGCCTCCTGTTCCTTGCGCGCCGGTGGAATAGTGGCCAGGATGGCCGCCGAGACCTTTTCCAGATCGTCCTGGGTGGAGAGCAAGGGTGCGCCCATAGTTATGCACCGGATGCCTTCGGGCATGCGGCTGAAGGCCCGGGCCGTGGCCGCAAGGTTATCAAATTCTTCACCCCGGATTGTGTGCAGCGACTGCACGGCCACATGGGTAAAACCGTCCTCCATCATTTTGGTCAGGGCCATGGCAACCGAATCCAGTTGATGACCCCGGGCTGCCATTTTCTTGCGAATGATATGAGAGGTATAGGCCCATCGTACCGGTATATCCGCAAAAGCCGCCTTAACCTGCCGGTCAATGTTCTCAAAGGCGACTTGGGCCTCGGGCAGGCTCGATCCAAAAGCCACCAGCAAGATACCCTCCTTGCGGGGGCTGACTCCCCCATGGTGCCCGGCGTAGGCACTTGCCCAGACCAGGACCGAACCAAACATCAACACCAGCAACAGCCGTTTAAGCATACGCCCTCTCCCTGCCAAGATGAACTCCTGCGATCCAGGCCAAAAAAAATCCCCGGACCGATATAATTCGATCCGGGGATGTCCCTTTTTATCCTGAGATCTGCCGGGCGGCCTTTTGTCCATAAAGGGTACGCCACACATCCAGGCAGGTCTTCTGACTCTCGGTTCTTCCTACTTACCGCGCCTTCCCATTCAGCTCAGCGAGAGCTCGATTATGAACAGTGACATGGTTGCGGTGTTCGTCCCCGATTACAGCGGCGGGCCCGTCTCCGATTTTCACGGAGTTCCCTATTAAGCTCCAGGGACCAAAGTCCCTACAAGAGCACCTGAACTGAAGAACATTTAAAATGGTGGGTCTTCCCTGTCAAGAAAAAAGCGTGGAATTTAAAACACTCTCAAACGGCTGACAGGTCAATTCATTGCCGCCGGCTTTAAATCCGGCCGCTATTCAGGACGAACCTTTGCTCCGCCGATCGATTGTCGCACTGGCACGCCAAAATGACATACTGGCGGCCAAACTGGCCCTTAAATTATAACCTTCTGATTTCTATTGAATTTAGTTTAATCAATATCAGTGGTGCGTCATGTTGGCGCGCATTCGAACCTGGTCCCCTATAATTGTGGAGAATCTTTAACTATCTATAATTATAACATTAATCTGGTAATTGCCCCGATTTTTAGTCTCCGGCATGGTTTTTGTATTATTGAATTCATACGAAAAAGGCCGTTGTACCATCTCGATATCTGCTGACAGCGCTTTTATGAACTGGGTGACCATGAGAATTCAACCTGATGTAGGCCCTTAGGAGTTTCAACATTTGGCAAGATTCGATTCTTTCAATTTATCCAAACACAGGGGGGAATAAACATGTCTAAAAGAATGATTCTAACCAGCATTGTAATGGTAGGGGTATTTATTTTTGTAGGATTTGGCAATGTCGCTGCCGAAATGTCGCCAGCCGAGTTGGCCAAGGCTTCCGAAGCAAAAGCGGTTGCCACTTCGAATGAAACGTTGACGACTGATCTGATCATGAAAAAGGTCGACGAAGCGGTCACCCTGCTGGGAAAGAAGGGCGAGGCTGCCTTTCTCGAGTTCCAGGGAGAGGACACCCCGTTTATATTCGCCGGTACTTACATCTGGATCCACGACCAGAATGGTGTCATGCGGATGCATCCCATCAAGTACAAGTTGAATGGTAGAAACCTGATCAATATGTCCGATTCCACCGGTAAGTTGTTTTTCGCGGTCATGAACGAGGTCGCTGAGGAAGACGGTGGTGGCTGGGTGGATTATATGTGGCCCAAACCAGGGGAGAAAAAGCCTTCGCCCAAAATTTCCTATGTAAAACAGGTAAAATTCGGAGATGAGACTTTCGTGGCTGGTTGCGGCACCTACGATCAGGCTGTCATTGCAAAAATTAAAAAATAGTTAACGACGAACCTGTGGGCACAGTCCGAAACACGGTCTGTGCTCAACGATGACCCGAAACCCTAACAGCAGGATATTATTATGAATAAATTATCCATCAATTTAAAACTAATCCTCCTGGTTTGTCTGGGGCTGGTTTTTGTAGGGGCGGTAGTCGTTATCGAAACTATTTCCAATACCAGTGTAAAAAAGGCGAACAATGAGAATTTCGCCCTGATGGAGCAGGCCAACAATGATTACCGGGAAAAGGCCCAGGCAGCCCGGAAACGTTTAAATCAGATCCAGGCCGTGCTTGACAGTGTGCAGTATGCGCGGATCGCCGAAAAAAGCTACCTGCAATTCTATGATCCGCAATACGTGCAGCAGTTGGACGAACATATCGCCAACGCCCGGGAAGTCCTAAAATCGGTAGAAAAAAACGAGGCGGTCCAGAACCTGACAGCCACTCTGGAGTACTATCAACAGGATTTTGCGCAAATCGTCAAACTACACCACCAGATAGAGGTTCTGAATGAGGCCACAAGCAAGGACTTCGCATCTTTGAAGGAATGGTTGACCAAAAGCGAGGCCCTCATAGTTGCCAATCGGTTTGAACTGCAAATGGTCGGTGAAGAACTACCTCCCGTGGAAAGCCACTTCGAATCCATGATCAAAGAAGGTTTCCGGACTGTCGATTTCATAGCGTCCATGCGGTCACAATACCTGCTGACCGATGATGTCACCTATATTGACCGGCTCACCGAGCATTTCGACAAGCGCATGAAGGCCGAAACCGCCTCCATGCGACAGACCTCCAAGGTCTTGAAAGAAGAGGTGTATCGGGAAACCGCGACCAAATATAAAGAGATCGCTTACAGCGCCTATAACCAGACCCTGGAAACGCGCAATATCTTTCTACAGCTCAAATCCACCATCGAAGGCCTGAATGAATACGGGACAGAATCGACCAATATCGGCCATGGCCTGTTAAAGAGTATTACCGCGCAGATGGAAGAAGAGCAGGCGGCGGCCGTGGTCAAAGTGGAAACTGCCAAAGAAAATCGAATCGCGTCTCTGGTGCAGGTTCAGAAAACCGTCACCCTGGTGCTGATCATCGCCCTGAGTGCCGGTGCTCTCATTTCCATTTTACTCGCGGTGTTTATCATTCGTTCCATCACCCGGCCGATCAACGCGGTCATCAGCGGACTGCAGAACAGTGCCAACGATGTTTCCTCCGCCTCCGGTCAAATGGAGACCGCCAGTCAGTCGCTGGCGGAAGGCGCTTCCGAGCAGGCCGCTACCATTGAGGAAACCTCTTCTTCGCTGGAAGAAATGTCCTCGATGACCAAGCAAAACGCTACCAATGCCGGCCAGGCTGACAATCTCATGCAGGAAGCCAACCAGGTGGTCCGTCAGGCCAACGATTCCATGACCCAGCTCACCGGATCCATGGAGGAAATTTCCAAAGCCAGCGAAGAGACCTCCAAGATCATCAAGACCATCGACGAAATTGCGTTTCAGACCAACCTGCTGGCCTTGAATGCAGCGGTAGAAGCAGCTCGGGCCGGTGAGGCCGGGGCCGGTTTTGCCGTGGTGGCGGATGAGGTCCGGAATTTGGCCATGCGAGCCGCGGATGCGGCCAAGGACACAGCCGACCTGATCGAGGGAACCGTTAAAAAGATCAACCAGGGCGGCAACCTGGTGGCCGATACCAATGGGGCGTTCGGCAAAGTGGCCGAAAGTGCCTCCAAGGTCGGCGACCTGGTCGGTGAAATCGCAGCCGCTTCCAACGAGCAGGCCGAGGGTATCGAGCAACTCAACCGGGCGGTTGTCGAAATGGACAAAGTTGTCCAGCAAAACGCGGCCAGCGCTGAGGAATCGGCTTCATCCTCTGCCGAAATGAGTGAACAGGCCGTCAACATGAAGGATTACGTTGAAGACCTGGTTGGTATCGTGGGTGGCAGTCGCCGCAAGGACCATACGCACGATGAAACCGGGGACGGTGAGGAAGGAACCTTGTCCGGGCAGGAAAACCCGCGAGAGGTGCAGACCAGGGGAATTCGCCCGGAGAAGATGATCCCCTTCGACGACGAGACCAACGAATTCCAGGACTTTTAACGTTGTCTGAACCTATCGGGTATCGATTTCCACCAGATCCATTCCATAAGAAAAGGGTCCGCCCAACGGCGGACCCTCTCTATTTTTAAATTTGCTTCAGGTTACAGACCGGCGGCTTCCTCTTTGACACCAGTGGCCATCTTGTACAGGATGGTCAGGACGATGAACCCGGCCGCCCAGACACCCAGCGTAATCGCCACTTCCGGGCCGGTGGGCATGTATTCGTTCACCTCATGCAGGGGATTCGGCACAAACCCGCCGGCGATCATGCCCATCCCTTTGTCGATCCAGGCGCCGATGAAAAGCATCACGCAGGCCACGGCCAGCACACCCTCGTTGCGACGGCACATTGGTATGAGCAGCAGAATGATCGCGATAATCATCAGGGCGATGGCGGACCACATCCAGGGCACCAGTGTATTGTGGCCGTGCAGCCCGACGAACAGGTACTTTATGTGATCCATGTGACCGGGTATATTGCTGTAGAAAGCCACAAACACCTCACAGATCAAGAAGAACACATTGAGAATCAGGGCGTAGGTGACAATCTTGGCCAGGCTCTGGATCTGTTCCCGGCCGGGATCGAAGTTGGTCACCCGCCGGACAATGAGACACAGCAGGATCAACAGGGCCGGGCCGGCTGCAAAGGCCGACGCCAGAAAGCGCGGCGCCAATATGGCGGTCAGCCAGAAATGTCTACCCGGCAGGCCGCAGTAAAGGTAGGCCGTAACCGTATGGATACCGACCGCCCAGGGAATGGACAGGTAAATGAACGGTTTCAGCCAGGCCCCATAATGGGTGCCGTTGCGCTCCGCCTCAAGGACATTCCACCCGATCAGGATGTTTAAAAAGAGATACCCGTTCAACACGATCATATCCCAAAACAGCATAGAGTTGGGTGTCGGGTAGAAAATTACGTTCAGCATCCGCATGGGTTGCCCGAGGTCCACCAGGATGAAAAGCAGACACATGGTAATGGCCGCAATGGCCAAAAACTCACCCAGAATGGTAATCCGGCCAAACGCTTTGTAGTCGTGCAGGTAATACGGCAGCACCACCATGACACCTCCGGCGGCCACCCCGACCAGAAATGTAAACTGGGCAATATAGAATCCCCAGGATACATCACGGCTCATGCCGGTAATTCCCAATCCGAAGCTGAGCTGCTTGAAATAGAAAAACGCACCGACGGCGACAATCGCGCCGAGGATCCCGAGCAGGCCCCAGTATTTTTTACTTCCTTTGACTGCTAAATCTAGCATAACCACCTCACACTATGTCGTGAACCGATTTAAAAGGTAATGGTTCTTATTGATTACGCGGGGGACCGCGTTGTTATCCGTGCTCTTCTTCTTCCGATCCACCGCCGCCGACGATGTAGTAGACCGACGGTTCGGTTCCCAGGCTCTGCTTGCGCCGGATGGTGTAATTGGCGTGCAGCAGGTGCCGGACGTTGGAATCCGGATCATCCAGGTCGCCGAAGGCGATGGCACCATCGGAGGCCTCTACGCAGGCCGGGACTTTGCCCATGGCCAGACGCTCCGCACAGAAATTGCATTTTTCAACCACCCCTTTCATCCGGCGGGGAAACTTCGGGTTGATTTTCGGGATAAAGGGCTCCGGATCCCGGAAATTGAAGCTCCGCGCCCCGAACGGGCAGGCGGCCATGCAGAACCGGCAGCCGATGCAGCGGTGAAAGTCCATCAGTACGATACCGTCACTTTCACGTTTGAAGGTTGCCTTGGTCGGGCAGGCCCGAACACAAGGCGGATTCTCACAGTGGTTGCAAAGCACCAGAAACGGCACTTCGTGACTATGGGCATCCATGTATTTATTGGTCTTGTTCGGAAACGCATTGTGATAGGGCGCCGACCAGATCCACTTGATCTCGTGTTTTGTGTTCTCGAACTTGGGTATATTATGGGTCTGATCACACACCGCGATGATCGGTTCGAGGTCTTCGGCCGAAGTGAACTTGCGGGTATCGATAACCATGCCCCAGTTTTTGGCGGTCATGGCTTTACTACCGCGTTTGACCAGGGCATCAGGAACTTTGCCGCCACTGGCCGCATAGGCATCGAGAACAGGCTTCGTCGTCAACCCCAGGGCCGCAACGCCGGCTAACTTCAAGAATGTTCGTCTGCTGTCTTCCATCACTTTATCTCCTTCGGATTGTCGATGTGGCAGTCCCAGCAGTAGGGCCTTACCGAAGCATAATTGTGGCACCGGTCACAAAATTCGGCCTTATTATCGTGGCAGTTCATACACGTATTGGAAAGGCTCATTTCGAATTCCTTGCCATGCTTGTTGGTCACCATTCTTTGCCCATCCCGGACAACGGTATCGCGCCAGTCATCCAGCAGCTGCATGTGCTCGGCCTTCATGTAGTCCTTGGAACGCACACACTCCCCGGCCTTCTTGGCGGTCGGCGAAAGCACCGGCTCGGGCACCGAAGCGGCCTTGCCGCGGTTGTACCAGAACGGGAAGGTAAATATTATGAAGAATATTACTAAGCCCGTGATGATTTTACCTTTATCATTCATCAGTGTCTTCCTCCTCCTCCAACTCCAATCCCGGTATATCTTCACCGCGCATATCTGTGGGTCGGCTGTTTTGTCCCGGTATGACCAGGGCATTGGCGACGAGTTCATGCACGCCCGTTACATCCACGCCCGGTACCCAGTAATTCATGAGGTCCGGCAGGGCCGCCCGGTCAACCGCGCAGATGTTGGCCAGCATGTTGACCCCGTGTTTTTCGTGGACATGTTTCACCGCGTTGGCCCGCGGCAGGCCGCCGGCCATCCGCAGTTCCATATCTTCACCGGCATTCAGGCCCGCCCCACTGCCGCAGCAGAAGGTCTGTTCCCGAATGGTATTCGCCGGCATGTCGTAGAAATTGTTGCAGACATTCTTAATCACGTACCGTGGCTCCTCGAACATCCCCATACCCCGGGAGGGGTTGCAGGAATCGTGAAAAGTCACCGAAAGGTGATCGTTGCGGCTGGGATCAAGATCCAGCTTACCGTGTTTGATGAGGTCGGCGGTAAACTCGATGATGTGCACCATTTTGGTGGATTTGGCATTCTCGAACTTGGTGCCGGTAATCGGGTTCACCGGTTCCTCCAGGAAATCAGCCGGGCCGTTCATGGTGTCCATATACTGGTGGATCACGCGCCACATGTGTCCACACTCACCGCCGAGAATCCATTTCACGCCGAGACGCTTGGCCTCCATGTACATCTTGCTGTTCAAGCGTTTCATCATCTCGTGTGAGGTAAAAAAACCGAAGTTGCCGCCCTCACTGCCGTAGGTGGACCAGGTCACGTCAAGCCCGTATTTTTCCTTGAGGTAGTGGAAGAGCATCAGGTAGCCCATACAGGAGTAGGTGCCCGGATCAGCGAAAACGTCACCGGAAGGGGTGATAAAGAGTATGTCGGCCCCCTTCTTATTGAACTGTGGTTCCAGTTGCAGGCTGGACATCTCTTCGATATCCTCGACGAAAAAGTCGAGCATGTCTTTGAAGGCGTGCGGCTGGATCCCCAGGTGGTTACCGGTGCGGTAGCAGTTGGCCACCGGCGTGGCGATCCAGTCGATGTTCAGGCCCAGCAGGTTCAACAGTTCGCGGCCCAGCAAAGTGATCTCGGCCGTGTCGATGCCGTAAGGGCAGAACACCGAGCAGCGCCGACACTGGGAGCACTGGAACAGGTAGTACCACCACTCTTTCAGAACATCCAGGGTCATGGGACGGGCGCCGTTGACTTTCCCCAGGATTTTACCCAACTTGGTAAAATCGTTGCGGTAGACCGAGCGGAGCAGTTCCGCCCGCAGGACGGGCATGTTCTTCGGGTCTCCGGTACCGATATAATAGTGGCACTTGTCGGCACAGGCCCCGCAGCGCACACAGATGTCCATGAACACCTTCAGGGACCTGAATTTATCCAGCCGCTCTTTGAAGCCCTTGTGGATGATCTCCTGCCAGTTGTCCGGCAGCAGCCAGTCCTCCGCGGTCGGGTCGAACTTTCTGGCATTGGGCATTCCCACGTAGTCCAGGCTCTTGGGATTGGCGGAGTGGCAGTATATGCCCTTGCGCAGGTTCACCGGCGTATCCATCCAGCCCGTCGGTTTGGGCGGCTTGTGATCTATCGCGCTGTAATATTCATCTGATTTCGAAAGGTCACTCATCTCTTACTCCTTTTCTCCTGCCTCAGGGGTCTCAGCTTCAGCTGCCGCAGAGGCCGCCTCTTCCTCCGGTTCCGGTTCGGGCATCTTGTCCACCGGCAGGCCGACATCGATCATCTTCTCCCTGAACTCATCCTCGTACTCTTCATAGGTATGCACGTGGACCGGATAGTTCCAGGGATTGATATGCCGCCGGGCCCGGGTATCGGTCGGCAAATTTCGGGTGGGGCTCAGGAAAACGCCCCCCAGGTGCATCAACTTGCTGAAGGGGAAATAGGCCAGCAGAACCGTCACAAAAAAGAGGTGGACATAAAACAGGCCGCTGATTCCCTCGGGTACCACGGGATGGAATGTCACCAGCCCCATGGTCAGGGACTTGATACCCACGATATCCACTTTGGACAGATAGCGCATCAGGATGCCGGTAAAGGCGATGCCGCCGATCAAAAAGAGTGGGAAAAAGTCGGATGCCAGGCTGATATAGCGGACCTGGACAATCAGCAGCCGCCGCAGCAACAGGTAGACCACCGCTGCCAGGAGCACCACGCCGGACATGTAGACCACCGGCAGGCCGAACTGCATAAATGAATCCAGGTTTTCGAGCCACTGCAGGCAGATGGGAACCGGTTCCAGGAAAAAACGAAAGTGCCGCACCAGGGTCGTCAAGAAGGCATAGTGAAAAGCAAGGGCTCCCAGCCAGAGGAACAGCTCCAGGCTGTAGGTAATCCGGCCATCCGACTTGACTTTCATGCGCGTATTGCGAAACAGGGACCGGAAGGTCACAATTTCCAGGAACATGCGGACAACCACGCCCCAGGTCGTGCTGGGATTGTCGACCCTGGCCGGCTCGATCCAGTCAAAAGATTTCTGCTGCCCGCAGGTGGTTGGAATCCTGAACGGCACTGCGGAGCTGGCCCACCCCATGACTCGCCAGACAAACCCGCCTATAAAAAGGAGCACGGCAACGTAGGGTAAGACGACGCCGAATATGACATCCATTCCGGCTGCCTCCACGCCCAGGTAAGCCAGCAGGGCAAGCAGAAACACTGCTATGAGGGAATACATGTACTTGTCATTCATTTAACATTACCTCACATATATTATGATTTAGGCGCCCGGAGATCCCGGTCCATTTTCCGAAATCTCAGTAACTAAACCCGCCCTTGAAAACGCTTTGTAGATTTTATCTCTTTCGGTACTGACCTTCAACTGATAGATCGCCTCCCGGCAGATGACGAAGATATCGAAGCCGATCAGGCACAGCCGGTCAATATTCGCATCGATTTCAGCCAGTCCGGCCTGGACCGGGGCTGATTTGAGTTCTTTTTTAAGCTTCTCGCGAATGACAAACTTCAGATCGAGAATAAATCCGACAGCCTGGGACGGTGTAAAATCCTGTACCGCCCGAATGCGGATGATGGGATCGAGAAAAGCGACGATGGTGTCGCGGTCCATGCCGCTGACAACTTCATCGAAAACGGCCTCCAGGCCTTTTTTGGTGGTGTGGCCGACCGGATTGGCAAACTGGTCTTTCTGACCTTTGAGGAAGGATGCGGTATCGGGGGGATAAGAGTTGACCACAAGTTCAAACCACTTTTTAACGATAGTGCTTTTTTTGGTCTTCAGTATGGATACCAGATTATCTTTCACAACCTGTTCCTGATTCTCCCGTATTTGGGTTGCAAACGGCCCGCAAAAAATGAGCGGCAACGCTCGCCAAACGCAGCTACCGCTTCAGATTAAAGAAGATTTTATAATCAAATTGCCAAAAAGTGTCAACAACTATCGAAAAGGTTGCAAATATGCGGTTTCATGCCTATAACTATAGAGTTATTCTACAAATATTCGTGCTGCCGCAGGTCCGGGGAATCTCCTGAGAAGATAGTCTATCCGGCCAGCATTTCAACCAAAAATCAAACGATTCGCATCATCTAAATGGGGGGCACCATGGCAAACCATCCAAACAGTTTCAATACACTTTCTGCGCTGGAAACTTCAGCTGGAAAGGTCCGATACTTCAGTCTGCCCAAAATGGCTGAAAAGGGATTTACAGGCATCGACCGCCTGCCGTTCAGTATCCGTATCCTGCTTGAGAATTTGCTGCGCAATGAAGACGGCACCCTCATCAAAGCATCCGATGCCGAAAATATGGCCACCTGGTCCCCCCGGGAGCTTGAAAAAAAAGAGGTCCCCTTCAAACCCGCCCGGGTTTTGCTGCAGGATTTCACGGGGGTGCCGGCCGTAGTTGACCTGGCCGCCATGCGCGATGCCGCCCAATCCCTGTATGGAGATCCCTTGAAGGTAAACCCCCGCATCCCCGCCGAACTGGTAATCGATCATTCCGTCCAGGTAGACTATTTTGGAACCCAAGCCGCGCTGAAACAAAACGAAGATATGGATTACAAACGGAACGGCGAACGGTACGCCTTCCTGCGCTGGGGCATGCAAAGTATTAATAATTTCAGTGTAGTACCACCCGCGGCCGGTATCTGCCACCAGGTCAATCTCGAAAATCTGGGCCGGGTGGTATTCCAACAAGATGGCGACGGAGAGCAGTTGGTATTCCCGGATACCCTGCTGGGCCTGGATTCCCACACAACCATGATCAACGGCCTGGGGATTATGGGCTGGGGCGTGGGCGGTATAGAGGCCGAGGCGGTCTTGCTGGGGACCCCGTACTATTTGCTCACCCCGGAGGTCATCGGGTTTAAACTGACCGGCCGGCTGCCGGAGAATGTCACCGCCACGGACCTGGTTCTGACCGTTACCCAGATGCTGCGTGAGAAAGGTGTTGTGGGCAAGTTCGTGGAATTTTACGGCCCGGGGCTCTCTTCTCTGCCCCTGGAAGATCGCGCCACCATTGCCAATATGTCGCCGGAGTATGGAGCCACCATGGGCTTTTTCCCGGTGGATGACCGTACCCTGGACTACCTGAAATTGTCCGGCCGGCCCCCGGAAAAAGTGGCCCTGGTGGAATCATACTGCAAAACCCAGGGGTTGTTTCGCACGGATGAGCAACCGGAGCCCGCCTTTAACGACACCCTGCAACTGGACATGGGTGTGGTCGAAACTTCCCTGGCCGGTCCCAAACGGCCCCAGGACCGCATCCCTTTGTCCCGTATGAAACCTGAATTTGAAAAAGCCCTGCAAGAGAGCGGGAGGGCGCCGGACCAGCAGGCCGCCATCGAAATCAATGGCGAGACGGCTGATCTGAAGCAGGGTGCTGTGGTAATTGCAGCCATTACCAGCTGCACCAACACTTCCAATCCTTCGGTGCTGATCGGGGCCGCTTTGATGGCTAAAAAAGCGGCCGCATTGGGATTGGCCGTCAAACCCTGGGTCAAAACCAGTATGGCTGCCGGATCGCGGGTGGTAATCCGCTATCTGGAATCCAGCGGATTGCTGCAATACCTGGAAGACTTGAAATTCCATAACATCGCGTTTGGCTGCACCACCTGCATCGGCAACAGCGGGCCTTTGCCCGAACCGGTGGCAACCGCCGTCCAGGAACAGGACCTGGTGGTCGCATCGGTCCTGAGCGGCAACCGGAATTTCGAGGGCCGCATCAGCCCCCTGACGCGCGTCAACTACCTCGGATCCCCACTGCTCGTCGTGGCCTATGCCTTGGCCGGACGTGTGGACATCGACTTTGCATCCGAGCCCATCGGTACGGATTCAAACGGCCAGCCGGTGATGCTGTCCGCCATCTGGCCGGACAAGGCTGAAATCAGGCAACTCGTGACCGAACATGTACAGACCGAGATGTATCTGGAAGAATATGGTCGTATTTACGACGGTTCGGATAATTGGAATTCTCTGCCGGTCACCGAGAGCACACGCTTCGACTGGGTACCGGAGTCCACCTATATTAAGGAGCCCCCGTTTTTCAAAGGCATCAGTCTGGAAACACCGGTTTTAGCAGATATCGAACAGGCCCGGGTCCTGGCCTTTTTGGGAGATTCGGTCACCACGGACCACATCTCCCCGGCCGGGGCCATTCCCCTAGACAGCCCGGCAGCCGATTACCTGCGGAGCAAAGGTGTAACGGAGGTGGATTTCAACAGCTACGGCTCGCGCCGCGGCAACCATGAAGTGATGATGCGCGGCACCTTCGGCAACATCCGCCTGGACAACCTGCTGGTCCCCGGCATCTCCGGGGGCGTCACCCGGCTTATGCCGGAGAACGAAACCACCACTATATATGACGCGGCCATGACCTATATCGAGCGCGGCACGCCGCTGGTGGTCGTCGCCGGAAAGGAATACGGCACCGGCAGCAGCCGCGACTGGGCGGCCAAGGGCACCAACCTGCTGGGAGTCAAGGCCGTCATCGCAGAAAGCTTCGAAAGAATTCACCGCAGCAACCTGGTTTGCATGGGCGTGCTGCCCCTGGAATTTGCCTCTGGTACCGGGCGTGACACCCTGGGCCTGGATGGATCGGAACTATACACGGTTTCAGGGGTCACGGAAATGGCGCCGGGCAAGGCAATGGAAGTGATCGCGAAAAAGGAGGACGGCCGCGCGGTAAACTTCACGGTAAAAGCCCGTATCGATACACCCGCGGAACTGGAATACTACCGGCATGGCGGTGTGTTGCATTATGTATTGAGGGGCATGCAATAGTGTCCGTCCACAGGCGGCATCTTTTGGCCCAGGGCAGCGTTTTCACTCTTTTCAAATCCTCGGAATAGCGTCTGCTATGCCTGCGGTTTAAAAATCGTTCAAGCCTTGCCCTGAACCAAAACCTACCACCTGTGAACGGACACAGAAATGAAAAGCGGTACCTTTTGGCCCGGTGCCGGGGTTGAGATTCCTATCCTTGGTACCGGGCTTTCTTTATGCTATTCAAGGTAAAATCCACATAGACATTATAGAGGCCATCTTAAAAATGGATTTTGGTTCAAGGTCAAGGCGGCCGCGTATATCAAACCGGAGGAATACATATTGTATTTCGAGGATTTGATATTCGCGCCCAACGCCGAGATTGGACCAAAAGGCTTTTTTAAGATGGCTTCTATTCGGCGGGAATGATGACCCGGCCCCGCGACGTAAAGGATATCCCCTGCTGGGATCGGGTCCCGATCATAACAGCTTCCACTATGGGTGGGTTCACCGGTTTGTCAGATTTCCAATCCACCATGAAATTGGCGCCTGATCCGCCGCTTTTGTCACTTTCCGGGATGATATAGCGAATGGATTCCAGAGGTTTTAAAACCTTTGGCTTGTCGATGTGTTTTTTAAGCAGCTTGCCCTGGGTTTCGTAATAATTAACCCGGGTAATGGTAACCGCGTTCTCCGGATCAATATTGCGAATGCTTAGCGTTATGGTCAGCAGATAGGCCCGGTCGCGGGCACCGCTGTAGATATGCGAGTAAGCGGGCACGTACAGCGTTTGCCCGTCTGAAAGACCACGGTGCTGGCCTGCTTGAATAGATAGCGGCATCAGGAAGCCAAGGGCGCCAACTATAACCAGGCAATAGAAAAGATTTTTCTTTTTCATGCTATTTCTCCAGTTTTTGGGGCGGGGAACCGCAAGGATACAACATTTCGCCAAGAATACCAGCTCATTCCTGAAAAAGCACGCAAGAGCGCCTAGAACCTATCTCAAAAAACGGATTTCGGTTCAAAATCAAGGCGGCCGTGAGGAATAAACCGGAGGTGCCAGCGAAGCCAATGCCCATCGTGGTGAATACATCGGGTATTTCGAGGATTCATTCCGAGCACCCAACAAAATGTATCTGCCGTAGCTTAAGCGCAGGCCGAAGTTTGGGCCAATCCATCGTCGCCGCAGGCTATGCCGGACAAGAAGACTTTTTTGAGATGGGTTCTAAACAACAATCTCCAGATCATTAATTTTGGCCGTCAGGGTATTCCGATGAATACCCAGAATTTTGGCTGCCTCGCCCCGCCGTCCATCGACGGAGTGCAGCACCGCTTTGATGTGCTGCCTTTCGAAATCGGCCACAGCCTTTTTCAGGGTCTGGTTTTCTCGACGGGTATTGCGCCGCTGCAGGGGCAGCACATCCTCCTGTCGAATCACTGTGCCCTGCGAAACGATGAAAAGCCGCTCCACGAAGTTTTCCAACTCCCGGACATTGCCGGGCCAGTCATAGTCCATCAAGGCCTGAACAGCTTTCTCGGTGAAAGATTTGGACGGCAGACCATTGCTCTTGCGGTTCTGACTTAAGAAGTAATCGAGTAATTCGGGAATATCCTCTTTTCTTTCCCGCAGGGGCGGCAATTCGATGGGAAATACATTCAAACGATAAAACAGGTCCTCCCGAAATTTTCCTTTGGTAACCAGTTGCCGCAGATCCTTGTTGGAAGCGGCGATAAACTTGATATCGACATTGACGACCCGGTCGCTGCCTACTTTTTCGTACTCCTTTTCCTGGAGCACCCTGAGCAGCCGGGCCTGCATATTGATATCCAGCAAATCGATGTCATCCAAAAAGAGCGTCCCTTCATCGGCCATTTCCAATTTGCCGCTGCGATTTTCCAGGGCACCGGTAAAGGCCCCCTTGGAATAACCGAACAGCTCGCTTTCCATGAGGGTGGCCGGAATCGCTGCACAGTTAGTCACCACAAAGGGCTGGTCCGAGCGCTGGCTGCGATTGTGGATAGCCCGGGCCACCAGCTCCTTGCCTGTTCCGCTTTCGCCCTGGACCAAGATCGCCCCCGGTCCCTGGGCCTGGGCCACCCGTGAAATCAGATTGAAAACGGCTTTCATTTGCGCGGAATGCCCGACCATGGCTTCAAAAGGTTGGACCCGCTCCAATTCTTCCCGCAGGTAGACGATCTCCTTCTGCAGCTTCTTTCTTTCCAGGGCTCTTTTGACGACGGAGAGCAGTTCGTCGACTTCAAATGGTTTGGTGATATAGTCAAAAGCGCCGAGTTTCATGGCCCGCACGGCAGAGGATATCTCTTTCAGGGCCGAGACCATGATGATTTCGGTTTCCGGTTCGCTCTCTTTCAACTCTTTCAGGAGCACGAGGCCGTCCTGGTCCGGCAGCAAGATGTCGAGCAGGACTAGATCCACATGTTTTTGCTTGAAGACATCCAGGGCCGCGGCGCCGTTTTCGGCGAAAAAGAGCCGGTAATCCTCCTTCAAAACCATGTTGAAGGAATGCCGCACACCAGGTTCATCGTCCACGATCAGAATTGTTGAGTTGTTCATAATGCCAGCGCCTTTTCGCATGCTGCTATCTGTCGGGAGATAGCCTCAGATTGCGTGTCTGCCCACCACTAAAAATGCTTCCCAGCGCCCGATGAAAAACCGATAACCCGTTTTTTTGACAAATTTCTTAAACAATGGCAATATCAAAAATTCAAATTTTGTCTGGCCCGACATCCAAGCTAAAAATCATGCACAATTTTCTGTGCGCCCATGCACAATTTTCTGTGCAAAGCACATTGCTATCCAGCTGTCACATGGCGCCGCAGATCCTCTGGGCAGCCAGTAGCCAGACCGTCAATGAATCTCCCGGGTCCTATGATGACAGGCAGTTACCATCGACAGCAAAACCCGCCGATCGAACCACCACAGGCCCAGCCGCGCGATGGCATACAAATTGAATTGGCTGAAATGCAGCCGAAGATTCGAAAAGGCAAAAAATCATGAAAAAAGAGACCAGTTGCATAAATTCAAAGGCTGTCCTCGGTTACGTCCGCCGCCACAACCATGGATCGGTTGAACCGTTGATCGAGAACCTCGACCCGGAAATAAACATGATGGTCAAGCCCGAGAACTACCTCTCAGATCAAAACAACTGGATTTCATGCCGCATCCTGGCTGAAATGTTCCGCCGCGCCCGCGAATTGTTTTGTGATCCCTTTATCGCCTTTAAAATAGGCAAATATGCCGTCCAGGAATCTTCATTGGGACTGAGTCAGCAAATCCTGTTGAAGGCCTCCCTTTCCACCCGGGAAGCCCTGATCGCCTTTCACGGCGTGAACGAACAATGCAGCCGCAATAAGCGGCTGGAGATAGTCTCCCTCAAGCACAATGTGGCTGCCATTCGACTCCACTGGAACCCGGACATGGCCGTAACGCGGGACAACTGCATCTACAACCAGGGCATTTTCACGTTCATGCCGCAGATCTGGAAAGGCTCTAAAATTAATCTGCAGGAACCGTGCTGTTTTTTTGAGGGGGCCGATTTTTGCGAGTACAAGCTGGACTGGTCTGAAAAAAATCGCTTTTTTGCGTTCTTCGACCGCCTGCTGACCAACAATTATGCCCACGGTGAAATCATCACCGAGCTGGAAAAGAACCGGGAGCAGATCGAACTGAAATATGAAGAGACGCGGCGCCTGAACAGCGCGCTTAACAAGAAGATCGCCCAAATCGAGGCGATCCAGGAAACCGGCAAGGCTATCTTGTCGATTCTGGACCTGGACGAATTATTGACCGTGATCATGCGCCTTTTGTCCAGTGCCTGTAAAATCAATCGGGCGATTATCCTGCTGATCGACAACACTGACAATACCCTCGCGTACTACCACGGCACAGGCTTCGATCCGGAACCACCGTTGCCGATCAGGCAATACCGGGTCGGCCTGAACAGTGAGAACCATCTGCTTGCTACAGTAATTGGTTTCGGGAAGGCCCGCTACCTGCCGGAAATCCTGGACTCCGACCTGGCCGATGATGCCCTCCTGGCCGCCCTGGACCACCCGGCCTCATTGTATGCTGCCCCGCTGGTAACCGGCACCCGGGTAATCGGACTAATCGTAACCGACAGTTTTGAAAAAGACGGCATCTCCCAGGAAACCAGAAACACCCTGGATATCTTTGCGCCCCAGATCGCTATTGCCATCAAGAATGCGCGACTTTACAGCAAGCTCAGCGATCAGATGCAGGCTTTAAAAAAGTCTAACCTACTCCTGAGCAGGGTCGAAAAATTTTCCTTCTTGGGAAATGTGGCCGCGCGCCTGGCCCATGAAATAAAAAACCCCATGACTGCTATCCGGACATTTATCCAAATGCTTCCGGAAAAGTTTGATGATGCAGAGTTCAGAGAGACCTTTCACAAAATAGCACTTGAAGAAACCGAACGAGTAAACGGCCTAATTATTGAATTACTGGATCTGGTCAATACTGAGGAGTCCCATTTCGAACCGACCGACCTGCATGGCCTGATCGAAAAGATGGTGCTGCTGATCTCCCCCCAGAGCAAAGCTCGCCGTATATCGGTCACCACGTTTCTTTCCGGGGAAATTGGACCGGTAACCCTGGACGAGAAGAAAATGAAGCAAACCATACTCAATATTCTGACCAATGCCGTCGAGACCACGCCTGATGAAGGGGCGGCCTCTGTCCTGACGTCACTGTCTGGAAAGAATAACGGCCATCGTCAAATTGAGATTGAAATCCGTGATAATGGGCCGGGCATCCCGGCTGAAATAGAAGAGAAGATTTTTGATCCCTATTTTTCCACCAAGCACAAAAGCAAACTCCACAAAGGTACCGGCCTGGGCTTGTTTATCGCCCACCAGAATGTCCAGGCTCACGAAGGCAGCATCGAGATTAACCGGGACTATGCCGGTGGAGCGTCATTTAAAATCCTGATCCCAGAAAAGCATGAAAATCGGCGTAATTAAAATCTATCCTGTTCGGATTCCCCCCCGACTGCGATCCGCCAACCAAAACCACTCTCCGGTTAGTTTCACAAACATCGTCATTGAGATCAACGACGCAAAAAACAGGTTCAGCGGATACGGTGAAGGCTGTCTGCCGCCTCAAAAGCAGATCTTCCTGGAGGACTGGATCAAAGCGGCCGCGGCCTTTCTTTCAGTCAATTCGTTCCCCTGGAACCTGAGCAGCATTTACGAAATCAAAGCCTATATCGAAAGCCTGCCGCCGCTGGCCAGCCTGAACCCTGTGGTTTGCGCCATTGAAACTGCCCTGTTGGATATTCTGGGGCGCAAACAGGACAAGCCCTTGTCCGCCTATTTCCCCAGTCATCACTACACCACCTTCATCAACTATACGGCCGCGATTCCCAGCGGACTCAGTAAACGCCAGACGGTTGCCTTTGGCCGCGCGGCGAACAAACTGGGCATCCGGCAAGTACGTCTCGGAGTCGGGGTCGACCCTAAAAAAACACTCAATCGCCTCGAGACTATTACGAACATATTCGATAACCACTGTACATTCAGCCTCGATCCCGGCCTCGGTTGGAACGCTGAGATCACCCAGGCCCACATGCCCCTGCTGGAAAGGTTTCCCGTCCGCGCCATTGAAGACCTGATGCCCGTTGCGAAAAAGGGCCTTACGAAAGTGGCCGGCACCTTGAAACCAATGGGTATCAAATTGATTGCCGGGCAATCCGCGCTCACAATTGATGATGCGCAGCAGATTGTCTCCGCCGGCCTGCACGACGCCTTCAGTATCCAGCTTTCACGCAACGGCGGATTTCACCGCTCCTTGCAGCTGGTCAACTACCTGCGACAGAATGAATGTGATTACCAGATAAGTTGCCATACCGCAGGTTCCTGCATCCTCTCTTCTGCCGGGCACATATTCAATCTGCTCTGCCGGGATGCCGTCAACCGCGAAGCAGTGTACGCCAAATCTGTGAAGGGATTCGAAATGGTCACGGGGGTTACCTGGCTGCGCTCGGGCGGTACGGCCGTACCAATGAAGGGAACCGGTCTAGGCATGCATGTGAACCGTGACACGATTTCTGTCCTGAAGAAGAACCGATTTAATGGCCACGCCACAACAATCACCCCTGAATCAATCGCTGCCTCCGCCTGAAACCAAATACAAACAGATTGCATTGCAAAGGCTGTCTGGATACGTAAAGCTTGCTAAATAGGGTTTTGCCTCCCGCATAAATCTGCTACTATAGATGCCTCTAAAATCTCAACACAAGGAGGGTTCACCGTGCAAAAATTCGTTTTCGTTCTGACCCGCGGTATTGAAGACCCGACCCGGGTGACACGCTCGTTTCAACTTGCCAAAGCCGCCAAGGAACAGGGCCATGAGGTCAGCCTGTTCCTGACGGACGATGCCGTAACCCTGGCCAAAAAAGGTATCATAGACAACGTGGTAGCCCCTACCGGTGACGAAGCCTCCGGCCATCTGTTTTATCTAATTGACACCGACGTACCCATATTTCTCTGAATCCCTTGTGCCGAAGCTCGCCAGGTTGGCGAAGCAGATATTTATGAAAAAATCCAGTTTGCCGGTGCACCCAAGTTGTTTGAACTGTGCGACGGCGCCAACACATTGACTTTCTGATGCACTTTAGAACCTTTGCGTACGAGGATGCCCTTTTTTGCCACACCATTCGCAAAAGGGCTTTTACCGAATTGTTTGTGGATGAACTGACGCCCGCCCAGATATCCGCCTGTATCGACGCATATGCTTTGTATGATTACCTGCGTATGCAAAAAGCCGGTGAATTCTTCATTGCGGAAGAAGACGGCGTGCCCCGCGGGTTTATGACTCTCAAGCGGCTTACCCGGCAAAAAGCCGAAATCCCGTTGATCTATATAGATCCGGAGCACCTCGGGCAGGGGCGCGGCCGGGAGTGTCTGCGCTGGCTCGAACAATGGGTGATCACCAACTGGCCGGAAGTGACGCGGCTAACCGTGGACACGGTCATCCCCGGTATAAACGGCGGGTTTTATGAGGCCATGGGCTACGCCATCGACGGTGAAACCATGTGCCTTTGTTCGGGCCTGGACATCCCGGCTACCCGGTATTTTAAAATGTTGCCGGGTTTGGAGGCGGATTGAGGGTTGCCTTCCGTACGGTTCAATGGATACAAAACAACCACTTGACAGATACATTGTAGCGATGTTATAGCGGTTTCAATCAAGGAAACCATATGAATCGAGACCATCACGAAATTCGTTTTTTGGGGCGCTTCTTTTTTATCTTTAGAAGCGTCCACCCGGTATTCGCGTAAACAACTCAAATCCGAGTTAGTTTTGTGGTCTGTTTCCATTCCCATCTTCAGGTGCTTTTAACTAAACCCTGGTAATTCTCTAAACAGGATAGGAATGGTTGCGGAAATACCCGGGTGGACCTTTCAGGGTCTGCTCGGGTTATTTTTTGTCCGAACCCGAGAAGACAAATTCTCGGGTTTTTTTATGTATAATTAGGGCATTATAAACCGTAGCCAGGTTAAAGGAGGATAAAATGAAACTGCAGCAACTTTCCGTACCGATAGAAAACTCCCGGGGTCGGCTGTTCGACATTACGCAAGCATTGGGTGATGCGGGCATCAACCTGCGTGCACTGAGTCTGGTAGATTCGGGTGACTTTGGTACTTTGCGGATTCTTGTCTCCGACCTCGTGAAGGCCAGACAGGTTCTCATGCGCGAACAGATGCCGGCCAGGGTGGATGACGTCGTGGCCGTCCAGATCAAAGATCAACCCGGTCAACTGGCCAAACTCCTGCAACTCCTGATGGAGAACAATATCAAGGTAAAATATTCCTATGCCTTTGCCGGCATGACCTCCGGAAAGGCCGTGATGATCTTCCGGTTTGATGACAATGACAGGGCAATCGAAATTTTACAGGCGGGCAAGGCAACCCTCCTGGACCGCAGCGCATTTGGAATGCTTGATACTTAGTCCTGATCAATAGCCATCGTAGGGAAAAGCAACATCCTGCATCGCGCAAAGACGCAAAGGCGCAAAAAAGGCAAAACCTATTATTGTCAGCTCCGCTCAAAAAGCAAAATACAAATTCATTGCGCGCAAAGCGCGAGCAAAAGCGACCCAAGGGTTTCTTTGCGTCTTGGCGCCTCTGCGCCTTGGCGCGGTGCAATAGGTTTTGTTTATAGGAATCCCGCGCCCCAAAAGGAGAACGACATGTCTGACTATGTCCATGGCTATTCAAAACGCGAATCCACCCGCCTGCAGGACCAGGCCGCTGCGCTCGTCGAGATCATCCATGGCGAGGCAATCTTTCCGCCGGGCAGTCGCATCCTCGAGCCGGGCTGCGGCACCGGGTCCCAGACAGTCACCCTGGCCGCCAACAATCCGGAAGCGTCCATCACATCCATGGATGTTTCTTCCGAATCACTTGCGATGGCCAAATCCCGGACTGCGCATCTATCCAACGTGACCTTCAAACAGGGCGATATTTACGACCTTCCTTTTGAGGATGAATCCTTTGATCATGTGTTTGTCTGCTTCGTTCTGGAACACCTCAATGATCCGGTTAAGGCTCTGGGGGAACTGAAGCGGGTGCTGAAAACAGGTGGCTCGATTACCGTCGTGGAAGGCGATCACGGATCCTTTTACTGCCACCCCCACAGCGCCGCAGCTATGAAAGCCGTCGACTGCCTGATCAAAAGCCAGGCCATGACTGGCGGCAATTCGCTAATCGGACGTGAATTATACCCCCTGTTGAAAAAGGCTGGTTTTGAAAAACCAGTGGTCGTTCCGCACATTGTCTATGCAGATTCTTCCAAGCCGGCACTGGTTGAGGGTTTTTCGAAAAACACGTTTTCGGCCATGATAGAGGGCGTGCGGGAAAGGGCCCTGGAATTGAACTTGATCGACGAAGCCACCTTTGATGAAGGGGTCCGGGGACTTTATCGGGCTACCAAAGAGGACGGGACGTTTTGTTACACGTTTTTCAGAGGTACCGCCGTTAAAAATGAATCGTAACTTTCTACAATGACTATTACATTCCTTGTGCTTGCCGCTTTTTGTTATACTCTTTTTCCACATCGATGAAATTGAGAACCAGAAAAGGATTACTCGAACTTTCCCATATCTCAATACGGTCATCTATGAGGGTTTTCAGCAGGCTCAATGTAATCGGCGTCGTCGGCCGAACCGCAACTTTCTCACCCTTAAGGTAGCTTTCCATTTCAGCTAATTCGGTTAATTTTCTATCAGTATAGGGTATTTTTTGCTCCGCCGAGAGGCTTCCGATTAACAACATGAAACAGCTGTCTATGACACCGTTCAGCCGCACATCAACATAGGCTTTTGCGTGTTTATCCAGGTTCGCACTTTCGCTCACTTTTAAGGCAGCATTATGAGTGTCTATCAGAGTGTTGATTACAAACCTTAGCGCTTCTTTGTTCATAGGCTTGATTCCTTTTCTGTTGAACTTTGGTATGGGGTGCCCGAACTTGTCGGCGGTATCGTTTGAAGGCTGGAAATATGCTCAGCGCAGAATTTACCCCTGATCGTCTCTTCCCGTCAGCAAAAACTCATACGGCCCACATCGCCATCGTGATCGGGATGCTCTTTGAGTAGGGGTTAAAAATTACGTCCGCTGAATTCCACCAGACGTCTGGCGGCGCAAAGCCGTAAGCACATTGCCCGGTACCCGCGGTATTTATCGAGCCCCGGAAGAGGACGGGCGTTCTGTTAGACATTTTTCAGAAGAACCGCCATTCGATAGCAGCAGGTCCCGTTTTGGCTTTGCTGGTTTTTCATTTAAACCTGCGGCTGCAGCTGCTTTATGTGCCGGCGAACCGTCTCCAGATATTGGCCTTTGTGGACATAGTAAGACATCCGGTCAACCTTCAGGTAACGCATCCCACCGTCGCAGCGGCTGGCGGCCTGCAGGCGTTTTAGTTGCCTGAATCTATCCGCCGCTTCATGGCCGGCCGCCATTTGTTTGATATAGAGCGCCACCAGGTGGGCCTGATCATCGCGCCCCTGCCAACCCAATCCGGCACCTTCCACCATGCCCATCATGAAAAGATCGTCCCTTTCCGGATGAAAGACGTTCAGGTACAATTGCGGGGCCGCTCCATTCCAATTCAACAGGGCTGGGTCGATGAAGCTGTAGTCGAGTTCATAGCCGGTGGCCTCCAGAATCAGATCATATTCAGCCTGGGACTGATTCACAAAAGAAACCGTTTTCCCGGTTATCGCCTGGATCTCCGGTCTAGGTCGGATGTCCCCGTGCCCGATATGATGCAAGATCAGCGAATTGATAACCGGGTGAGATTCGTACATCCTATAGTCCGGATCAGGCAAACCATAATCACTGGGTTTACCAACCAGCAGACGAACGAGCCATCCATCGACGAATTGCTTGAGCCGGTTCGGCAACTTGATTTTACCGCCGATGGTATCGATGGCCCGGCCCATGACAAACTTCGGCACGAAATAGTAGCCCCGGCGCACCACCAGGTCGATGGACGCCGCGTGGTGCACGGCATCCACGGCAATGTCACAGGCGCTGTTGCCGCAGCCGACTATCAGCACCCGTTTGTCATCAAAGATATCGGCCGTTTTATACGCGGCGCTGTGCAGCCGGGTGCCCGTGAAGTTGCCCGGCAGAGTAATCTCCTTGGGTTTGTGGAGGGTCCCGTTGGCGATTAACAGGCCGGCCACTGCCATCTCGTGCCTTCCATCAGGGTCTTCATAGGTAATCCGCCAGTGATCCTGATAGGGGCTGGCTTGTACCACCCGGGAGTTGAAGCGGAAATCCTCGTAAAGATTGAATTTTCTAGCATACGCCTGAAAATAGGCTTTCATCTGGTCGTGCCGCGGGTAGACGGGAGTGTTTAGCGGCATGGGAAAATCGACAAACTCCGTCATGGTTTTGGATGAAATCAAATGGGCAGACTGGTACATGGTGCTGGTGGGGCTGTCGATGTCCCACAGTCCGCCCACATCAGAATGGATCTCAAAACCGGTGAACGGGATGTTATATTGCTTCAATCGCCGGGCGGTACACAGCCCCATGGGACCGGCGCCGATGATCACATATTTCAATTGGTTCATGTTCCCCGCCTGTCTGTTTTGTTCAATGCGTTACAGCCTGAATCAAGTTGCAACCAGACCATAAGCACAGCTTGGCCGCGGGACAAATCACCCGGCGCAATTTCGCGAAAAAGATAAGTTCGGACGATTTGCAAACAGGTTTGAACGACCCGGAACATTGGGTGTGAGGCGCGGCTGCAGTTGTGAAATCAACCCAGGTTGGAAATCCTTATCGTCACCTTATCACCAGATTCTATAGCACCTGCAACTATTGGATAAATCCGCTGTTAAGCATCCCGGGACTTCCCCACGAACCCCTCACCAATCTGGTTGTTGTTCAGGCTGTCACCCACCAGCAAACAACCCTCGGTATGCCCCCGGCGGCCACACATAGATCCCCGGAAACGAAACGGCGGGCCAGTTGCTCGATAACCTCGTAATCAGTCAAGCCTGCCAGGCTCCGTCCGGTCAGGTCACCGGCCAGCACCTCACGCAGGGTCGTCCTGCCGGACCGGTCCAGCAGGAAACCACGCAAGAACAACAGGGCGTCAAAGTAGTTGAGAAATTCTTTTTCGGTACCCGGGTAGGGGTTCGCACGCCTGTTTCTGATTTCGTATACGTGCGGTCCTTTCAGCAAAAACTTTTTCACGGTTGCCTCTGAGCAAGGTGTCCGGCCGTTACGGCAAAAGCAAGCTTAACTGATTGTAAAAATTGAAAGTGTTGCGGGAAACAACTATTTACATAGCACATCCCCACCCCGGTTGCAAAAATCAATACAGGCTATCTCAAAAATGTCTTTTGGCACAATCTCGGCGTTGGGCGCTCGGTTCCGGTACGAAGTGAAGCGCAAGCGCTATCCTCGAAATACTCTGTGTATTCTTCCGGTTGGAACCTCACGTCCGCCTTGACCTTGAACCAAAATCCTATTTTTGAGATAGCCTCTATTCAGATACGACTGCTTTCGAGACCTTTGAAAAGCGCCCAATTTTGATTCAGTTCAAGGCGGACGAAAATTTTAACCGGAGGAATACTGTTAGTATTTCGAGGATTAAACTTTTCGCCCAACGCAGTAATGGAACAAAAGGGGGTGTTTTTCAAGGGTCTCGCTCAGGACCATCCGGCCACCCGATAGGCCCTCTTGATGACTTTGCCGGGTGTCAGGACGATGACATTGCCCAACAGGACCGCTAACATGCCGATCAGGGCCGGCACCGTCCACACGTAGCCTTCAAAAAGCCAGGAGAGAAACATTGCAATGATCGGACTGAGGGTTGCGCAATAGGCCGCATAGTCGGCCCCGATGCGGTTTACCAGGGCAAAGTAGCAGCCAAAAGCGATAACGGACCCGAAAACCGCCAGATAAAGCAGCGGGCCCAGATACCCGATGGAACCGTCAATCTCCAGCCTGCCGCCCAGTAAAAAGTGAACTGCCAGCGTAAAAAGGGCTCCATAGGCCATGCCGAATGCATTGGCCTGGGCTACGGGGACCCCATTGGCATCGTTCTTGACCGCTGCCACATTGCCCAAAGATGAAAAATAGGCCGCCACGATACCCAGCAACAACCCTTTGGCCCCGGCCGTCAAACTGAAGGAGAGGATTTCATTCCGGAAAACCAGACACAGGCCGCAAAGACCAATCAAACCGCCGGTCACAGCTCGGAACCTGACAGGTCGCTTCAAGAATAGGCGCAGGTTTAATATATTCATTGCCTGGATGAGCGAAAAGACAATCGCCAGCAGACCGCTGGTGAGAAAAATACTGGCCTGATAGCAGAGGATGTACCCACAACAAAAAATCAGCCCGCCGTAAAGGGCCAGATAGCCATGTTGCCGGGCGGAATACCTCAGGGAGCGGTTTGTCACGAAACAGAAAGCAAACAATATGGTGGCGGCCAGACCAAACCGATAAGCAACTGAAAGTACCGGTGGCACCTGGGTCAACTGGAACTTAATGACCAGCCAGGTACACCCCCAGATCAACACCGCCGCAGAATAGAGCAGCAAGTTCAGCATTGGTACTCGGCCCCCTCAAATCAAAACCATCCCAGGATGCTTTTCCTGGGAAAATTTGAGATTTAATTTCCTATCTGTTATTTAGAGAGAGGCATTTGAAAACAATCAAACTCGAAACCCTATGCGTATGATATCCCAATTGCAAGCTAAATAGTTGCCAGGATTCAATTTTTCTTCTTTTTCCCACGCCGGAACTAAAGCGGGCCGATTTTAGATCGATATACCTATCTAGATGCTTCAGAATTACATAACCTCATTCCGCTGAGGGATCGGACCAATGCTGGAAGTGGCTTCCATACTATATCCCTACCTGGTGGTTCTGTATCTGGCAGACTGCCTATTTTATGTTGGGAAAAAACACGTTGCTTTTACTTCAACGCTGGGCGGTGGTCACCGCAAACTGGGGTCGGGGCTCCACCTGGCAGGCTTGTTGCCCGGCGACAGGTTTTTCATGTCCGCAAAAAGGCCTTTCATCCTGACGGCGAGCGGGATTTACCGGCCGCGTAACGAAACCGGAAAAGTATCTGCACAGCACCAACCCGAAAGCCTTGACTTCTATCCCTTTGCCGCAATGGAAGCCCTATCAGCGGACGGTGGTACCCTGACATTGAACGACTCCGTTACTTTGCCCACGACTTCTCCACAGGAAGCCAGGTTGCTGTTAGGCCGGCTGTCTGAGCTGGGCAAGCAGGTGTATTCGTCCAGGCGTGCCGCAATCGAGGCTTCTCTCCAGCGGGACAACGATCCGGAGAAAGTCCAGGCAGCCTATGATCGCTGGTCTCAAAAAACGAAATTTTTGAACTTGATGAGTGCCTTGATATTCGCCTCTTTTTTCGCGCTGTTGCCGACCGGCCTTTACCTGGCACCCTTGACCGCCAGCCAGATGATTGGCCTGATCAGCTTCCTGCTGTTAGCCTACTTAATTACCTTCGCAGCTGCCTGCCGCTGCCATAAACAACTCTATCCAGAAGATACCGGGGGCTTGTACAAATTGATCGCCACGCTGCTGTTCTCACCGGTATCCGTTATGCACGTTTCCGTGCATCTCACGCGCAACCTGCTGGCGACCTTCGACTTCATGGTCGTCTCTGCTCTGCTTTTACCACAAGAGCATTTTAAAGGGATGATGCGCCGGGAACTGCACCTTATCGAAAAAACGCGAATTTTCAGTGATAAATTCGGCTGGGAAGACTATTGGCGCATGCGGTCCACCGTCATGCATACGCTTTTAAAAAAGGTCTCCCTCACGATAGCGGAGGTGTTTGCCCAGCCCCCTAAAAATGATCCGACGGCTGTGACTTATTGCCCGGTGTGCCGCACCGAGTACCGGCAGGGATTCAACAGCTGCAGCGATTGCGCGGTGCCGTTGAAGACATACTGAACCACCTGACCGCCCCGGGTGAAAAAGGAGAGGTAAAATGAAACCCAAATTGAACCGAAAAATCGGTCCGGCCATGATTTTAATATTGGTCCTTTTTCTTCTGCCGCCCGTCAGCTCCGGGCAGGTGCCCCAGGTAGACTGGATCGAGGGTCCGGGGACCGTGGGCCTCGGGCATGATCTGGCTATCCTGTCTCTCGATTTTGAATACCTGTTTGCAAATGCCTCCGACACCCGCAAGTTGATGCAATCCATCGGCAACCCGGTCAGTTCCCGGGAAACGGGGCTGATCGCGCCTAAAAACGGGGACCCCTGGTACATCGTCTTCGAATACGATCCGGTGGGTTATATCAAAGATGACGAGAAGGCGGATCTGGATGCGGATGCCATCTTCGAAAGCATTCGCGAGGCAACCGAATATTCCAACCAGCAGCGGATCAAACAAGGTTTTTCCACCGTCAAACTGATCGGGTGGCAGATCGAGCCCCACTATGACGAAAACGCCCACAATCTGGTCTGGGCGCTATTGGGTGAAGAAAACGGTGAAAAAATTGTCAACTACAACACGCGTCTATTGGGGCGGCAGGGCTACATGTCGGTTGTCCTGGTGACCAGCCTAAACGAATTCCAGTCGCTGATCGGCAATGTGAACGGTATCCTGGACGGCTTCAGTTACAAGCAGGGAAAATCTTACGCGGAATATGTCAAGGGGGACAAGCTTGCCAAAATCGGTCTCACGGCCCTGGTGGCCGGGGGGGCGGCTGCAGCCGCTTCCAAGTTCGGTATCTTCAAAATGCTTGCCAAGGGCGGTAAAGCGGTTTTTATCGCGATTCTTGCCGTATTGTCTGCTATCTGGGCAATCCTAAAGTCGATTTTTAAACGACGCCCAGAGTCCGCTGAGACTGCGCCGGGCATGCCCCCCGCCCAACTGCAGCTACCTGCAGCTCCCAAGAAATCAATGGCTGTTAGGGCAGCCGAACTTGTGGAAGACGGCCGGGAAGAGGATGCCCTGGCCTTCATCCGCGCCGGGACCCGGGGTAAGATTGAAGATCTTGAACTGGCAGGTATTTATTACGATTTGCTAAAAAACAGCCAACAGGTTTCCGACCTCTTAATACATGCCAGAACCTATTTGGATCTACTTGCAGAGGAGGGGGAAAAACTGACGGCTTGTGAAATTTACAGCGAGTGTCTATCACTGGATGCCAAGTTTCGGCCCAATGCAGATGGCCTGAGCAAGTTGGCCCAATGGTTGGCCGGCCGCGGCCAGTCAAAAGTCGCCATGCAGGCCTGTGTGCAGTTCAGCCGGGCCTATCCGGAACATCCGGATATCCCCACAGTCTATTTTCTGATGGCAAAACTATTCAACGAAAAACTGAACGATACGGTTAAAGCGAAAAAGGTCGTTCAATGGCTGGTGAAGAATTTCCCGGACAGCAAACAAACGCTGATGGCAAAGAAATACTTGGCGGTTATTAGGTGAGTGTTTTCCATGCCCTGTCATGCCGGCGAAGGCCGGGATCCAGAACGCCTAAGGAAAGACCGCTGGATGCCGGCCTTCGCCGGCATGGCGGTTAAAATTCCCCAACCCCTGAATTCAATTAACGGGCGCAGGGTTAGATAGGGACATCAACTTCACCTATACGCTGTTTTTCCGACTTCGTTAGAGCCCCACTGTACATGCGCCCTTGAATAGACTCCGCATTAAAAATAAAACAGCGAACCCAACGGTTCGCTGTTTTATTCCACACTCATATTTTTCCGGGTGTTTACCTGGCTATTTCTTTAATACCGGACGAACTCTGCGCTTCTCCTGGATAAATTTATCCAACTGATCATACCAGGCATCCTGCTCCTCTTTGGATTCATAAAATAGAAACCGGCTGATGGAACGCTGGACGGTCATCATGTCGATCAGGAAATCATAGACAGCGTTGACTGCCTGCTGGTCCGATGTCAGGGCCTGGTTCTGGGCATCGATCAGGTCGATAATCGACTTGGTGCCCCGGGTGTATTTGTCGGTGATCAGCTCTAGGTTCAATTGGGCGGCGCGGGCCGCATCTCTGGACAGTCCGATGCTGGGGTACGATGACCTCAATAAGTGGACGGCATTATAAATTCGTTCTTCTACCTGCTGTTCGGTGGAATTGCGCTGGTATTTCAAACCGGATAATTCCTCTCGTGTCCGGCTCAAAGTGGCTGTCTTGCGGCCGCTGGTGAAAATCGGGATCTCCCCGGAAACACCAGCGGTCCAGTTGGTGGAATCCACATCCGCTGTCAGTGGCCGGTCTTTGCCGGCGCCTTCGCGGACGAATTGTTCGGTCACATCCCCGGCCAGTTCGAAGGTGGGCAGCCAGAAGTCACGTTTGGCTGCCGTCAGCGAGCGTTCACGGGCTTCGATCGCCGCTTCCAGCTGTTTGATCTCCGGTGAGGCGAGCAGGCCTTCCTTGATGAGAAAATCGCGCATCTCATTCAATGCTTTTTCATTGGCCAGGTACTGGTGGGGCCGCTGGGACCCTATCGCGGTCAAAGGATCCTTAAAATCAACTTCTTCCGGGACAAACGGCGCTTGAAGGGGGCGGTTGAGAACCCGGTTCACGGCATTGATCGCATCCAGGGTTGTTGATTCGGCCAGCAGCACCAGCTGGCGGCTGTTGGCAATCTGGTTCTCCCAACGATAGACCTCCTCCGGCCCGGCCACGCCGGTAGACTGACGAACCCGGGCACGCTCCAGGTTGGCCCGGGTCAGCTTGAGATTGTCTTTCTAGATCCGCTCGATGCTTTTCACGCGCAGCACGTTGAGGTACGCTGTTGCGGCCAGCTGCATAATGTCCAGTTTTACCGTGGCCAGTTCTTCCACGCGGGCGTTTTGCAGATGCTTTTCGATCTCGTAACCGGCCCAGGTCTTTTCAGAGTAAATCAACTGACTGGCGGTGGCCGATCCGGTCCACAACCGTTCGGGATTTGTTCCCAGGGAGTTCCTGGCCCGGTCCGCGTCGATAATCCGGGCCTGGGAGCTGATCCCGATCTGGGGCAGCAGGCCACTACGGCGCTCTTTTACACTCTGTTCACCGGCGGTCACGTTTTTCCCGGCCACTGCCAGGTCGAGATTGGCCACCAGGGCTTCCCGGACCGCTTCGAAGAGGGTGATTTTTTGGTCGCGATCACCGGGTTCCTCGTTGAGCAGTTCCGCCTCGGTCAACACCCGCCAGCCGGGATAGATGCCGATGGCGCGGGCCGTGGCCATGTTGAGGGTGAGCGTTTCACCCTCATTGAAAACGGTGGAGAGGTTGCCGGCCGGTTCGCCCCGCAGGACCTCATAGGTGTTGATGGCCACATTACGAGCCAGCTGCTGTTTAGCCGAAGCCGGCACCGTGGTTGCCAGGACCCCGTCTTGCACCTCTTCGTAGTCGGTCACGGTCATGCTGGGCAGGCGCCGCTCGATCAAACCATCGGTCAGCTTCCGGAACTCTGCAGGTGTGAAACGCGGCAAAGCAGTGGTCAGCACCGCATCCACCCCGGGCGGTACGCGCTGTAAGGCTTCTTCGGCCGAGTCGGTAACCCGTACCACCTCGATGCGAATCTGGGCCTTGCGGGCGATCGGGCCTACCGGGCGCTGCAGATTTGGAATAGCCTCGATAGCAAACTGGTCGGACAGGGCCGCCAGGCGCTTAAACGGCACCACTTCCTGGAAGCGTTTGATGGCCCGGTTGAAATTTCGATAGGTATTGATGTAGCTTAGATTCTTAACGCCGCTGGCATTGCCCTTGATCGGCAGCTTCTGGATTTCCGCATCGACGACAAAAGGCGCGATGACCGGTTTGGGCAGGTTGCGTCGTTTGCACACCTCGTTGGTGCCCACCTCACCCAGGGTGATCACGATATCGACCTGGGGGTCGGCCAACAGCCGATCGATAGCCTGGTTGACCCCCGCCAGCGTCCAACCGCCATCGAGTTGTTTGTCTGCCGGGAACTTCACATCGAACTCACTGCTGGCCATGGAGATGATTTCACTTTGATAAAGCGCCGCTATCTCCTGGAACCGGGCCAGGGGGCCGTCGGATACAACACCTATATTAAAGGTCTTGCGGGCAGCAAAAGCACTGCCGGTGGAAACTAAAAGTATCGGGATCAGCAGCAAGACTGCCCATTTCAGCATTTGCCTGGCATTCATCAAAAATCTCCTTGTTATCGATCCGTCTCCATCTACGGCGGTCGGATTCGGTTGTCCGACTACTTACGCCGTATTTTTATCATACGGTATTTTAAAAAAGGTCGCATACAGCACCGGCACCACCACCAGGGTCAGGATGGTCGCAAAGCCCAGACCGAACATGATGGTCACCGCCATGGCGATGAAAAAGTCATCCTGCAGCAAGGGAATCATGCCCAGGATCGTCGTCAGGGCCGCCATGGACACCGGCCGCATCCTACTGACCCCGGAATCGATGATGGATTGCAGTGGTGCCTTACCTTCGCGGATTTCCAGATCGATCTGGTCGATGAGGACGATGGCATTTTTAATCAGCATACCCGAGAGGCTCATCAGACCCAGCAGGGCCATGAACCCGAATGGTTGCCGGAACATCAGGAGCCCGGCAGTCACACCGATCAGGGACAGCGGCACGGTCAGCCAAATGATGGCCGGCTGCTTGAAAGCATTAAACAGGAAGATGACCGCCAGGATCATCATACCGAAAAAAATGGGGATGTTGTCCGCCAGCTTGGCCGTTGCATCCGCCGAATCTTCCATCTCCCCGGACCAGGCGATAAAATAGCCGGGTTTGCCTTTCAAGGGGATAATGTCGTCGTATATAATCGGTATGGTCGCAGCGGTCCATTTATCCGGAGCGACCGTCTTACCCTGGTAAAGCTCCAGGTCAACACCCAGGGCCTGTTCAATCTTTGGTTTGATCCGGCCCATGACCACCGAGGGTAGTTCGGTCCGGGCATCGCAATGGATCTTGATCATGGAGCGCCGGTGATACCGCGATATGCGCGAGTTCTCCGTTTGGGTTTCCAGACCATTGACCAGCTGCAGCATGGGCACCTTCTCGCCGGATACAGGGCTGGTCACCTGCGTGTCGCCGAGATCCTCCAGGGTGAGTCGTTCCGGATAGGGTGCACGGGCAATAATCGGGATCAGCTCGATGCCCTCTCGGTAAACCCCGGTGGTCGTGCCGGAAAAGTTGGACTGTATGGCGCGGGCGATGGTGGGCCGGTCAAAGCCCAGTTGGCGGGCACGATCTTCGGCCAATACCGGTTGGATGAGTTTAACCTGTTCACCCCATTCGGTCCGGACAGCCCGGGTCCCGGTATCAGCATACATGATCTGTTTGACTTTATCGGCCATGGCTCTCAAGGCCGCCGAATCAGGCCCATTGATCCGCAACTGTATTTTACCGCCTTCACCGGGACCCAACGCGAATTTTTTCACATTGACCACCGTATCTGGAAACATCTGGGACAAGTCATCCTGGATGGGGATGAAGATTTTGTCGATTGTCTTATAATCTTTAACCGAGACCATGATGCTTGTATACTGTGTTGAGGCATCCACGGGTACTCCGTAGGTCAACAGGAATCGGGGGTGCCCACCGCCGATGGCCGCAGCCACATCGGTTACCTCTTCGTACTTTTTAAGGTACTCCTCTATTTTGGCAACATTCTGTTCGGTTTCCCGGATGTGGTTGCCTTCCCGGAAATGGCACTCGATCTGGAACTGTGGGCGTGTGGAAAGTGGAAAGAACATGTTATCCACGTACCCGAATCCGACAATGGCCAGCGCAAAGAGACCCACCACACCCCCGATGGTCACCCAGCGAAATTGGATCGCCCGCTTCAAGTACTTTTTATAAAGCTGATAAAACTTTCCACCATAGGGATCTTTTTGGGGTTCGCCTGTAGCCGCTTTGCTTTTCTTCCCAAGCACAAAGAGTTTCGTGATAAGCGGAGTTGCCGTCACTGCCGTCAACCAGCTAAGCGACAATGAGATGAGGATGACATAGTAAAGCGAGCGGCAATACTCGCCAGTGCTGTTTTCCATGCCGCCGATAGAGGCAAAAGCCAGTACGGCCACGGCCGTGGCACCCAGCAAGGGGATCGAATTCTGGCCGACGACCTCTTTAGCGGCCTTGAGCCCCTCCATCCCCTGCTCCATCCGGACCTTCATCCCATCCACCACCACGATAGCATTGTCCACCAGCATGCCGAGCGCTATAATTAGAGCTCCCAGGGAAATACGTTCCAGGGTGATCTGGTAGTAACCCATGACAACGAAGGTGGCGGCAATGGTGAGTACCAGGATAAAGCCGATGATCAGGCCGCTGCGCAGCCCCATGAAAATCAGCAAAACGACAATGACGATGGCTACGGCCTCGACCAGGTTGACCACAAACGAGTTAATAGATTCGGTCACCGTCTCCGATTGCAGGGCAATCACTTCCAGCTCCATGCCCAGGGGAATCTGGTTCATCAGCTGATTGATCCGAGCTTCAACGGCATTACCCATGGTCACGGCGTTGCCGCCGAGGACTGTGGAAAGGGCCAATCCCAGGGCAGGCTTGCCGTTCATGCGCAAAAGTCGCTGGGGCGGATCCACGTAGTCACGCCGGATATCAGCCACATCCCGCAGGTAGATGAGTCGGCTACCCCGGCTGCTGATCAACAGGTCGCCGAAATCCTTTTCCGTTTTGAAAATGCCCGTGGGTTCGAATGCCATGTGTTCCGAGCCAATCTTAAGTCGCCCGGCGTCCGCCGGCAGATTCTTGGCCGTGAGGGCGTTGAAGATCTCGGTCCGCGTGATGCCCAGGGCGGCCATCTTCGTCCTGGATATCTCAACATAGATGGCTTCTTTCACCTCGCCGAAAAACGTGACCTTCTTCACATCGGTGACGGTCAGCAATTCCCGCTTGAGCATTTCGGCGACCTTCTTCATTTCCGCCATTGTAAAACCGTCACCGGTAATAGCAAAGTACACCCCATAGACATCCCCAAAATCATCGTTGACGATGGAGGGGCCGGCCCCGGGGGGCAGGTTCTGCTGATAATCCCCGATCCGTTTGCGCAATTCGTCCCAAATTTGGGGCAGCGCGTTTTTATCATATTTGTCGAGGATCTTCACCCGCACCACCGACATGCCGCGGGAGGAATAGGACTCCACCCGACGCAGCTGGCCCAACTCCTGGGCGGCTTTTTCGATCTGTTCAGTGACCTCTTTTTCCACCTCCTCGGGAGAGGCGCCGGGATAAGGGGTGGCCACAACCGCGTCTTTGATGGCAAATTCCGGATCCTCCAGCCGGGGCAGATCCTGGTAAGCAAGATAGCCCAACACCAGAATCGACAGGGTCAGGGTCCATGTAATTACACTTTTCTTTATGGAAAATTCCGCAATGTTTATCTGTATCGGTTCCTTCTACGGCTTCTCTTCCCAGATGCGTACTTTCATACCTTCCTGGAGTTTGGTCATTCCTGCCACGGCGACAATTTCGCCACCGCTGAGCCCATCCTGGACAACGACATTCTCCGAGCCGGTCAATTGGCCTACCTTCACCGGCAGCATTTTAGCCGTTAGGCTCTCCTTGTCGATGCTCCACACAAAGGGGCTGCCTTCACTTGAGGCCACCACGGCAATGGCGGGGATCACAATCTGCGGCCCGGCAGCGGTCTCGTCCTCGCCCGACAATTCAATAACCACCGTGCCGGTCATCCCCGGCAGCACGTTGATTTCCTCGGGCTGGGGCATCACCGTGACGACCTGGTAGGTCTGGGTCTTCGGGTCCGCCTGTGTGGAAAACTCTTTAAGGCCTAAGTCCCACCGTTTACCCGGCGCCGTGGGAAACTGGGCGTAGGCCTTGGCCTGGATTTCTCCCCTGACCGTTGCCATTTCACTTTCCGGTACATTCAGCAGCATTTCCACCTGGCGAATATCCTGGAGAAAGACAATCGGCTGTTTGGCCTGGACTTCTTCAAAATTCTGCACATAACGTGTGGCGATAATGCCTTCGAAGGGGGCCCTCAGGCTGGTATCCTTCAGGGCGTTTTGGGCGTCTGCTTTCTGAGCCACGGCCACATCCCGCTGGCTTTTATACCGGTCGAAATCGCCCTTGGAGACCTGGTTCTTCGCATACAGGTCCCGGTAGCGCTGATACTGCTGTTCGGCTTCCAACGCCTTGGCTTTGGCCTGGTCCAGCCGGATTTTGAAATCCCGGGGCAGGATCTTGGCAATCAACTGGCCCCGCTTAATCTCCTGCCCTTCCTCCACGGGCAATTCCACCAGAGGCCCGGCCACCTTGAAGGCCAGATCGACCCGGCGCGACGCCCGGACCTGACCCGGGTAACTGCGGGAGACGCTGGCGCCGGCGGCTTGTATCGTAATCGTTTTTACCGGCCGGACAACCTCTTTTTGGACCGGCTCTTCCTTCTTGCCGCACCCACCGATCGAGAACACCATGGTTAACAGGGCAAACAAGACCATGGTGAAAAAGAAAAACCTGCGGTCTGAAAGGTTTCCGCGTAAGTCAAACCAAAGTCGTTTCATGCTAGCAACCTCTGTTTTCAATTAATGCGTGTATAATGATGGGGCGTGGAGACATGCACGCCCCGACCGTTCCGACCCTGCAAGGTCGGAATGTTATCATCTTGAACCTGAAATGCCTGGCATTCAAGCTTAGATTGTTTGGGTGATTTGGTGACCGGGAACCTGACTGTCTATCTAAATCGACCGTGCAAGATTACCGGATGGTGGCCCGCATGACACAGACGAGCGACTTCAGTGATTTATGCATCCGCGTACATTCACCGGAAAAAGAAACAGTGGCATCTTTCACGACGTTTTGACGTTTAACCCAAAACTCATTGGTCTGGAGCCTGACAATCACATTCGGGGAGCAGATGATTTCTACCTGGTAGTTCCCCTTGACCGCGCCGCCGGCGGTTTGTTTGACACTCTTTACCACCCCACGTCCTGTGAGCAGTCTCCGAGCCACGTGGGCTTTATAAAACTCATCGATATCTTTCTGCTCCATTTTGACAGCCTGGGAAGCCAAATGACAGATATCGGTGGAGGCCGAAACAGGTTGCCCTACAATTAACACCAGAAGTACCCACAACAACGTCATAAGGCTCTTCATGATGCACTTCCTTTCATAATTTGGTAGCCTGCGCCTATGATTTATTGAAGCCCAATGCCCGCTAATTTTCCCTGGAGGTTTTTGTCCGGACACCCTTAACATGCTGTAAATTTTTTACAATCTTAGACTATCGTGCCACAACCGTCAAGGGCGTCAAAGTATGTTAGCACAACCTGAATAAACGACAAAGAGGCTTTCAGAACCCTGTACGTTCAAAGCATCTCGAAATGGTAAGACTTTACATCCCACAATGCAAATTATAAGAATAGGGACAAGGAACCAATACCGAAAAATGGAGGATACCGCTCGCATGGAGTACCTGACCACCGAAAACATAATCATTGGCGTCATTGTTTTGCTGATGCTCTGGCATGTGAAGAAAGTTATCAAAAGCGATATCGGGGACAACAAGGTCCTGCCGATCATTGTCATCGTTATTCTGGGCGCCGGCCTGTACCTGTGGCAAAGCGGCACTGGGGCCGAAATTCTGCAGGAATTCACTGGCGCAGCTAAAAACGTAAAGTAACCCGGCCTGTCGATGAGCCGCACCGCTCACCGACCGGTTGAGCTTACCTCGCGGCCGGCGAGCGGGTTGAAATAACATCCCGTTACTGTTATTCTTTTACAAATTTTCCCAAGCTAAACCAGTTCAGGAGGACGCATGGAACGCAAACAGGGCCAATTCGGCTGGACTCGTTTTATGGTTGTGGCGACCTGTTTCGTCATCCTGGTAGCCGGCATGCGCGAAGCGGCGCCGATCATTGTCCCGTTTTTACTGTCCATTTTCATAGTGATACTATGCACGCCCTTTCTGTATTGGCTTCAACAAAAGGGCGTCCCCGAAACTTTGTCGGTTCTGGCCATTCTTGTCGGCGTTATCGCCCTGTTCCTGGTTTTGGTCGCGATGGTTGGGGCTTCGGTCAATGACTTTACGCGGGCGCTGCCGGAATATCAAAAACGGTTGACCAACGAAACCGCCGGGCTGATTGCCTGGCTTGATGCCCACAGCATTCAGGTTTCCAGCCAGATGGTCACAGATCTAATAAACCCGGCCAAGGTCATGAGTCTGACCGCCCAGATATTTTCAGGATTGAGTGGCGCCCTGGCCAACAGTTTTCTGATCCTGCTCACCGTGGTTTTCCTCTTGCTGGAAGCTTCCGGCCTGCCCAAAAAAATCCGTCTGGCCTTGGAAAGTCCCGAGAAAACGCTTTCCGGTTTCAGCCAATTCAGCGAGAGTGTCAACCGGTATATCGGGATTAAAACAATCTTCAGCCTGGTAACCGGGGTGTTCATCTGGCTCTGGCTGACCATCCTGGGCGTCAACCACCCCGTCTTGTGGGGCCTGCTGGCGTTCATGCTGAACTACGTACCCAACATCGGTTCAATCATTGCTGCTATCCCGGCGGTGCTGCTGGCCCTGGTCCAATTGGGCGTTTCTTCCGCACTGCTCGCTGCGACAGGGTATTTAGTTGTAAACATCGTCGTCGGCAGCCTCCTGGAACCACGTTACATGGGCCGGGGTCTCGGCCTTTCCACCCTGGTGGTGTTTCTTTCCCTGGTTTTCTGGGGCTGGGCCCTGGGCATGGTGGGCATGCTGCTGTCGGTGCCCCTGACAATGATATTCAAGATCGCATTGGAAAGCAGTTCGGAAACCCGCTGGATTGCGATCCTATTAGGCAGCACCCCTTCTGATAATCTGCAAAATGGCTAAAGACCATACAAACACGGTGACGCCATGACCCGCAGCCTTTACATTGCCGGGATCGAACCGCAAAGCGGCAAGTCTGTAGTTGCCCTGGGGCTTATGGAACTGCTGTCCAAGCGGATTGGCAGGATTGGCTACTTCCGTCCTGTCATCCCCTCCGATGAGGTAAGAGATAACAATATAGAACTGATCCGGAGCCGCTACGGGTTGGCCCTGGCTTACCATGACATGTATGCCTATACCCATGATACCGCCCGCCGGCTTTCTATCGATGGGCGGATGGAGTCGGTCCTTAAAACCATTATGGACCGGTTCAGGGCCATGCAGTCGCAGTGCCGGTTCATCCTCTGCGAAGGAACCGATTTCACCGGTATCGCTTCCGCCTTTGAATTCGACTTCAACGCCGAGGTGGCCCGGAACCTCGGCAGCCCGCTACCGGCGTTGGTCAACGGTAAAGATCGTTCTCTAGATAAGATTCGGGCCGCCATCAGTGTTACCCGGGAAGCCTTTGAAAAAAAAGGCTGCACGGTCCTGGCCACCATTGTCAATCGGGTCGCCCCCGGACTGTTAGCTACGGCGGCGGATGGACCAATTGCAGAAACGTTCGCCGATGAAGACGTTTATCTGTTGCCGGAAGAACCGAGTCTGGCGAAGCCCACAGTAGGTGATATTGCCACCGTGTTGCAGACGGATATCTTGTACGGTGCACCGGAAGATCTAAACCGGGAGGTGCTGGCTATCAAGGCTGCGGCTATGAATCTGCCCAATTTCCTTCAACACGTTACGGAAGGCGCTCTGGTCATTACCCCGGGTGACAGGGCCGATGTCATCCTTGGTAGCCTGGCCGCCGCCGCATCCAATACCAGCCCTACCATTGCCGGACTACTTCTGAGTGGCGGAATCACGCCGGAGCCCGCCGTCCAGAGCCTGGTTGAGGGCTTTCAGACGCAATGGCCCATCCCAATCCTTGTTACCCACCAGGATACCTACACCACCGTCATGGCGGCCAGCCAGGTCCGGCCGTCATTAGCTGCCACCAGCGACCGCAAAATTGCTGCGGCCCTGGGGGTATTTGAATCCCATGTCGATTTAAAACGCCTGGAAAGCCGGATTAACGTGGTTCGCTCAACCCAAGTAACCCCCCTGATGTTCGAATACGAGCTCATCGAGCAAGCCCGAAGCGACTGCCAGCAAATTGTTCTGCCGGAAGGTGAGGAAGAGCGCATCTTGCGGGCTGCCGATATCCTGCTAAAGCGCCAAGCGGCTGACCTGACCTTGCTGGGTAATCCGGACATCATCTCGCAAAAGGCCGGTGCCATGGGGCTCGATCTGGCCGGCGCGGATATCATCAACCCGCTGACTGCAGGCAGGCGCCCAGCCTTTGGCCGTGTTTTCCACGACCTGCGCAAGCACAAAGGCATCTCCCTGGAGATGGCCACGGATACCATGGCGGCGGTGAACTATTTCGGAACCATGATGGTACACAACGGGGATGCCGGCGGCATGGTCTCCGGGGCTGTGCACACTACCCGCGACACCATTCGACCGGCCCTGCAGATCATCCGGACGCGGCCCGGCGTATCCGTCGTTTCCAGCGTCTTCTTTATGTGTCTGGCCAGCCGGGTGCTCGTGTATGGCGACTGTGCGGTCAATCCCGACCCCACAGCCGCGGAGCTGGCGGATATTGCCATCAGCTCCGCTGAAACCGCGGCCACCTATGGTATCGAACCGCGTATCGCCATGTGTTCCTATGCGACCGGTCATTCCGGTCAGGGCAAAGATGTGGACAAGGTCAGGGACGCCACGCAGATTGTCCGTGAGCGGCAACCCGACCTCATGGTCGAAGGCCCTATCCAATACGATGCCGCGGTGGACATGGGTGTAGCCCGTGCCAAATTGCCCGACAGCAGCATTGCCGGACGGGCAACCGTTTTGATCTTTCCCGACCTGAACACCGGCAACAACCTGTACAAGGCTGTACAGCGGTCAGCCGGCGCGGTCGCCATAGGCCCGGTATTGCAGGGGTTGAACAAGCCGGTCAACGATCTGAGCCGCGGATGCACGATCCCGGACATCATCAACACCGTGGCCATAACCGCCATCCAGGCCCAAGCCGTCAAAGGTTTAAGGAGTTGATATGCTACGCAACATCATCACAACCGCATGCGTTTTGATAATTGCCTTGACCATCGTCAGTGGCTGCGCTACGACCCTGCCGGACAATACGAACCGGCATGCAACGCAGGCTTATACCAATACAGCCGACACCTATTTCGGCCGTCAAATAGCGGACGATTTGGCCGCCCATCCGGATAAATCCGGATTCATACTTCTGGCCAGCGGCCTGGACGCCTTTGTGGCCCGGGCGGTTCTGGCCCACCGGGCGGAAAAAAGTATCGACGCCCAATACTATCTTTTTCACGATGATCTCACGGGAAAGTTGTTTCTGGATCAGCTGATGAAAGCCGCCGACCGGGGCGTCCGGGTGCGCCTGCTGGTGGACGACATGGATCTTGAAGGTAAGGATCTTGGTGCGGCTGCGCTCGACCGCCATCCCAACATGGCGGTCCGGTTCTTCAATCCTTTCAGCCGCGAATCCGGCCGGCTTTCACAATTTGTCACCCGTCTGGGCTCCGTGACCCGCCGGATGCACAATAAATCCTTTACCGTTGACAACCAGGTCACCATCCTCGGCGGCCGCAACATCGGCGATGAATACTTCGAGGCCCAGCCGGACCTGGCTTTTGCCGACCTGGACGTGATGGCCATCGGTCCTGCCGTGGCTCGCGTGTCTGCTTCCTTCGACAAATATTGGAACAGCGAACTGGCCTATCCGGCCACAACCATTGCCAAGCGTCACCCGACCGATGCAGAGGCCGAAGAGGGCCTGGCAGCCTTTAACGCTTTCATAGCCCGGCAGGTGGACTCAACTTATATGCAGGCCCTGCGAGATTCCGACCTGGCCAATCGGATGCGGGCGGACCGGCTCGAATTTTATTGGGGCAATGCCGATGTGGTGTACGACCAACCGGAAAAAATCCTCCACGAGAAGGATAAAACCGAGTACCACCTCACCCCGCAACTCGAGCCCTATTTCGATGGGGTCGAAAAGGAACTGCTGCTCTTCTCGCCTTATTTTGTGCCGGGCAAGGAAGGGACTGCTTTTTTAACTGATCTGGCCGGCAAGGGTGCCCGGGTCAGGATTCTAACCAACTCCCTATCTTCGACCGATGTGAGCATCGTGCATTCGGGGTATATGAAATACCGGGAAACACTTTTACGCAGCGGGGTTGAACTGTATGAATTGAACAAACGGCTGACCCGGGAAGAGCGCAAACTTAAAAAGGGCCAGGAAGAGTCCTCAAAAGCCAGTCTGCACACCAAATCGTTTGTGTTCGACCGTGAGAAAGTGTTTATCGGCTCTTTGAACCTGGACCCCCGAGCCATCGTCGAAAACACGGAAATCGGTGTCGTCATTCTCTCAGCCGACATGGCGCGTGAAATGAGCACCTGGTTCGATGAAAATATAGAAAAGGTAGCCTTCCGGTTGGAACTTAAAAAAGGAAAAAGCGGCTCTGAGAGAATCTTGTGGCACGGGTTTGAAAATGGCCAGCCGCGCACCTTTACCGTGGAGCCTTATACCAGTCTTTGGCGCCGTTTCACGGCCGGCTTCCTGCGGCTGCTGCCCATCGAATCTCAATTGTAGAAGCTATCTAAAAAGCGTCTTTTGGCCCAATCTCGGCGTTGGGCGCAAAATTGGCGAGCAAATCGCCCCCGTAAGGAATGCTGCTAATTGTAGGGCGGGCCAAATCCTCGAAATACACCAGTATTTACCACGCAAGGCATTGGCTTCGCTGGCACCTCCGGTTTGAATTTCGCGGCCACCTTGACCTTGAACCAAAATCCGTTTTTTAGATAGCTCCTATTTTACAATTTGTGCCCCCGGATAACAGCTTAATGACGGACACACCTCATACGCCGGCACTTACCGCTACCCACCATGCCATGCTGTTTGCCCTGATGGCCAGGGCGGTATGCAATCATTCCGATGAGAAGACCTGTGCAGCGATCATGCGCAAGGCCGTGCGAACCTACGGCGAGCAGCGCGGCCACCGCATGGCCCTGCGGGCCCGGGCCAACGGCCATGCCCTGACCATGGCCAACTTTCTGGCTTATGGCGAATGGTCACTCGATCCCGGCGAATCCGACCTGCAGATGGTGGCCAAAGTTCCCCATGCCCGGGTGCACATCAGCAAATGCCCCTGGCACCAGTTATGGGCGGAGAAAGATCTCCTCCCTTATGGCCGTTACTACTGCCTGGAAATAGATGACGCCCTGGTGCGCGGCTTCAATCCCGAATTGAAGCTGGATATCAGGGAGAGCCTCACGGCCGGACAGGCGCGCTGCGATTTCATCTTCCAGGATGCCAACCTGACGCTGCTTAACTATCTGGTAACCGCCTACCGCAAAATGGTCAGGCCCGGCAAAGCCTGCCTGATGCCCTGGGACTACCATTGCGGGCACCTTTATAAAACTACCGGCGACCTTATTGTTCAGGAACTCGGCTCGGCCGGCCAAGAAGCCGTTGATAACGCCCGGGAGGAGTTCGCGGCAACCTACGGCCACGGCGCCGTCCGCACTCTGACCGCATTCCAAGACACCGACTTCAATAAAATACCCGAATAATTATAGATTGTTATAACCTCATCCGACCCACCCGGCACTCTTACCTTTACCTGCCCAAAAAACTGTTTGGGCCGGCTCTCCTTGAATTATACAAACGCTACTTTTATATAAACATTGGCATATACATTTAGGTAGATTATTTTAAAATACGTGGTCAAAAAAAACAACGGAGGGACGAGACCTCTGAAAAATGTTCAGTTTTGTTTCAGTCCAAGGCGGGATCAAATTTTAGCCGGAGAAATACAAGATCGTATTTCGAGGATAAAAATTGAGACCAACGCCGGAATGGAACAAAAGAGGGCGTTTTTCAGTGGTCTCGCAAATGACATGCAGCCTGTTTTAACACCGAAGCAGCAGCGTTTCTACAACTACCTGGAAACTGCCATCAACCGGGACGGCCAGACCCCCAGCCTGCGGCAGGCCGCCGCCGATCTGGGCGTCAGCCACGGGGCTATTTCCCAGCTGGTCCGGACCCTGGAACAAAAGGGCGTTATCCGGCGGGACGGCCGCTACAGCCGGACCATCCACCTGCTCAACCGCAGCGGGGAAACCGCGGGGGTCATGCGCTGGGTCGAGGTCCCGGTGATCGGCCGCATCGCCGCGGGTCTACCCCTTTACGCCCAGCAGGAATGGGACGGCAGCGTCGTGGTGGACGGCGCGCTCTACCAGGGCACCAACCTGTTCGCTTTGCGGGTGAAAGGGGACTCCATGCAGGCGGCCGCTATCCTCGACGGGGACCTGGTCATCTGCGAACCCCGCCAGTACGCGGAAAACGGGGAAATTGTCGTGGCCCTCGTCAACCAGGAGGAAGCCACGGTCAAACGATTTTTCCACCACAGCGACCACATCGAACTGCGCCCCGAGAACCAGGCCTACCAGCCAATTCGCTGCCGTTTCAACGAAGTCCTCATCCAGGGCAAGGTCGTCGGCCTGGTCCGGGGGAAGCTGGACTAAGCGCACAGTGTCCGTTCAGAGATTCAAGACCTAAACCAATGCATCGCGCAGAGACGCAGGGGCGCCGAGAAACCCATAAGTATTCCGGCTTCGCCGGTTGAACCCGGAAGCGCTCAAAACAATTAGGGCTACGTGGTTTTCCGCACGACGTGCGGCCAACTTCTTGGTTTTGATTTTCTCTGCGCCCCTGCGTCTCCGCGCGATGAACAGGGTTTGACCTTCTTTGCACCCTTGTGCCTGCCTGGCGCAACCTGTGGCGAAGTCTGGTCTTGGGCCGCAGGGCGGCATTCCCCGCTGCCTATCTATTTTTGCGGTGGGTCAAGCGCGTAAACTTTGGTTGGGGTTTTTAAACATTAACGTTTCTCTCTTTAAAACATGAAAAAGTTGCCCGGTTTATGTCCGTTGCATCACCAAAAACCAAACCCGGCGAATGCCGTCTTTTCGTGGGTACCAGCGGGTACTCCTACACCGAATGGACCGACGCGGGGTTTTATCCGGTCGGCACCAAATCCGCGACCATGCTCGCCTGCTACGCGCGTCACTTCCCGATTACGGAACTCAACTACACCTGGTACCGAATGCCCCGGGCGGAAACCATTGCCGGGCAGATCCGCAAAGCCCCGCCCGGATTCAAGTTCGCCGCCAAGCTGACCCGCACCCTCACCCACGAGGTTGACCCGCACGACTGGCCGGACCAGGCCCGCCAGTATCGTGACGGCGTCTCCCCGCTGGTCCAATCCGGCCAACTCGCGGCGATCCTCGTACAGCTGCCGCCCGGATTTGATCGCACCCGGTCCCACCGGCAGCACCTGGCCGCCCTGCTGGACGCCCTGGCCGGACTGCCCCTGACCGTGGAGTTTCGCCACCGCTCCTGGGTCAACGACCGGGTGTTCCAGGAACTCGAGCGTCGCCGGGTCTGTCTGGTGGGGGTGGACGCACCGAAGCTGACCCACTTGTTTCCGCCCCTGGATATCGTCACCAACCCGGACCTGTTTTACATTCGGTTTCACGGTCGCAACGCCCGGGGATGGGGATCGGGCAATATGCAGCAGCAGTTCGACTATGACTACTCCTCGGCGGAACTCCAGGCCTGGGTCACGGAGAGGATTGGGCCCATGTGCGCCAACGCCCGCACCGGGATCCTTTTTTTCAACAATCACGTAAAAGCCCAGGCTCCGGCGAATGCGCAGAAATTGGTGGAACTTTTAAAAAAGGAAGGGTTGGAGGTGGGGTAACGGCAAATTTGAAGAAGCTAAATAAGTTTGAGCCTCAAAATACTAAAAAAGCCAGCCCGCGCGCCAAGACATGGTCGCAAAGAAAAACCAATGCATCGCGCAGAGGCGCAGAGAAAACCACAGATTTTTCCGGCTTCGCCGGTTGGACCTGGAACCGCTCAAAACAATTGGGTCGATGTGGTTTTCCCGCACGAAGTGCGGCCAACTTCCTGGTTTTGATTTTCTCTGCGCCTCTGCGTCTCCGCGCGAGGAACAGGTTTTGACCTTCTTTGCGGCGTTGTGCCTACCCGGTTAAGCCCGGTCTTTGCGCGCAAAGATTGGTTTTGTGTCGGGTTTTAATAACGTGGAAAGAGCCATAATACATATAAACGTTGCCGACTTTGCCGTGGCGGTGGAACGGGTGGTGGACAGCCGATTGCGCGAGCGGCCGGTCATTATCGCCCCGGAAGGTGCGCTGCGGGCCACGGTCTACGACATGAGCGAAGAGGCTTACCAGTCCGGTGTCCGCAAGGACATGGCCCTGCGCCGCGCGTTGCGGCGCTGCCCCGATGCCGTGGTCCTGCCGCCGCATCCCGACCGCTACGAACAGGCCATGACCGGATTGGTGCGCTGTGCGCTGCCTTTTTCGCCATTGATCGAGGTCACCGACCACAAGGGGCACCTGTTTATCGATGCCACCGGGACCAGCCGTCTCTTCGGCCCGCCCCGGGACGTGGCCTGGCGCATCCGGAAAGCAGTCCGGGCCGACCTGGGTATCGGTCCCGTCTGGTCCGTGGCCCCCAACAAGCTGGTGGCCAAAGTGGCCACCCGCACGGTGAAACCCACCGGCGAATACATCGTGCGCCCCGGCGACGAAACCACCTTTCTCAGCCCCCTGCCGGTCTTTTTGATACCGGGCCTCGATCCGGAAGACCTCGCGCGGTTGCGGGAGCTCAACCTGCTGCTGGCCGGGCAGGTGTCACAACTTGATCTGCCGCAGCTGGACATTCTCTTCGGTTCCCGCAACCAGTGCGTCTATCGTGCCGTGCGCGGCATCGACCCCTCCCCGGTCCTGCCCGTGGGGCAAACGCCGCCGTCCGTTAAGCAAAGCCACGCTTTCGGCAACGACACCAACAACGCCGCCCGGATCAACGCGGTGCTTTACACCCTGGTGGAGCGGGCCGGAATCGAATTGCGCCGCCAGAACCTGGCGGCCGGACTGATCCGGATCGCCCTCGATTACTCTGACGGCATCCGGCTGTTTCGCCAGCAGCGGGTAAAACCGGCCACTGCCAACGACCGTCGCCTCTTTAACGCCGCCCGGAAAGTGCTGGACCTGGCCTGGACCCGCCGCGTACGCATCCGGCACCTGCGCCTGACCTGTGACCGCCTGACCTTTCCCCCGGCCCAGCAGCCGCTGTTCGCCGCAGACCGTGAAAAGGAGCGAATCGACACGGGCGTGGTCGCGGCAATAGACACGATTCGCGGGCGGTTTGGAAAAGAAGCAATCAAGGTGGGCCGCACGCTGGTGGTGTAGGACGAAAAGCGAATCGCAGAATATTCAATGTCCAAGTGCAGTATCGCTACATTCTTCTGAATTTGTAAAGGCCAAACCATGCATCGCGCAAAGGCGCAGAGGCGCAGAGAAAAGCAAAACCGGGGTTGCGTCGCACTATCGTGCGAAAACCCTTTCAAAGCTTACCGCTACAAGGACCTTTTGGTTTTATCCGGCAAAGCCGGAACTATTCGTGGTTTTCTCCGCGCCTCTGCGCCTCTGCGCGAGAATACTGTTTTTACGACACAGCCAAATACCTCTGGCCTGGTTCTAAGAACCACGTGTATTAGGCAAAATGGCTTCCCTGGACATTCTTCGGTTCCTTGCCGGCTATTGGATATTCGATTTAGAGGTTTCCCATGATCCCTCTTACCGTCCGGTCTTACTATTCCCTCATGTGGGGCACCGCCTCACCGCAGGAGATCTGCACGGCCGCCCGGGAAATGGGTTACACCCGCCTGGCCCTGACCGATACGGACAACCTGTATGGCCTCTGGCCGTTTATCACCGCCTGCCGCCGGACCGGTATCACGCCCATTATCGGGGCGGAGATCACCCAGCCGGACGCAGACCTCAGGGCCGTCTGCCTGGTAGAAAACGAGACCGGTTACCGCAACCTGTGCCGCCTGATCACCCGGCGGCATCGCAAGAAACCGTTTTACCTGGCAGCGGCCTTGCGAGAGCTGGCTGCCGGCCTGGTGATCCTGTCCACCGATGCCACCCTGCTGGCGGACCTGCACGCCGCCGGTGCCGCCGTGGCTGCGGCCCTGCCGCGAAGACCTTCCGGGCGCGGCCTGCAGCTCATCAAGCTGGCGCGCAAAACCGGCATCCCCGCGGTGGCAACCCCGGGAAGCTTCTTCACCCGACCGGAAGATGTGACCCTGCACCGCATGCTGAGGGCCATTGATCGCAACACCTCCCTGTCACGGCTGCCGGCCGAGGACGTCGCCCCCCCGGAAGCCTGGCTGGCTTCTCCGGAAGAATATGCCCGTCGCTTCGAAGCTTGGCCGGAAACTGTCAGGACCACCCGGGATCTGGCCGACCGGTTCACGTTTTCAACCCCCGATCGTTCGCTGGTGCTGCCGCCCTGGTCAGGCAAGCCGGCTGAAAATGCCATCGCACGGCTTAAGCGCGACGCGTACACAGGCGCCCGGGAGCGCTATGGCCATGACCTGCCGGAAACCGTGGTGGAACGGCTGGAACATGAGCTGGCCGTCATCGCGCGCATGGGATTTTCGTCCTATTTCCTGGTGGTGCGGGATATCGTGTCGCTCAGCCCGCGCATCTGCGGCCGGGGCAGCGGGGCCGCCTCACTGGTGGCTTACTGCCTGAAGATCACCAATGTCTGCCCGATCCGGTACAATCTCTATTTCGAACGCTTCCTGAATCCCGGCCGGACCGATCCGCCGGACATTGATGTGGACTTTGCCTGGGATGAAAGGGACGACGTCCTGGAAACGGTTTTGGCGCAATACGATGGCCAGGCCGCCATGGTCTGTAACCACGTGGCGTTCCAGCCGCGCATGGCCATCCGGGAAGTGGCCCGGGTCTACGGTCTGACCGACCGGGAAATCGGCCAGATCTCCAAGCGACTGCCGTGGTTCTGGCACCGCCTGAAATCGGAAAACGATCTGCTCGAATACATGCAGACCCTGCCGGTTTTCAAAGGCGTCGACTTTCCGCATCCCTGGCCGGAGATTATCGGCATCGCCCAGCGGATTATCGGCATCCCCCGCTACCTGTCGGTCCACCCGGGAGGCGTGGTGATTGCACCGGACCGCATCGACAACCACGTCCCGGTTGAAAAGGCCCCCAAAGGGGTCCCCATTATCCAGTGGGAAAAAGACGCCACCGAGGAGGCCGGCCTGGTCAAGATCGACCTGCTGGGCAACCGCAGCCTCGGTGTCATCCGGGACGCCATCGCCAACCTGCGGCAAAACGGTACCCATTTCGACGAGCGCCGCTGGGACCCGGAAAGCGATCCAGCCACCCAAAAAGCGGTGGCGGCCGGCAAAACCATGGGCTGTTTCTATATCGAAAGCCCGGCCACCCGCCTTTTGCAGCAAAAGGCCCGGGTAGGCGATTTCGAGCACCTGGTGATCCACAGCAGCATTATCCGGCCGGCCGCCAATGAATTCATCCGTGAATATGTCCGGCGGCTGCACGGCGGACAGTGGGAGCCGACCCACCCCCTGCTCGAGGATGTCCTCGCGGAAACCTACGGGATTATGGTCTACCAGGAAGATGTTTCCCGCACGGCGGAAGCCCTGGCCGGCTTCTCGGCGGCAGAAGCCGACGGCCTGCGTAAAATCATGTCTAAAAAAGACCCGGGCCGCAAGCTGGAAGATTACAAAAAGCAATTTGTCATGGGGGCCCGGGCCAAAGGGGTCACCAACCGGCAGATCGCCGCGGTCTGGGACATGATGATGAGTTTTTCCGGCTACAGTTTCTGTAAACCGCACAGCGCCAGCTACGCCCGGGTCTCCTTCCAGGCGGCCTACCTGAAAACCCACTTCCCGGCCGAATTCATGGCCGCGGTCATCAGCAACATGGGCGGCTTTTACAGTACCTTTGCCTATGTCTCCGAGGCCCGGCGCATGGGCGTCACCATCCGGCCGCCGGACGTGAACGCCAGCGATATCCGCTGGACCGGCCAGGGCAATACCATGCGCGTGGGCTGGCTTTCTTTAAAGCACCTGGGCCAGAAAACCAGGCACCGCATCGTGGCCCTCAGACAGGCCCGGCCATTTAAGAGTATGGGTGATTTTTTAAGACGCGTCCGCCCGGACGAACCGGAAGCCCGGGCCATGATCCACGCCGGCGCCTGCGACGTTCTGCACGCGGGCGGCAGCCGCAGCGAACTGCTATGGGAGCTGGCCTGCTGGATCAAGTCCCGGCAAAACCCCGCCAAACCACCGGGGTTGTTCGACCGGGCGACACCGGTTGCAAAACCGAAATTCCCGGAAGACGACCCCAGGGAAAACCTGCGGCGAGAATACACGGTCCTGGGCTTTTTATGCCGCCGGCACCCGATGACGCTATTCGCCAGAGATGTAAATCGCCTTGGGATTGTAAAATCCAAAAACCTGAAACGCCATTCCGGCCGCCGCGTTACTATGGCCGGATTGCTGATCACCGGCAAAGTGGTGCACACCAAACATGGCGATCCCATGGAATTTCTGACGTTCGAAGATGAAACCGGCCTCGTGGAAACCACTTTCTTTCCCGAGGCCTACAGCCGGTTCTGCGCCATGCTCGACCGTAGCCGGCCCTTTGTTTTGAAGGGAAAAGTGGACGAAGATTTCGGAGCCGTCACCCTGACGGTGGATTATGTCGCCCCACTTAAAACCTCACCTTAAATAGTAAAGCCACGGAATCTTGTGAACATGCCAACGAGCCCCTATCCACATTTGAAACAATCTATTTGGTTTTGACCTTCCACCCTTTGGGACGCGCCGAGCATCGCAGAAGGGGGCGAAACAGGCGCTCTGACTGTTTGAGCACCAGCGAGTTTCAGAGCGCCCGCCCGCTTCGAGAAGCACAGGGCAGCCCGCAGGGCCGCGTACCACTGGCTTTTCTTTTGGTTCGTTTTCTTTCACGCGAAAGAAAATGAACAAAATGATGAATGCATGAATGCTGATCTGGACTGGCTGGCTTGTGCTATGGCAGGCATTTGCTTCACCTGAAATCGATAAAAATTCTTCGACACTGGTGCCAAAGGGGAATAACTACATTACACCAGATCCGAACATTACAATTTTGGATTAAGTTCTTCGCGTAACCAATCGGCAAACAAATTGATCCCCACCACCATGGCTATCAGGGTGGCGCCGGGAAAAACCACCATCCACCACATGCCGGCATAGACGTAGTTTTTGCCGATGGAAATCATCATCCCCAGGGAGGGTTCGGTCAGGGGCACCCCCACGCCGAGAAAACTCAGGGTGGCTTCGAGCATGATCACCACCGCCATGTCCACGGCCATGACCACGAAAATAGGCGGGAGGGCATTGGGCAGGATGTGGCGAAACAGGATGCGGGCATCCTTTGCGCCGGAGGCACTGGCCGCCAGGACATACGCGTTGTCCTTTGTCTCCAGTACGCTGCCCCGGATGGTTCGGGCGTACTTGACCCAGTCGGCAATGCAGATGGCCACGATAACCGTAAAAATTCCCCGGGTTTCAAACATGCCCAGCAGCAGGACCGCCAGCAGGGTGGTGGAAAAGGCGAAAACGGTATCGGCCGCCCGCATGATAAAGGCATCCAGCAGCCCGCCATAGTAGGCCCCCAGCATGCCCAGGACAATGCCGATGACGCTGGAAATGGCCACCACGGACACACCGACAATCAACGATGTTCGCAGTCCGTAAAGAATGGTGGACCAAATCCCACGTCCCTGGTCATCGGTTCCCAGTGGAAAATCGCTTACACCACCCTCCATCCAGGCCGGCGGTATTAAGAAATTGGCCAGATCCACCTTGGTCAGGTCGTAGGGATCCATGGGCGCCACCAGCGGTGCAAAGATGGCCCCGAACAAGAAACCGAGCAGCAGGGCGCTGCCAACCAGGGCGGAAGGATCGCCCAGGAAACTTTGCATGCGTCGCGATTTAAGCCATTTAGTCATAGCGTATCCGGGGGTTCAACACCGCGTACAGCAGATCCACCAGAATATTGATGGTCAGGATAATAAACGCGGCCAGCATGATATACGTTACGATAATCGGTTGATCGGTCTCGAAAATGGAGGTCAGTAAAAGGTTGCCCATACCCGGCCACTGGAAAATCGTCTCCGTGACAATGGAAAAGGCGATGAGTTCACCAAAAGAGAGCCCGGCAATGGTCACCACAGGAATCAACACATTCCGCAGGGCGTGCTTGAGAATGACCTTGGCCGGGGAAAGCCCTTTGGCCCAGGCCGTCTTGATATACTCTTCGGTCAGAGTTTCCCGCATACCTGCCCGCGTCAAACGTAGTAAAACAGCCAGCTGGTAGCCGGACAGGGTCAGGGCAGGCAGAAGGATATGCTTCCAGCCGGAAAGGGTTAACAAACCTGTACGCCAGAAACCTATCTGGACCGTGTCGCCGCGTCCAAAAGGCGGGAGTAAATTAAGGTACACGGAAAAGGCCATGACCAGTAAGATACCGATGAGAAAGGTCGGTATCGAAATCCCGAACAGCGAACCAGCCATAATCATCCGGCTCACAGCGCCTTTAGGTCGCACCGCTACCACCACCCCCAGGCCAACCCCAAGAATGAAAGAGATGGAAATGGCCGTCAGGGCCAACTCGAAGGTGGCGGGGAACCTCTCCAGGATCATGTCCAGAGCGTCGATCTGGCTGACGTAGGACCGCCCGAAATCTCCCCGGGTCAACCCTTTGAGAAAGGTCAGGTACTGTTCGTATACGGGTCGATCCAGGCCATAGGCCTTGCGGACCTGCTCGCGTTCCGCCTGGGTGGCATATTTGCCGGCCAACATCAGCACCGGATCGCCAGTGTAGCGGAACATGACGAAACAGACCATGGAAACCAGCAGGAGGACCACAACCCCCTGGAGCAGTCTTCGGGTAATATAAGTGGCCATGTCGAAATGGGGGGCTGCCGGGCAGCCCCCTCGCGGTTACAGGGTTAACGAATTTCTTTCGCTACGATCCAACGGTCGGAGCGCGGCGTAAACTTCACATTCTTGCCCTTGACGACGGCAAAGATGTCCTGCTGGTAGTGCAGCGGAATCCAGGCCACTTCCTTGACGGACATGCGGTTGATTGCCTGCAGCGCCTTTTCGCGCTCCGCCCGATCCAGGATGGAAGATGAGGCAATGATCTGCCCATCCAGATCTCCATTGGAGAACTTGCCCCCATTGTAGGTGCCCATGCCCATATCCTTATTCGGGGTGTGGAGCAGTTTTTCCGTGGAGCGACCAAAATCAAAGGAGCCGTCGAACCAGCCGATCAGGTAGAACTGGTGTTTGTAATCGGTCAGTTCGTCGAAGAAAATCGACTTGGGTTTCACATCCAGCTTCACTTGCAGACCCACCTTGGCCAGATACTTGGCCACAGCTTCACAGATTTTCTCGTCGTTGACGTAGCGGTCATTGGGACCGGCCACGGTAATATCGAAACCGTTGGCATAACCGGCAGCGGCCAGCAGCTGTTTGGCCTTGGCCGGGTCATAGGGCAGCCGCTGGATGCTGGCGTCGTATCCGACCGTGGGGACGTCCGGAACCTGATGGGCCAACGTGGCCTGGCCGCGCATTATCTTGGCGATGATTTCTTCTTCGTTGATGGCATGGGCAATCGCCTGGCGCACACGCAGATCAGCAAAAGGCGTGCCGGCCGTGTTGCTCATGCCCATGTAGATGCAGCGGCGGGCCGGGCGGGCAATGATTTCGACGTGACCCATTTGTTTCACCCGTTCAAAGAGTGTGACCGGGACACCGTTGACGATATCGACCTGGCGGCCGGCCAGGGCCGCAAAACGGGTCGCTTCTTCGGTGATGGGCCGGATATCAACGGTCTTATACTTGGGAGCCCCTTCCCAGTAGTCGGGATTGGCCTTCATGCGTACATATGATCCTTTGACCCACTCCACCAGTTGGTAGGCACCCGTCCCGATGGGCCGCGTGTTGTAATCGCCATCATCACGACCCTTGGAAGACTCCATGTCAACGATGAAGTTCATATGCATGGTTTCCGCAAACCACGGTACCGGTTTGACGGTCTTGAAGATCACCATGTAATCATTCGGCGCCTTGATGGACTGGATAGAGTTGGCAATGTTAAGCAGTTTGGAATACTTGGGGTCTTTCATGCGCTCGAAGGTAAACTTCACGTCGGCGGCCGTAAACTTGTTGCCGTTATGAAATTTGACGCCCTTGCGCAGCTCGAATTTCCAGGTCACATCGTCGAGCCGTTTCCACTTCGTAGCCAGGGCCGGGGCCAGTTTGCCCTCCGGGGCCTTGCGTTGAAGCAAGCCATCGAAGAAGTTGGACATATAGGAAAGGTTGGCATCCGAGGAATACGCATGCGGATTCATAGATTTGGGCGGGGCGTCCGTGGCCACCACCAGGTCCGCTTTGGCCAGGGCCATCGTGGGCAGGGCCAGCACCAGGGCCGCCACCAGGGTCATTAAGGTTAACCGTCTCATTTTGATTCCCTCCATTTGTTGGTTCTTATTTAAGCGTTCCTATTCCTTTTTCAAATCCCCTCTATTTTAAGGGTATAAATGGCAGGCCGTGTAGTGATCGTCCTGCAACTTTTTAAACGGGGGTTCCACTGTTTCACAAATTGTCATTTTCTCTGGGCAGCGGGTGTGAAACCGACATCCGGTCGGCGGATTGATGGGGCTGGGCACGTCACCTTTCAATATGATCCGGTTTTTCTCCCGCAGCGGATCCGACACCGGGGCCGCCGACAACAAAGCCCGGGTGTAGGGGTGCTTGGGGTCGCCGTAAAGGGCGGCATAGGGCGCCTGTTCGATGGCCTTGCCCAGGTACATAACCAGGATGCGGTCACACAGGTATTCCACAACCGCCAGATCGTGCGAAATGATCAACAGGGAAAGATCGAATTCACGCTTGAGTTCCAGCAGCAGGTTGATGATCTGGGCCTGGATGGAGACATCCAGGGCCGACACCGGCTCGTCGCCGATGATTACAACAGGATCCAGGGCCAACGCCCGGGCAATGCCGATCCGCTGTCGCTGTCCGCCTGAAAATTCGTGCGGATAGCGAGCGCCCTGCTCCGGATTCAATCCCACGGTCTCCAGTAAAAATACCAGGCGCTCCGCCCGTTCCCGCCCGGTGTAAATTTGGTGTACGTCCATGGGATCGGCGAGGATCTGGTTAACAGTCATACGCGGGTTGAGAGATGAATAAGGGTCTTGAAAGATCAATTGCATCTGGCGCCGGACCTGACGCAGCTCCCCGGCCTCCATCGCGTGCATAGCCTGCCCTTTAAACCAGACGGTACCGCCGGTCGGCGGGGTAAGCCCCATTACGGCCATACCGGCGGTGGTCTTGCCGCAACCGGATTCACCGACAATACCCAGGGTTTCGCCCTTCTCCAGCGAGAAGTCTACCCCATCTACGGCATACACATGCCCAATCGTCCTGGAAAACAGCCCCTTCTTGATGGGAAAGTGTACCTGCAGCCCCTCGGTTCTTATTAAAGCTTCCCTCATGGCGCTCCATGATCGATGTGCAGCCAGCAGCGCACGGCATGTTCATCTGCCGCAGTTTCCAACCCGGGTTCCCGTTCGGTACAGATCTGCATGACCTGGGGACAGCGGGCTTGGAATTTACAGCCCCGTGGAAGGCCATACAGGCTCGGCACCATCCCCTCTATTTCATTGAGCTTCCGTTGCTCACCGGCTGTGCGGCTGCCCAGCAGGGGAATAGAGTCCAACAACCCCTGAGTGTAAGGGTGCAGCGTGTTCTTAAATAACTCGACGGTAGACGCTTCTTCAACGACCCGACCGGCATACATGACCACGATGCGATCGGCCATTTCAGCGATGACCCCCAGATCATGGGTAATCATCTGAATGGCGGTACCCAGATCCTCCTTGAGATTGAGCATCAGGTCGAGAATCTGGGCCTGTACGGTTACATCCAGCGCCGTGGTCGGTTCATCGGCAATCAGCAGTTCCGGTTCGCAGGCCAGGGCCATGGCAATCATGGCCCGCTGCCGCATGCCCCCCGAGAGCTGATGGGGGTATTCAGACACCCGCTGCCGCGGGGCGGGTATCTGGACCCGGTCCAGCATGTCGGCCGCGGCGTCCAGCGCAGCCCGTTTGCCCATCCCCTTGTGGAGGGTGAACATCTCGGCAATCTGGTCTCCGATAGTAAATACCGGGTTCAGGGAGGACATCGGCTCCTGAAAAATCATGGCGACCCGACGTCCGCGGATGCGCCGCATCTCTTTTTGACTGAGTTGCACCAGGTCCTGCCCGTGCAGCAGGATCTCTCCGGAAACAATCCGGCCCGGCGGATCGGGGACAATGCGCATGATACTGGAGGCGGTGACCGATTTACCACACCCGGATTCGCCCACAATGCCCAGGGCTTCGCCGCGGTCCAGGTAGTAAGAAACACCGTCCACCGCCTGGGCAGTGCCTTCATAGGTATAAAAATAGGTTTTGAGATCACGAACTTCCAACAGGTGATCCGCGGCAACCGTCATGATCTTTCCTCGATGGCGGTGATGAATTTATCCAGGCGGTCGTAAACCGCGCCCAGGCTTGCGATGACCACGTGCTCGTTGGCCGCATGCTGGGACATTTCACCTAAAGCGCCCCAGACAACACCGGGAATCCCGCGGGCGGTTAGAAAGCGGGCATCGGAGGCGCCGTGTTCAAACCCGACACTCACCCCCGGTACACAGGCCACCAGGGTGTCCAGATAAGTTGATGCCCCACCGATGAAGAGCGGTTCCTTCCCAAGGAGCATCACTTCCGAGGCCGCCGCCGTTTCAATAGCGGCCAGGATGGCGTCGGGATCGTCGTGCTCGGTATAGCGAATATCAAGGGTGGCGGTCGCCTCGCTCGGCACAATGTTAATCGAACCATCACCGACCCGGCAATTGCTCAGAACCATGGTCTTGTGCCAGTGATCGGAAGTCCGGTCGGCAAACTGCTGTTGAAGCGCCTGGTAATCCGCTACCAGACTATCAAAGGCATTTTGCCCCAACCAGGGTCGGGCTGCGTGCGCGCCTTTACCCCGCGCGGTCAACCGCACCTGCAGAACCCCTTTTTCCTTGGTAATAATTTTCTCGGGCGAGCCGCCGTCCAGGGCCAGGCAAAAATCTAGTTCTATGTCTTTCAGCACAGCCTTGGCGCCGTTGGCGCCCCCGATCTCCTCGTCTCCGTTCACCAGCAGACCAAAGCACATGTCGCTTTGGTCCCCGCCGGCCTGGCGAATGCGCTCCAGCCGGTTGTGAAACAGGAGAAGCGCGAGCGCGACCGCGTATTTGTCATCGACGGCACCACGGCCGTAAAGCCGGCCATCTTCTATATGGGGGTTAAATTGAGATTCGTCCTGGGCATCCACGACGTCGAAATGGGCCATCAACAGGATTTCGGTGGCCTGCGGTCGCGGCAATACAGTAATCGCCGGTATCCCGTTGTTGTCATAGCGCGAATATTCGATATCCCGCCGGGATAGCCAATCTTCAATAAAATCGGCGCAGCGCTTGATTTCCTCCGGCCGTGAGTGGGTGGTGGGAATCTTGATTAACTCGGTGGTGAGGTCTGCTATTTGGTGTTCAACGGTCATTGTCTGCCTGTCTGTTTATCAACATTAATAGGATTGAAAATTTGCTTAGCGAGTTATTTACTTTAGATCATCTTGCGTTGCGGCGGCAAGCTTTTACTGCACAACTGTCCATCCACCGCGGCGGTCGGTTGCCGATCGACATAAAATTTTTGAAAATCTGTATTTTTATAGTAAACTGTCAAGATACTGAAAACCTGCCAGGAACATCGACACTCAGGGGAGGGAGTTACTCGCAAATGGGGTGCGGCTATATTAAACCATGTCTTTACCTGTTCATCGCCTGTATAGGGACGCTTATGGCAGGTATCTACCCTGCAGCCCGGGCGGCCGCAACCAACGATGAAATCATGGCTAAATGGGTCGCCCATTTCCAGCCTTCCGTGCTTTCCCGCGAAGCGGCGCTGGCTAAACTGCAGTGGTTCGCCGACACGGCCCGGCCCTTCAGGGGCAAAAAAATCCGCTCGACGGCCGAGGATATCAAAACCCATTTCTGGGAACGGGATGTTCTGGCCGTTGCCTTCCAGGAAATCACCGGTATCACGGTGACCCATGAAATCATCGGTGAGGGTTCCGTTGTCCAGCGCATCATGGAGCAACTTAAAACCGGCAAGAGCCTGTATGATATCTATGTCAACGATGCGGACCTGGTCGGGACCCACCTGCGCAGCCGGGCCGTCGTCAATCTGACGGATTACATGCAGAAAGAAGGCCGGGCTTATACAAATCCCGGCCTGGACTTGAATGATTTCTTAAACCTGGAGTTTGGGCAGGATTACGAGGGCAATCAACTGCAGCTGCCTGACCAGCAGTTCGCCAATCTATACTGGTTTCGGTACGACTGGTTTACACGACCGGATATTAAAAAAGCGTTCAAGGACGCCTACGGCTATGAACTTGGGGTCCCGGTGAATTGGGCCGCTTACGAGGATATTGCCGCGTTCTTTACCGGCCGGGTCATTGACGGCCGGAAGGTCTATGGTCACCTGGACTACGGGAAGAAGTCACCTTCCCTGGGGTGGCGCTTCACCGACGCCTGGCTTTCTATCGCCGGCGTGGGCGACCGGGGCCTGCCCAATGGTCTTCCCGTGGACGAGTGGGGAATCCGGGTTGAGGGCAATATACCGGTCGGCTCTTCCGTGGCCCGCGGTGGTGCCCTCAACAGCCCGGCAGCCGTCTATGCCCTGACCAAGTATGTCAAGTGGCTGCAGGATTATGCACCGCCGGAAGCAGCCGGCTGGCGGTGGGTAGACGCCGGCCCCAAGGCATCGCGCGGTGATATCGCCCAAAAAATTTTTCAATACATCACCTGGTTGTCGCATGAAGATTTCCATCGACCGGGCAGTCCCGTAGTCTACCCGGACGGCCGCCCGAAATGGCGGGTAGCACCCACACCCCACGGCCGCTAGTGGGACGAAGGCATGAAAGTGGGCTACCAGGATGCCGGCAGCTGGACGATTCCCCGCAGCATCAAGGGGCAGAAAAGGGCCATGGCCTGGCTCTGGGCCCAGTTCTGTGTGTCGAAAACCGTATCTCTGAAAAAATTTCTCGTCGGCGGTACGCCGGTCCGCAGATCAACGGTTTTCTCCAAACACCTTGATCCGGTCAAGTATAAATGGGGTGGATTGATCGACTTCTACCGCTCTCCGGAAGAGAAAAAATGGACGGACACCGGCCCGAATGTGCCCCACTACCCGGCCCTATCGGCTGTCTGGTGGCCCAACATCGCGAAAACGATCAACGGCCGGATTACACCGAAACAAGCGATGGACAATATTGCGGCTGCCCAGGATGCGCTGATGGACAAAATGCGGCTGGCCCGGTTTTCTCCGCGTCTCAACGCAAAACAAAGCGAGGCGCATTGGCTGCAGCAGCCGGGGTCGCCAAAACCTTTTCGAAAAAGGCCCAAGCCGGTTACGATTGCCTATGATGATTTGATTCGCCAATGGAAGTAATGCACACATAGCGCGTAAAATATGGCCCCAACAGACACAAATAAAGAGCAGGTGAACCACGTTTCAGTGGGTGTCAGTATCAGTAACAAAATACTGCTCCCCGTGCTGACCCTGCTGATAGTCTTCACTGTCTCCATATCCGTGGTCAGCGGGTTATCCATCTTCAACCACCTCACCGATACTACCCAGAGCGAACTACGCAAAATGTCCGGGATCCTGTCCAACCGGATCATAGAAATCGAAAACAAGGCCGGCCGCTTTGTTAAAAGTATGAATGAAAATCGGCGCTTTATGGAACAGGTCCGTCAAATTTCACAAATGGGTCCCTATTATGCCTCGGATCGCTCCTTGCTGGCCAAAAACATCGAAGAAGATGAGATGATCTATTATCTTCAAGCGCAGATGCATTTGCTCAACTTGCTCCAGCCCCTGTTGCCGCTCAACGAATTTAGCGCCCTGCACTATTACATTGTCTCACCGTTTGATCTAATCGCCGGAGCACAACCGGTTTTATCCTTCAGTATCACCCCGAACAGATTGTATGTCATGCAATTCAAGGACCGGATCGATGTGGCCGACCGCGTCCTGCGGTATATCGACGCGGATAAGTTCAAACCGCCCCCCCAGGAAGACATCGGTATCAGCACTGTTTATTCGCAGTCCGCGGACTCGTTCTACCGGAGTTCCGGCTTCAACGTCCAAGCAGGCGCCAAGCGATCGGATTTTTTTGAATATTCGCGGGAGAGCATTACCCTGCCTTCCTCCAAAATTGTACTGGATGACGGCGTACCGATTATCCGGACGTCCTATGCCATCCAGGCGCCCATGGCCAACCCGGATACGTTTGCCGACCAGGGGACCGCCGTTGGCATCCTGGTTGTGGACCAACGGTTGGATGTATCTACCATGGACCAGATCCAAAACCTGCTGGGCACTTACGTGGGTATCGCCCAAGACGGAGAACTGCTGGTGACCAGCCTGCCCGTGCTCAATTCGGATATTTCCATACAAGACGAGAAGACGGCCATGGTCGGCAACCTGAAATATTTTTATTCCAGGCAGACTCTCCTGTTTCCGGGTACGGAAGCCCAAAGCCTGGAAGCCATGACGTTCAGTCCGGCTTCGACGTTGAACAGACTGATTGAAACGCTCTTTAAAGAGATCATCATTACCGGCCTTGTGGCCCTGCTTCTGGCCTGGGCCCTCATCTATCTAACAGTGCAGCACCTTGTCCACCGCCCTTTGAAAAAACTGATGGACGGCGTCAAATTCATCGCCGGCGGTCAGCTGGACTATAAAGTACCGGTCTATGCCCGGGATGAACTGGGCCGTCTGGCATCATCGTTCAACGAAATGTCCGACGCGCTCTTTCGGGCTACCGCCGATTTGAACCGCGAAAGAAACTATGTCCAGAATATCATCAATTCCATGCCGTCCGTAGTCGTCGGCGTAGACCTGGAAGGCCACATCACCCATTGGAACATGGGCGCGGAGGACCTGACCGGCGTCAAACCAAACGAAGCACATGGTAAACGGCTGTCCGCCATTTTTCCCCTGCTGGCCGATGCAATGGAAAAAGTCCAAACCGCGATTCAGACCAGGATGCCCCAGTCCGACTCCAAAGTCCTGCATGTACAAGATGGCCAGACATGCTTTTCGGATGTAACCGTCTATCCCCTGGTTGCCAACGGGGTTGAAGGCGCGGTTATCCGCATGGACGATGTAACGGACCGGGTCCGGATCGAAGATATGATGGTGCAATCGGAGAAAATGCTCTCAGTGGGCGGCCTGGCCGCCGGGATGGCCCATGAAATCAACAATCCTTTGGCCGGTATCCTGCAGAATGTGCAGGTGCTGCGTAATCGGTTGGCCGGCAATATCCCCAAAAACATAGATACCGCCATAGAATGCGGCATTGAATTCGAAGCCCTGGAACGATACATGCAGAAAAGAGGGCTGCCCCCCATGATCGATGCGGTCATTGAATCAGGCACCCGGGCGGTCCGAATCGTCGACAACATGCTCTCCTTCAGCCGCCGGAGCGGTTCAAGCCTCAAACGGCACAGCCTGCCGGAACTGCTGGATAAAACCGTAGAGTTGGCATCCAATGATTACGATCTCAAAAAGAAATATGACTTTCGGCAGATCGAAATCCGCCGGGAGTATGAAAAGGGGCTTCCGCAGATCACCTGTGAAGGCAGCCAGCTGCAGCAAGTCTTTCTCAATATCCTGAAAAACGGCGCCCAGGCCATGGCCAGCCATATCCCGTCTGGCAAACCGCCCCTGCTGACCCTGCGCATCCGCCGCAACCGGGGGCACCTAGACATTGAAATCGAGGACAATGGCCCGGGCATGGATGACGCCACCCGCAAACGCGCCTTTGAACCTTTCTTCACGACCAAACGCGTTGGCGTCGGCACGGGCCTGGGGTTGTCGGTCTCCTACTTCATCATCACCGAAAATCACAACGGCTCCATGACGGTGGATTCGAAGCCGGGCAAGGGCGCCCGGTTTACCATTACCCTACCGCTGGAACCTGACGAAACCTGAGCGCAGCTTTGCAAGCGCAATCGGCCCGGCCTGAAAGGTATTTACGCCAACCCGTTTGTTTGATATGTCAACATTTGATGGTGTCAAATAAACCGGAGGAGGCCCCATGCCCTATGATGATCGCCTGATTTACTTATTGTCGCGTGCCCAGCACGCGCTGATGTCGTATCTGAAAAAGGAGTTGATAACCAGTGATACGACGATCACACCGGTCCAGGCCGGTATTCTATTCCTTTTGCGCCAAAAAGGCCACACCATGACGCAGCTTAGCCGGATCCTGGCCATCGACAACTCAGCCATCACCGGCCTGGTGGATCGGCTTGAAAAATCGGGCCTGGCCAAGCGAACTGCCAATCCCAATGACCGACGCACGTTTCTGATCCGCATTACGGCAAAGGGCACAGACGAGATCGACCGGGCATATGTTACCATCAAACGGGTCAACGATGACATTAAATCCGGCTTCTCAAAGAAAGATATCGAGACCTTTAAAAAAGTCTTAAACAACCTGATGGAAAAATTTTCAAAATGAACCATAGATAGGTGGTTATGATGTTTACGAACGTTGATGATGTGAAATTAAAACTGGAGGGAGCCGACTACATCTGCTCCCGTGAAATAACCACGGTCGTGTACCTGGCAGCCGCAACCCAAAAACCCATTCTGGTTGAGGGTCCGGCCGGGGTCGGCAAAACCGAATTGGCCAAAGCCGTGGCAACCGGCCTGAACCGGCAGCTGATTCGTCTGCAATGCTATGAAGGGCTTGATGAAGCCAAGGCGCTATACGAATGGGAATACTCCAAACAGCTGCTCTATACGCAAATCCTAAAGGAAAAAACCGGTGAACTCATGGTGGGAGCGGCCACTTTAACAGAGGCGGCCGATCGGATCGCCACCCAGGAGGATGCCTTTTTTTCCGAGCGGTTCATCCAGCCGCGCCCCTTGCTACAAGCAATTTCGGCTCCGGAGCCGGTGGTCCTGCTCGTGGATGAAGTCGACAAATCCGACCCTGAATTCGAGGCATTTCTACTGGAGATATTGAGCGATTTCCAGATATCCATCCCTGAACTGGGTACCCGGCAGGCGGTCAATATCCCCTTTGTATTTCTGACCTCCAACAATTTCCGCGACATGAGCGATGCCCTGAAACGAAGGTGTCTCCACCTCTACATCGATTACCCGGCCCTGGAACTGGAAAGAAAAATTGTCTTGCTGAAAGTACCCCGCATCAGTGAAGCCCTGGCCGACCAGGTGGTCAGCGCCATCCGGGCCATCCGTGATCTGGATCTGAAAAAAGGGCCTTCCATTTCAGAGACGCTCGACTGGGCGCAATCACTGATCGCCCTGCAGGTGGAGGACCTTTCCCCGGAAATCGTCAAAGACACCCTCAATACGATTGTTAAATACCGGGCGGATGCAGATCTGGTAAAGGAGAACATTGCAAAGGTTGTAAATCAATAAGCGCTCCATAAAACCGTCATGCCGGACCCCGAATCATGTCCAGGGCAGGCTCTTTTGATCCGGTATCCAGTCGTTTCCTGAATACCGGCTTTCACCGGCATGACGATCCTTAGGATGCCTGTGCTGCCATGCAAAACCTGGTCTTAAAATTTGTCTCCTCTTCCCGCGCCGCCGGCCTGCGGGTTTCGACGTCGGAAGTCCTGGATTGCTTCGCCCAACTACGGCTGGTCAATCCGTTGGATGAACGCCAGTTTTCCGCGGTATTGCGCGCAAACTTTGCCAAGAGTTTGCGCGACCAGAAAAAGTTCGATGATCTCTACCACCTCTTTTTCCACGAAATGCGGATTAACGAGGAGATCACTGCTTCCCGGCCGGTTGCTGAAAATGTACGTCAGATCCTGGAATCGCTGGCCACCGATCCAGATCGCCAGCCGGCCGACCAGGCGATCCGGGACTTTCTCGCCGATGACCCCCACGCCTATCTGGAGCTGCTCCGCGAGATCGAATCGGAGGGTGATTCCGGGGGACGCGGCCTGGGGTCGAACCTCGGTTCACTGGTGCGCCGCTTTCCCTTGATGCGGGCGATTGAAAAAACACGCCGTGCCGCAGTCGCCTTTTTGGCTGACCAGCGCGACATGTTGGACTGGGAAACCCGCCAGGATATAGAAAACCATCTCAACGCTCGTCTGGATACAGCCCGCCGCCTGCTGAGCCGGAAAAATCCGGAAGAGGATATCCCGATCAATAAAAAGCTGAACTGGGACAAGCACCTCAATGAATTGGGCGAAATTGCCTTTACCACCCTCACCCCGCGGGAAGTCGAACAGATGCGTGCGGTGATCGGTCAGCTGGTCAGAAAGTTAAAGGACACGCTCAGTCGGCGCTATGCCAACCGCCAACGTGGAGCCATCGACATTAAAAAGACCCTGCGCCGGGCGGCCAAATACCAGGGCATTCCCTTGGAGATTGTCCGTCGCCGGAAACCACCGCGCAAGGGGAAGATCGTGGTGCTCTGTGACGTCTCCGGCTCGGTCTGGTCCTCCGCCAAATTTATGCTGAATATGCTCTACTCGCTCCAGGAGTGTTTTACCAAGGTCCGCAGCTTTATCTTCATCGCCGGTTTGTGCGAGGTCACCCGGCTGTTCGAAGCGTATGAAATCAACCAGGCCATCGAAAAAGTGCTGCACGAAGCGGATATCGAATATGGGAGTTCGACCGATTACGGATACACGTTGCGCAAATTCAAGGCCGGCTACATGGATGCCCTGAACAAAAAGACCACCCTGATCATCATCGGCGACGGCCGCAGCAACTACTCCAACCCGGAGGAAGGCATCCTGGACGAAATGCGTGAAAAATGCCGCCGGGTCATCTGGCTTAATCCCGAGAGCGTGCCTTTCTGGTATTCCGGGGACAGTGAGATGCGCACGTACGAGTCCTATTGCCATGAAGTGCGGCCGTGCCAGAATTTGAACCAGTTGACGGAGTTTATCAAGGAGTTGGTGCTTTAGGCTTCCTTTATAATCGGGATCGATAAAAGATAAACCTACCAACAGGAAACGATTGGAATGCCTGAAAACGACCTGCGCATATTACACTGGCTCCTCACTACGAATCCGGGAACGGTGCCAGGTAAATTTAATTCGGTGGTTGTCTGGAAGCGACACAACAAAGAGCATCTGGCACCCTGGTCCGAACCCGTGGATATGGCAATTGCCGGCGGCTTTCTATCCAATTGTCCGGCTTATGCTTTTGCCGTGGGATACTGGACGGCTTTGCACCGCCTGCTACCCGACCTGCCGAAAGATCCTGTCCCCGCCCTGTGCATCAGCAAAGAGAAAGGTGTCCACCCAGCCCACATCAATTGCCGGCTCGAAAAGGAAGGGGACGCCTGGAGCCTGAGTGGTACAAAATATTTCGTCACCTGCGGTCAAGAGGCCGATTTAATGCTGGTGGCCGCCTCGACCGGCAAAAGTACCGATGGCAAAAACCAGCTGCGGTTGGTGCGGGTGAATAAGACTCAAGGCGGTATAAAAGTGAAACCCCTGGACAAACCCCTGACCATCCTGCCTGAAATCAGTCACGGTCAGGTCGAATTTTCCAGTGTCAGGGTAACAAGGGCTGACATTCTCCCTGATGACGGCCATATTCGCTACATCAAACCGTTTCGGACCATTGAGGACCTGCATGTCATGGCTGCCATCTCTGGCTACCAGATGCGCATCGGCCAGTGTTTCGACTGGCCCCGGCCAGTAAAAGAACAGCTCATTGCCTTATTGGCAACCCTCCGATCGATCGCCGGGGCCGACTACACAGCACCTGAAACCCATATTGCCACCGCCGGTGCAACCGCTGCCATGCAATCATTTCTGGAAAGCTCCGCACCATGCTGGGAGCAAGTAGCGCCGCCCCTTCGTTCCGCCTGGCAGCGCGACAAGGCGATCCTTTCCATCGCAGCGGAGGCCCGCGCCAAAAGACTGGCCGCCGCCTGGCAGCGATTCACCTGACAATCGCTTTCTCGACACATGAACCTTCTTAACGCAAGCCTCTATTTCCGGGTAAGATCGGCCACCCTACTCGGATATTATCGTGTGGCATCACAATCGGGGTCATGAAAGGAGGCATCGATGCGTATACTTGCCCTTCAGGTAATCCTGGTGGTTCTCCTGGCAGCGATCTGCCCGTCTGCTTTTGCAGATGACAAAGACACCCAAAAAGAGGCCGGGAAGCTACCCTGGTCGAAATACACAATCGCCGCGGGAGCATTTGCGTCTTCGACCAGCAGCGACATCCGCCTTTCCGCTAAAGGGCTGGGCGTCAGTATCGACGTGGAAGAGGCGCTCGGTCTGGACGCAACTAGCACTGTTTTCCGGTTGGCCGGTTCCTGGCGGTTTAGCGACAACATGCGTCACCGGGCAGACCTGTCCTGGTTCGCCTTGCGCCGGGACGGGGACACCGTGCTGGGGCAGGACATCGTCATAGACGGCGTCACGTTGCCAATCGGCACCGACGTGAATACCCAGTTTGACGTGGATGTTTACAAAGCCGCCTACAGCTATTCCTTTCTCCTGGATGATCGCATCGATATCGCTGCCGGGCTGGGGTTGTACGTCATGCCGATTTCTTTCGAACTTAACGCATCGGGGTTGTTGTCCACCCAGGTGTCAGAGAATTTCACGGCCCCCCTGCCGGTAATCGGCCTGCGAGCAGATTTCGCCCTGACGCCCAAATGGTTTTTACGCACGAAATTCGATATTTTCTACCTTGAATATGGGCAATTTAAAGGTTCTATCTACAGCTCCTCAATTGGTGTGGAATGGAAGGCCTTCAAACACGTTGGTTTCGGCCTGGCCGTGGATACGTTCAATTTGGGTGTCGAAGCCGAAGGTGAAAATTACCCGGAAATCAACCTGAAGGGTCAACTCGAATACCAGTATCTGGGCGGCCTGCTCTTCGCCAAAGTTTACTTCTAATCCAAGGGCCAGCATGCAAATACTACTGAAACGATCTTTTACCATTGCCCTCATTCTTCTCCTGGCCTCCGGACAGGCGGCGGCCTTCGATCTGAAAATTGGCCAGATGAATATCGGCGCGTCACCGTTTGGCAACGCTGAGCGCTATGCCCAGGACAGCACCGGATTTGGCGCCATGCTATCCGTACCTTTAGGGTTTTCCGATACCAAAACGCCGTCCACCACCTTGAACGGCCAGGACATATCCCATTTCACCCAACAAGACGCCAAGGATTCGCTGATCGTCATCATGATTGTAGGCGTGGCCATTGCGGCGGGGGCACTCACGGTCAGCGCCGCTTCCAACTAGGGCGGACCTGAAATGTTCAATTCGGGAAAAATTCAATATTGTCGGATTTTCTCGGAAAATCAGCACTCGCGATACTCTTTTGGTCTCCCTAAAATCATTATGGAATGGAAAAATTGGAGGCGAAAAAGAAATGCGCCGATTGTTTACCTGTTGGTATGCTTGGCTTTGTTCCTGGCTCAACCTGTAATTGCCGATACTGTGAAAGCAGCCAAAACGGATGAAAAACTCGAAGCTGCTCCTGAGAAGGAAAAAAAAGATTCACCCTGGTTAATCACACCTCTATTAAGTAGCGATCCGAAAATTTCAACGGCCGCAGGGGTATTGGCTGGCTACGTCAAACAATTTGATGAAAAGTCGCCAGCTTCACTAATCGGCATAGCCGGAACGTACAGTACCACAAACTCCTGGTATCTTGGCGCCTTTGCAAAAACACACCTTAAAGAGGATAAACACCGCTTAAATGCAGCCATTGTAACAGGCGAAATAAAAAACGATTATTCAGACTTTTTGGGAAGTGGCTTGAATGTACAGACAACCGATGCCTTGGATCTGTATGCCCTGCGATATGCGTATGGGATTTATGGCCGTTGGTATTTGGGGCCTCAATTTATCTCAACCAACTACGCAATAACCGGTGACAATGTACTTTCAGGACAGGTCCTGCAACATATTGGTCTAACAGGATTCAGATCCAACGCGGTCGGGCTGTACACACAATATGATTCACGCGACAATCAATATTCTCCATCGACTGGGCAAGTTTTTGAAGCGCACAACTTTGCCTACAGGGAATCTTTGGGTGGACAGGTTTCATTTGATGCTCTTACTGCCGACTATCAATACTACCATCCTATCAAAGATCACGTATTGGCTGCGCATGTCAGGGGGCGGTGGGCGGATGGTGCCCCCAATAGTGGGTACTCATCTGTAGACTTGCGGGGCTATACACGAAGGCAATATTTGGCTCCCCACATGACAATGGCGGAAGCGGATTTTCGTTATTCGCTATATAAAAAATGGGGACTCGCTGCCTTTGCCGGCGTAGCGTATCTTTATGGCTTTGATGAGGAAGAAGGGAGCAATGAATTATTTCCGGGTGGTGGTGTAGGGGTATTTTACAGATTAAATGATGAAGGTATGGTAGTCCGCGGCGATATCGCTTTTGGCAAAGATGGAAATTGGGGCTTCTACTTAACTTTTGGCCATGGATTTGAAAAATAACATCGGGCAACGTACTCTTATTCTCCAACAACATACGTACTAGATTGATTGCTAAAAGTGGACCCCGGCTATAAGTCAGCCGGTTTTGAAGGCCTGTCCACCAATGGCATGGGGTGCTTAATTTTGGGCCCTTTGCTACAGTCAGTGATCTAATTATTCTAATCGCTAACCGTCGCTCGTATCGAAAATCATGTTCATCCGATGAGAGCTGAACCATGCGAACATTACCGGGCAAACCGATTCGTCGAATCCTGAAGGCCCTCGGGTATCTTACCCTGGGTGGGTTTACGGTGCTCGTGATGGTCTTCGTCGTGTACCTCAACAGCCGCCCTGACCTTGATATCTGGCACAAAGTTGACCTGGGTGCCGAATTCACCGCCAAATCAACGGTACAGGACTTCAATGGCTACCTGGCGTGGGAAGAAAAACTCTTCGCCCAGCTCGATAAAAAAGTACTTGATTACATTGACCCGGAAGATCGCCGCCGCATCAACCGCTACCACCGCGGGAGCTTCTCCGATCCGGAACGCTGGCCGCGCAATTGGAACCGGACCTTCGAACTGGAATCCCAAAACCCCAAAATGAGCGTTCTGCTGCTGCACGGCATGTCCGACTCGCCTTACAGCCTGCAGACAATCGGACAGCGCTTGCACCGGGCCGGGGCCCGGGTTATCGGCCTGCGCCTGCCGGGGCATGGGACCGTTCCAGCCGGACTTGTTGAAGTCAAATGGCAAGATATGGCCGCCGCTGCAAAGCTCGCCCTGGAATATCTGCATAAAACTGTGCCCGGAAAGCCAATCTTTATCGTGGGATATTCCACGGGGGCGGCATTGGCCGTGCACTACGCACTCGAGGCTATTGAGAACATGAACTTGCCCAGTGTCAAGGGCCTGGTCCTGATATCCCCCTCCATCGGTGTAACCGGCTTAGCCTCCCTGGCCGTCTGGCAGGCCCGAATCGGTCACCTGCTGGGACTGGATAAACTGGCCTGGAACTCGATCGGTCCGGAATACGACCCCTTTAAATACAACTCATTTGCCGTAAACGCCGGCGATCAGGTCTATCGTTTGACCCTGGAAATCCAAAAACAGTTTAACCAATTACAGAATACCGGCCTGCTGAAAAAGTTTCCGCCGGTCCTGGCCTTTCAATCCATCGTGGATGCTACGGTCAGTACCCCTGCGGTGGTGGACGGTCTGTTCAAGCGCCTCCCCAAGGGCAACCACGAGTTGGTACTCTTCGATATCAACCGCCGTGTGGAGATAAAAGAAATGCTCAGCCGCCCTCCCGAGGAGAGCATTGCTCCGCTGCTGTCCGGGAGCGACCTGACATTTGCTGTCAGCCTTGTTACCAACCGGGATGCCGAAGCCCCCCAAGTGATGATCCGACACCATGCCGCCGGCACCGTGGAAGCCTCGGAAAACACCATCGATTTTGCTTGGCCGGAAGGTATTTACTCCCTGTCGCACGTGGCCCTGCCCTTTCCGGAAAGCGATCCGCTATACGGCGGTGCCGCCGCCGAAGAGAGCCCTGGGGTCAGCCTCGGCAGCCTGACCCCCCGTGGCGAGAGAAACGTCCTCCAGGTCCCGGCCGCCGACTTGCTGCGCCAGCGCTGGAACCCTTTCTATGTGTATCTGGAAAATCGAATCGTGGAATTTGTTGGTCTATAATAAAGCTGACAGACGCCAGAGGCTATCTCAAAATTGGATTTTAGCTCAAGGTCAAGGCGGACGTTTGGTTTAAACCGGAGGAATACATTTAGTATTTCGAGGATTTAAAACAAGTGTCCAACGCCGAGATTGAGTTAAAAAACTGCTTTGAGATAGCTTCTATGTTTCCCACCCTTCAAAAGCGGCGATGACATCTCTAAAATGGTCGGATACTGGTATGGGCCGGTATTCCTCATCGATAGCACAGTGGGTGGTATGGCCAAGGGCAACCAGGCGGTTACGGGCTTTGTGGCGGATGCGGAATTCAAAAGTAAAACTGGCGTTTTGAATCTCCCGGGTGCGCACATCGATAATTAGCTTTTCGTTGAGCCGCGCAGGGGGTTTGAAATCGAGATGAGCGCTCACCACTACATTTTCAAATTCACTGATGGGCCGGTTGCCCTCGCAGAGGTCCAAGTTTGTGAGGTAGTCCACCCGGCCTACTTCCAGGTAGGTAAAATAGTTGCCGTGGAACACGACCCCCATCGCATCCGTTTCCGGCAGGCGGACCCGAATTTCCGTGCTAAAATGATAAACCGGTGCACAATCGGTAGACTGGGTTGTCATGGCACTTCCTTTTCCGTGGACATTTCAGGATGAGACGGTGTTGCAGTTTCAGGGTTATTGGGATAGATCACCAAACGATCTCCGGGATGAATGTGCTGGTTGACCTTCAGCCGATTCCAGATGAACAACGATGGCAGCGGCACGTTGTAGCGCTCGGCAATAGCGGTCAGGTTGTCGCCCTTTTTGACGATGTAGATCATACTGCTGTGCCGGACAAGCCATTGCTCCAGCAGTTCGGAAAACTGACGATTGAAGTCTTCTGACGTTCCCCTGGGAATCAGTACCTGGTGAGAGCCGGGAGCCAGGTAATGGCCCCGGATCTCAGGGTTGAGCTCTTTTATTGTCTTGAAATCAGAATTGGCGGCCCGGGCAAGCACCTGGAGGCCGACATCCTGGTCGAATTCTACCTGTACTTTGTCGAATTCCAGCAAGGGGTAGACATCTTCGGCCGTCACCTTGAAACCATATTTCGCGGGATCGGCCAGAATCATTTTAGCCGCAATGGCCCGGAATAGATAGCGCTGGGTTTCGAGGTAAAGATACAAACTGTAATAATCGCCGGTCTCCTGGGCCAGAATTTCGGCTTTGAGGCCCTCTTCGCCCATATTGTAAGCCGCCGCGGCAAGGGACCAGGAACCCAGGTCGTCATACAAATATTTCAAATAGCGAATGGCCGCCGCAGTAGAATAAAATAGATTACGGCGTTCATCTTTGCGGGTGTCCACCTGTAATCCATATATCCGCCCGGTATCCCGGGTAAACTGCCAGAAGCCGACTGCGCCTTTGGGAGATCCGGTATGGGGCCGCAATGCGCTTTCTATGATGGCCAGGTATTTGATGTCGCCCGGCAAGTTCTCCGCCGCCAGCATTTTTTCAATATGCGGCATGTACCGCGGATAGCGCTTTAACCACAAGATGACCTGCGGCCGGTCCCAGAGGGTCAACAGTAATTCTTTTTCCAGCCGCTCCCTGACACCTTGTCGATCCAGGGGTACCGCTTCACCGCAAAACTCGAGGGGGCCTTGCACGCGCACACTTTCGATCAGCGACGGTAAAACCGCCGCTGTGATCCCACCGGACGACTGGGCCAAGGCACCGCCATAAAAAAGCAAAACAATAAACACCATCAACCCGACCAGTTGTATCGCCCTGAACATGTCAACCCTTATTCGATGCATGTGGCGTGTGCCTCTCCGATAAAAGCGTGAATACCGAAAAACTAAAAAATCAAAAATATTCTCGCGCAGAGACGCAGAGGCGCAGAGAAGGTCAAAGGCAGAAATATGTCGCGCTGCCGCGCAAAAAAACAGACCGAAAAACAGTGATTTTAGAGTTTAAGATTTAACCGGCGAAGCCGGAACTATATTGTTTTACTCTGCGCCTTTGCGTCTCTGCGCGAGAATATTCGATTTTGGCTTTTGATTCTTTTTTACACGAGAATTACGGGTTGCTGGAATAAGCCTCCTTGAGGCTGGATCAAATCCGGCCTGACGGTGGAAATGGAACCGGCCAGTCAGCCCTTTCCCCGCGCATCCGGATGCCGGTAATACACCAGTTCCCAAGCCTGTGCGTTCAGGTCATGCCGAATGATATAAATGCATTCATCCGTATCGGCAACCTTGAAGTAACGATGATCCGGACTGAGCCAGCGATCCAGGATTGCATCGATTTCAACGGTGCTGGCGCCCATTTCAAGCGCCCGTGGTTCTTCTTCGCCACGATAGCCGGCATAGCATTTGACTTTGATCGGAATAAGCATCCTGAAATCAACGCGCCTATTTTCACGGAAGCCATTTTAAACTTGGTTTTTGGCCCAAGGTGCGGCGGACTCGACTTTTTAGCCGGAGACATACTGCCGTATTTCGAGGGCTTAAAAGTTGCGTCCAACAAAGGCTACCTGCCGTAGCTTAAGCGCAGGCTGAAGATTGGGCCAATCAGGCGTCGCCTACCGGCTATGCCGGACAGGAAGACTTTTTTTAAATGGCTTTCTATATGATACGCAGCCCTAGACTCGACGCAACTATTTCGGCGGCAAATTCCGCGCTGTGGTTCTTGTGATCCAGGATCGGGTTGACCTCGGCTATTTCCAGGGAGGCCATGCAGCCGCATTCGGCAATGGTTTCCATCACCAGGTGCGCTTCCCGGTAAGTGAGTCCGCCGGGGACCGGCGTACCCACGCCACGGACGACGCCCGGATCGACGCAGTCCAGATCAAGACTCACGTGCAGGTAATCGATACCGGGCAGGATATCGGCCAGGACCCGGTCGATGACTGCGCCGATACCCTGACGGTCGATATCAGTCATGGTATAGACGGGCAACCCGACTTTGCGAATCGTTTCCTTTTCCTGCGGATCGATCTGGCGCGCAGCCAGTAGGGCGCAATGCTGCGGTCGTACCTTGGGGGCAATTCCCGATATCCGGGTTAATTGGGAACTGCCGATTCCGAGTGAGGCCGCCAGGGGCATCCCGTGAATATTGCCCGATGGGCTGGTTTTATCCGTATTCATATCAGCATGCGCGTCCAGCCAGATTACGCCCGGTGTCCTTCCCCGGGACCGGCAAAATTCGGCTATGCCGGCAATACTGCCCAGGGCCATAGAGTGGTCTCCCCCGATGCACAGGGGAAAACGCCCGGCTTCCAGGGAACTGCACACCTGCGCGGCCAGAAGCTCAGCTGTTTTCACGATTTCGCCCACATATTTCAAGTTGGGTTTCCTGACCTGCTGCTGCTCCTGGATACGCACCGGGATATCGCCGCCATCTATCACGGCATAGCCGAGTGCTTCCAGTTTTTCAGTGATGCCTGCAATTCTCAGGGCAGACGGCCCCATATCGACGCCGCGGCGATCTGCGCCCAGGTCCATGGGAAAGCCGATCAGTTCAACGAGTGGTTGGGGTGAACGTGTTTTCATAATTCAGGTTTAGCGATAAAAGGCTTAAGGTCTTCAGACTGTTTAGAATTCATCCTGGTCGTGGGGCCAGGACAGTTAGTTTTCATTTCTAACGGCACCGCACCGGTTCCGGTCTTCCGGTCGGTCTACTGTGCGGCAGTCGGCGGTTGCAAACTGCCGGGTCAGCACGGCCGGCTCCCACTCGGCCGGTGCATGGGACTGCATCATACCGGCACAGGCCGCATCGATGCAGGGGTCCATGTGCACCAGGACACCGGCATGGCCCTCGAAGCCGGCTGCAAGGGCGTCTTCCAGATAGCCGGCCTCGGCATGGGCATCATCCAATGGGAGGTCACCCGGTAAAATCAAATGCAGGTCGATATGTACATGCCGCCCCGAACGCCACACCCGCAGGCGGTGAATATCGATCCAATTGGGCCGGCGGTTTTTATTTATGAGCTCAACCACCCGTTGCAACAAATCCGGGTCCATGGCATCCATCAAACCGGCGAAAGACCGCCGGACCAGACGCAGCCCCGTCCGCAGGATATTAACCCCCACCAGGCAGGCAATGGTACCGTCCAGCCAGTACCAGCCGGACAGATGAGCCAGAAGCAGGCCCAGCAGCACGCCGCCGGAGGTGTAGACATCCGTCAGGATGTGCTGCCCAGCGGCTTCCAGCACCAGCGATTCCGTCTTCTTCCCAAGCTTTAGAAGGACCAGCCCGAGCAGCAGGTTGGTTACGGCCGTCCCCAGCAGGACCAGCAGCCCGACCCCCAGGTGTGGCAGCGGTTGGGGATGCAGCAGGTGCTCCAGGCCCACCTTGAAGATACCGAAGGCCGCCAGGATAATCAGCGCCCCTTCAAATCCGGCCGAGAAAAACTCTATCTTGCCATGACCGTAAGGATGATCATGATCCGGCGGACGGGCCGAGGCAATCACGGCCGCCAGGGCAAAGCCGCCGGCCACCACATTGATGATGGATTCCAGGGCATCCGACAGAATTGCACTGGATCCGGTCAAGTGCCAGGCGTAGAATTTGGCGGCCATGATGGCCGTGCCAATCAAGATGGCGCCCCCGGCGGCAGCTATGCGGGTCTTCAACAACCTATCTTCAGCGCCACCCCGCGGCGATAGTTCTCCTTGTGTCATCGCATTCATTCCGGAAGTTGGTAAGTGCCATCCAGTCGCTTGACCATGTCCTCATACTTTTTGTTCAGGGCCTCCGCTTGGCGTTCAAATTGTTCCCGGGTGAGTCGGCCCTGCTGCACCAGATGTTCCAGCATGGCTTGTTCGTCGGCATACCAGCGATCCGGATCAAAATTATAAGTCATCTAAATCATTCCATGGTTACGAAGCATTTGTAGAACACAACTTGAAACCACTTCTAAGATCTTTTCATGTTTTGACAGGTTCTTCAATTCTTTTCCTTTTCTGGTTGCTTTTAGAATTATAAGCGGTAAACTCGGAAATTTCGGGGTTTGACGGGTCTAATCCAAATCGGATGGCAAGGATGCGCACACCTTCCAACAAGCATGCGGCTACCCATCCCGGCAGCGGCTTTATCCCCAGGGTCGGCACAGTGGTGTTCGGGCGGATTGTACTGAACACGGCCCGGCGTTTTGCCTACCCCTTCGCCCCGGCTTTAAGCCGGGGCCTGGATGTCCCGCTGGCCGCCGTCACCGCAGCCATTGGCGTCAATCAGGCGACCGGTATCCTGGGATTGGTTTTCGGTCCGCTGTCTGATCGCCTCGGGTATCGCTTGATGATGCTGGTAGGTATGAGCATGCTGATTATCGGCATGTTCGCCGCCGGTATACTGCCCATGTATGCCACCGTGCTGGCGGCCCTCTTCCTCTCCGGTTTGGCTAAAAATATATTCGACGCGGCCCTCCAGGCGTATGTGGGTGAACAGGTCCCCTTTACCAAACGGGGCATGGTGATTGGACTGCTTGAATTGGCCTGGGCCGGCAGCACGCTGATCGGTATTCCGGTCATGGGGGTGGTCATAGACCGGCTGGGCTGGCATGCGCCGTTTCTGGTCCTCGGCGGGACCGGCGTTTTGGGACTCATCGGCATTGCCATTGTCATCCCCGCTGACCGACCGCGCCGGGATCGGGAGGGCGGCCCCGAATTCTGGGCCCTGTGGCGCACCCTGGCCCGTTCGCGCCCGGCACTGGGCGCGCTCGGCTTTGCCCTGTTCCTGAGTCTGGCCAACGACACCCTCTTCGTTGTTTATGGCGCCTGGCTGGAAGGGGCTTTCGGCCTTGGGATCGTTGCCCTGGGCGCCAGCACCAGCGTAATCGGTGTTGCTGAGCTTTTCGGGGAGATTATAACCGTGTGGCTGGCGGATCGTCTTGGGTTGAAACGCATGATCCTGCTCGGTGCCTTCTTAACGGCGGCCTGCAACGCCTTGCTGCCGTTTTTTGGGGTTTCCCTCCCGCTGGCACTCTGCGGACTTTTTATTCTTTTTGTGTGCTATGAATTTACCTTTGTCTCGGGAATGTCCCTGAGCACGGAATTGTTGCCCGACGCCCGCGCCACCATGATGTCCGGCCTGTTTGCCGCTGCGGGGACGGGCCGCTTCATAGGCGCCTGGACCGGTGGCTATATCTGGACGGCCGGCGGTATTACCGCTACCGCCGCTACCGCCACCATCGCTTCTTTAGCCGCGGTCATTGCCCTGGCCTGGGGACTGCGTGGGTGGCAGCCGAATATGAGTGAAACTCCCTGAGCATTCAACTCGGAATCGTGCACATACCGCAGCATTTCATGTGGAAGCCCAAGATTCCGTTGTAATGGAAGGTCACTTGAGAAAATCTGTGCCGCACAAGGAAAATATGTAAAAGCAGGCTTTAATAAATGACAAAACGGGTGCTCCATGATGGAGCGCCCGTTTTGGTATGTGACACCTCGGCTAGGTGTTTGGTGCTAAAACCTCCAAGTCAGGCCAAATGACATCGAGGTCTCTTCAAGTGACGAGGTTTGGGAAAAAGTGTTGCTGATATCGGACTGGCTGATCTCCTGCTCAAAGGCATGCATCAGGGACAGGTCGATGATGACTGTCGGGGTGATTGACCAACTGAGACCCGCCGTGGCGTGCTGCTCGACCACGGCCGGGAAGCCGATGATGCGGAACTGCTCGTATGTCGGTGCCGGGATGAGCGTCCCCTGTACGTTGATGTTTTGGGCCGGGTTGAACCCATTGTGTTCCTTGACCGGGTTGTTGCCGTAGTTGTAGCCGGCGCGCAGGGCGATTTTCGGGGTAACCCTGTACTGGGCGCCCAGGATGAAAACCGTCTGGTCGTCCCAATCGAAATCCTTGTATCCCGCGGCACTGGACCACGGCAGGAATTTGACGTCAAAGGCCAACAAGAGATCCCTGTTCGGCTCCCAGGCGATGCCGCCGGCATAAACCGCCGGGCTTTCCAGTTCCAGGTCGAACCAGGTTTTGGCCGCGTAGTTGGGATTATTGGGCGTTCCAGAGCCAAACGTGGACACGTTTTTATGCGTGACACCGACGGGCGTCGTATACGCGGCGCCTAAAGAGACCTGACCGACTTTGTAAATGAGACCGATCTGGGCGCCATACCCATAGTCATGGTTCCCACCTTCACCAAGATCCAGGTTCTGGTAAGAGACACTGATGTTGGCACCGATGGAGAAGTTGTCATTGACCATGTAGGCCACATTCGGTGCAAATTTCATGACTTCGAGTTTGGTGAACATGTCGCCATAGGGGGCGGCCTCGTTTTTGTAATCCACGCCCATGCCGGAAATCCCGTATGCGCCAATACCGAACCGCCATTTGGGATTGATGGGCGCGGAAACCCCCACCGCGGGAATGACAGAGGGCTTCATCTGGCTCTCCGCAGACGCCGTCCCAGCCGGATTTTTCACCGTGCTTTTGACTTTGGGCGAAAACATCGTTGCGCCGAATACGAATTCCGACCCCGGGCAGTAAGCCCCGAAGCACATGCCGGCCGGATTGTCAAAAATGGCGCTGAGGGCATCCTGCGGCGCGGCAACACCCGCGCCGCCCATGGCGCGAGAAGTCGGGCCGACACCGATGAGGTTGGTGCCGTTGGTGGCCCACGCCGGTGTGGTGACGGCAAGTGCCATTATCAGAATAAAGATGTGTTTTAAAAACCGCTTGTTCATGTCTTCCTCCTCTTCTCCTCCATGTGGAACCGGTAAACTGGCAACTGGCCCCGGCGGCGTTTCGCCTCCCCGGTGTGTCAGGTGAACCGCCGTGATTACCGGATTCCCGGTTACAAGGTTGGCGCAAAAATGCGCTTATTGCTGAACCAGCTGGTCGGCGACCATAGACGACAAAAATTGGACGTCCACATTCATCTTGTAATGATCGTTCAGGTTGCTGAGCTGGGTGTGGCAGTTCTCGCAGGCCGTGGCGAGAATGGGTGCGCCTGTGTTTTTTACCTGATCGGCCTTGACCCTGGCCGATTTCATGCGGAAATCGATGGTCTCCTCGCCCAGGGCCACCAAGCCGCCCCCGCCGCCGCAGCACCAATTGTATTTTGGTTCCGCCGACATTTCCCGGTAATCGTCGGTGAGGTGGCTCAGGATGTAACGCGGCTCGTCCATGACGCCGGCATTTCGCGCAATCTGGCACGGGTCGTGGTAAGTGACGGCACCATCGAGGCTGTTTTTGCGTAGCTTAATTTTTCCTTCGCGCAAGTAGCGGGCATGGACTTCAGTGATGGAAGTTACCTTGAACGGCTGCTTGCCGGAAAGGTTCTTCATGACCCGGAAGGCGGTGCCGCATTCGCAGATACATACTTCCTTGACCTTGAGACGTAGGGCCTCGTTCACAATGCGGTCCAGGATAAGCTTCGTCTTGGTGGGATCACCCACGAATGCGCCGAAGTTGACCGCTTCGAAAAAACTCAAGGTCCAGTTTTCACCCGCGGCGTTAAACACGGCGGCGGCCGGGATGATGGAATGCGCGCCGGCAAGGGCCACATAGAGAAGGTCGGCCCCTTCCACGTCTACGGGGATGACATCCGCGCCGGCCTCCGACTTCCACTTGGCGACAACATCGTCTTCGAGATTCTTGATTCCGGCAACAAAGCTGTCGCGGACGTTGTCGACATTATCCCCCTTGGCCACGGACATGTCGGCCAGCATGGAGAGGACCTCCGGCTCGCTGCCGTGTCCGATCAACAGAACCTTGGCGATGGACATGATCATCTGGGTATCGATGCCGAAGGGACAGTGCACCATACACCGGCGACAGCCGGTACAGGAGTATGCCGCCTCGAAAAGTTCCTCCACGGCCAGTTCGCTAAGTTCCTTGGCCTCGCTGACGGACGGCCAGAATTTACCCCTGGCCTTGAAATACTTTTTATACAGACGACGAACAATCTCCGACCGGTAGGCGGCGATGTTCTGAACCCGCCCCATGGAGGCGTACACGTGGCAGGCCTCGGTGCACACACCGCAGCGGGTGCAGGTTTCCAGGTAAAAGCGCATGGCTTCGTTGAGTTTGCCCTGGAACAGTTTGAGCAGGTCATCGCGGGTTTGGATATCCATGGCTAGCCTCTTCTCAGTTTATTCATCGGAAGTGATAGGAACGCATGCATCATCTGGGTAAACGGGAACACCATCAGCAGTACGTTGGCGAAAAATATGTGCACTACCAGCATGAACGAGTGCCCGGATTGGGTAACCACATCCGGCAGCTCGGGGCTGAAGGTGACCAGGCCGTATAGGTATTGCTGATAATCGCCGACACTCATTTCATCGTAATCGTACCAGGTGCGTGCCCAGTCCATTTCGGCGCCGAAGAGCACCGTGAGAAAAATCAGGATGAGCAGAAGGTAATCTTCCGGGACTGAAAGTTCCCGGACGGGCGATTTGAACCGGCGAAAGAAGAAATAGAGCACGCTGATGGCTGCGGCCAGGCCTACGAATCCGCTGCCGATGGGCACCTCGTGGGGGATTGCTTGAAGGGCCGGGAAGTCGGCGATCAGCTCGATGTGGCTGATCAGCAGCAGTACGAGGCTGATGTGGAATACCATTAGAAATACCCACAGCATCGGTTTGTGACGGCGTATCGTGGGAAACAGAAATGTGTCGTGGATGGCCCACAGCCAGGCCGGCTGCTTTTCCGGGTAAATTTGCAGGGTCGACGGGTTTTTGGGCTGGCGGAAGATATGGATCAACCGGATGATGGTGCCGAAGATGAACACGCCAAAAGCAATGTACACCATGGGGATGAGAATGAAATATATCACGGTATCCAAAACATGGCCTCCTTCTGGAATGCGGCGGGCTCAGGTAAATGGCCCGCCGCCGGTGCCGACTACGAAGAGCGTTTTACAAAAAACCGAATAACGTCGCCGTCCTGTTCGGTCTTCACGATTTCGTTGCCGCTGGTCTGGGCCCACGCGGGAAAATCGGTCAGGGAGCCGGGATCGGTGGTGACGGCTTCCACAACCTCGCCGACTTCCACTTCCTTGATGCCTTTGCTGATTTTGACCACCGGCATGGGGCAGGCGAGTCCTTTCAGATCCAAAACCTTGTCCGCTTTGATGTCGTCGCTCATTTTACATGTCTCCTTTTATGATTGTGATTTGAATCAAGTCTTATCAAGCTGTCTGAATCGAGTACCTAGGGTGTGTCATTTTATTTTCACCGCCCGCGCGATGCTCCCGCTCGAGCCGCAAGGATTGCACAGTCTGTGTTGGGGCTCCAGTCGCGATCTTTTCTCAAATAATTTTAAGCCTCTGCGGTGAAAAAGGCCTTGCTATATAAACAGTTGGATTTTGCTGGTTCCGGCTTCGGCTATGAATTTGGCCACGCCTCCGAAATCCAGGTGTTCGTATTTGATCATTTCCTCGCGCTTGAAGCCCATGAGGTCCATGGACATCTCGCAGATGATGATCCGGACGCCGAGTTCCTCGGCCAGGGCTAACATCTCCTCCAGGGAAGCAACGTTTTTTTTCTGCATGAGATTTTTCATCATCATGGTGCCCATGCCGCCCATATTCATTTTGGACAATTTCACTTGGCCGGTGCCCTTGGGGAGCATTGCACCGAACATTTTGCCCATCATATCCTTACCGCCGACGCTTTTGTTGGCATCCCGGAGCACGGGAGTCCCCCAAAAGGTAAAGAACATGACAACTTCCATGCCCATGGCCACTGCGCCGGTGGCAATGACCATGGAGGCAAGTACCTTGTCCAGATCGCCGCTGAAGACCACCATGGACAGTTTGTTTTCGACGCGCTGGCCTTGCAGCGCTGCCAGTTGGTTTTGAAGTTCCGCTACCTGCTGTTCTACGTTTTCCATTGACCTGCCCTCCTGGAATACATGCTATAGTGTTAACAAAATAACTTTTTGTTTTAATAAGCTATAATTGCTTGAAATCTGAATTAAAGTATATGGCATGAACCATTGCTGCAAAAAAAATGGTTCTTCGCGACAATTTATGTTCAAAATCCGGACCCGTTTCCAGAAATTTTCCGAAACCGCGCCGAATAAAGACACCCCGGTCAGCGTTCATATCATCATCTCCTTTACCGACCGCATGGCCGACTTGAGAAGTTCCAAATTGGAAAGGACCGCCGTGCGCTGCGATTCCGGCATCCGGCCCAGCACCTCCAGGTGCACCTCCTCCATGAACTGATTGATCTCGGCCAGTTTGGCCTGGCCGCCAGGGGTCAGGCTGAGCAGGGTAATCCGCGAGTCTTCCGGATCTTTGATCCGCTGGACAAACCCTTTCCGAGTCAACCCGTCGATGATTTTTGTGATCCGGCTTTTGACCACGTTCATCTTCCGAGCAATGCCCTTGGCCGTCAGGTAACGTTCCTGGTCGAATAGTTTCAGGCACCGGAACTCGGCATCCGGGAGGTCAAAGCGTTCACACTGGTACTGAATGCGTTCCTGGCAGCACTGGAACAACTTTGCGATGAGATTCTGGAATTGCTCGAGCTGGTGAGGTGTAATGCCGGTGGTGTCATCGGTTACTTTATTCATAGTGTGAACCAAATATCCAATATTGTACGACCTGTCAACACAAATTTTTAATTATAGCTTTGTCCGGCAGAGACATGCGGAACGGGACGTCCGGTAACATGCGTGAAGTTATATCCATCTTAAGACCAGAACCGGTTGAACGTTTTAAACAATCAGGGGCGCGAAATAATTGGTAGGCTCTGCGCACGCGATCCCGCGCGTGCTGTTCGTCGCGCTGGGGGATGGTTTAGCGCTGGTCGTATTTGATTTTTCCTTTGGCCAGTCCCAGCAGCAGTTTTGCGCGCCCTCTTGAACTATAGTTTCAGCAGCCTAAGGCCGGCTGCGGCCAGGCGAGCAGCCGGGCGGATCGCCCGGTGGCAGATAGGGGTGGGCAGGAAACCGGAAAACATGGTATAGGGCTCGCGTATGCCGACTACAACGGATCAGCGGTTCAACCGTGCCAATCTTATGCGCCGCTCCACAAAATATCAAGCACCGACGTCCGGCTCACCATGGCGCCGGCGGATATCCCTCTGGAAGGCGGCACTCCTGTGCTTGTTGATTAGCGGATCGGCAGCATCTGCCGGCCATGCGGTCGGCGGCGAAGGCCCTCCTGAAATTTCGGTGCAAACGGCCTGGCAGCGGCCCCTTGACGCACCTGCCGATACCGTATTCCTGATCGTGGAGCTCACCGTCCCCGAGGGTTACCATATCAATGCCGATACCGGTCAATTGCGCGTATCGCCTGATTTTTCGCCGGTTCCCACAAGCCTCCAGATCGTGAACGCATCCCGGGGACTGACCTCCGGCGCACCGCTGTTTCCAGCGGCCGTCCCAATGGCGGTCTCTTTTTCGGAACACCCCATCATGTTATTCGATGGCCGTGTAACGATTCGTGTGCCCATCACGGTATCTCCGTCCGCCATTTCGCCGTTCACCGTGGATCTGACGCTCTTGTATCAAGCCTGTGATGAACGGGCGTGTTTCTTCCCCACCCAAAAACCGCTGCGCTCCGTCGTCGATACACTTCCGGCCGCAATGACGACGTCGCCCGCTACAAACGCTCCGCCCGGCACCCGGATGCAATACCAGTTGTTCGGTTTCAACCACCATCTGGATCCGTCCCGGTTGCTTGGCAAAATACTGCTACTGGTCATGGCATTTTTCGGCGGTGTGCTCCTCAACCTCACCCCCTGCGTTCTCCCGTTGATCCCCATCAAACTGATTAGCCTGGCCTCCGCTGCTGAGACAGCGCGGCGGCGGAGTCTCGTTCTGGCAGGCGCCATGTCGCTGGGCATCGTGGGGTTCTGGGGCGGCCTGGGTCTGTTGGTGTCGCTGTTCAGCAGCATCGTAACGGCCAACCAGTTGTTTCAATATCCATGGTTCACCATCTTCATCGGCGCTGTTATTGGGGTGATGGCCGTTGGACTGATGTGGGCTCCCCAGCTGCCTATGCCGGCTTTTCTTAACCATGTAAACCTCCAGCAGCACCGGCTGGGCGGCTCTTTCGGTATCGGCGTACTGACCGCGGTGCTGTCCACACCCTGCACGGCGCCCCTCATGGGTACGGCCATGGCCTGGGCCGTATCCCAGGCACCGGCCACGGCATTGATGGCGTTTGTGGCGATCGGCCTCGGGATGGCCTCGCCATACGTAGTGCTGACCATCTGGCCCGCCGGTGTTTCCCGTTTGCCCAAATCCGGGCCCGGAAGTGTGCTGATGAAGCAGGTGATAGCGCTTTTACTGATGGCGGCAGCATCGTACTTCATTGGTACCGGTGTCAGCGGACTACTGGTAACTCCCCCGGAGCCTCCGGCAAAAACTTATTGGTGGGCGGTCTCGGCGTGCATTGCGGCGGCCGGCGGCTGGCTGGCCCTGCAATGCCGCCGCATCGACCCATCTCGGCTCCGGTGCCGCATGTGGATTGCCGGCGGTGTGGCGACGGCGGTACTGGCACTGTTCATGGGACGGCATTTCACCGGAGAGGAACCGGTCCGCTGGACATACTACACCCCGGTCAGGTATGCCCAGGCCATCGCGGCAAACAAGCCGGTGGTCATCGTGTTTACGGCGGAATGGTGTCTGAATTGCAAGGCTATCGAACAACAGGTGTATCGTCATGCGGCCGTTGTGGAGATGTTTTCAGAAGGCCGGGCAATTCCCATGAAAGTGGATCTGACCGCCCCCAACCCTGACGGGCGGGCGTTTCTACGATCCCTGGGACAGATTGGCATTCCGCTGGTGGCAGTATGGTCGTCGCGCGGCCGCTTCACGTTTGTCAGCGATTTTTATTCTGCTGAGCAGCTGTTGGCGGCAGTGGAGCAAGCCGTCATTCCATAAAGCTGCGGAAATCAGCCTCAATGGCCTCCTGCGAGCGTCCGCCGGCAATGCGCTTTACTTCCTCACCGTCTCGAATGAGTAGCATGAGCGGAAGTCTGGAAATGCGGCAGGTCTGTATCGCGGTTTCTCCCGCCCAGTAGATCGGAAACCGGATCTGGTGGCGGTCAACGATGGGCTGCATGGCCTCCGGCCCGCCCGAGTCCAGGGCCACGCCGATAACCTTCAGGCCATGGGGAGCATAGTCGGCAGCCAGGCGGTTGATGATGGGAAGCTCTTCCACACAGGGAGCACACCAGGCCGCCATGAACACGACCACCCGGTTTCCATCGCTCTCGTGAAGAACCGCTTGCAGCCCTTCCGCGGATATGGGCATCACCTTCCCGGCAATGGCGGCCGGCACAGACAGCAGCATCACAGCCACTGCAACTGCAAGCAAACAGATGGGCTTCACGCGGCCACCATCGGCAGCCCCATTTATGCATATCGCCATGTTACGGCATGTTCTCCAGTGGGTGGACAGTGACGTCCAGTTTTGGCCGGACATTGAACGCTTCAACATGGATATGGGTAACGATTCCCTTCTTGTCAAAAATGAACTTGCCAACATTGCCGCCCGGCCGCTACTTGGAACACATCGTCCTGAGTCAACCACTGCGGCCAAAAAGTACATGCCCGATAACAGACATTATGTCAACAATGCAGCAGTTACAAAATTGCCTGATTTTCAAGGATTTTAACAATAGGAAGCCGGCCGGCCTTACTCGGGGCGGCCCCTTCTGCGCTGCATTGTACGGCGCTTTTTCGTAAAAGCAGATCACTATCGGGTGCTGCGGACCGACGCGCAAATCATTCGCTCTCGGCCCGGTAGAATCGTCACGCAGGAACCGCGTAGGGTCAGGCGGGACATTGATCAGCACCTGCGGCTTGCGCCGCGCCAAATCGAACTTGACACTTTGCATATTGAAAGCTAAGGGTTCAATATGTAAGGTCAATATTGCCGCTTTTGGACAATTGGAGATTGGGACTCTACCAAACGGCTGCCGGTGCAGAGCTGAACGTCGTGCTTGTAAAGTAAAAACCCCCGACTAACTCGTCGTACATCCGGTCACAGATGATGTCCCCCTGTTAATGAAATCAAATGCATCTGACCCTGGCCCCCTTAAAAGGCTTTACCGAAGCACCCTACCGCAATGCGGCCGCGGCCTTTTTTACGGGTTTTGACGCTGCCATGGCCCCGTTCGTGGTAACCATTCAGGGCCGCAAGTATCCGAACTCCCACCTGAAAGACCTCCTTCCCGAAAACAATCACGGTTGGCCGGTCATACCCCAGGTGTTGAGCAACGACGCAGCGGGTTTTGTCAAACTGGCCGCGCGCCTCTGCGATCTAGGCTACGCTACGATCAATTGGAACCTGGGCTGCCCGTTTCCCCGCGTGGCTAAAAAAGCCAGAGGCTCAGGCTTGCTACCCGATCCGGAGAGAATAGACCGGATTCTTGATCAAGTACTCTCCGAGACAACTGTGCGGTTGAGCATCAAGACACGCATCGGCCGTTTTGACGTGGAAGAAATGGAAGCACTCCTACCCGTGTTTAACCGCTACCCCCTGGCAGAACTAATCATTCATCCCCGCACCGGCATCCAGATGTATGCTGGTGAACCGGACCTCGCTACATTTGCCAACTGCCTGGAAAGTTCTAAAAACCCGGTAGTCTACAATGGCGATATCAACACGGTTGCCGATTTTAGGACCCTGGCAGACCGGTACGCATCCGTGGATCGCTGGATGCTGGGCAGGGGGGCCCTGGCGGACCCCTTCCTGCCGGGTGCGATAAAAGGTCTGGACATCCCGCATGCGGACAAACTCGACAGCATCCGCCGGTTTCATGATCGGTTGTTTTCAGCTTATTCAGAGATTCTCTCCGGCCCCTCCCACCTGGGGGACAAAATGAAGGGCTTCTGGCTCTATCTCTCCCGCTCGTTCGAAGACGGCCGCAAAATTCTCAAAAAAATCCAGAAAACCCGGAAAACGGATCATTATGCGGACGTGGTGAAACGCTTTTTCGACAACGGCCCCACTTGGATTAACTAGAAGCAACGCTTTCAACCGTTTTGCCGGACTTGATCCAGTATCCAGAATCTTCTGCGGAGTAACAAGCCTGGATCCCGGATACATCAACCCGGACGCAAACCGGTAATGGGATGACAAAAAGCGGCCAGGCCTTTAGGCCTTTGGGGGCGAAAAGGCTGGCTGTTTTCGCACGATTTATGTCATTTATGCCGCTTGCAATTTTTAACGAGCCGGTATTGAATGGATAGAAACCAAAGGAGGGCGACATGGAAACCTGGCATAAAACCGGATGCGTACTGTGCGCGCAAAACTGCGGGCTGGAAATCCTCGTTGAAGATAACCGCATGGTCAAGGTTCGGCCGGACAAAGAGAATCCGCGCAGCCGGGGCTACGCCTGCCGCAAGGGGCTGAACGTCCTTCATCACCAGTATCCCAAAGACCGCATCACCGCGCCGTTAAAACGGGTGGGTGAGACATTCGAATCCATCTCCTGGGAACAGGCCATCGACGAAATTACAACCAAAATGAAGGCCCTGGTAGCAGGCCATGGTCCGCGCTGCCTGGCCTACATGGGGGCCAGTGCCCAGGGTGGGCATTTCGAGGGAGCGTTCGGGCTGTCCATTTTAAAGGCCATGGGTTCCCAGAACTTTTACAGCTCCGCGGGCCAGGAATTTGCCAGCTCCTGGTGGTTGTTCGGACGCATGCTGGGCAAACAGTATTATGTGGCCGTGCCGGATGAGCATCATACCCCAATGCTTGTCGGCTGGGGTTGGAACGGTATGGAAAGCCACCAGGTGCCCCGGGCACCGATAGTACTCAAAGACTTTTCCAAAGATCCTGAAAAACGGCTGGTGATAATTGACCCGCGCAAGAGTGAGACTGCCGCCATTGCCGACATCCACCTCCCTGTCCGGCCCGGCACGGATGCCCTTTTAATCAAAGCCATGATTTCGATGATTGTTGAAAATCAATGGGAAAATAGCGCGTACATTGCCGAACATGTTGAGGGCTGGAAAAATATCCGGCCCTGGTTTGAAAGCTTTGATGTCAAAGCCGCGCTTGAGGTTTGCGAACTCGACCATGATCAGGTGCTCGAGTTATGTCGCTTGATGACCACCCGGAAATGGTGTCTGCATCCGGACCTCGGAATTTATATGGGACGCAACAGCGTTCTGAATTCCTACATGCTGAATATTCTGGGGTCGATTTGTGGTGTTTTTTGCGTGCCCGGCGGCAATGTTATTCCCGGCATGGTCGTGCCCATGGGGTATCATGCGGATGAACGCAATCCTAAAACCTGGAAAACGGTTGTCACCAATATGCCGCCGGCAGCGGCCGGATCTTTTCCCCCGGCCGTCATGCCGGAAGAGATCCTGAATGATCACCCGGACCGTCTGCGCGCAGTGTATGTTAGCGCATGCAACCCGCTACGCTCCTACCCGGACACTACGGCGTATGAAGAAGCCTTCGCCAGCCTGGACCTCCTGGTGGTCAACGACATCGTCATGAGCGAGACCGCCCGCCTGGCCCATTATGTGCTCCCCTGCCGGACATATTACGAATCCTGGGATGGGACGTTTTTCCCCTGGACGTTTCCCAAGGTCTTTTTCCAGATGCGCCGTCCGATTGTTTCCCCGCCGGGAAAATGCCTGGAGGCATCCCAGATATTTACCCGTATGGCGGATAAGCTGGGCCTTATCCCGGATATTCCGGAAGCGGTTTATGCCGCCGCCAAAGAAGATCGTTTTACCTTTGGCGCCAAACTGATGGAATGGGCCGCAACCGTCCCCGAATCTTTCGCTGCCATGCCGTTTGTTCTGGCAAAAACGATTGGAAAAGAGTGGGACAGTGCCGCCCTGGCCGGTCTCTGGGGCGTACTGATGACCGCCCCCAAGGCGCTTCGCAAAAATGCCGCCCGGATCGGGTTTGAGCCTGGTATGGATCAGGGCGATCGCATTTTCCAAACGCTGCTGGACACCCCGGAAGGAATCTGGATCGGCGAAGCGGACCCGGCGGAAAATTTCAAGGCCCTTAAAACCCCGTCCGGCAAAATCGAAGTTTTTGTCCCGGAGCTCGAAGAAGATGCCAAAAAATTAGATGCGGCCAGTGAGGCCCATGACCTTAGGCTTCCGGATGAATTCCCCTTGATTCTGAATGCGGGCCGCCACCGGCGTTACAACATCAATACCTTGATTCGCGGCCAGGAATGGAACAAAGGCAAACGGGCCTGCACGGTTTCTGTAAATCCGGCAGACGCCGAAACAATCGGCGTTGCCGACGGCCAGAACGTAAAAGTCACGACCGAAGCCGGCAGTGAAGTGGGGGAACTCCAGATATCCGGACAGGTCCGCAAAGGAACAGTGCTGATCCCCCACGGTTTTGGCCTGAATTATGCTGGGACTGTCTATGGCCTGAACGTCAACTACCTGACGAAAAATACCCACCGGGATCGCTTAGGCACCCCGATGCACCGGTTTGTGCCATGTCGAATCGAAATCGCTTAGAAACCACTTCTATTTTCTATAAATGGCCCTTTGGAATTTAGTTGTTGGGATAGCGGCGGCCATAAATCTGAGCCAGCTCATCCTTTTCGAACAGGTAGGCCGTGTTGCAATTGTGACACTGGATTTCCAGAGGGAAGGGGCCGTTGCCGCGGATATCCTGCAGATCATCCACCGGCAGCATCATCAGCATGTTTTCAATCTTATCCCGGTTGCAGTGGCACATGAACTCCACCCGGTAATCGGCCAGGAATTTCGGCTGATGGCCGTCAAAGGCTTTCCGAATAAGATCCGGGGCGGCAATGTCATCCGTAAAACATTCTCCGATGGAAGGCAGATCCGCCACCAGATTTTCCAGGTCAGCCAGGATCGTTTCATCCGCTTCCGGTAGCGCCTGTAAAAAAAGCCCGCCCGCACCGGTCACCTCGCCGTCCCTATCGAATTTGACACTGAGGTTGAAAGCGGTGGGAATCTGCTCGGAGGTTAAATAGTACCAGGCCAGGTCCCGGGCGATGGAGCCGTAGTGCAACTCGACCTGACCGGTAAACGGCTGCTTGGCGTCTTCTAAAAAACGGGTAACCCGGATAAACCCGGCACCGAAAAAGGGCGCCAGATTGAAACTCTCGGGCGGCTTGGCGAGGGGGATCGGCACCCGTTTCAGGTGACCGCGCACCTCGCCGAAGGCGTTGGCCTCGACTTCCAATCCCCGTATGGGCCCGGAACACTCGATTTTCAAACCAACCCGGTCGCTGCCTTTCAGGCCGGCGGTCATCAGTCCCGCCCCAAGATAAGCGTGGCCTAGAACCAGGGTTTCCAGAATGCCCAGACCATGGTTGGACCGCATTTCATTCACCATCCGGGTTCCGTGCAAGAGGGCGCCGCGAACCTGGCCCTCTGCGAGGACAAAGCGGTGGATCCGATCCCTGGCACTGGCGAGGTGCTGCTCTTTCGGTGTATTTCCGTACGGCTGTTTTTTTATCATTTTCTAGGCGGCCCAGCCCCTTCAAAATTTGAAAGAATCACTGTATTTAAGATCCCAGGTCCGGCCTGTCAATGCATCCCGCCGGCCGAAACCGCAACTTTTAATACATTATTTGACAATTCGGGAGTTTGGGACATATCATAAACGTATCACGCAACGGGCAAATTCAATACAAACATGACGATTTATGATCTAACCGAGTTCTTGCGGCTCTCCTCCGCACTCAATTACAACCTGAGTGCTGCGTCAATGAACCGTTACAATGTCCTGCGTTTCATCCTGGGCGGCAAGGCCCTGCACAGCGATCGCCAAAAGGACAAAGAGCACAAAGCCATCGTCATGGATGCCCTCAATTACCTCTTTAGCGCCTACAGCCATAAACGCCGGCGCCTGGGCCCCATGGCCGTCCTCCATCCGTTGCGCGCTTCGGCGGTGTATGCCAAGGCGCCACGCTATCTCAACATCGTCGACATTCTGTCTGCCCTGCTGCACGATATTTTGGAAGATATCCGGCCGCAGGATTTTGAAAATCATGAATGGGAAAAGCTGGAGAGCATGCTGTATGAATTGCTGGGTAAACTTGATCAGGACGACGAGTGGCGCCTGATGGAGCGCCTGCAGGCTCTCACCCGCTTTGAAAGTGAAACCTATTATCAATATATCGGCCGCCTGCTTGACCGGGCCAGAAACATCCCGGAGCTCATCCAGATTAAGCTGGCCGATCGCCTGGATAACACCCTGGACATGCGGATTGACATCGCCGACCCTATCGAAGGTATCGACTTCTTCGAAAACCTCTTCCAGATCCTGTTCGTTGAGAATTTCAAAGGGTTTGATCCGGAGTCCGACCATCCGCCCAGTGCCACACTCAACGGTGCCAAACGCCTCTATCAATTGTTTAAAAATGCCGTATTGCTTTCCATGATACGGCAAAAAGATACGCCCCCCCGCGAAAACTCGTCCCAGCTCTTCTTCGAAGCGGTCAGCTCGGCCAGCCTGAAAGAAGCCCAGCGCACGTTCATGCACATCCTCGGCTACCACCACACGGACCTGGAACAGGCCCGTGTCCTCCTGCTGGATGCCATGGATTATTGCTACAAGGGGCGTATAGATGCTATCACCAAAGTGGCTGAGGGACAGACGCTGGACGGCCTGTTTTCAACCTATTTCGGCCCGGTACACAGTAAGACCCGCAATGAAAAACTGGCCCTGCTCTATGACAACAAACCCCTGATGCTGGAAGCCTCGGTGGCTTTTATCGTTATCTTCCTGAGTTTTCTCAACGACCCCGAGTTTTTTGTAAAGGGGATCACCATTGAAGGCATCTCTCCCGATTAATTCCCATTTTAAATGAAAAATCACCTTCGACGATCCTGAAGTCGAACGTGTGTGCGTTGGCTGCGGCCTTTACCCTCCCCCGGCCCCTCCCGTCAAGGGCGGGGAGGATGTAGTCGGAACAAATCAATAAAATCACTTGTTGAATTTATGGTGTGGCGAAGTGGCGATCTTCCTCCTCCCCCTTGACGGGGGCGGTCGGGTGGGGGTGCTGGCTGGTTCAGGCAACTTATAAATGATAAAGCGGACCAACGCAGCGAACACTAGGGCAAAACCATCGGTTCGCCAACCGCCTTTGCGTTTTCTGTTCCATATAGAATCTCAACCAGCTTCAATGCAAACTCTATGGCAGTTCCGGGTCCCCTGCTCGTAATACAGTTCCCATCGACCACAACCCGGCTTTCGATGGATGCGTTGGGTGCGAGCTGATCGGCAAAACCGGGATGACTGGTGGCCTGGCGGTTCTCAAGCAAGCCATGGGGCTGGAGTACAACCGCCGGGGATGCGCAAATGGCCCCGAAAAAGCCACCTGCACCGGCTTGCTGTATTAAAAGTTCAGTTAGATCATTAGAATCCCGGAGGTTCTCGGCTCCAGGGATACCACCGGGCAAAGCAATCATATCGAACGATTCAGCCTTGCAGTCCGCCAACAGCTTATCCGCCACGATCTTGACTCCGCGGGAGCAGGTGACCGTTTTTTCTCCAACGGAAGCCACCACAACATCGGCCCCGGCCCGGCGTAACACATCGATAATGCAAACCGCCTCTATTTCTTCGGTACCCTCGGCAATAGGCACCAACACTTTTTTAGTCATCGTTTCTCCTACCCAAAGCCCCCTCAATTGGGGCTTTGTCTGTCTGGAGACTGCACATTCGTTGGCTTGGCCAAAGGCTACCTTGGCGAAGTATGCTTTGCGCACGAACTGCGCACGACAGTGCGCCCCACTCGTGGTTTTGTCTTTCTTTGCGCCTCTGCGCCTCTGCGCGAGGAAAGGTTTTTGGGGTTTAATGTGAAAAGATCCCATGCATCGCGCAGAGGCGCAGGAACGTCCTCCTTAAAAGAAAAAAATCAAATAGACAGTCCAGCAAAGTCGGGAAACCACATTTTGTTCCGGCTTTGCCGGTTAAAACCGAAAACCCGGTAAGTCAGGTGGCTATCATAGCGTATAAAATTGATGCTTCACAGATTTGGTCGCCGCAAAACTCAAAATCTCAGCTTTCTCTTCGGATCGGTGAAACCTCTCCGGGTTCTCCACCAGAGGTGGTGAAGGGTTTAGACTAAAACTATAAGGGCAGTTTTAGATCACCCAGCACATTGCCGCCGATGTTCAAGCGCTTCTCCAACTCTCCCTGGATATCGCCGAATCCCCCCAGGGCCCCTTTGGCCTCACCGGCCGGTCCCTGCAGCTGGGCTGATATCTGGGTCTTCAATTGCTTTTTCAAAGCTGCGGTTTGCTGGTGAACCACTTTTCCCATGGCGGATTTGAGAATTCTGTCAACATCGGACTTAACCGTCACAATATAGTTTTCCAAAGTCCCGTTCACATCGGCATTGGCGGTTAACGTGGACAGATCTTCAAGGGCGCCGCCCAAGGCTTTGACCAACGGGCTGGCCTGAGCGGAGGTATCCACGGACAGGCTGGTCTGCTTCAGGGCGGCGGTGATAAGGGCCGCCAGGTCTTCACCCCTCAGGCTTGAATCAATTTCCAGGTCGGCTATGGCCTTTTTAATCACAATCGGTACACCGGTGTCCGCCGGGAGCTTGAAGTTTTCGAGCAGGTAGCCCTGCACGATGCCCTTTAGCGTATTGATGGACTGGGCGGGATTCGAATGGTCCAGGCTGCCCAGAACCTTGATCAAGTCGAGCCCATCCAGTTTCTGCCCGGCCAGTTCAAAGGTGGTGGGTTTACCCAGCTGTTGCGGCATGGTGGTGATATCCTTGAAAACACCTTTAATCGTTCCGGATTTCAATACTACGCTGGCTTCGGCCTTGCGGACCAGGACAAACGGTATATCGCCAGCTGCCTCGCTTTTTGCTTCGGGAGTCTGTTTGCCGGTGCCCGGTTTTTTAAAACGGTCGTACCACCCCAGCGCTTTTTGCACCCATTGGCACATCTGGTCGCCCATCAGCACCCGGCTCATATTACTCAGACTCTGGGGTGACAGGGCATACTTGTCGGCCAGTCTATTTACGTCTGCCATGGGATTGGCGGCGAGCCTGTCGATTTTGCGATTCAGGACGGCAATCTCACTGTTCAGGTTGTTTTGGGCGTTCTTTAAAGCGTCCAGATCGCGTTGGATGTCCTTTTGGATATTCTGAATATCGCCGGCCGCGGTCAGGAAACCGCCCAACTGGCCACCGCCGCCGGTCAATTTTTCAAAGCGGGCCTTGTAGGATTCCAGCTTTTCCTGGTCCGGCAACCCGCCCAGCTTCTTCTTCCAGGCAGTTTGCTGCGTGGCGATATCCGCCTTGACCGCTTTTACCGCGTCCAGGGATTCCAGTTTTTCACTGCTCAGGATACTGCTCACATCCGACAGCCCCAGAGCCGGCATGGCAACAGCGCCGCAGCGGCTGGCCGCTTTCTCCTTGGCTTTATCTTCCGCGGTTGGGGTCAGGCCCGGCACGGCCCCGGACGCTTGGCGCGGCGTGTTGAATTGCACCCGGTCCATGGTCATGTCATCGATGATGACCTTTTTCTCCAGAAGCGGCATCGCATCCAGTGTAAACTTGATGGTAGCGGCCTTCACCGCGTTTTCCATGGGACTGTCCGGGTTGGTCACTTCCAGGCCGGTCAGGGTTACCCCCAGGGGGAACAGGGAGAGGTCCGCCCCGGCCAGGTCGACCCGGGCACCAACTGCTTGCGTACCGTACTTCTCAACATTCTTTTCAATAATGCCGTCAATCATCAACAGCGCAATGATCGCTACCAGAACGATAACCCCCAGTCCAACCGCCAAGCCTTTCAATCCCAACCATTTATTCATGATGCGCCTCCCAATACCGGTTTGCTATGGCCCCCTTTTGACTCTTTTAAATATTTCACACGAACGTTGAGTAGTCAAACTTTGCCCCGATTTTGATTCTATCTGGCCGGGGTATTAAAATATGAGTTGATCAACATGCCGGCTTTTTGTTAGTCTTTGATCTTGTTATATAAATAACACCAGAGGCTATCTCAAAAATAGGATCTTGGTTCAAGGTCAAGGCTACCGTGAGGTTCCCCCGCTTTGCGGGACTTCCCGCTGTTGTATTCCTCGATCGCAGGTCGCATCGGAGGTGCCGGCGCAGCCATTGCCTATCGTGGTAAATACTCAAAAGTATTACGAGGATTTGAACCAAACGCCCAACGCCGAGATTGAACCAAAAGACCTTTTTTAGATTGCCTCTAATAGCAAATGGGGAAACATTCATGTCAGGCATCCGCGGACAACTGAAAAGTATAGCAACCGGTTTCCTGTTTGTGAGCCTAATTTGCATGGTCAGCGGCTGTTCGGCCAAACATGTGGCCGTGGGTCAGATTGCAGCCATGGTGGATACCGGTATGGCCGCATTTGAAGCCGATGACGACATGGCGATGCTCAAAACCGCATTTCCAGGCAATATCAAGCTGCTCGAAGCCCTGCTGGTGAATCAACCGGACAATTACAACATGCACGTCCTGCTGGCCCGGCTCTACGGAAGTTATGCATTTGCTTTCCCGGAAACCGAAATGGAAGTGGCGGGCCTGGCGGAAGATGAAGAAGAGACCGGGCTGGATCCAACTGTTCTGCGGGCAAGGGCGGACCGTTATTATCAGAAAGGCGCCGCCTACGCACTGAGAGCCCTGGAGCTCAAATATCCAGGTATCAGCGACAGACTGAAGGATAAAGATTTGGCCGCGCAGAGCATCACGGGCCTTCAAGCGGCGGACGTACCGGCCCTGTTCTGGTATGGGTTCAACCTGGGTGCGCATGTCAACCTCAATAAAAACTCCGTCCGGGCGCTGGCCCAGGCGCACCTGGCGGTAAAGGCCATGCAGCGGGTCATTGAACTGGACCCGACATACTATCATGGCGGGGCCCATCTGTTTTTCATGGTCTGGCACGGCAGCCGCTCACCCATGATGGGCGGCAACCAGGACAAGGCGAAAAAACACTACCAGGCTGCCCGAGCCATTACCGGCCACAAATTGTTCCTGGCTGACCTTTACTACGCCCGGTTTTGCTTATACCAGGCGGGCGAACGGGAGGCTTTTCTTGAAACCCTGGAACAGGTGGTGGCATCCAAAGACAAGGTACCCGAACTGCGTATGCTGAACACCGTCGCGGCTGCCCGGGCAACTGCTTATCTGGAAGCAGTAGACGAATTTTTTGATTAGAAACTATCTCAGAGTCTGCAGATCAAGGAAGCGCAATGAAAAACCTGAAAAGATTTAGTTTAATTCTGGTAATCATCACCCTGACCATGGCCTGGTCAACCACCGCCCTGGCCCGGGCAACCACGATCAAGGTTGCCCTGGTAACGCCGGACGGCAGCACCTGGACCAACACGATTCGGGAAATGGCGGCCGAATTAAAAAAGAAAACCAAGAAAGAAGTGAAGCTCAAAATATACCCGGGCGGTGTCAAGGGTGACGAATCCGATGTCCTGCGCCAGATGCGGGCCAACCGGATTCACGCTTCCGGGTTTTCGGGGGTCGGTATGGGAATCATCCTGCCGCAGATCAGGATTCTGGAAGCCCCCCTGCTCTTCAAAAACTATGCTGAGATCGATCACGTCAAAGCCAAGCTTTTCGATCAGTTTGCCGCGGCGTTCGAAAAGAAAGGGTATGTTTTGCTCGGGTTCGCCGAAGCCGGCTTCGTTTACTTTTATTCCAAAAAGTCCCTGAAGGGGCCGCAAGCCCTAAAATCAGTTAAAATGTGGGCCTGGAAGGGCGATCCGGTCGCCGAAACCTTTCTGAAAACCTTTGGGATCCGCACCTACCCGCTCCATCTGGCCGATGTCAATACCGGCTTGGAAACCGGCATGATCGACAGTTTTTATTCTCCGCCACTGGCCGCAGTGGCTTTCCAGTGGACGACCCGGGTTGAGCATATCCTGGACTACCCCATGGTCAATTCCACAGGCGCCCTGCTGATCAGCAAGCGTAAGTTTCAGCGGCTTTCCGAAGAAAATCAAGCACTACTTAGAGACATTTCCTTGAAATACTGCGCCAAACTGGTGGACCTCACCCGTCAGGAAAACAAGGCGGCCCTGGTCGAGTTGACCAATGCAGGTATTCAGGTGGATACCCCCACCGAAGACCAGATTGCGCTCCTCCAGGAAAACGCACGGAAAACCTACGCCAAGAACATCCCGTCCCTCTATTCTCAGGCGCTGTTCGATCAGATCAACGCTATCTTGAAGGATTTCCGGGCAAAGAACCCATGATACGCTTCCTGCGCAAAATCGACCACGGGCTGGCCATGGCCGAAAAAGCCCTTGCCGTAACCCTGTTCTTCGCCCTGGTGGCATCCATTGCCGTCAATATCGTGGCCCGGAACCTGTTCCAGGTGTCCTTTCAATACCTGCTTGAAATCGGGCCTGCGCTGGTCCTTTGGCTGGCCCTGATTGGATCCACCCTGGCCCTGCGGGCAAACCGCCACATCCGGATTGAACTGGTGCTGCGGTTTTGTCCTCCCCACCTGGCGATTCTGGCCGGTCGGGTCTGCGGCCTTTTCGGCATGGCGATCATGGCGGTTTTGGGGTACGGCGCCCTGGAATTCGTGACCAATGAAGTGGCTATCTTCGGTGCCCGGGGCTGGCTGGCCGTCGTGTTCCCGGCATTTTTCACCATCGCCTTTTTCAGGTTCTTTACACAGGTCCTGGCGGTCATACCAAGCGAGGCCGAGGCGCTTCACCCTGGATCGGAACCCGCCGCCGGGGATCCGGCACCATGAACAGCTACCCTCCCCTGGCCCTCGGCGGCGTGCTATTTTTCGCCCTCCTGGAAGCCCCCCTGTTCACGGTGATTATCGGGATCTCGATGGTCTGCCTGTATGCCATCGACCTCGATTTTATGGCGCTGCAGACCGTCATCATCGAGATAAACCGGCTGGCGTCCATGCCGGTCCTGGTGGCCCTGCCGCTATTTACCTTTACCGGGTGCCTGTTGACCGAAACCAACGCGCCGCGCCGCATCATGAATTTCATCCAGGCCATTGCCGGCTGGCTGCCCGGGGGGCTGGCGATCTCGGCCCTGTGTTCGTGTGCCCTTTTTACGGCCCTGACCGGTGCCAGCGGGGTGACCATCGTGGCCCTGGGCGGCATTTTGTATCCGATTTTGCTTGAAAAAGGCTACGGTGAAAAACTTTCTCTCGGCCTGCTGACCACTTCGGGCAGCCGCGGCCTGCTCTTTCCCCCCAGCCTGCCCATCATCCTCTACGGTGTGGTGGCCCAGGTCGACATCGGCCTGATTTTCAAGGCTGCGCTGGTCCCCGGCCTGTTCATCATCCTGGTCCTGGCGCTGTACATCGTCTGGCACGAGTGGCGGAAACCCCAGGGGATTGCCAACCCGCGCGCACCGGTTTCCTTCCCCCGGGTGAAGCAGGCTTTCCGGGAAGGCCTGTGGGACTGGCCGATTTTAATCATCATTCTCGGCGGGGTATACGGCGGATTTGTGACCATCGCGGAAGTCTCCGCCCTGGTGCTTCTGTACGTATTGATCGTGGAATGTTTTATCCTCAAGGAGGTATCGTTTTTCCGCCAATTGCCCAAAGTCGTCATCGAAAGCACCATGTTGTCCGGGGCCATCATCATCCTCGGCGCCGCTCTCGGCCTTACAGGGTACCTGGTCGATGAACAGATCCCGGAAAAGATTCTGGAATTCCTGACCTCGCTCACCCAAAACCGCTATGTGTTCCTGGCGGGCTTGAATCTCTTTTTGCTGGTGGTCGGCTGTATGATGGACATCTTCTCGGCCATTGTCATCGTGGTACCCATCATGGTCCCGGTTGCCTTGACCTATGGCATCGATCCCATCCATCTGTGCATCATCTTCCTTGTCAATCTGGAAATCGGTTATTCGACCCCCCCGGTGGGAATCAACCTGTTTATCGCCAGCCTGAAATTCGAAAAACCGGTCACCATGCTCTACCGGGCCTCGATTCCCTGGTTGATCCTGCTGCTGCTGTTGCTGGCCGTTGTCACCTATGTCCCGACTCTCAGCTTATTTGCGCTCTAACTTGACAATAATTCAGCAATTGCTCATTATGTGGGTATATCTCTACCGCCAAGGTCAATCTTTGAACCTGCCGGAGGTCCTGGAAAATGGACAACAAAAAGCCTAAAAAAAAGCGTGCCTTTTTTGATCGCAGGTCCGGCCAAGACCGCCGCAAAGCCTATAATATCGACTACTTTCTTGAAGGCGGAGTAGAACGGCGCACCAATGCCAAAGGTGAACGCCGCGACCAAGAGAATGACCGCCGTAGAGACTGGATCAAAATCAGCCCTTGGAGCAGCCTGCAAGTTGAGGAATCCCAGCCGGAAGAGGCCGACAGCGATGAATCGGTTGATTCCGAGTAGGCCCGTCATCATGCGCCCGCGCTATAGAACCAATCTCAAATAGCGGAAATCAATCGGAGGAAACAGTCATGGATACAGCTCCTTTGAATCCCGGTGATCTTTTTGAAATCTCCGGGTATTACTGGAAAACCTGCACCCTGCATGCGGGGGTAAAGCTTGCGGTTTTTACTGTATTGGGCACGCATCAGCGTACGGCCGGTGAAGTTGCGGCGGCAATTAAAGGAGATACCCGGGCGGTGGCCATGCTTCTCAACGCCCTGGTTGCCATGGGACTACTCGATAAAGAGGGTGACCACTTTTCCAACACGCCGGCAGCAAGCACGTTTTTATCAAAAGATTCAGAGCGTTACATCGGCTATATGATCATGCATCACCATTACCTGGTCCAGTCCTGGGCACAACTGGACGTGGCTGTTAAAACCGGACGGCCGGTAACCAAAGATTCTACATCCGGCGATGAGGATCGGCGGGAGAGCTTCCTCATGGGCATGTTCAACATTGCCATGGGGATTGCCCCGACCGTGGCCAACGATATCGATTTGGGGGGTAAAACGAAACTTCTGGATCTAGGCGGCGGACCCGGCACCTACGCCATCCATTTCTGCCTGGCCAACCCGCAGCTTTCGGCGGCCATATTCGACCTGCCCACCACCCGGCCCTTTGCGGAAGATACGGTGGCGCGATTCAACCTTGCCGACCGCATAACCTTTGAACCGGGCAGTTATCTGACCGATGACATACCGGACCGGTATGATGCGGCCTGGTTGTCACACATCCTGCACCAGGAATCTCCCGCGGAATGCCAGGAAATCATCTACAAAACCGTTTCCGTACTGGAGCCCGGCGGACTGATCATGATCCACGAATTCATTTTGGATAATAGCATGGATGGTCCCCTTTTCCCGGCCCTGTTTGCACTCAACATGCTGCAGGGAACCGAGTCGGGGCAGTCTTATTCCCAGGTGCAGCTGGAAGCAATGCTGAACAAGGCCGGTGCCCGCGATATCGAACGGCTGCCGTTCCAAGGCCCCACTGAATCGGGGATCCTTATTGCTACTGTTTAATAATCGGAGCCCTGGGGCATCATGAATCAGGGGCCTGTTTAAAAAACCGTTTTGAAAAATTAAGATCAGGGTCGCCCGTTTTTGGTCAGATAATCATAAGCCGCCTGAATTTCTTTGAATTTTTCTTCAGCCAGCGCCTGAAATTCCGCTCCCAGGTGGGCAATTTTGTCCGGGTGGTATTTGTTCGCGAGGGTTCGATAGGCTTTGTGAATTTGCTCCTTTGAGGCGCCCGGTTCGATCTCCAGGATATCGTAAGGATTTTTCGGTTGCACCTGGCCGGTGTGGTTTTCCGAATCGCCGCGGTTGCGGTATTGACCCGCCCCGCCGGCCTGCCTGGCAACGGCGCCCCTTAGAAAAAATCGCCAGAGCAGATAGAGTACGACGATATCGTCTATCCAGCCGAACCCAATCAGCCAGTCCGGGAGCAGGTCCCGCGGAAAGGCCAGGTAAGCCAGGGCAAGTATGATGAATAAGGTTTTTAGCGTCAAGGTTCTGGAAACTCCGGTTTTTTCCGGGACATGAAAGCCGTGATGCCATGCACGCATTCCCCGGCGGTGATCAGATCCACCGCGTTTTCATATTCGAGATCCAGGGCCTGGGCATAGGACAAATCGGGTGTTTTACGAATGATCTCCAGGGCGCTGCGAACAGCCAGCGGCCCGTTGGCAGCAATACCGCGGGCCATCAACAGGGCTTCCGCACGGGCATTTCCGGGTGAACTGATCCGATTAACGAGCCCGACCTGCAGTGCACGTTCGGCCCCCACACTGCGGCCCGTCAAGATCAACTCTCCGGCCAAACCAGGACCGACCAGGCGCGTCAAAGCCACCCCGCCCCCCCAATCAGGCATCAAACCCAGGCGCACTTCGGAAAAACTGATTTTCGCATTGGGATCCATGACCCGCAGGTCACAGCGCACGGCCAACTCAGCACCGCCGCCATAGGCGTTCCCGTTTACGGCGGCGATGATCGGTACCGGAAGCGCAATCAAGCGGTCGACAACGCTGCGCAAGCGGGAGATTAAGTTTTCGACCGGCTGCCTTGCATGGTTGAAAACGCCCTCCATGACCGTTTCGATCTGGGGATTGTCCGGATTTACATCCATGCCGGCGCAAAAAGCGGCATCCCCGGCGCCGGTAATGACCACAACATAGGGGAGGTTCTGTTCAAGAGAAATGACCGTTTCATCCAAAGCATTCCACATAGCTGCATTCATGGTGTTTTGGCGATCCGGTCGATCCAGGGTTACAATCGCGATGTGATCCTGGTGTTCGAGGTTTACTTTAGCCGCGGTCATGTATCCCCCCTAACGTTTAAGGTTTGGTCCCCGCTGTCGGGTCTGGTATGCTGCATTCACTATGTTCAGCTTTCCTTTTTTTGGCAACCCATAATGTGCAAACGGACACGGCAGCGGAATCGTCCAGAATCTCAGACAAGTGGAGGGGCATGCGGACATTCCATGGAAAAACGGTTTATATTTTCGGTGGATCGAGTGGAATTGGATTGAAGGGTCCGAACAGTCCAAAAGTATAAAAAAAGCGGACTCCGCGTTAACGGATACCGCCTTTCTAATCGTTTCGTAAAGGATAAAAGCTTTCTTAAAATTTGGATTATGGCTCAAGGTCAAGGCGGACGCTTGGGTTAACCCGCAGGAATACTATTAGTATTACGAGGAGTTGACCCATGCGTCCAATGCAGAGATTTGGCCAAAAGACTTTTTTAAGATAACTTTTAGGCGATGGCATCCGCCATCAGCGCTCCTACCCGTTTGGTAAAATTACCCGGGTCCTCGATCTTGCCGCCTTCGCTGATGGTGGCCAGATCAAACAGCAGGCCCGCGTAGTCCTTGAGCACCGGATCGGCTGCGTCCTTTTCGAATATCCCGTTGATCTTGTCCATCACCGGATGATCCATGTTCAGCTCAAGCACCCGTTTCGTATCCGGCGTCTGCTGCCCGGACGCCTTAAGGATCTTTTCCATGTAGGCGCTCATGTCGTGGTCTTCTCCGGAAAGACAGGCGACCGAATCCGTCAGGCGGGTGGAGGGTTTAACCTCCTTGATCTTTTCTTCCAGGATTACCCTGATCTGTTTGAAAAGACCATCATACTTATCTTTCTTGCCCTCATCGACCTCGTCCAGTCCCAAATCTCCTTTTTCGGCACTTTTGAGGGACTTTCCGTCATACTCGGTCAGGGACTGGGCCACCCACTCATCCACCGGATCGGACATGAGCAACACCTCGTAGTCCTTGGCTTTAAGTTGTTCCAACAGCGGGCTATTGAGCAGGGCCGCCATGTTGTCGCCGGTAATAAAATAAATGTCCTTTTGATCCGGCTGCATGTTCTCCACATATTCTTTCAAGGAGACCCACTTGCCGTCGGACTTGGTTGTTTTAAAACGGGTCAACTCGGCAAGTTTGTCCTTGTTTTCAAAATCGGTATGAATGCCGATTTTTAAAACAGCACCGAATTCCTCGTAAAATTTTTCATATTCCTCTTTTTCCAGGTTTTTGAAAAGTTCAAAAAGCTTTTTCACCAGGTTGCGGCGGATGTTCTTCACCAGGCGGTCCTGTTGGAGGATCTCGCGGCTCACATTTAGATTCAGGTCCGGGGCATCCACGACGCCTTTCACAAACCGCAGGTATTCGGGCATAAGGTCTTCACAGTCGTCCATAATGAAGACCCGTTTACAGTAAAGGTGAATGCCGTGCTTGGCTTCGGGGTTGAACAGGTCAAAGGGCGCCTTGGACGGAATGTACAGCAGGGCGGTATATTCGGTGGTACCCTCGAACTTCTTGTGCAGCTGGGTCAGGGGCGGGTTCCAGTCGTGGCTGATGTGCCGGTAAAACTCCTCGTGTTCCTTCTCGGACACCTCATCCTGACCGCGGGTCCAAATAGCTTTCATGGAATTAAGGGTCTCTTCCTTGATGACCTTCCGGGTGGTCTCGCCGACGGTTTTGCCGTCCTTGTCCTTCAACTGCTCACCTTCCGGAATGGGCTCGTCGCGTTCCACATCCATAACGATCGGATAGCTCACAAAATCAGAATGCTGTTTCACGATGTTACGGATCACCCATTCGTCGGTAAAATCGGGCTCGTCATCCGCGCGCTTTTTCAATTCCAGGGTGATGGTGGTTCCGCGGGTCTCTTTGTCGGCTTCCTCAATGGTATACGTGCCATCCCCGAAAGATTCCCAACGGACGGCTTTGTCGTCTCCCGCGGCTTTGGTCAGAATGGTAATTTTATCGGCCACGATAAACGCGCTGTAAAAACCGACCCCGAATTGGCCGATCAGTTCCGGTGCCAGGGTATCGCTATTGGTATTTTCCAGGGCTTCCATGAAGGCCGCAGTTCCACTCTGGGCGATGGTCCCAATGTTTTCCATGACCTCCTCGTAGGTCATACCGATACCATTGTCTTCAATTTCAAATGTTTGTTTAATACCGTCCGGGGTAAGCTTGATCCGGAAATCGGTATCATCCCCAAGAATATCGGGTTCGGTTTGGGTTTTGAATTTCAGGCGATCAATGGCATCGGATGCATTGGAGATCAATTCCCTTAGAAAAATTTCCTGATTGGAATACAAGGAGTTGACAATCAGCTTCAGAAGCTGCTGCACTTCGGTTTTGAACGCGTGGGTCTCTTTTTGGGGGGTCATTTTCGTCTCTTCTCCTACCGCTATGAATTAGGGTTTGTGCAATTATTTTGAGTATAAAATTAGTGCGATTTCTTATTTGTCAACCCTGCTTGAAATATCCTGAAAATCAGGTAATATCAGCGCCATGACGGCTGAAAGGATTCACACAATACTGCTCGGAAATACCCGCACGTACCTGATTCCGGGAAGGGACGGATTCTTGTTGATCGACGGTGGGCACCGGGTCTGGGGCAACTGGTTTTTCAGGTGTCTTGCGAAGATCGGTGTCCCGCCCCACCAAATCCGGCTGGCGGTCATCACCCACGTCCACTTTGATCACGTCGGCACCCTGCAGGCTGTGAAAAATTGTTGCGGCTGTAAGGTGGCCGTGCATTCCTCGGAAGCCGCCCTGCTCTCCTCCGGCCGGGTGGTCATTCCGCCCGGCACGCTATTCCCGGCAAGGCTGGTAAAATGGATGACTGGTCGTTTGGAGAAGATGACATCCCGGTTCTGTACCTTTGAACCGGCAGTTCCCGATGTATTGGTATCCACACCTATCTCTCTGGAAAAACATGGTTTTAACGCACGAATCATTCCTACGCCCGGGCATACGATAGGCTCTCTTTCCGTATTGACATCCGTGGGAAATGCTTTTGTCGGAGATATTGCCGTGAATATGCCAATACTGGGTGGGCAGCGCTACACGTCACCATTCGGCTATAGTGCGCGTGCAATGACGGCAAGTATGGAAAACCTCATCAAGGAGGGCGCCCGATATTTTTATCCAGCCCACGGCCGGCCGTTTGATGCCACAGCGTGGCTGGCGCAAACACGTGATTGATATCTTTTTTATAAGATTCCCGTAACAGGGGTGCCGCCGATTAACAGGGAAGCCTTGCCCGCATTTCACTTGACCCCTCGAAACCCGGGACCCTTGAACCCTAAAAAAAGAGCAGGGGGTGTCCCCCTGCTCTTTTTATCATGCCGGTAACGGCTTTAATTACAGCTTCTTAAACGTTTGATACGGTTCCTCGGTAATTGCGTTCCAGGAAGAAACATTAGACTGGAACTTGAGGAACGATTCATACACTTTCTTGCTCATGGGATCACTGGCAGCCACTTCATCGAGAACCTCTTTGGCCATTTTCTTAAGGGCCTTCAGGACCGGTTCGGGGAACTGGCGCAGCTGCACTTTATGCTCGTTGACCAGGGTCTGCAGGGCATCGTTGTTCTTGGCTTCGAACTCTGAGAGCATCCACATGTTGGACCGGTAGGCTGCAGCCTCGATAATGGCCTGCAGGTCGGCCGGCAGCGTGTCCCAGGCCTTTTTATTGACCATGGCTTCCAGGGCTGTTCCAGGTTCATGCCATCCCGGATAGTAGTAGTACTTGGCGGCCTTGTAAAAACCCATCTTCAAGTCATGGAAGGGGCCGACCCATTCGGTGGCGTCGATGACACCGCGATCCAGGTTGGTGTAGATCTCACCGCCGGCCACCAGGATAGCATTGCCGCCGGCCTTGGCCAGGACCTTGCCGCCCAGGCCCGGAATTCTCATTTTGAGACCCTTGAGGTCATTGATGGTTTTAATCTCTTTGTTGAACCAGCCGCCCATCTGCACACCGGTATTGCCGGCCAGCAGGGGTTTGAGGCCGAAGGGCGCATACACTTCCTCCCAGAGCTCCATACCACCGCCGGAGTAGATCCAGGCGTTCATGGACTGGGCATTGAAGCCGAAGGGAACCGCTGCGAAAAACTGGGTGGCCGGGGCTTTCCCCGCCCAGTAATACGCCGCGCCGTGGCCCATTTCCACCGTGCCCTGACTGACGGCGTCAAAAACGCCCAGGGGCGGAATCAGCTCACCACCACCGTAAACGGTAATTTCCAGGCGGCCGTTGCTCATTTCATTCGCCCATTTGGCCAGGTTGTCGGCGCCTTCACCCAGCATGGGGAAGTGCGGCGGCCAGGTGGTGACCATTTTCCACTTGTAGGTCTTCTCTTTCATTACAGCAGGAGCTTTGCCTTTCAGAGCAGCGATTTCTTTTTTCAGCTTGGCTACTTCTGCACTGTCGTCCTGCTTACCGCAGCCCGTCAAACCGGCCGTTGCTGCAGCTCCCGCGCCCACTGCGGCAGCGCCGACCCCAACCTTTTTGATAAACTCGCGTCTTTTCATGAATCCTCCTCCTGTTGAATTGTAATTAGAATCCATCTCTGATAAACGAAAATCATCAGTCGGTGCGGCTTACGCGCACACGTTTCCTGCTGTAGGGCCATCATTCTCTGAACAAGACTCGTCCGCTTCGGCCCTTGCTGCCCCTTCAGGCGATGGGTCATAGCGATATTGATGGATACAGGCGGAACGCAGCAAATTAAGCCGAACTGGTCGAAATTTTTATTACATTTCACTATGGGATGTCAACCTGAAAACAGGCGCGAGAATTGGACTTGCCTTTGGTGCAGTTAACGCTAAGAAAACCAGCTACTATTCCGCAAATAGACTCTGGAGAACAACTAAATGAAAATATTGAGGTTATACATCAAATTAATCGACGGGCTCAACGAATACATCGGTATCTTTGTGTCCTGGCTGACCACCCTGATGGTCCTGGTCGTCTTCTACGATACCGTCATGCGCTATGCCTTTAAAAAGGGCAATGTCGCCATCCAGGAGTTTGAATGGCACCTGTTTGCGGTGGTCTTCCTGATTGGGGCCGCCTACGCGCTTAAAAATGGCGCCCATGTCCGCGTTGACATTATTTTTACCCGATTGAGTGCCAGAACCAAGGCCTGGATCGACTTTCTGGGCTCCATCTTTTTTCTTATCCCCTTCGCCTTAATCGTCATTTATTCCACCCAGAATTTCATTGCCAACTCGTGGGCGGTCAGGGAGGTGTCTCCGGATCCCGGTGGTCTTCCGGGCCGGTATGTCCTCAAGGCCATGATCCCCATAGGGTTTGTCCTCCTGATTCTGCAGGGAACCTCGGAAATGTTTAAAAATTTCCTGGTGGCCGTGGGAATCGACGAAGGAGGGCCCGAATAGATGGAACTGATCCACGAATACATGCCGCTGATCATGTTCTCCTTCGTTTTTGCCCTGCTGCTGCTGGGCTACCCGGTTGCATTCACCATCGGCGGGGTGGCGATGTTTTTCGGGTATTTCAATTTTGGTCCGGAATTTTTCGGCCTGCTGCCCCTGAGAATCTGGGGCACCATGACCAATTTTACACTCATGGCGGTGCCCCTGTTCATCTACATGGGGGTGATGCTGGAAAAGTCGGGCCTGGCCGAAGAGCTGCTGGAAACCATGAGCCTGGTGTTTGCCAAAATCAAGGGCGGTCTGGCCATATCGGTTGTGTTCGTGGGAGCCCTCATGGGCGCTTCGACCGGCATCGTAGGCGCAACCGTGGTCACCATGGGCCTGCTTTCCGTCCCAACCATGCTGAAACGAAACTACAATAAGTCCCTGACCACCGGCACGGTGGCAGCCTCAGGTACCCTGGGGCAAATCATCCCGCCCAGCATCGTGCTGGTGCTGCTCGGGGATATCATGAATATCTCGGTAGGCGACTTGTTTGTGGGAGCGGTCATTCCCGGCCTGATCCTGGTCGGCCTGTACATGCTCTATATTCTAATTATCGCCCAGGTCAAGCCCCAGTGGGCTCCGCCCATACCCAAGGAAGAGTTGGATTTAATCTCGCGCAAGGAACTCATCGCCCGGGTTTCCAAGGCCCTGGTCCCACCGCTCACCCTGATGATCTGCGTGCTGGGTTCAATTTTCGCAGGCATCGCATCGCCTACGGAAGCTGCCTCGGTAGGCGCGGTCGGGGCCACCATACTGACGGTCATCCATGGCAAATTCAGTCTGAAAATCGTGCAGGAAGTCATGAAAACGACTACCAACCTCACCTGCATGGTCTTCATCATTCTCGTCGGGGCCACCACCCTGGGGCTCGTGTTCCGCGGTTTGGACGGAGACACATTGGTTCGGAACCTGATCCATGCGCTGCCCTTTGGGAAATGGGGCATCCTGTTCATCGTGATGATGATTATCTTCATCGCCGGCTTTTTTCTCGACTTCATCGAGATCACATTCATCCATGTCCCGGTCCTGGCTCCGATCATGGTGGCCATGGGCGTCGACCCCCTGTGGCTGGCGGTCCTCATCGCCGTCAACCTGCAGACATCCTTTTTGACACCCCCTTTCGGGTTCTCTCTTTTTTATCTCAAGGGGGTCTGTCCACCCCGGGTCCAAACCATGGATATCTACAAAGGTATTGTGCCTTTCGTAATCATCCAGCTGCTGGGCCTGCTGGCGATCTGCATCTGGCCCGAGGCGGTGACCTGGCTGCCTAAAGTTCTTTTAGGAAGTTAATTTCCCTCTCCTGTAAACCTAAAAGGCCCGACCGAATTGGTCGGGCCTTTTCAATTAATTGAAAAGATAAAAAGCTATCTCAAAAAACGGATTTTGTTTCAAGCTCAAGGCGGACGTAATATTTGAACCGGAAGAATACCCCCGTATTTCGAGGATTTAAATTATACGCCCAACGCCGAGATTGGGTCAAAAGACCTTTTTGAAAAGCTTATAGTGTTGACCGGCGGTCATACTTCGCAACCCACTCGAAACCCCTGATGCACCGCATCGAAGGCCAGGCCGACCTGACCGGCATCCCCCACGACTTTGCAGACAATACCCGCTTTGGCCAGGGCTTCCTCCAGGGGGTTGTAGGAAACGGAGCCGGCCGCCAGGACGACTGTGTCGGCCGGCAGCACCTCTTCGCCTTGCTCAGAGGTGACCTTGACACCCTCGGCGGTAATTTCGAGGGCCTTGGTTTCGATGCTGGATCTTACGCCGACCCGCTTCAATTCCTGGAGCATGCCCCAGCGGGTGGATTTGCCGATATCTTTGCCGATCTTTTCGATCATCTCCAACATCACGATATCACGGGTACCACGGGTGGCCAGTTTGAAGATGCTTTCCGGGTCTTCGGCCTGGTTGACCAGCAGAAACTTCACCGCGTCAGCCGAAAGGATGCCTTTTTCGGCCAGGAACAAGGCGACTTCAACCCCCACGGCTCCGCCGCCGATGATCACCACCCGGTGGCCGGTATACACGTTGTTATTGAGCACGTCCCAGGCCTGGACGACGTGGGCCAGCTCAATACCGGGGATCGGGGGTATCAACGGTTTGGCCCCGGTGGCCAGTATCACCGCATCGGGTTTTATCTGTTCAATCAGACTTTCATCCACCTTACATTCAAGGCGGACATCGATATCCGTAATACTCATCTGAATGGCTAAATCCCGGGCCAACTGGGAAAACTCCGCCCGGCCTGGAGGAGCGGCCGCCAGGTAGAGCTGGCCACCAAGCCGGTCCCCGGCCTCGCAAAGGGTCACTTTGTGGCCCCGGCGATTGGCGGCCAAAGCAGCGCTCATGCCGGCGGCACCACCCCCGACGACGAGAATATGGCCGGGCTTCTCAGCGGCCCGGCACATGCCCTGGGTTTCGTACCCTGCTTCGGGGTTACACATACATTCCACGTGTTTGAGCTTGAACAGATTATCAAAACAGCCCTGGGCGCAGGCGATGCAATGCACGATCTCCCGCTCGCGCCCGGCCTGGGCTTTAACGGGCAGATCCGGGTCGGCAATGAGGCTGCGCCCCATGGCGACCATATCGCACAGGTCATCAGCGATCAGCTCCCGGGCCACATCAGGATCATTTATGCGATGGCTGGCAATCACCGGCACGGAGACCTTCTCCTTGATGCCCCGGGACATATAGGCGAACACCCCCCGGGGCACACTGGTGACAATCTGGGGAACCCGGGCTTCATGCCAGCCGACATTGATGCAGAAGGCATCAACAGAGCCTCTTTCCACAAAGGCCGCGGCCACTTCCTGCAATTCAGCCCGCCCCTGCCCGCCCGGCATAAAATCATTGCCGTTCATTCTCATGATCAGGGGAAAATCAGGTCCAACCGATTCGCGGATCGCCTGCATGACTTCCAAACCGAAACGCATACGGTTTTCCAGGCTGCCACCGTACTCGTCTTTGCGCTCGTTGGTGAGGGGTGAAAAAAACTGGCTGATCAGATAGCCGGTCCCGGCCAGAATGTCGATCGCGTCAAAACCGGCGCTTTTCACGCGGACCGCCGCGGCCGCGTAGTGGGCGACAATGGACTGGATATCCGCAACGGTCAGTTCCCGGGGCGTTTCCCGGGTAAAATTGGATGCGATCGGTGAAGGGGCCACCGGCTGTTTGCCTTCCAGGAAAAAGGAAAAATTATAGCGACCGGCATGGTTTAACTGTATGCAAGCCAGGGCACCATTCTTCTTGATGCCGGCGGCCAATCTAGTCAGACCCGGGATATAGTCGTCCTTGTGCGCACCAATATTGAGGCTGTTGCCCGCCATCTCGTCTACGGTGGCAAAGCCCACACAGATCATTCCAGCCCCGCCTCTGGCCCGGCGGGCATAAAATTCGACGACCTGGTCGGTCACTTCAAAATCTACACACATGCCCAGATGCATGGCCGGCAGGTATATCCGGTTTTTTATTTCCACCTGGTTGATCTTTATGGGGTCAAACAGCGGGTCTCTCATGATTTCTCCTTATTTTTAGTCCTTTAAAACGAAAAGCTGTCTTAAGAACGATTTTTGGCTCAAGGTCAAGGCAGCCGTGAAAAATAAACCGGAGGTGCCAGCAAAGCCAATGCCGATCGTGGTAAATACACCCGGTATTTCGAGGATTTATTCCGAGCGGCCAACGCCGAGATTGGGTCAAAAGTCGTTTTTAAGACGGCGTTTTATCAGCCGTCGCTGCATCACCCGGTCAATGATATAGGTCCGCAGCCCGCGTGCCACGTGAGTCATTTCCAGGGTCAGAGCGGCGTCCTCTTCGAAGGTCAGGCAGCGGGTACGCCTGCGCCGCAAATCAAGCTCGTTTTCGACAATCTGGTCGGCCAGGCGGGGATAAAAACTAAGTTCTTCAATCTTGATCCCCAGCTGCAGTCCTGTTTTCAGCAGTTTGGCAACAGCCACATCTTCGGGGTCGAAGCGGCCATCCTCGAGCGGAATCAGCAGCCGCGCGGCCACCAGGGCGTCCGCCTGGCTGACCGAGAGGCCGGCGGCCTCTTCGAGACCCGCCGCATCCAGCCGCTGGTCGCCCTCAGTGGCGAACAACAAGGTCTGTAGGTCCAAAAGGGTGTTGATATCCTTGCCCCTGTCCATTTCTTTCAGCAAACCCTTTATGGCCGCCAGGGGCAGACGGTGACTGGACTGAATGCGCCGGATAAAGGCAATGCGTTCCACACAGTCGGGATGGTAGTAGGCTACGTTCGAGACCGGGCGAACGGGTTGTGGCAATAACCCCTTGTTTACATAAAGCAAAATAGTTGACTTAGGTATACCGGTGGCGGCCGCGAGGTCTTTCATTTTGTAAAAGGGCGTCCCATTGGCGGTCTTCGGTCGTTCTTTTTGGGCAGGTGTTGGCATGGCAGGGCCATAGAACCACCAATAATTTAAAGTGTCAAGTGACACTTTCCGTTTTTCCTATTGGCAATTTACGCCTTGCTGCTAGGTTTATGTTGCCAGCACGGCTGTCTGCCTGTTTCTAGTTTATTTATACACAATCGTGACCGCTATCGGAATCGGGATCGCATACGATACGTTGCAGGGTTCCATTATTCGATACCGATCCCGATAGCGATTTCGATTAAACTCATTATTGGACCAGGCGTGAGACTTTGATATATTTTAGTATTAGGACGATCGGATAGATTTACATTGTAATAATCCCGGACCTATACTATTTCGCAAAGCCTATGCGAACTGCGATGAAAAACCCGATGTACCTCTACCTGATGGTATTCACCGCCTGCGCCACGGTGGGCCTGCAGGCCTGGCGAACCCTGTTCAACAATTTTGCCGTCGAGGTAGGCGGGCTGGACGGCTATCACATCGGTGTCATCCAGTCTGTCAGGGAAATCCCGGGTTTTATGACCCTATTGGTCATCTATGCCATTCTCGTAATCCGGGAACACAAACTTTCCGCCCTCTCAATTCTGGGCCTGGGATTCGGCCTGGCCGTGACCGGTTTCTTCCCCTCATATATGGGACTGGCCATGACCACCTTGGTCATGAGCTTCGGCTTTCATTACTACGAAACCACCAATCAGTCCCTGACCCTGCAATATTTTGACAAGGGCACCTCCCCGTGGGTGTTCGGCAAACAGCGCAGCGTGGCGGCCGCTTCCAGTATCGCCATTGGCCTGGGTATCTGGCTGCTGGAACCGCTGCTGAGCTACACGCAGCTCTACCTGCTGATTGGCGGCCTGATTATGGCGGCGGCTGCCTGGGGATTTTTCCAAGACCCTACCGATAAAAACCTGGTGCCCCAGCGTAAAAGAATGATCCTCCGGTCAAAATACTGGCTTTTCTATTTCCTTACCTTTATGTCCGGAGCCCGTCGTCAGATATTCATCGCCTTTGCCGTGTTCCTGCTGGTAAAAAAATTCGGATATTCCGTCCGGGAGATTACCATTCTGTTTGTCATCAACAATGCCGTAAATTATTTCTTGAGCCCCATGATCGGCCGGGCCATCATTCGCTATGGTGAACGAAAAGTCCTATCGCTGGAATACTTCAGCCTGATTTTTATATTTGTGGGCTACGCGGTCACGGATTCGAAACTGGTTGGAGCCGCCCTTTACATACTCGATCACATCTTTTTCAATTTCGCCATCGCCATCCGGACCTATTTTCAGAAGATTGGAGACCCCCGGGATATCGCCCCGAGCATGGCCGTCAGTTTCACCATCAACCATATTGCGGCTGTATTTCTACCGGCACTCGGTGGCCTAATTTGGATGATCGATTATCGGATCGTGTTTATTGCCGGGGCCGCAATGAGTCTTATATCACTGGCCGCCACCCAGTTGATTCGTGTACCGCGCAATGATTAGAAGCTATCTCAAAAAACGGATTTTAGTTCAAAATCAAGGCGGCCGCGAGTTTCAACCCGGAGGAATACTGGAGTATTTCGAGGACTTGAACAGAGCGCCCAACGCCGCGTTTGGGCTAAAAGACTTTTTTGAGATGGCTTCTAACAGGTAACCCAAAGGACTCGCTCGCGTGCCGCGAAAAAAGAAAAAGCAGAGCAATATCAAGCGTCTGCTGCGTCTGATCGCGCTGGTAGCCGTCTCGCTATTCCTCTTTACCACTTTCCAGGTGTTGACCCTGCGCTTTGTAAATCCGCCCTTCACCCTGGGCACGACCTACGACCGGGTGGTCCAGGTATATAAGGGGGAACCCTGGCAAAAGCCCACCTGGTATTGGGTCTCCCTGAGCGATATCTCAAACCACCTGAAAAAAGCCGTCCTCGCATCCGAAGACCAGCGTTTTTTGCAGCATCATGGTTTCGACTTTATCGAGATGAAAATTGTCCTCAGGGACCTGACTTCAGCCAGCCGGACCCGCGGTGCCAGCACCATTACCATGCAAACCGCCCGGACCATTTTCCTGCTGCCCAGCCGGAGTATCGTCCGCAAGTTACTGGAGGCCTACTATACTGTTTTAATAGAAATTTTGTGGAACAAGCAGAGAATATTCGAAGTGTATATGAATACGGTAGATTGGGGCCGACATATCCTGGGGGCCGAGGCGGCCGCCCGCAGCTATTTTAACCGCTCTGCTAAAAACCTGACCCGGGAACAGGCTGCCCTGCTGGCGGCGATCCTGCCCAGCCCCCGACGCTGGTCACCGGTCATGCCGAGCGAGCATGTTCGCTGGCGGCAAAAACGCATCATGGCAGCTATGGATAAAATGCCCGCGATATAGTAAGAAGGTACAAGGGTTCGAGGGGCCCAGGGTCCAAAAACCCCTAAAAAATATCAATAAAAATAGGTAAATAAATGCGCAAGATCATCGCCGTCTTCATGTTTACACTCATTTTGATACCAACGATTGCAACTGCTGAAAGGCTGCACCCAAAACGTTGGTACCAGGAACGCTGGTGTGCCAAATATTTCGATTCTGGTAAAGTTGCCGTGTCTGATCAATATGACTGTCTTTCTAAGAAATACGTCATCGAGTTCGACTATGCGGATATGTGGTATGAATCGATTGGTGAAAGTCTGCAGTATGCCCTGCAAACCGGTCGCAAGGCCGGCATCGTCTTGATCATGGAAAAAGAAAGCGACATGAAATATTGGATAAAGCTGAAAAAAAACATCGAACATTACCGCTTGCCCATTGACATTTGGAATACATCCCCTTAATCCTGACAACGAGGCAACCCCAATAATTTTCTAAAGTTATCCAGCGCTCAGGCCGATATACAATACAAGGGGCCGGCGATCGTTTCCGGATCACCGGTCGATACCGTTACTACCAAGAAAATTAACCGACAATTCAGACACTTCAAGCTTACCACCACGTCCCCGGGTTGATCCCCGCCGATACGGCAGGTACCCAAAGTTGATCCCATGGATAAGAAAAAGATTGAAGAAATAGATGCGCTTTTGCAAAAGCTCCTGGACCGTGAGATGGATGATTCGGAAAAGAAACCACCTCCCAAACGGGCCCGCGGCGGTCGCGGCAATGTGATTCGCCGACGAAAAGGGGAACCTGACAAACGCCTGGCATGCCCGAACTGCTCGTAAGATCAGATTTCGGTTGAAAACCTCCACTCTGCGGTGGTACTTTTACAAGGAGCACACCGAAACACCCCTTTATCAGAGCAGAAGTAACAACGGCTATATCTGTCGGCCATACGGGTGTGCTGCCCCAGGGAGGAAACATGCCATTTATACGTCTTCTGATCATGATAGCGGCGGTCTTCCTGTTCGCTGTAACCGCTCAGGCGGATGAAGCCCGCCTTGTAACCGCCGACGATTTTATTGACACCCTGAGCAAAACCACCACGACTGATGATAGCCTTCCCGATACCGCAGGCGGCAGTCAGAAGCCGCGCTTTCGCCTGCGGGGAATCAGCGCCGAAGCCAGGCCGCCGGAAATAGCGATCAACATTTTCTTCAAATCCGGCAGCGTCGAAGTGGCCGATGATTTCTCAAAAAAGCAAATGGCCGAAGCCGGGAAGGCGCTTTCCTCCGAGATTTTAGGCCCCTACCGTTTTGAAATAGCCGGACATACAGACAGTGTCGGCAGCGAAGCATATAACCGGGATCTCTCCGAGAAGCGGGCCCGAGCTTTGAAGCAGTACCTGATGGATCAATACCATGTGGCGGAAAATCGCCTGGAAACGATTGGTTATGGCGAATCTCAGCCGGTGGCCGACAATGAAACCGAGCAGGGGCGGGCCAGGAACAGGCGGGTCGTTTTCAAACGACTCGATTAGATGCTTTTTTAAAAGCGTCCTTTAACTCAATATCTGCGTTGGGTGCAAAGATTAAATCCTCGAAATACTAAAAGTATTCACCACGATGGGCATTGGCTTCGCTGGCACCTCCGGTTTAAGCTTTACAGCCGCCTTGATCTTGAGTCAAAATTCACTTTTAAAAAAACATCTATTCATATCCCCAAATAATGTCACTTGAATATTAATCTTAAGATTTACCCCTATTTTTCAGGAGGGACCCGTGCAGATTGATTTTCATCATGCCGTAACCTATGTACTCGCCCGGCTGGCCGGATTTGACAAACCGAAGGCCAACATTGTCGCCTATGCGGCCCAGTATGTGGATGATGCCACCAGTACCGGCACCGTCTATTTCGACAACAAGGCCCTGTACCACCGTACGTCCAGTGCCCACAAAATGCTGGACCCGCGCAATGCCCAGGAACTGGCCAACCACCTGGTCTGGCTGCCTTTTCATTTTCTGCCGGGTAACGGCGGAAAACCCGCGGGTCGCAATCCGACCGGTGAGTTTATCAAAAAAATCATCTGCCGCCCGAACAGCCACGTGGCCCGAAAGATGGTCGCCGATACGATCGCCCACCGCCACCAGCCGTATGGCCTCCACCGTCTTGGCGTCACCATGCATGTATACGCCGACACCTGGGCCCACCAGGGCTTTGCCGGCGTTTTACACGCGGTCAACGAAGTTGAGAATGCGCGGGAAACAAAACAATCCGGCGTTTTTGACAACCCGTTGAAAGATCTGCTTCGCGACCTGCTCGATGACGCTATTCCGCCCCTGGGGCACGGTCGCGCCAACGTATTTCCCGACATGCCGTTTCTATCATGGGAATATAAAAATGGTGCGGGTGAATTGGTGCAGCGCGACAACACTGCTGAGTTCATGGCGGCAGCACGTCAAATGCACCAGGCCATGCAACGCTTTATCATTGGCGATCCGGATGCTGCGGCGAACGACTTGCTCCTTGCGGACAGAGACCGGATACGATCACTTTTTGAATCTCTAAGGATAGAGTCTGGCGAAGAACGCCATAAACAGTGGCTCATGGCCATTCGCCAGGGCCAGTTCAGCTTTGGTGCTGAAACCGTCACTTACGCCGCCCGAGGTAAAAACTCTTGGAAAGCAAAAGCGTTGGGCATCAGTCATGATCTGCGGGTGCATACCTACAAACCCCGGTTTTTGGCCAGTAACTGGAAATTGTTCCATGATGCGGTCATGGCGCACCGGTTTTTTGTTATTCATGACCTGTTGCCGAGATACGGCATCTGCGCCGCCTAGAAGCGGGTTTAAAAACTCCCCTCGGGCACAATACCTGCGTTAGGCACTCGGTTCTTATCCTCAAAATACTGATCAGTATTCCTCCGGTAAGAACCTTCCGGCCGTATTGATCTTGAGCCCGATTGAAATTTTTTAAACCCACTTCACGCTATCACAATTCTTTTACAGAGAACTTTTACTATACCAAGATCTTCTATTGCCGATCTTCCCAGCTTAGGATGTACTTTTTAACGGTGCGGCGATCGAGGCGGGTGCGCCGGGCAACCTCTCCATAGGTGCCGAACTCGCGATACAACCGATGGCAGTGTTGCTGCAAAAGGCCGCGTGCATCCAGATCCAACCGTATCTTTTTCTCTTCTGATAGGGATGACGCGTCATCAGTAACACCCTGGTGAATACTTTGGTAGGTCCGGTTCAACAGGATTTGACGGATACATTGCGCCAATTCGCGCACATTTCCGGGCCAGCGATAATCCGGGCTTAAATCGGTCGCGATGATTTCACGGGCCAGACGGGTCAGGTCGTCCGAAGGGCGGCCGATAATACGCGCCACGGTATGCGCCAGCAAATCTTCGAGTTCCCGGGGGTCCTCTGCAATACGCTGCCGCAGGGGGGGTACGATGATCACGTCCGAACACATCCGGTACAGGAAATCTTCCCGTAAAATGTTATGCCGTACAATATCTTCCAGGGGCCGATTGGTGGCCGCAATGACACGCCCTTTGAACCTGAGCATATCATGGCTGCCTACCGGACTGAACTGGCGCTCTTCAAGTACTTTGAGCAGTTTTATCTGGATGGGTTGCGAAACTTCCCCAATTTCATCAAGAAAGATGGCGCCGTGGCGACTACAGCGACTGAAAATCCCTTCGTGATTATATGTGGCCCCGGTGAAAGCCCCCTTGCGGTGCCCGAACAGTTCCGATTCGATCAGTGTTTCCGGAAATTGGCTCAGGTTCAGCTCGATAAAAGACCGGGTAAAGCTCTCGGCAAAGCAACTGGTGTCGCGATTGAAGGGGATAAACCCGGACTGCCCGATGGCCGCGGCGACTGTTCCTTTGCCCGTACCTGTCTCACCGAGAATCAGGGTGGAAAAATCCTCCATGCGGTTGCGCAGATGGCGAGCATAAATGTCCATATCCATGGTAAAGACATTGTTCCACAACCGCTCCCGCAAGCGGCGCATCCCCGGGCTGCACCCGACAAGACCTCTGAAAATAAAAAAATAGGCTCGCCGGAATTGAAAACTGTATTCCAGGTACCGCACCGCTGCCGGCGGCGATATGCCGCCAACCTGCATATCATGCAACATGTCATTGGCGAACTCAACGACCAGCGATTTTTCACCCTGGCCAATCTGGTCCTGGATGAGCTTGTCCAGGTCATCGACATAACGATAGAACACATCAAATGCCAGGGATCGTTCCAAAATTCGGCGATCCGCGCCGGCATAACGGCTGACATCAAGGCGTCCTTTCCGCCGTAATAACCTCAAGCGGGATGACACTTCCCTGATGGCAGCGTCTATCTGTTCAACCCGGTCGTTTCCCGGCAGCCGGCCGGCAATCTCCTTATCGATCCGATCGCGTTCGGCGCTGAACGGGTTGCTGAGCACCGCCCTGTTCACCAGCTCAAAATACTCCAGTTCCTCTGGATCAAGTTTAAACTGATGGCGCATACCGCACCCCCCCGTAAATCATTATTTGTATACACACTATATCACCAAATGGACAATATCTCTTTTGTACTACAACGCTATCGGCGATGCAAACAAAATAAAATGTATGAATCCAATATGTTAATTTAGGGCAAGGGCCTGGCACGCAAATTGATATATATCCTGGTTAATGCCCAGACACTGCAAATGACCTCCAGAAATCGCTGTCGATCCGAATAGGTTGTTACCGGCTGGAATGAAAGGATCGAATCTCCAGGGCGAAACCAACCCAACCGAGACAAGGAGGTGCCCCATGCAAACCCTCATCCGTCTAACGGTCGTTATTTTAATCGCCTTTATCACCAACGCCTGTGTTTCCCAGCACTCCGTAAAAAAAGCCGCCAAAAGGGTAGAGTCCGAATGGAAGGCTGAAAATACGCAAATATTGAAAGAAGAAGGACACCGTAGTTTCAAAGCGACGAAGCGCCAGGGATTCGAAGCCGCCCAGTCCGCGGCTGGTCGACTGGGGATGATCATCGAGAGTCAGACTTATGAAACCGGCTTCATTTTCATGGCCGCCCCCGCACCAACCCCCTTGACCGCGCAAGAGTGGGAACGGGTGCAGTCTGCTGAAACCCGGGAAATGCGAGATCTGGTGAGCCAGGACCTGGGTTTTTATCAGTGGTGGGTTACCCTGGATCACTCCGGCAAGGAAGTGTTGGCCAATGTCATTATTAAAGATACAGACGAAGGTATCGATGTCGCCCTCGGTCTGCGGCTGAGAGCAAAGGACAGCTCAACCGACACGTTGAAACGGATGCAGCCACCGCCAACCGCCCTGCGAATGGGCCTGGCCAAATTTTGGGCTGCCTATGAAATGGAGCTGGATACCCTCCTGTCCCAGGCACCCCCTCCGGCTCCGAAACCGGCCAAAAAAGCCATTGCCCCTCCCCCCCAAAAGATCCCTGCCCGGGTCGCAGTTGCCCAGGCGGTTACCAACCCGGATGCCGTAGTGGTCATTATCGGCAACCGCAACTACATCGACGAGGTGCCGCCGGTGGATTTTGCGCACCGCGACGCCGATGCCTGGCGGACATTTGCCCTAAAGCGCCTGGGGGTGAGCGAACGCAATATCATTGACCTGCGGGACGCCACCCTGGCCGAGATGGAAACGGTTTTGGGCAACGCCCGCTCTCATACCGGTCAGCTCTGGCGCTGGATTCGGCCCCGCGAATCAGACCTCTTTGTCTTCTATTCCGGTCACGGTATTCCGGGGACCAAAGATCGGCGGGCCTATCTGCTGCCGGTTGGCTGCGATCCGGACATGGTCGAACTCCAGGGTTACCCCCTGGATCTGCTCTACAAGAATCTAGCCAAAATGGAAGCTCGCACCACCACCGTATTTATCGAGGCCTGCTTTTCCGGCCAGAGTCCGGGCAGCCAACTGCTCCGCGGGGCCTCCGGAATCCGGGTAACTGCCAAAACACCGCCAGCCGCCGCTCTGACCATCGTCACGGCTGCTCGTGAAGATCAAATGGCCTCCTGGAACTGGGAAGCCGAACATGGACTTTTCACCCAGCACCTGCTGCAGGCCCTGGGCGGTGCTGCCGATCAGAATCGCTATGGCAAAGCAGACGGCACCGTCACACTGAGTGAAGTTCATCAGTATCTAAACAGAGAGATGAGCTATGCCGCCCGCCGGAACTACGGCCGCACCCAGCAGGCGATGGTCTTTGGTGATCCGGGGAGAGTTTTGATCAAACTGGACAGCAAGTAAGCCTTCTTAATAGTGCCCCGGATGAAGTTTCAACAACCTGCTGCAATGTGGAGGGAAAAATATGAAGACCAAGATTGGGCTTTCCTTTGTTTTGCTAATAGTGCTGCTGAATGCAGGCTATTCTGCAAAAAATATTGAGCAGTCTGAATTTTTGGCCTGTTTCGCATCGATAGCCATTTCTCCCGATGGCCGATATGTCGCGGCTGGAAGAAACATCTTCAATATCATATATCTGTACGATGCTAAAACGCTTGAAATTGTAAAATACTTTAGAGGCCGCCAGAAAGATATCTGGGGGAAAATGTATGCGTGCACCCTATCTTTTTCTCCCGATGGGAAATATCTGGCCGCCGGAGGCATAGATAATGTTGTTGTCGTTTGGCACGTAGAGACAGGCGAAGAAATACTATACCTCAGAGACCTTAAGAAACCTAAGTGTGTAGCTTTTTCACCTGGCGGCAATACCCTGGCAGTTGCAGGCCCCGATGACGCTATACGCCTTGTCAATATGCAAACGGGAGCGGTGGCGGCTATATTAGCGGGGCATGCCGGGGGGGCTTTATGTGCTGAATTTTCTCTTAGCAAAAACTTTTTGGTTACCGGCGGCAGAGACAATGTTTTGCGTTTATGGGATTTGGAGTCAAAAAATCAACTTGCACAATATAAAGGTCATACTGCCCCGGTTGAGAGAATTGCGTTCTCACCAAAGGGCGACAAAATGGTTTCGGCAAGCAAATCTGAAATTATATACTGGGGCGTCCACACACAAACTGCAACCAGTGAAATATACGGACAGAACGATATTCAGGCCAATAAAGACGCTTTAGCATTTTTTGTAAATCTTCTTGGCGCGGTAAACTTGGCCCATAGCGGGCTTGCATTCAGGCCGGTATCATCAAGACAGCTTGAATTGATGGAACCTCTGTCAGCGGATTTTTCTTCAGATGGGCAATATTTAGTGGTTACCGTACCAGGCACAAAGCTGTTTAGTAACTATGAAATGCGAATCAAGAATCTCAAAACTGATCATGTAGTCAAGGTTGATGGCCAATTTTTTTCTCTATCGGTAAGTCCGGATGGAAAATATGTAGCAACTGCAGGCGTGGGGATTAAATGGTGGGATCTGCGGACGGGCAAAGAGATTTCTCGTCTCAATCAATAACCCTAATTAAGAAGCGGAAGGCGGCATGAAATAGCTACCATTATTGATACTCTTATTGATTATTTCCACTGCGTGCATTGGTGGACAGATAAAGACCCCGATTGATGCATTGGATCATATAACGAACTTAGCAGTTGTGCCAATGGAGTCGCCACCGCTCTCTATTTTTCCTTTAGCGTCCACTGATTCGTTATTTTTAGCGAGCACGAAAGCAACGACCATTCCGGTTGGGCCTGTACAACAAGCAGGCCGTGTGGAGGTAATCGTATCGGGAATTTTCATGCTGGTGGAGCTACCTTCAGGAATGAAAGCGTCTGCCAAGCAGTCAGCTTGTTTTGACACTGTAATTAATCGAGGAGAGGTATGGATATCCGGTTGGGCCTTTTTTACCAATAGCTACGTAATCGGCTCAGGAATTATTCCGGGCCCCTTTTATTTCCTGGTACGCAGCCTGATAAAATCATATTGTAAATATCTGCTGTTAATTCAGAACTGCTGCAATCGGCAAATCCCCAAACAACTCCTTGCGCGACAACCAGGGCGTCTGTTGCCCGTAAGTCTGTCGGTCGACATATCCGCGGACATAATCCACCAACTCAAGTAACTCCACAAAGCCATTCCCGTCCCGATCGGCGATCGGGCTCTGCGCACCTATTCCCGCGATCAAAGCATATGTAAAAATTCCGGCGCCGCCACCGAAATCCGGACTCTCAAACGAGTACTGCCTGCCTTTCGAGGCGGAGAAAACCATAACCCCGCCCCGCCTGCCGCTGAAAAAATCACGGGCCAATTCATCATTGGGCACGACGGTCTCCGTGGTGATGCTGCCCGAATGACAGGCATCCAGCATCAGGATAGTGCGCCCCTTGATGTTGTCCAGATGCCGCCCCAGGTTAGCCCAACTGATACCGCCCACCGCAGGATTCTGCAACCGCCCTTCCGAGGTCAGGAAGTAGAAAACACCCTGCTTGTCCTGCACCCCGTGCCCGGCCCTAAAGATGATTACCACATCATTCTCTGAAGCAGTCTTGAGTGCGCTCAAGGATCCTTGAATTTTAGCGGCGGTAGCTTGTTCGTTTACCAGCAAGTGTGAGTTGACCTTTCCGAACAGCTTACCACGCTGGCCTTCGAGGGCTTTCACAACGGACAGTGCATCAGTGTGCGCAAACTCCAGCTGCCATTTTGCCGGTAGGTTCGAATAGACACTAATGCCGATACCGAGAATATGCAGCGTAGGTTTGGCCACATCCCGCGCCTTGCAGATGACATCCAGATAGTGGGGATTGCTTGAAAACCCCTTCTCATCATAGGCTATGGCAGTAATCCGGTTGGCACCGGCAGAAAGAGGCACCTCCAGGGAAAGGGTTTCCTTCCGCTTGTCCACGGTTATTTCGGTTGCCGGTTTCCCATTGGCAAATAACCTGACAGTTCTGACAGTGCCCTGGGCTGAGGTGGTCAGAGTGAGGGGATAGCTTTTAGCTTCGGTTTCACGCTTATCCGCCTGACCGCTGATTTCAATTCTTGGCGGCCGGGTCAATTCCGGTGCCGGCTTGCCGACCTCGAACTGGCCTTCCAGGCGGGCCTTGATAATATCGGGTCGTTTAAAGCGGGATTCAAATTGTTCAAAGGTAAACGTTTCCATACCACCGGGATACACCCAGTGCAGCAGGGTACCGCCTTCCAGGCTGGTATCATAGTAACCATCTGGGGTCACTGTGATCCATTCCCCGTCCCGGGAGGAGACCATGCGTACAATTTCCAGGCCGGTTTCAGCGTGCCAGATGCGCGTCGTCATGTCGGCCCCACCGGATAAAATGTATCGGTCGTCACGTGAAAAGGCAACCGCCCCGACCTCATCCTTATGACCCTTCAAATTGAGGAGTTCTTTGCCAGTGCGGGCGTTCCAGAGTTTTACGCCGTGGTCGTCACTGGCTGAGGCAATGCGCTCTCCATCAGATGAGACCGCCAAGCCGGTAATGTTGCCCGTGTGGCCTTTGAAACTGCGCACCTTGCGCCGGGTAGATGTTTCCCAAAGCGTAAACTCCTGCCACCCGCCCGCCAGAACATAGCGACCGTCCGGTGAAACGGCGATCGCATGAACCCACTCCTCTTCATTGTCGAATGAGTGCAACGCCTTACCGGTCTTCACCTCCCATAGTCTTAAGGTGCTGTCGCTGCTGCCGGTCAGTACAAAACGTCCATTGGGAGAAAATGCGACCGCGTTGATCCAGTGTGTGTGTCCCCGGAACGATTGGAGCTCTCTGCCGGTTTTCAATTCCCACATTCGGCAGGTTTCATCCTTGCTGCCTGTCAGCGCCAGCCGACTGTCCGGTGAAAAGGCAACCGAGGTAACCGCAGCACTGTGGCCTTTTAGTGTACGGAGCGCTTTGCCGGACGACATGTCCCATAGCCTGGCGGTACCGTCGCTACTGCCTGAGAGTGCCAGTTTTCCGTCTCCGGAATAGGCCAGAAAAGTGACGGCCTGCATATGGCCCCTGAATGTCTTCACACGCTGTCCCTTGTTCATGTCCCACAAGGTCAGGCTCCCGTCCCTGGAACCGGCGAAGGCCAGGCGGATATCCGGTGAACAGGTCAGGGCACTGACTTTCATGGACTCACTTCTAAAAACACGGACTTGCCTACCACTCGCTACGGAATGTAGGGTAAGGACGCCGTTGTTTTTAGCCGACAGCACATAGCGTCCATCCGGGGAATACCGAATCTTGTGCACCGATCCGGAGTCGCGGGCGAACGTACGAATTTCCTTTCCGGTGCTCAAGTCTCAGAGTGTCAGGGTGCCTTCCTTGCCGGCCGTCACCAGGGTTTTTCCATCCGGCGCATAGTCAAGCGCTTGGATATTCCAGGTGAGTCCCTGGAAGGTTTTTGTCTGTTGGCCGGTGGCTATCTCCCAAAATTCGAGGCCCCAACCGCCTATAACAAAGAAGCTGCTGTCCGGAGAGAAGGCCGCGTCGGCTACATCTTTCACCAGCACCGTAGACCGACCGGGAAGCTTCATAATGTTCTTTCCAGTTTCAACATCCCAGATTTGGGTGTCCATAGAATCTAACAAAACGAGACGGCCATCTTTCGAAAAGGCAACAGACGTGTTGGCCCAATGCTCCATCCAGGCCCAGGTTCCCTTGAACGATCGAACGACACGGCCGCTATAAGCATCCCACACTTTGACGCGTCGATTGTTGCCGACTGAAATGACTTGCGCATCACCCTGCCGAAATGCCACGGCCTGAACCCATGAGGTCCTATGGGCTTTTTCCACCAAACGCAGCATTTTCCCGGTGGACAGATCCCAAAAAGCAAGGGCCCCGTTCATGTGGCCGGACAAGGCCACTCGCCCATTGAGAGAATAGGCAACTGAGGTGACATTGGATTCGATGCCCCTGAAGGTCCGTATTTCACGCCCTGTGGCCACCTCCCACAGTTTCATCGTCCGGTCATCACTGCCGGAGAGTACAAACCGGCCATCCGGTGAAAAAGCGACCGATACGGCTGCCGCTGAATGGCCCAGCTGAACCACCGGCACCATGTTTTGCTTGGTGGCGGCACATGCTATCAGCATGGCCAGACCGGCTAATAAGAGTATTCGCTTTAGTCGCATCTGACTTTCCAGTTTGTTTTGATCGGGAGTATTCACTCACCTTAATTCCAAATAGAAAATAATTCAAACTGATCCGGCTATTGGTTGACAAAAACCCGCCTTCACCCTATTTTCTCTCCCAACTGAACCACCCTAAAACAGGTAGAAAGAACCAATGACTGAAGAAAACAGCGATTTTTGGCAGGACCACTCCCTGAATTACCTGGAGATGGCCCTGCGTTCCGACCACCACGAAGAAATCCGCAATCCGGATGGATACGGTAAAAAGATGGGCGACTGCCGCGACACCATTGAAATGTTCCTGATGCTGGACGGCGATCACATTAAACACGTGGCTTTTACCACCGACGGCTGTCTCAATACCAATGCCTGCGGCAACACCGTGGCCCACCTGGTGGAGGGAAAGCCGGTTGAAAAGGCGTGGGAAATCACTCCGGAGCAGGTGGCCGCGTTTCTACAGTCCCTGCCGGAGGACCACTTTCACTGCGCCGAGTTGGCGGTGGGCGCGCTCTACCTGGCTCTGGCCAGCTGCCGTGCAAAACTGCAAACCCCCTGGAAACAGATCTACAGAAAAGGGTGACCCATGGAAGAAAAGGTCTTCGGCCCGGTGCGTTTTATTCCGGGTATCAACCGGGGCAAGTATCCTTATTGCCACTCAATTTATATCGAATCCGCTAAAATTCTCATCGACCCCGCTTCTGACCGCGAACGTTTGAAACGGCTGCGCGATGAGGAAGGTGTGGAGCAGGTCTGGCTTAGCCACTGGCACGAGGACCATTTTATGGACCTCGACCTATTCGATGACCTGCCCCTGGGTATCCACCCCCTGGATGCCCCGCCGCTGGCCGATGTGGATACCTTCCTGAACGCATATGATATCCAGGAGCAGGCCTTTCGAAACAGCTGGCGCGACATTGTCACCGACATGTTTCACTTTCGGCCGCGGCAGCCCCAGATATCACTGGAAGCCGGTACCCGAAAACTGGGGAGTCTGACCGTGGAAATTATCCATACCCCCGGGCACACGCCGGGGCACCTGTGCTTCTTTTTCCCGGAATCCGGGGTGCTATTTCTCGGCGATTACGACCTGACCCCCTTCGGGCCCTGGTACGGGGACCGGGAATCCAGTATACCCGACACCATTGCCTCCGTCCGCAAACTTGAAACCGTCCCCGCCCGTATCTGGCTTACCTGTCACGAAACCGGCGTTTTCGAAACGCAGCCGGGCCACTTATGGTCCGACTATCTGAAAGTGATTGATAAAAGGGAGAAAAAGCTGTTGGCTTTTCTAAACCAGCCCCGGTCCCAAGAGGACATTATCAATGCCTGGACGGTCTATTTAAAAGCACGGGAGCCGCAAGACTTTTATCGCTTTGCAGAATGGGCAATCATGAGAAAGCACCTGGAAGGTCTGATCAATGCCGGCCGGGTTGTATTTGAAGCAAACCGTTACTGCCCAGTCTGATCCAGGGGCCATCTCAAAAACAGGATTTTGGTTCAAGGTCCCGTCTTCGCTCTGCAAGCTACGCCGGACAAGAAGACATTTTTGAGAAAGCCTCTACTTTGGTGAGGCCGGCTTGGCCGAAACCCCCAGGTAGATCGCTGCCAGGGTAATGGTAATCCCCACCAGGCTGACCAGGGTCGTCGGCCGATCAAAGAACAGCACATCCCACACAAACGCCAGGGCCGGCTGCAGCAATAGAATCATGCCCACGAGGGAAGCCCTGATCTTCGGCAAGGCCCGGGTAATGATCAACCAGCCGATTGCCTGGCTGGTAATCCCGTATACGATCAGTGCCAGGGTACTTTGTATGTCCGGGATATGGAAACTCCCGCCCTGACGCTGGATATCTCCAGCTAAATAAACTGCGGTCAGGAAACTGATCACCGTCAGGTTGGCGGCAGTGGACAACGGGTCTTCCAAATTTTGAATCTTGCGCAGGCTCAACAGGAACAGCGTATAGCAGATGGCCGCAATCAGTCCGGCATATACCCCCAGCTTGTAATCTCCCCCCAGACGTTCCCACTGAATGCCAACCACCAGAAACAATCCCAGCAGGGCCAGCGGTATGGAGAACACCAGCTTCAGGCTGATTTTTTCACCGAGAAAGAAGACACCGGCCAGGGCCATGAAAAAGACCTGGAAATTAGCCAGGATCGTCGCCAGTCCGGGACCGTTCACGTGGATGCTGAAGTGCCACAAGATCAGATCCACGGCCAACCAGAAACTGCAAAAGAGCCCGTACCAGATATAGCGGCCGCCTTTCAGGCGCAACTCCGCGCGTACCAAAACGAGAACCAGTAGGGCAATACCGCCAAACAGCATGCGGTAGAAACCGGCTACGACCGGCGTAACGTGGGCAATCTTGACATAAACACCTGAAAAACTGATCAAAATCGCTCCAACTGTCAACTGAAACCAGGGCGGCGTCCGGTTGAACGCGTTTAACAGGGACTTCATGCGATGGGATCGGGAAGGTCTAAAACATCGTGATCGGCATCCAACCAGACCGGAAAGTCGCGACGCCAAATTTCCAGAATCTCCCGGGAGAGGGTTACCGTGCGCACGGCCGGTTCGTTGTGGATGGTGAACAGGGTATTGCCCACCGGGTCGATGACAGCCGAGTCGCCGCAATATTCCAGCCCGTTCCCGTCGGCGCCCACCCGGTTGACCCCGATGACGTAGCACAGGTTTTCGATGGCTCGCGCTTTTAAAAGCGCTTTCCAATGTTCGGCCCGTTTGGCCGGCCAATTGGCCACGTATACGGCAACATCGTAATCGTTGTTGAGATTGCGGGACCAGGCCGGAAAGCGCAGATCGTAGCAAATGAACGGGCGCAGTTTCCACCCCTTGATCGTGACGGTCAGCAGGCGCTGCCCGCCGGTATAGATGTTGTCTTCACCCAGCATCCGGAACAGGTGGCGCTTATCACACGTTTGCAGCTTTCCGTCGGGGCCGGCGGACATAAACCGGTTATAGTAGCGCCCGTCTTCTACAATCATCACGCTACCCATCAGGTGGGCTTCCAGGGCGGCGGCCGTGGATTGCAGCCAGCGGACCGTGGCGCTGTCCATGGTCTGAGCCACCGGCGCCGGCTGCATGGAAAACCCCGTGGAAAACATCTCGGGAAGTATCACCAGGTCGGTTTTACCCCCCAGGTTTGCCAGGGATTGGTCAAACCGTTTCAAATTGGCCGCCGGGTCCTCCCAGGCCAGTTCGCTCTGGACAATGGTGACAGTTAGATCCGACATAGTCTTTCCGCGGCCTCCTTCAACGTATCGTCGGTTTTGGCAAAGCAGAACCGCAGCACCCGGGCATCGGTCCGGTCATGGTAGAAAACGGATGGCGGAATAGCCGCCACCTTATGCTCAGTCGTGATCGTACGGGCAAACTCCATATCCGGGGCATCGGGGATATCCGAATAATCCAGCATCTGGAAATAGGTCCCGGAGCAAGGCAGTGCTTTGAACCGGGAATCTGCAATGAGGCTCAAGAAGAGGTCCCGCTTTTCCTGATAGAAGGCCGCCAGGCCCAGGTACGCTTCCCGGTTATCCAGAAACTCGGCGTAGGCGTGCTGGACCGGGGTGTTCACCGCAAAAGTCAGGAACTGGTGCACCTTCTGAAACTCGATGGAGAGCGCCGTCGGCGCTATGCAATAACCCACTTTCCAACCGGTAGTGTGATAGGTTTTACCGAAGCTGCTGATCACAAAACTGCGGTCGGCCAGGGCCGGGTAGCGCAGGATACTCTCGTGCTGCCGGCCATCGAACACAATGTGCTCATAGACTTCATCACTCAAAATAAGGATGTCGGTCCCCTCAACAAGGTCACCCAGGCGCTGCAGGTCGCCCGTGGAAAGCATCGCCCCGGTGGGGTTGTGGGGCGAATTCAGGATGATCATCCGGGTTTCTGAAGTAAGTGCGCTTATCAAGGTTGCCCAGTCTATCCGGTAATCGGGAAACGTCATTTTGACGAAAACCGGTCGGCCCCCGTTAAGTTCAATGACAGGCACATAGGCATCATAGGCCGGCTCCAGAACAATAACCTCATCGCCCGGCTGGACAGCGGCGCTAATGGCGGCAAACAACCCCTCGGTGGCGCCGGCCGTCACGGTAATCTCCGTGGCCGGATCACAGGCGCGCCCATACAAAGCCTCTGTCTTGGCGGCGATCTTTTCCCGCAGTGCCAGGATCCCCTGCATAGGGGCATACTGGTTTTGACCGGCCTGCATGTATTGCCAGACCAACTCTTTGAGCTTGGGATCGGCATCGAAATCTGGAAACCCCTGTGACAGGTTGATGGCCCCGCTTTCGATGGCCAGCGGGGTCATCACCGTGAATATGGTGACACCCACATCCGGCAGTTTTGATGCAATCTGCATGACACCCTCCGTATCAAAGGCTTGCTTGATTGCAGGTCAAGCGTTTTCATATCCATAAACCACCTGCTGGCTTAAAGCAATATGCGCCTTTTGTATTGCAATCCCCGGAATGCTGTACAATATTCTTACAGAAACAGAGGCTATGTTGATTACATTCCTGACCTGCATAAGCGTGGAAAGCGGCCGTGATTGAAAAAATTATCTCGGGAGGACAAACCGGTGCTGACCAGGGGGCCCTGGATACAGCGATTCGATTGGGAATCGAACATGGCGGCTGGATACCAAAAGGCCGCAAAACTGAAGCCGGTCCGCTTGCGGATAAATACCGCCTGCAAGAGATGCCCTCCGCAGAATATCAGGCACGTACGGAAAAAACCGTGATTTCAGCCGAAGCAACCGTTATCTTTTCCCACGGCTCGCTTTCCGGGGGTTCCCGCCTGACGCAGCAGTTGGCCCAACACCATGGCCGTCCCTGGCTGCACATTGATTTGAATACCCAGGCTGCCTTCGATGCCGCCCGGGTGATCAATGACTGGGTGAAAGCCTACGATATCCGTGTGCTGAACGTGGCCGGCCCTCGGGCCAGCGAGGACCCGCATATCTACCAGGCCACAGCTGACATCCTGGAAAGTGCCTATTACCTGGGCCTCGTGCAGCTGCCCGGCCGCGATGCCGCCAGCACCCGGATCAATTTGCCTGAAACAGTCGATCAGGCCGTGGCCGTCCTGATAGAACAGCTCCGCCTGAGAGATAAAAGCGCCATAGCCCATTTGCAAAGAGAGCATTTGGAAAGTCTGCTCCAGGCCCTGGACATCTACCTGAGTGATGAGTTTGCCCTGGGCCGGGGCAACGACCTGCTGATGGCCTCCTGCACCCGCTATTTGGATGAAGAGCTGGCCGGTGAACCCGAACCGGCCATGGCCATTATTACCGAACTCTGGAAACAGCTTTCGAAAACACATCGTCTAAGATTGGTGAGGTAAACAACAGAAGGATAGGTTATGCCGGATATTATTTTTGTATGCACAGGCAACATCTGCCGCAGCCCGATGGCTGAGGGCATCTTGAGGCAACGCTGGCTGGATGCCGGGGATAGCGACCGGACCGTCGCTTCCATGGGCGTTCAAGGCCTGGATGATTCCCCGGCCACGGATCTGGCCCAGCAGGTCTGTGTGGAAAACGGCATCGATATATCGGATCACCGCTCACGGCCCATGTCCGGCGAAGAACTCCAGACAGCAGACCTGGTCCTCTGCATGGAGCCGGGCCACGTGTCATTTCTAAATACTTTTTATCCCTGGTACAGTGATCGCATTGCGCTGTTGGGCGCCTGGCCGGGCAAACCTAAAAGAAAGCATATCGTCCAGGACCCCATGGGTGGGTCACTGGCACTTTATCAAAAAGTGTTTGGAATTATTGAAGCGCACATAGATCGGATCTTACCACAATTATAAAGACCACAATCCTTAAGCAACTGCCCCAGGCAGCTGCAAAAAAATTATCCTTCTATCTGGTGCACCGGGTCGGATCCGAAAATTATTACGGTTTCGGCAGAAGTGGTGTTTTGGATGTATCGGCCTCAATTTTGAATGCTGAAGTTGATGCGTTCAATTCCTCGGCGCTGACGGCGGTGTCCTGAACCCCCTGATCAATTTCGGTGATAGCCTTATTCACCATTTCCATCCCCTGAGCCTGTTCTCTTGAAGCCTGGGCGATTTCATTTACCAGCTGCCCGGCGTTGACGGTCCGATCGGATGCCGCGTGGAAAGCGTCGTTGACGGTGTTCATCATACCGGCCCCCGCCTTGATGTTACCCACCGTCTTTTCAATCAAGGAATGTGTGTTCTTGGCGGCATCGGCAGCCCGAATGGCAAGGTTGCGCACTTCATCGGCCACAACTGCAAAACCGGCGCCGGCCTCTCCGGCTCGGGCCGCTTCGACCGCGGCATCCAAAGCCAGCAGGTTGGTTTGAAACGCAATCTCATCGATGGTCCCGACAATCTTGGCCGTTTCTTCACTGGACTGGCTTATTTCTTTCATGGCCGCCGTCAACTGGTCCATGGATTCGTTGGCGCGGTCGACCTCATCGCGCACGCCCTGCCTCATTTCATCCGCCTGATGCGCATTTTCGGAATTCTTGTTAATCGTGCTAGCGGTCTGCTCGACGGCCGCACTGGTTTCCTCCAATGATGCGGCCTGCTCACTGGAGACTCGGGACAAGCGATGGGAGGCGTCCATGATTTCTTTAATCATGGAACGCAGACTCTCATTCACATCATTCATGCGGCTGCCCATGTGGCTGATCTCATCACGGCCTTTTACATCCACCGAGTGGGAAAAATCGCCAAAATTCATCTTGCCGGCCATATCCAGCATGTTTCTCACAGGAATGTTCACCATTGTGTGAAACAGGAGATAAGTCGCCAATATCAAAACAGCAGCGCCCGCGGTACCCATGTAAAAACTGGTGTTGCCTGCACGCTGTAACGCTGCAAATGATTTTTCCATAGATACCCGGACCTGCGTGCCCCCAAGCACTTTACGTGAGCTGCCATGACAATGAAAACACCTGGATTCATTCATAATCGGTTTCAAAACGCTTTGATATGCCTTGCCTTCGATGATTTCATCAATGGGATGGGAAGGGGCCTCACCGGAGGCCAGCATTTTTTCGACAAGGGCAATTGGACCTTGGCTGGATACAAGCGTATCCAGTTTTTCATGCGCCGCATCAGGACGAGTTGAAAACGCCACATCCCGGTTGAAATCAAAGACAAATACCTCCAGGTTAGCGGCCTTATCATGCAGACGGGCAAACTGACGTCGCACAGTGTCATTGTCACCGATAGCCAAGGCATCGAACATGCCGCCCTCTATTGATGTCGCTAAAGAAAGGCTGTTCTCCCGGGCCTGATCTTCAATGGTATTTTTTTGACTGTATATATTTACGGCAATAATCGCGCCTATTACGACAGTCATAACACACAGAATCGGGAATAGAACCTTAATCCAGAGGTGTTCATTGATAAACCGATAAAGTTTCATACCTTTTTTCCTCACAGCCGAACAAATTGAAATGATTCGTAAAAATATTCTCTCTTGAGTGTCAGATCACACTTGTTAGATTCTGGTTCCGCACAAAGCCAGAGCAATTTAAACCCGCAAGCGGAGCACGGACTAGGTTGCGGACCTTGAAATTCGGTAAAGGCAGTACTGTGCTCAAATCTTGCGTTTGTGGACGGGACTAGTGAGCCCCGCCAAATAATAGCGGCTTAAATTTAAACGCGGCCACCCGTTCAGGGTTGTGACAGACAAGACAACTATCCATGGTCACATCCGCAATAATCTCTTCCGGATCTTCTGATTCGGCATGGACACTTCCGGGGCCGTGGCAAACCTCGCAACCATTATTCTTTAAATGGGGGGTCTTCTATAGGGAGACAAAACCACCCGGCTGCCCATAACCGGTCGTATGGCATTTGTAACAGCCCTTTTCCTCTTCGGGTGTCAGCCCTTTTTTCATAATTTCAACACTATGAAACGATTTGGCCTTGCGGGCATGCTGGGAAAACGTCTCGCATTCACCTTCATGGCAGGCCGCGCAGGCCTCGGAACCGATGTAGGTTTTAGCTGCAACATCCTGGGCCGGAATAGGGACCGATCCAACAGTTAGACCCAGAAATATACTGGTCACCAATGCAACCGATAACGTGCTGATATTAAATTTCATTCTAATCTCCTGGCAAAAGAACAAATTAAATACTACCATTGACGTATGTTATATCGGTATATCCCTAATAATACTTTAATGTTAACCCAGTTAACGTTAAGTGCTGGTTTTGATGCTTGATTCCGATAAGGATCTTTGGAATAGTCGGGACAACACGTAAACAGAGAAGAATGTCACGGTTTGAGAGCATTATTGACTGAATATACCCCGGTATCACGCGGTGGCGAGGTGCTTCAATGGGTTCAGACCCGGGTAGCCAACCCAAGGGGGCTGGTGTTCATCCCGCCTTTGATCGGTGGGGGGCCGGCCCAGTAATTGGCTGCCTTTCGATGGCTGTGCAAGAACGACCTGGATCTCTTTTCCTTCAATTACTCGGGACATGGTGAATCCGGGGGAAGGTTTTCACTCGCATCTTCCGAACAAGACACCCGCATCATGCTCTCCATGGCGGCCGAACGAGCGCACCGGGCAGGGGTGCCTTTTTATGGGATCGCGGCATGCTATGCTACGATTCCCATGCTCTTCGGGACCCTGAAATCCGGAGAGCCGTTTAAAAAAATCGTATTCATCAACCCGCTCACCGAATTTTTCCAGGGAACTTTCCTGCAGGCGTTATATCGCTGCTGCCGACAGGGTTTTTCATTAAAAAAGCCGGCTGAAAGCCTTAAAAGGTCAATTGACAGCTACTTGGAATTACTCTTTCCCAATATTGCGCGTGGTGTGACTGGTTTTGGTACGCTGAACCGCAATAGAACCAGGGTTTTGAAAGTACTGTTTGAATGGCTTTCATCAAATGTCGAGTTTGATTTCTCTTTGCCGCAAACAGCGGCCCTATGTATTTACAGCAGCCGGGACCCTATATTGGATATTGGTGGCGGTCTTCTTAGAAACGCCAGTATGGACTGCATTAGAAGGGTGTGTTCGCCGGTAACATTCCAGGCTATTAACAGTGATCACTTCCTTTCTGACCCGCATAGCCTGACACTCACCCGGCGGGCGATCCGAGCTTTTCTGCTAGCCGGTTAGGCCTAACTGAACGGCAGCCGTGATGCCCTGGGTAAAATGAACTCTGGAGCACAATCAATGGTAGAGCTTCATTTTCAGGTAGAGATGCTGACCTCCCGAATCGTAGAACCGGGTGGCACCCTGGTTGAAAAGCCGGTGGAAATCCGCACCGATCCCATTACCGGTCGCACGGCACGGGTCACCTTTGCCCGGGCGGCCGAAAAGGAAACCGCAGTGGACGCCCTGCCCGAGCCCCCGCCGGCTGCCCAAGAACAGGCCGTCTGCCCTTTTTGTCAGCCGCAGCTTGCAATGCAGACACCAACCCTCGCGGACAATTTAGGTGGTACGGATCGTCTTGAATTGGGTACCTCCACCCTTTTTCCCAACCTCTTTCCATATGGACGCTACTCGGCAGTGAGTCTCTTTGACAATCGCCACTTTGTGAAAATCGGGCAAGCCTCGGTACAATCCTACGCCGACAGCTTCAGGAACTGCCGGGACTATCTGAACAAGGTGCTGGCATCGGACCCTGAGGCCGTCTACATGGCCATTACTCAGAATCATCTACCGTCGGCCGGTGGATCCCTGGTACACCCGCACCTGCAAGTCCATGCCGATCGATATCCTCCCAATCATATTCGGTTTTTAGAAAACAGGGCCCACGCGTATGGCCTCCAGTCCGGCCGGGGTCTTTTTACCGATTACCTGGCCCATGAGCAGGCCGCCGGTGCTCGCATGATCGGGCAATCCGGCGATTGGCAATGGCTGGCAGCCTTTGCACCGGAAGGATTTTTCGAAATCTGGGGGATCCTGCCGGGGGCCGCTTCCATGCAGGACCTCGATACAACGCTTTGGCAGGACCTGTCACGCGGGGTGCTCAGTACCCAGAAATTCTATCGTAGTCTGCATCGCAATGGCTACAACCTGGGCTTGCTGGCAATCGAGAACAGCGCCAGCCGTCTTGAATTGCGGCTCCGGATCCTGGCCCGCTCCAATTATGCGCCGTGGGTTAGAAACGACCATACCGGCTATGAAGTCATGCTGGGAGACATGGCCACATTCAATGCACCAGAGGAGACGGCAGCACTAGCCCGTCCATTCTGGCAGTAGAAGCGGTTTTAAAAGCGCCTTTTGGCTCAATCTCGGCGTTGGGCGCTCTGTTCAAATCCTCGAAATACCAACCAGTATTCCTGCGGTTTGAACATCACGGCCGCCTTGACCTTGAGCCAAAATGCACGTTTAAAACCGCTTCTAACAATTTACTTTTGTAATAAGGTTTTTGAATTAAATTAAAATGCCTGGGGAAACTACAAGTCAGACAATAACGATCATACTGTCCGAAGGGCTGCAGGAACTGCTGCGGCCGGGAAAACGGGGTCCTGTTGTATACCCAATGGGGCGCAGGGCTTCCATCAAGGATATTGTGGAGTCGCTGGGTGTTCCCCATACCGAAATAGGTGCCATCCGGGTTGAAGACCGGGATCTGGATTTTGGTTTCATACCCGCGCCGGGCCAGGCGGTCCGGGTTACGGGGATAGAGGCCCCATTCGAAGTGACGAGCCCTAGCCTGCTCAGGCCGGAGCCGATACCGGTGGTTCGTTTCGTCGTCGACGTCAACGTGGGGCGGCTGGCCGCGCTTCTCCGTTTGACCGGCTTTGACGCCGCCTATGAGAATGGGCTCAGCGACAGCGAAATAGCCGAACTGGCTCACCGCGACCAGCGCATCGTCCTCACCAAGGACCGCGCTTTACTCAAACGCAGTAAAATCGACTATGGCCGGTTGGTGCGGGCCACCTACCCCGATGACCAGTTGTTGGAGACCCTGCAGTTCTTTGGCTTATCCGGCCCATTCGACTTTTTCTCCCGCTGCCTGCGTTGCAACCGGAAGCTGCAACCCATTGCCAAGGCAGACATACTCCCCCGGCTGGAACCCAAGACCAAAAAGTATTTCAACACCTTTAAAACCTGCCCCCGCTGTGACCGCATTTACTGGCGAGGCTCCCATTGCGACGCCATGGAAGCCAGATTGAAAGCTGCCGGATTCAAGGACTCTTTCTAAATTTAGATATTGGTTCAAGGTCCCGTCTACGCTTTCTAAGCTACGCCGGACAAGACGTCGGACAGGCACAGCGGACATGAGATTTCCCCGCGTTGCGGGACTTGCCGCTTGATGTAATCCTCAGCGGTGGGTCGCAACCGGAGGTACCGGTGAAGCCAATGCCCATCGTGGTAGATACTCAAGTATTTCGAGGATAGCGCTAAAGGTTGCGCCTGGCGGCTTGAAAACCGGCACGCCGCGCCGAAATTGGATCAAAAGACAATTTTGAAAAAGTCCTTAGTGAAAATTAAGAATCTCTTTTAAAATGTCGAATTTGGTGGTACTCAAATGGGTAAAATCTTGCCTTATTCAACAAGCCGCCTTATTAGTTAGAAACACACTTAGAAAAGGTCTCAATATGAGAATCATCACCTGTACCCTGATTGTGCTTTTGCTCTGCGGAACCGTTTTCGCCCAGCAGCCTCCCGCTAAAGTTGTAACCGCGAAGGTTTTTGCGAAAGACCTGTCCCAGACCCGCCCTATGGTCGGGGTCGTTGATTTCGATAAAATCGCCGGGCTTTCGCCTGAAATCAGCGGCCTGATAGCCCGCCAGTCCATCGAAGAGGGCGTGGTGGTGAAAAAAGGGGCGGTGCTGGTTCAGTTGAACACCGACTTCCTTGAAAAGGATATCGCCATTATCAACCAGGAGATCCTGCAGCTCGGCATCACCATCCAGAAAACTGAAAAGAATCTGGAACGGTTGCGGACCCTGCGCACTGAAAACATCGCCACCGAAAAGGAATATGACGACCTTGACTTCAATTTGAAAGAACTCTTTACCCAGCGTGAAAGCCTCAAGGTCAAGTTGGCCAAAAAGGAACTGGAGTTGTCAAAAAGCACCCTGCGGGCCCCGTTCGGCGGATTGGTGCTGGCCAAATACAAATCCCAGGGGGAATGGATCTCGCCGGGAGTGGCTGTCTGCCTGTTGGGCGCCATCAACGACCTGGTTGTCCGGGTGGCCGTGGACGAAAAGCTGGTCGCCTTTGTCAAACCAGGTCTGGAACTGACCATCAACATAACGCCGCTTTCTAGAAAGCTGACCGGTAAACTGGCAAACCGCATCCCGGTGGCCGACCCCAAATCGAAGACTTTTGAGATCAGCATTGCGATTCCCTATTTCAGCGGGGTCATCCAGAACATGTCTGCCCGGGTGGAGGTGCCGGTCAGTGCTAAAATCAGTCTGAAGATGGTCCGGCGGGATGCCTTGGTGCGCTTCAAGGGCAAGGAATTCGTCTACACGGTCAAGGAAAGCAAGGCGAAAATACTGCCCATCAATATCGTAGCAACGGACGGAGAGTACCTGGGCGTGGACAACCCTTACATCGTGCCGGGGATGCCCTATGTCGTGGACGGCAATGAACGCCTGCGTCCGGACCAGGCTGTTACGGTCGTAAAGACCGAGTAACGAATCCTATTCGGATTCAGGCTGACAGACGGTAGGCCTTTAGGCTGTAGGAAAAGCCTTGTTTGGCCCCATTCATAAAGCGTCGCTGGATAGCGACAATTCATGAAAAGATTGTTTTGATTTTTCCGTGTTTGATGGTTTTCCTAACAGTCTTCAACCTACAGCCTAAACAACCTGTTTACAGTTACATCTGTATTACCCCATATCTCTAATCTGGCCTGTGGGAACAGGCTTCAAGGACAGCAATGAACTTCATCCGATTCTCCATCACCAAGCCGGTCTCCGTCGCCGTGGGCATCATCCTGGTCGTCCTGTTCGGCCTGATCGGCATCAACCGTCTGCCGGTTCAGCTCACGCCCGATGTGGAACTGCCCCAGATAACGGTAAACACCATCTGGCCCGGCGCCACCCCCTACGAGGTCGAAAAGGATATCGTCGAAGAGCAGGAGGGGGTTCTCAAGGGGATCCAGCGGCTCACCCTCATGGAAAGCGCCAGCTACAACAGCCGGGCCGAGGTAACCCTGACCTTCGAGGTCGGTACCGATCTGGATGCCGCCCTGCTGGCCGTTTCCAACAAACTCAACGAAGTGCGGGAGTACCCGGAGAACGTTCTGAAGCCGGTGATAGAGGCCTCCGGCGCCCAGAGCAGTCCGGTAATCTGGATGGTCATAAAAAGCAACTCCGGCGACCCTTACAGAATCAACACCTTCCGGACCTTTTTTGAAAACGATGTCCGCCAGCACATCGACCGGGTGCCGGGCGTGGGCAGCCTCTTCGTCTTCGGCGGGTCAGCCAAGCAGCTGGAAGTTGTCATCAACCCTGAACGCCTGGGTCACTACAACCTCTCCATCGGCCGGGTCGTGGACCGCCTGCAGACCGCCAATGTCAATGTCTCGGCCGGGGTCCTGGGGCTGGCCAAGAAAAATTACCGCATCCGCACCACCGGCCAGTTCCAGGCCACCGGCGACCCGTTGAATGTCCTCATGGCGGACGACGGCATCCGCCGGGTCCACCTGAGCCAGATTGCCAACACCCGCATCGGGTATGCAGTCAATGACGTGTCCGTCATGCACAACGATCAGCCCATGATCGTGGTGGGTGTGCGCAAGGAGCAGGGGGCCAATGTCATCGAATTGACCCGGCGCATGAAAGTTGCCACGGACTTTCTCAATAAGGAAATCCTAAACCCTCAGAATCTGCGGATCGAAATCGTCTATGAACAGACGCCCTACATCAACAACGCCATCGGACTGGTAAAACGCAACGTGGTCATCGGCGGCCTGCTGGCCCTGACGGTGCTGTTCATTTTTCTGCGCAGCATCAGCTCCACCCTCACTACCGCGGTCGCCATTCCCATTTCGGTAATCGGCACGTTTATATTCATGTGGGGCTTCGACCGCAGCCTGAACGTCGTCAGCCTGGCCGGTATCTCTTTTGCGGTGGGCATGCTGGTGGACAACGCCATTGTCGTCCTCGAGAATATCGACCGGCACCGGCAGGTGGGCAAAGGGCCTTTCGAGGCCTCCTACGATGGCGCCCGGGAGGTCTGGGGGGCGGTCCTCGCTTCCACGGTCACAACCGTGGCGGTATTTCTGCCGGTTATCTTTATTGAAGAGGAAGCCGGGCAGCTGTTCAAAGACATTGCCATCGCCATTACATTTGCGATCCTGCTCAGCCTGGTGGTATCGATTAGCGCCATCCCCAGTATTACCAACCAGTTTTACCGACTGGCCGGCAAAAAGAAGAAAAAGAAGAAAAACGGTCTGGTGGGTCGCTTGGGGGCGCTGCTGGCCCGGGGGCTACTGAACCTTTCGAAACTGTCCGTCAGCAGATGGTATACCCGCATCATCACTGTGGCGACCCTCACAGGGGCGGCTGTTTTTGTTGTAATGGCCCTAGTCCCCAAGGCTGAATACCTGCCCCAGGGCAACCGCAACCTGGTCCTCAACATCATGATCCCGCCACCGGGCTACTCCCTGGACAAACGCGAGGCCATCGGGCACTACATCTTCAAGTCTACCCGCCCGTACTATGACGAAGAAGAAAAGGACGGCGTCCCACGGATCAAAAATATCTTTTACGTTTCCGCCGACCGCATCACCCTGTTCGGCGCCATCAGCCGGCATGAAACGCGGGCCCGCGAGATGATGCCCATGCTCAACCGGGTCATGAACAGCATCCCCGGAGTCTTCGGGGTCAGCATCCAGGCCGGCATCTTCCAAACCGGTCTGGGGCGTGGGCGGACGGTAGAGGTCAATATTGCCGGGGAGGAGATCGATGCAATCATCGATGCCGCCCGCACCCTGTTCGGGACCCTGCGCCAGAAAATGCCCAAGTCCCAGGTCCGGCCGGTGCCGTCCATCGAAAACAGCTATCCGGAAGCGAATTTTATCCCCGACCGCAGCCGGGTTTTGGCCAACGGCATGACGGAAGAGGACCTCGGGCTCTACGTGGACGTACTCATGGACGGACGCAAGATTGGTGAGTACAAGCCCGAGCAGCAGAAAAAGATCGACCTGGTCCTGCGCAGCAGTGCCGGCGACATTAAAACGCCCGAAGACATTGCCGGCAGTTTAATCGCCAACGGTCACGGGGACCTGATCCGGATCGGCGACGTGTCCGACCTGATATACAGTCAGGGTATGGTCCAGATCAACCACCGCGAGCGCAAGCGCAACATCACCCTCCAGGTCACCCCGCCGGTGGATACCCCGCTCCAGGCTGCCCTCGAAACCATCAACACCGAAATTATCGACCCCCTGCGCAGCGCCGGCAAACTGCCCGGCACCACGATCACCGTGGGCGGCAATGCCGACAAACTGAGTTCAGCCATCGCCGCCATCCAATGGAACCTGATCCTGGCGGCCGTCATTATCTACCTGCTCATGTCCGCCTTGTTCGAAAACTTCTTCTACCCGTTGATCATCATGTTCAGTGTGCCCCTGGCCGGGGCCGGCGGGCTCATCGGCCTGCGGCTGGTCGACCGGTTCATCGCCCCCCAGCCATTGGACATCGTGACCATGCTGGGATTCATCATCCTGGTGGGAACCGTGGTGAACAACGCCATTTTGATCGTACACCAGGCGCTCAACAATGTGCGCTACCTGGGATTCGTGGGTGTGGAGGCCGTGTTGGAATCGGTGAGAACCCGGATACGGCCGATCTTCATGAGCACCACCACCAGCCTGTTCGGCATGCTGCCCCTGGTACTGTCGACCGGCGCCGGGAGCGAACTCTACCGGGGCCTGGGCAGCGTCATCCTGGGCGGCCTGGCCGTGTCCACGATCTTCACCCTGTTTATCATTCCGTCCCTGCTGGCGTTTTTCATTCCGTTTGAGAAAAGTCGGCAGGGATTGGATAATAAGCACCCGCTGGAATGCGATTGAAATAGGGTATTCTTGTAGAAGCTATCTCAAAAAACGGAATTTGGTTCAAGGTCAAGGCGGGCGCTGCATTCGAACCGGAGGAATACTCCAGTATTTCGAGGATTTGAATTTGGTGCCCAACGCCGAGATTGGGCCAAAGAACTTTTTTGAGATTGCTTCTAAATGGGTTTTGCCATGCGGCCCCCAAAGGTGGACCGCATTACAAAGACAGGTAGGCTTCTGGTGTTGTGTCCTATAAGTTTCTTATAAAATAATACTGCCGCAATGGTGATTTGAATACCTTGAAAATTCGAAATTCGAATATCGAAATTCGAAACAACAAAAGCGAATCAGAATGACCAAAAAATTCAAACAACACCTTTTGTTACAACTACCAAGCTTCTGTTTTGGTCATTTATACATTTGAATTTTAAATTTGTTTCGAGATTCGTGCTTCGTATTTCGAATTTAGTTTGTCCCCTGAATCTGGGATAGAATGGTCAATCTTTTTGCCCCTTATTCATGAGACGCAACACTAGAATGGCCAAAACTGATTATCATTCCAGATCGCGGACTTGAGCTCCTGGTCCAGATTGGATAGAAACGCGAGGTGCCCTTTCTCCCAATCCGTCAGCCACTGGTAAAGGGCTTTTTCCTGATCATCGGCGGTTGCCGCTGCGCGGTCACCGTACAATTTCACGGCGCGCTCTTCCATCAGCATGGCTGCGGATATGGCCGCCGCTTCAAAATCAGCCGCGGCAATCTGTTTTTTCACTTCGTCCGACAACACCAGGTCCGGAAGCGGCTGGCTCTGGGCATCCCCTTCAGACAAAGAAGCAAAGGTCTGGTCCGTCTGGTAGGACTTGAGCTGCTCTGTCAGAATGTGCATATGGTGGTTTTCTTCGGCGACCATGGTTTCGAAAAACTCACGGACAGCTTCGTTTTGGGCCTGGGCAGCCACTTTCTGGCAAAAAGCCCGGCCGCGCCGTTCCAGCAGGATGGCCTCTTTCAATATTTCCAACGCTGCGTCAGCCATTTCTATTCCTCCGATTTATCTGTTCATTAAATTTGGATGCGATCTGAAGCCATCATGCCTCATCGACCGTTCAAAGTAAAGCGTCGCCCTTACTGTACAGGCATAAGCCCAGTGTAGTACCGGGCCGTTTTGAGAGGAGCGGCCGCCCGTTCTTCACTATGGCATGGGCTTGAGTTCCACCCGCCGGTTGCGCTCGCGGCCGGCGGCCGAGTCGTTGCTGGCGATTGGGCGTGCTTCACCCATCCCCATGGCCGACAGCCTTTTGCGGTCAATGCCTTCCTGGATCAGGTATTCCATAACGGCCTTGGCTCGCTTGTCGGACAGTTGGCGGTTATAATCCGCGTTACCGACACTGTCCGTATGGCCCTGCACCTGGATTCTAACCGCGGGGTTATTCTTCAGGACGGTGACCACGGCTTCCAGTTCCGGTTCGAATTCAGGACGGATTTCGGCCTTGTTGGTCTCGAACTCTATGCCCTGCAACACCCAGCAACCACGATCGTCAACCGTTGCGCCTTTTGGCGTGTCCGGGCAATAGTCATTGTCATCGATAATCCCATCGCCGTCACTGTCCACCGGCCCGGTGGGTTTGAGCATCAATGGACAACCCTGTTTATCCACCAGGGCGCCCCGGGGGGTATCCGGACAGCGGTCCAGAGGATCAAAGACCCCATCTCCGTCGCTGTCCTTAGGTGCCGCTTTTCTGGCGGATAGAAAGACGCGGGTCACAAAATCGGCCATCTGGGGACCGCCCAGGGTATCCTCCGCCTGGGTAAAGAAACCGCACCCGGCAGCACTGGCCAGCGACTCCATCATCTCCCGGCCGGCGGGATCATCTCCCACCAGGATGGGATAGACGCATAGGCGATCTCCAAATTTTTCGCGCGCCCGGGCCGCGGCTTCAAGGGGGGCCGGTCCCATGCCAAGACCGTCACTGAGAATAAGTACGGCGATTTTGCCCGGCACATTATCCAAAAGTCCGCGATTGGCATTTAGCGCCTTGGCCATGGGGGTTGTCCCCCCGGCACGGGTCACGGCATCCAGGCTGCGGAGCGTTTCAGCTGTGCTATAAGATTTGAGGCCATGGTGCTTGACGGTGTGTTCTTTACTGATCTCTTTATGGTGGCCAAAAGAGATGAAGGCATCCTGGTAGCCCAGTTCAGGCAGGATGACGTTGAGTCTTTTGAGAAATTCTTTAGCGGTTTCAAATTTGACAAACCCGTTGCTCCGCCAGGACATGGAAGAGGATGCATCGAAAAGGATCACGAAGTTATCTACACGCCGCTCATAGCCCGCGGTCGTCAGGTTGGTTGCTTCGAAGGGGGGCAGGGAACGCACCGGTTGCCCGGCGCAGCCTGCCAGGGTGACACCGAAGATAAACAAGAACAACAAATAAATATGTCGGGAGCCTCGCATGGTTTCCTCCTCGGAATGTAATCGCATTATGATGGCGTTGTTGCTTCCTGAAACAGGTGTACATCCTGCTGGGGGTAGGGAATACTGATGCCCTCCTCATCAAAGCGCAGTTTGATCGTCTCCGTCAGATAAAAGTACACATCCCAGTAATCGGTTGTGGCTACCCAGGGGCGGACAGCCAAATTGACACTGCTGTCTGCCAGTTCGGAAACGGCAACAGTCGGGGCCGGATCATTCAGGATTCGATCATCGGACGCAACGATTTCGTTCAGTACCCGTTTGGCTTGGAGAATATCATCATCGTACCCGATGCCGGCCACCAAATCGATCCGCCGGATGGGGTTGGCCGTAATATTCGTGATCACATCACTGGTGATGCTACTGTTGGGTACGATGACCTGTTGGTTGTCCGGTGTGTTCAAAATGGTATTGAAAATGTTAATGCCGACGACCTTACCTTTGACGCCGGCCACCTCGACGGCATCCCCGGAATTAAAAGGACGAAAGAGAACCAGCATCACGCCGGAGGCAAAGTTAGACAGGGAGTCTTTGAGGGCCAAACCAACCGCCAGGCCGGCCGCGCCCACGATGGTCAGAAAAGACGTCGTATTGATGCCCAACTGGCCGGCAACCGCAATGAGAACCAGGACCAGCAGGGCATAGTAGGCAATATTTTCCAGGAAACCGACCAGGGTTGCTTCGATCTTGTTTTTCTCGAGCACCCGGGCCATTAGTTGGGTCAGTTTCCGGGCCAGCCAACGGCCCACAATGAGAATTAAGACTGCGGCCAGCACCTTCAAGGAATAATCTCCCAACCAGGTGATCGTCAGGTCCAATATCTTTTGCGCATATTCCATAATGACTCCTCGTCCGCGGACGCCGTCGTCCACGGAATTTTAGTGTAGCTGATGAATTTTTCGGGGGAGTGATTGGATCGGCCCGTTTTACCCAAAACGCAACTATGAACAACTTAGCAAACTGCGTGCCAAGCAAATCCTGACACAACCATCTATTATTTAAGGGAAATTGATTCTTGTGGCGGGACTGTCCCACAAGCCCACCGTGTCCGATACACTTATGTTTCGATTGCTGTGAGACAGTCGGCGCTGATCGCGAAGCAAGCCGCTATCCGGCCAGTTGCGTTAGACCGGCCGGAACCGTTTCGGCTTTCAGGTTTACACCAACCCTTAAGGCCTTGAGGCCCCGGACGCCGGGCAGGTCCTCCAGGTCGAGCGTTTCCAGGTCATCGACCAGGTGGCCCCGGCTCTGCAGGTAATCGATATGCTGCTGAACCTCTTCCCCTTCACGAGGATGGGAATAGACCACGGCAATCCGACCGGGCTGGGTCAGGCGCTCATGGCTGCCCCTTACCAGGGCTTTGTCCAGGCGCGATTTGATGATTTCATGTCTTACATCATAGGCCCCATCTACATCGAATCGTTTCTCATCGTAGCGGAACCGGATCGACAAGGGCGCGTTGTTGACCAGAATGAGGTGGCACGTGTCCAGGGGGATCTTGAGTTCAGATTGCACCTGCCGGGTATGCCAGGCCAGCCCGCAGGTGACCATGAACTGCCACAGAGCCAGGTTCTTTTGAAAGAAGGAATTGAGTTTGCCCTCCGGGTGCATGGACGCCCCCAGGTAAATCACGTAATCGATACCGTCGGTCTGGTGCTTCTCGAAATAGTGGGGATATACCTGCTGAATCTCGGCCTGTTGCTGGTCCAGGTACGTTGAGAGCCGCTCATTCAACAAGGATACACTATCCTCGAAATCTTTTCTTTTGCGATATACAACCCCGCGCTCCGGATCGACAGCCATTTGGTAGGTATCGATGGCCCGGCCCACGCCGGGATCTATGGCGCCCAGTTCAGCGAATGCCGGTTCAACTTCCCGCTGCAGAAAAGCGGCCACGGAACTTTCTTCTTCGGTTGACAGGCCCGTTTTGATGTCGGCAATGCGCCTGTCGATGCGATAGCTGAATTCATCCAGCAGGGGCCAGGTTTTGAATTCACCGGCCCGGGACATGATCTTGCCGGCCAGGGTCAGCTGTTCGGTCAGGTCGGCCTGGATGCTTTTCACCCTGGCTTCAGAGGATCCGCGGATGTCCGATTGGGCGAACATGGGAATCACATCTCTAAAAACAATGGGTTCCATTTCCGACGGCTTGTTCTCGCGCACCCTTTCCATGTGGTCCAGAGCGGCTTTGCGAAAACGCCACTCTACCGAGGGATGCACGGCCGTGCACTTTTCCTTGATCACGGCCTGGACCTCATTGTTCATGTCATCCAGACCCCGTTTGAGCGCCATGGAAAACAGGGGCGCTATGTGCTTCATCTTGGTGGTATCCAGGGCTTTCAGATCGTTCGGCCGCCTGGTTTTGACCGACAGGGTCCCGATGGCCTCACCGCCAAAGATCAGCGGGGCAATCAGGATCGAACGTATCCCGTGGTTCACGGCATCCTGTTCGGCGATTCCCAGGTTCGGTTCCAGGCTGAGATCGGGAATGCGCAGGATCTCTTCTCGTTCGACGGCCTGCAACCAGACAGAATTCTCAAGTTGTTTCATGGGAATGTGGCTGGAATTGGTGAACAGGCATTTGCAGTTGGGGTCGGACTTATCGCCGGCATTTAGAATGAGAACTTTCTCGCCATCGCCCGTAACCGCGGCCAGACCCGCATCCAGGTCCGGGACGCCGAACAGGGTCCGCAAACGGCTCTGGAGCTTGCCAAAACCATCGGTGGAAAATATCGATTCCTGGTCGATGAGATCACGCTCCAGAGCAGAGGTGATTTCAGCTTCGGTGACATCCACGGCCCTTACTATGGTAAATCCCCTGAACTCAAAGGATTCCGGCGGCAGAAAGGTAGCCAGCACATCCGGGTCGTTAATATGATCGATGACCAGACGACGCATGTCCTCGGTCAATTCCCGGGGCTTGCCCACGGTCCCCACCTGGATAAACTGAAAATCAGGGATCATCTGAAAATGACGCTCCAGGCCTGTTTCCGCATCCGTCACAATGCGTACAAACGGCGTGTCCACATCCTGGCCGATACCGTACAGCCGCTTGAGGATCAGGGCGTAGGCGCGCACCCGGCGACCGTAATCCTGGAAGTCCTCCACGACCTTGCGCCGTCCGGCAATCAGGCCGTCATCGTCGATCAGGTATTTGCGATATCCCGGGGTGGTATAAAAAGCGTGGCGGGTAAATGGTTTGAAAGCGCTGGCCAATTCGGATTCCCAGGTAGACCAGGGGAACGCCACCGTCATCAGGGGATTGAGGATCTCGGTAAACTCGGCCGCCGCGGCCGGGTCGGTAATCTCCCCGCGCAAGGCCGGCGTTTCCAGAAGCTTTTTCTCAAATACTGTAAACATTTCAGACATGTGCGGACATTGCGGCGCCACGGTTTCGCGCCAGAAATCCAGCAATGGCTCCAGGCTGAGAACGGTCCGAAAGTCGTTGGTTATCAATTTATCTGACATGGTCTTATTCCTTGTAGGAGGTAATCGTCCTTTTATGACTCAATAACATAATCATTACGCGTCGGAATCCAAATACTTATTGCAGGAATCAAACTGACAATATTTCTTAATGATAACTATTATCGCTTATTATTTCATCTAGTTTTAAATTGCCGGCTTTACAAACATTGAAAGCCGCCCTGGAAAATAATAAAAAAACTGACGCTTTAGACCCCCAATCCTGCTGATGCGAAGAGTAAAAACCGTTGACAATTCCTGATCTATTAAGCTAATTTTGATGAACCATTTTAACCAACCCGGTGTGATCCATTTTTCATTTGGTATCCCCACCCACCGGGCTGGTAAATCGCCCGGTGCTCTATCCGCCCCCGAGCAAGCTGTGGGGTGGTGACATTTATATCCTTGAAATCAATCCGGTAACCATTGAGGTTGCCAAACGATATACAGCTCAATCACCATCTGTAGGCTCAAAAGGGCAGCTTGCATGGATCGTAGGACCTTCCTAAAAGTAACCGGAATCGGCAGTGTCGCCTTTGCCGCCGGATGCGGTTCCGAAACCGGGGAGAAATTGTTTACCCTGGTAAACGCCCCGGACGACATGGTCACCGGTGAAGCCACCTGGTATGCCTCCACCTGCCGGGAATGTCCGGCAGGCTGCGGCATCATTGCCAAGAGCCGGGAAGGCCGCCTGGTCAAGCTCGAAGGCAATCCCCTCCATCCGATCAACCGGGGCCGGCTCTGCATGCGGGGCCAGGCTGCCCTGCAATCCCTCTACAACCCGGACCGACTCAAACAGCCGCTTTTAAAAAAAGGGGACAAATGGCAGCCGATCAGTTTTGAAGATGCCATTGCCATGATCCGCTATAGGGCCAATGCCGCAGCCGCCGCTGGGCCAAACCGGGTTCGGATGCTAACCGAGGTGGTCGGTTCAACGCTTGAAGGGGTGTTCACCGACGCGCTCGCCGGGTGGAACAGCAGCGGCCCGGTGATGTATGAACCCTTTGCCTACGAGTCATTGAAATACGCCCATCGGCAGCTCTTCGGCCTGCCGATCCTGCCCGCCTATAATATGGAACAGGCCGATTTCATTCTCGGTTTTGGCGCGGACTTTTTGGAAACCTGGCTCTCCCCGGTAGAATATGCCTGGAAGTTCAAAGCCATGCACGCCATTCAGGATGGAACCAAAGGTCGTTTTATCCAGGTCAGCCCGGTGCAATCTCTGACCGGGGCCAATGCGGATCGCTGGATAGCGTGTCGGCCGGGAACAGAGGCCCTGGTAGCTCTCTGGCTGATCAAAAAAGCGCTGGCCGGCGGCGCAGGCTATCATTTACCGATCGACTTCCGGGAGGCGCTCGATGAGATCACCTCCGACCTGGATGCTGCGGAGGTAGCCGCCAAATGCGATATGGAAGCCGGCCAGCTGCAAAACCTGGCCAACCGCTTGAAGGCTGCCCACCGCCCCTTGGTACTGGGAACCGCGTCTGCCGCGGGCCCGGAAGCAGCCGTTGCCGACCTGGCCACCGCCACGTTGAACGTGCTTCTGGATCCGGTCCTGACCAGCTATGATTTCGACAATCGGCATCGGGTAGAAGCCGCTGCCAGCAAAGACCGGGTCCTGGAATTTTTTAAGGCGATGGATAAAGAACCGGTGCGCGTTCTCCTGCTCCATCAAAGCAACCCGCTATTTTCTTTGCCGCCGGGTGCCGACATTGCCGGCGCACTCTTTAAAAAGAATCTTTTCAAGGTGGCCTTTACCAACAGCCTGGACGAAACCGCCACGGCGGCCGATCTGGTCTTTCCGATTCAGCATGCTCTGGAAACCTGGGACACTTATGAAGGCAAACAATTTGTAACCGGGACCATGCAGCCGGCCATGGGCAAAGCCTTCCAGGCCCCTTCCATGGGCGATGTGATGTTAAAGGCGGCTTTTGAAACACCGCCGGCATCGGACTACAAGCAATTGGTGGCCGCAAAACTGACTGGCCGGCCCGACAGCGCTTCCTCGACGGAGTGGCTGCGGCTCGTACAAAAAGGCGGGCGTTATTTTAAAGGTCGGGGCGAAGGCAACCGCACCGTGGCCCCGAACCCGGATATGCTCGCACGCCTGCAACAATACCTGGCGCGAACCGGTAAGAACGAGAGGCACAAATTCTTCCTGGCCATGCCGTCCGTCCGCTTCTTTGACGGTCGCGGGGCCAACAAATCCCTTTTGTGTGAAATCCCGGATCCAATAAGCCAGGTAGCCTGGCAAACGCCCCTGATGGTGCACCCGGCTGTGATGCGCTCCCGGCAATGGAAGGATGGCGACCACGTGACCATCGCATCCGCGGCCGGGAAACTGACGGCGCCGGTCTACGGCTACGAGGGGTTACATCCGGATGTAAGCGCCATGACCGTCGGCCAGGGCCATACCGCGTATGGCCGCTATGCCCGCGATCGCGGTCTCAACCCATTGCAGGTTCTGGATGCTGTCGTAGATCAGGACGCCGGAGGACTGGCTTACGCAACCCAATTAAAGCAATTAAGCGGCACCGGAAAACGTCAGCAACTGGCCTGCTTCGCCGGTAGTACGTCGCAGTATAACCGCAAAATCGCGGTCTCAATTCCCCTGGCCGAATTGACGGCCGCAGGAAAGCACGAGAAGGACAAGCACGGCCTTACCATGGAGGACTTCCCCTTCACGCCGCCGACGCCGGCCGGGTATGACCGCCGCCGTGATTTTTATCCGCCCCACGAACACGACACCTATCGCTGGGGCATGGTGGTGGATCTGGACCGCTGCATCGGTTGCGGGGCCTGTGTTTCGTCCTGCTACATGGAAAACAATGTCGGCATTGTGGGTGAGGAGCGCATTCTTGAAGGCCGGGAAATGGCCTGGCTGCGGATTTCACGGTACCAGGATCGAAAACATCCGGAAAGATCGAATTTTCTGCCCATGATGTGCCAGCACTGCGACAATGCACCCTGCGAGTCGGTTTGCCCGGTCTATGCACCCCATCACTCCGCGGAAGGGTTGAATAACCAGATCTACAACCGTTGCATCGGAACCCGGTTCTGCGCCCAGAACTGCCCCTACAAGGTGCGCCGCTTCAACTGGTATGATTGGGAGTGGCCCGATCCCCTGCAGATGCAACTCAACCCGAATGTCACCGTGCGCAGTAAAGGCGTAATGGAAAAGTGCTCATTCTGTGTCCAACGCATTAAAACGGCCCGCCAGGTGGCCAAAGATCAGGACCGTGAAATCCGCGATGGGGAAGTAGCGCCGGCCTGCGCCCAAACCTGCCCCACCGGCGCATTGACCTTTGGCAGCTTTATGGAGGCCAACAGCCGAATCAACAAGTTGATCAAGGATCCCCGTGCGTATCAGGTGTTGGGGTATCTGAATGCGAAACCGGCCGTTATTTACCTTAAGAAAGTATTGCAAGAGATTTAAGAGACTATAAATCCGAAATAAGAAGCACGAATTTCGATATTCAGATTTCGAACATTTAAAATGTTATGTCTGACCTGACTTACAAAGAGATAGACGACACAGTCATCGACACCCTGAGTCCGCCGACGGCGAAATATTGGGGAATTATAGCCCTGGTGTTTGCCGGTCTGCTGATGGGGGCCGGGTGCTGGCTCTACCAGATCTTCATCGGTGTCGGGGTGGCGGGGATGAACACCCCGGTACACTGGGGCACCTATCTCATCAACTTCGTCTTCTGGGTCGGTATCGCCCACTCGGGCACCCTCATCTCCGCAATCCTGCACCTGTTCCGGGCCGGGTGGCGCAACCCCATCGCCCGGGCCGCGGAAACCATGACCGTTTTTGCCGTGTGCTGCGCCGGCCTGTTTCCGTTCATCCATCTGGGTCGGGTATGGCTGGTTTTCTACATGCTGCCATTTCCCAATCAACGTACGCTCTGGCCCAATTTTCAGTCACCGCTCATGTTCGACGTGGTGGCCATCAGCACCTACCTGACGGTGAGCGCCCTGTTCTGGTACACCGGGTTGATGCCGGACCTGGCAGCCATACGCGACCGGGCCACCGGCACCCGCAAGCGGGTATTTACCATCCTGAGCCTGGGCTGGACCGGCGAACAGGGCCAGTGGCACAACTACGCGCGGGGCTATCTCTTTTTCGCCGCGCTGGCCACGCCGCTGGTCATCTCGGTCCACAGTGTGGTGTCATGGGATTTCGCTTTGTCGGTCATCCCGGGCTGGCACACCACGATCTTCGCGCCTTACTTTGTGGCCGGCGCCATCCACTCCGGTCTGGCCATGGTCCTGACCCTGCTGATCCCCCTGCGCAAGATCTTCGGCTACGAAAGAATCATTACCATCCATGTCCTGGAGAGCGTGGCCAAAACCATTGTGTTTACCGGGCTCATCGTCGGCTTTGCCTACGCCACCGAAATCTTCATTGCCTGGTACAGTCACAATATCATTGAGATGGAATCATTCTGGTGGCGGGCCTTTGGCGACTATGCCATACCATACTGGATCATGGTGTTCTGCAATACGATCGCACCGCTGTTCTACCTGTTCAAGAAAGTCCGGACCAATTTGAAATTACTGTTCACCATCTCCATCCTGGTGAACATCGGCATGTGGTATGAGCGCTTCGTCATCATCATCGGCAGTGTGGCCCACGGTTTTCTGCCGAATGCCTGGGGGCTTTACAGCCCCACCCTAATTGAATTCGGCATCATGATCGGCGCCTTCTGCCTTTTCTTTTTCCTGTTCCTGCTGTTTGTCAAACACTTGCCTTCGGTGTCCATGACGGAGATGAAAGAAACCCTGCACCACGGAGCATCGGATGACGGCTGAGAAGACAAAAATCATGGGGCTGTTTGAATCAGAGGCGGATGCCCTGGCCGCCATCGCCGACATGCGGTCCCTAGGGTGGGTCATCGAACGGGTTCACAGCCCGATTCCCAGTGAAAACATCCCCAGGGCCCTGGGAATGCGCAAGAGCCGGGTGGGCTGGTTCACCCTGGCCGGCGGCATTACCGGATTTTTCGCCGGATTCCTGATGGCCGCCTTCACCGCCTCCCGCTGGAGCTTGATTGTCAGTGGGAAACCGGTTGTGGCCCTGGTGCCCTTTTTTATCGTGGGGTTTGAGTTCACCATTTTGTTCGCGGTTTTCGGCAATGTCATCGGCTTGATCACCCAGGCCAATCTGCCAAAGTTCAATTACAGTCAAGATTACGCCCCCGAATGTTCAGCCGATCAGTATGGGATTCTGGCGGCTTGCGGCCCGGAAGAGGCCGGCGAACTGGAAGCATTTTTTACCGAGAGAGGGGCTCACATCAGGTCCTTTGATGTGGCCCCGAGCACTGCTTGAGAATAAACTATGTCTGAACCAGAAAAAACATCCCCGCTGATGATCATTTTCAGCAGCCTGGTCGCCGTTGGCGCAATCGCCTTCATCTTCCAGGCCAGCGGTCAGCACCCGCGACAGGCCTGGCAGGCCTACCTGATCGGCTTTCTGCTCGTGTCGGCCATGGCCCAGGGCGGGATGCTTTTTTCGACCCTCATGCATGCGGTTAAAGCCCGTTGGAGCGGACCGCTGGCCAGCCTGGCCGAAGCCTTCAGCGCTTTTTTCCCGGTTTCTCTGGTCATGTTCGTGATCCTGTTCATTGGCCAGGACCATGTCTTCCCCTGGCTGGGGAAGGACCTGCACGGCAAGGAAATCTGGCTCAATGTCCCGTTTCTTTTCTTCCGCGACCTGATCGGCCTGATCCTGCTGTACGGGTTCGGCCTGCTCTATCTCTATCACGCCCTGTGGTTCAAGCTAAAGGACAACGGCACCCGCGGCAAAGTGCGCAACTTTCTCTTCACCCGGTGGCGCAACAACCCGCCGGATGCAGAAAAGTTCAAACACCGCATGACGGTTTACGCGTACCTGTATATGCTGAGCTTCGCCCTGATCCTATCCCTGATTGGTTACGACCTGATCATGAGCATGGACTCGCACTGGTATTCGACCCTGTTCGGGGCCTATAACTTCGCCAAGGCTATCTATGTCGGGTTCGGCGCCCTGATCATCCTGGCGGCCATATTACACATGAGCCCCCAGACCCCGTTCAGTTTGAAATCCTCCCAGTTTCATGACATGGGCAAACTCTTTTTCGGCTTCTGTCTGGTCTGGGCCGATTTCTTCTATGCCCAGTTCGTCGTCATCTGGTACGGCAACATCTCGGAAGAGACCGCCTACATTATCGAACGCACCATGCTCTACCCCTGGAACAACGTGGCTTGGACAGTGTTCATCGTCTGCTTTGTGGCGCCCTTTTTGATCTTGCTGAACAAAAAAATCAAAACCATCCCGAAAGCCATGATTGTCATCTGCACGGTGGTCATCAGCGGCATGTGGCTTGAGCACCACCTGCTGATCGGACCGGCCTATCACCACCATGCCACCAGCCTGCCCCTGGGATTTACGGATGTCCTGGTCGCCCTTGGCTTTGTAGGTCTGCTGGCCCTGGCCGTCACCAGTTATCTGCGGCAGTTCCCCGAACTGCTCCAGGATAATACCGGAGGAGGTAAGTAATGGAAATACTGCTTACCACCATCGGGATTTTGACCATTGTGACCCTGACCATCATAGTGGGCACCGGGGGTAAACCCATGCGTGCGGTTTCCGGATTCAAGGAGACCTTTAAAGCCATCAATGCCAACCGGGGGGCCCTGGTGATAACAGCCCTTACGCTAGTCGTGCTGCTGGTATTCTTGTATGCGTTCTATTTTTTCCCCCACCGGAACATGGCCCCGGAGCAACCAATCCCTTTCAGTCATCAGTTGCACTCGGGGGTCAAGGCCATCGATTGCTACTACTGCCATCCCTATGTGGAACGCTCCCTGCACCCGGGCCTGCCGCCGGTGGAAAAATGCCTGCACTGCCACAATTGCATTATCGCCAACCACCCCCAGATCCTGAAAGAGCACGAGTATTACAATACAAAAACACCGACACCCTGGCGCAAGGTATTCCATGTTTCTGAACATGTGGTCTTTAACCATAAGCGTCATATAAAAAAGGAGATCGCCTGCGAAAGCTGCCACGGGCAGATTAGAGAAGCCGATCGCCTGAGAACACACCGATTCAAAATGGGCTTTTGTATCGAGTGTCACCGCGAAAAGAAGGCCCCCCTGGACTGCTGGATAGCGTGTCATAGTTAGACACGGCTTTTAGCTGTTAGCTGTTAGCCGTTAGTAAATGAACTCATAGTAATTAGTCTTAAAAGCTAAATGCCGATTGATTCACCAAACGCCTGACAAGGACCTACTGATTTGGCTGAGAGCATAGAACATACCGAGACCAACCACCTTGCTGCCAAAGCATTCGCATTCACTTCCGCGTTGTGGTTTGCCTTTGCAACCAGCTTTGGGATGATTGCGGCCGGCTACCTGATCGCACCGGACTTCTTGGGCAATATCGAATATATTCAATTCGGCCGCGCGCGCCCCATTCATGTCAACCTGGTGCTTTTCGGCTTTGTCACGCCCGGATTGCTGGCCGCGGCCTTGTATTACACGCCGCGCCTGCTGGGAACCCACCTTTACAGCCAGCAACTGGGGGTAGTAACGGCCGTCCTGTGGAACATCATGCTGGTGATTTCGGTCATATCTCTGGCCATGGGCTTCAGCCAGGGGCGTGAATACGCCGAACTGCCCTGGGCCGTCGATATCATGATCGCCGTCCTGTTCGTCATGATCATCATTAACCTGTTCATGACGGTACGCCAGCGACAGGAGCAGATCCTGTATGTATCCATCTGGTATACCTGTGCCGCCCTGGTCCTGACGGCTGTTGGCTACTGCCTGGGCAATGTCATCTGGAAACCCGACAGCGGTGCCCTGCTTGGCATTCCCGATGCCATTTTACTCTGGTTCTACGGCCACAACATTTTCGGCCTGCTCTTGACGCCGCTGGCATTGGGTGTGGCTTACTACGTGCTACCATTGGCCACACGCAGCCCCCTCTACAGCCACACGCTTTCTTTGATCGGTTTCTGGTCTTTGATCGTCGTCTATACCCATGTGGGCACACATCACCTCCTGCAGGTGCCGGTACCCACCTGGCTGAAAGTTATCTCCATTGTGGACAGCGTGGCCATGGTCATCCCAGTAATGGTCTTCCTCATCAACATCTGGTACACCGTGCGGGGCAAGCTGGGCGATATTCACGCCAACATCGGTGCCAAGTTTGTGTTCACCGGCACCATTATGTATTTTTTTGCCAACTTTCAGGGCAGTTTCATGGCGCTGCCGCAAGTCCAGCGAATTACCCACTTTAACAATTGGGTGGTTGGACATGCCCATATCGGCGTTTTCGCTTTCGCCGGCATAACCGCCTTGGGCGGTCTCTATTTCGTACTCCCCAAAATAACCAAGAAACCGCTGTACAGCCGCTACCTGGCTGACTTGCAATACTGGCTGATTCTCATCGGCGTTTCCGTGATGGCCGTCGACCTGACGATTGTCGGTTTGATTCAGGGCAATGCCTGGTACAACGGCGAAACTATTTATCGGGTGCTGCCCGAGATTCATTTGTATTATGTCATCCGGGCCTCGGCCGGGCTTTTTATCCTGGCCGGTGCGTATCTTGGACTGTACAACATCGTGCGAACGTTATTTTTTAATCCCGGAGCTGCAAAAGAATGAAAATGACCCCCATAGCCGTGGTCGGCGGAGCCCTCGCCATCCTGACCGTCATCGTCCTGCTGATGGTCGTGTGGCCCTATGCGACTACAGACTATACGCCTTCTGAGATCTATCGCGATCGCACGGAGGTGGAGCAGGCCGGGTTCAAAATCTACCTGCAAAACGGCTGCGTGTATTGCCATAGCCAATCGATCCGGTCCTTTGATTGGGGGCATGGCGCCCACCGCATTGCGCAGGCCGGCGATTACATCGGGGATCGCCCCATCCAACTGGGGTCTGCGCGCACCGGCGTCGACCTGTCGCAGGAAGGTGGTGAGCATCCCGACGATTGGCACATTGCGCATTTCGTGAATCCGCGCTACACGCGTCCCAATTCGATCATGCCGCCCTTTGCTTGGCTGGGTGATGAGCGGATTGACACACTTACCCAGTATGTTCAAAGTCTGGGACTGAAAGCGGCAGACAAACGTATGCAGCGGCAGCGTTACTGGAAACAAGAATCCATCAAGGCCTATGAGGCCGGACCGGATGCCAATGCCCGCTGGCTGGCCGAAATCGTGCCCCAGGGCTGGCGTGATCTGCCCAATCCCTATCCAACCACCAAGGCCAGCTTGCAGCGCGGCCACGTGGTCTACCAGCAATTTTGCATCGGATGCCATGGCCCGGTGGGGGACGGCATGGGTCCGGCCCAGCCCTGGATCTATCCCCCGCCATTGAATTTTACGATTCTGAAGGGCCGGGAAATATCCGGCGGTATTATCTATTACCAGTTGATGAATGGTATCACGGGCACAGCGATGCCCTATTTCAAACATGAGCTGGAATCCCAGAAAATTTGGGAGGTCGGCGATTACGTGGCGGTCTATTTCATCAATGACTCGGACGCCAACAAGGAACCCAGGGGGATCGACGCTGCCAACGAACCCTGATGAATTGGAGCTATGTACTATCCATACTTCATAAGCTACATGGTTTTTGGTCTTTTTGTAGCGCTGGTTGTATTTGCCTGGGCGTTAAGAAACGGTCAATTTAAAGATCAGCAACGGGCACGCTTTTTACCGCTTTCACAAGCTGGACCCCATAGGTCCGTGCGGGCTACCCGCGCCAGCCGCATTGAAGTGTATGCCCTGTTCGGCCTGGCGATCGTGGGCCTGTGTTCCAGTTTTGCCGTGGTGATATTTGCTTTGTGGCGTGCGAGCTGAGTTTGCCGCAATGTAGAGGATGTGATTATGCATTATTTCGAATTACGCAATTTGCAGCACTTTATTTTGTACCTGCTGCCGGCCGTCCTGGGCATCATTGTACTGGCGGTCGCTTTGTCCGGCACCTATTTTCGTTCAAAGAATTCCGATAAACGCATGCAAGACGTCCACACGACCTATATCGATGGGATCGAGGAGCGCGAAGCGCCCTTTCCCCTGGTATTGATTTTGATCCTGGCCGGCACCCTGCTGTGGATGTTTTTATACATCATTTACTACGGTGTCCTGGAGGTCAAGCTATGAGCGGCCATACGGAAACCGAACATCATCACGAACACTCCACCTTTCGGACGTGGGTGATTATCGTGTTGCTGATCGCTTTCATCCTCATCAAAGGCGGGCTGGCCTATTTCATCATCGGGGACCTGGGGCAACCGGATTGGGATTACCGCCCGGTACAAGATGTCCCGGGCGAATCGCCCTATGCAATATATCCAAGCCTGCCCTATCCTCAGCATGTGAAGGGCGAGAAGGGGGAATAAATGAAACAGGTAGTGGTTATCCTCATAGCGGTATCCGTGGTGCTTACCGGCGCCTACCTGGTTATTACCGCGTATGACGACAACCTGTCCGTAGGGCGCATGTGGCAAACCCCGGCCATCCGACCTCACGAAGAGCCCATTCCCGTCATGACCGCCGGCATCATTCCCTTCAATGGCGGGGAGGTTCTCACGCGAACCGCCCGTGCCGAAGAATTGATCTCGCCCCTGAGCGGCACATCCGCTTTTGATTTCAAGCGTGGCGAAACAGGTTACACGCGCTATTGCAGCCATTGCCACGGAAAAAACCACGACGGCAACGGCACCGTGGGCCAAAGCTTCCACCCCCTGCCGGGCGACCTGCGCAGCCCCAAGGTGCAGGCCTTGAGCGATGGGGCGCTCTTCCACGAAATTAGCTACGGAAAGCCCGACGGCCGCCAGCCGCCGCTGGCCACCACCGTCTCGATGTCCGATCGCTGGCAAATCATCGCCTACCTGAAATCTCTGGGCGCCCGCCCGTAACTTGCATGTCAAACAAGACGGACACCTGCGATCTTTGTGGTCTGCCCAATCCGGCCGGACGCACAGTCACGTATAAAACTGATCAGAAAACGTATTCCTTCTGCTGTCCCGGCTGCCGGCAAGTGTTCATCATGCTCCTGGAGGCCTCCGAGTCACCGGATCCGGTTGACTTTACAGCAAGCCCCCTTTTTAAAAAATGCCAGGACCTGGGTATCATTCCGAAAAGTGCTGCCGACCTTTCTTCGTACCAGCAGCCGGAGAAAACTTCGCCGGAAAAACCCGTCCCGACTTCCGGCAGCGACGACGCCCGCCTGCTTGATTTGAACTTGAAAGTCACCGGCATGTGGTGCCCGGCCTGTGCCTGGGTCATTGAAGAAGCCCTCACAAGAACCGCGGGTGTTCAAAATGCCGTCTGCAATTTTTCCATTGACCGGGTTCGCTGCGAATACGACCCGGTGCAGACAGCGCCCATCCAAATCCAGCGCGTTATAGAAGGCCTGGGGTATGAAGCCGGATCAGACGTGGACAATGGATTGGTCGGCCGCCACCGGGAATTCATTCGGTTCAGCATCGCCACCTTCTTCACCATGAATGTCATGATGCTGTCCTTCGCGCTGTACACCGGCTTTATCACCACCTTTTCCCCGGATACCATCTACAAACTATCCTGGCCGATTTTTGCCATGGCCACTATCGTTCTCTTTTATGGCGGTCACAGCCTTTTGAAAAAGGCTGTCGGCGGACTCCGCACCGGCTCGTTCGGCATGGAGACCCTGATCATGGCGGGCTCCCTGACCGCATATGTTTTCAGCACGTTCAACCTGTTGCAGGGCAGCCTGCACCTCTACTATGACACGGCCGCCATGCTGGTGACCCTGGCCCTGCTGGGTAAATGGCTGGAGCAAAGAGCCAAAAACCGGGTGCTGTTGGATCTGGAAACGTTTTTTGCCCTGCAGCCCACCAAGGTAAAAATCTGCACCGATACTTTTCCGCAAGGGCGCTACAGTCAGATCGAGCAATTACAACCGGGTGATATTTTCCAGGTTACCGAAGGCGAAATCCTGCCGGCAGACGGTAAAGTGGTGGCGGGCAGCGGTACGATCAATGAGTCTTCCCTGACCGGGGAATCGCTTCCTCTGCAGGTGGCCCCGGGGGAGCGGGTCTGTTCGGGAACCCTGGTGTTAACCGGCACGTTGCAGGCCAAAGCCGACGATGTGGGGGAGGCCTCCATCCTGGGGCAAATGATCCAGATCATGCAGCACGCCCTGGATGAAAAAACACCTCTGGAAGGCCGCACCGATAAGGTTCTGCAATGGTTCGTGCCCACAATCTTTGTCCTTTCCGTGGGGACCGGGATTGTTTGCAAACTGGTTGGTTTGACAGCGGCCGAGGCCATCATTCGCGCTGTCACCGTCATGGTGATATCCTGTCCCTGCGCCCTGGGTGTTGCTATCCCCCTGGCGCGGGTGGCCGGCATATCCCTGGCCGGCCGCAAGGGCATCCTCGTCCGGTCCTTTGCCTGCTTTGAACAGTCGCCCGCGCTGGACACCCTGGTGTTCGATAAAACCGGAACCATGACACAGGGCCACTGGGAGCTGCTCGATATCCACACCTTGTTGTCTGAATCGTCAGATGAAGTCCTGGCCCTGGCCGCCGGCCTGGAAACCGCATCCGAACACTACATCGGCTTGGAAATCCAACGGCAGGCTGCCTCCAGGCACCTTTCCGTACCCGTAATAAGCGACATCCGGGTGTTCGAAAACGGCCTTTCCGGTTTTCACGGTAACATGGAACTGAAAATCGGATCTGCCGCCTTTCTGGCCGACGAAATGGCCGCTGTCGACTTGCAGGATCTGCACAGGCAGTTCGCCGATAAGGCCCTGCCCTCCTTCGTTTTTATGGGGATGGGCGGAAAGCTCCGGGCGGTGTTCATATTTGGTGACAGGGTGCGGCCGGCGACCGGGGAAACCATTGCCACCCTTGCATCTTCAGGTTATAAGTCTTACCTCATTTCAGGAGATGATGACGACACCACCAGCCGGGTGGGCGAACTGATCGGTATCGAGGGCACAATGGGTGGGATGCTACCGGCGGATAAAGCCTCGTTTGTAAAAGAACTGCAGGGCAGCGGACGCCGGGTAGCCATGATCGGAGACGGAATCAACGACGCCCCGGCCCTGGTGCAGGCCGACCTTTCCATGGCCGTGCATTCCGGCAGTCACCTGGGCCAGGAGGTGGCCGATATATCGCTGATGCGCGGAGACCCGGCGCAGGTAGTGGACTTTCTAAACCTGGCTCAACCGGTGAACCGCACGATCTTTCAAAATCTTGTGTGCGCGTTTGCCTACAACATCATCAGTATCCCCATTGCCATGAGTGGCCTGCTCAGCCCGCTGGTGGCCGTGACGGCAATGCTGCTGAGCAGTCTGAGCGTGATCGGCAACACCTTACGGCTGCTAAAAAGCAAATAACCAATTTCGAAATACGAAGCACGAAAATCGGAATGTTCACAAGGCGAACGCCGCAAACAAATTCGAATTACCAAAATACTAATGATCTAAACGAAAAGCGGAATAATGCGTCGACGCTGGCCATGAACTATTGGTTCTTTGGTTTGTGTTTAGAACATTTGAGCCTTCGGATTTAAGATTTGTTTCGTATTTCGATATTCTAATTTCGTATTTACTTTGATCTATATTTTATGAACCAGTTGAATATCGACAACAAAGAGATTGCCCGCTACGCCGCCACGGCTGCCCACTGGTGGGACCGTGACGGTGAGCTCAAGGCGCTGCATGATATCAATCCCTTACGCTTGCAGTACGTCCTCGACCTGGCCGATATAAAGGGAAAACCGGTATTGGACGTAGGGTGCGGCGGTGGGCTGGTCTCCGAATCTCTGGCAGCGGCCGGAGCGCGGGTAACCGGCATCGACATGGCCGTGCCTGCTTTGAACGTTGCCCGGGCACACGCCAACGAGAGCGGTTTTGAAATTGAGTATATTGAAAGCACCGCCGAGGACTTTGCAAAAACACACGGAGAGCAATTTTCAGTCGTAACCTGCATGGAGTTGGTGGAACACGTGCCTGATCCGGCATCCATTATCAAGGCCTGTGCTGAGCTAACCAAACCCGGCGGTCACCTCTTTTTTTCCACGGTCAACCGAACCTGGCTTGCCAGGCTGCTCGTCATCTGGGTTGCCGAAAATGTTCTCGGGATCGTCAGCAAGGGCACCCACACATATGCACGCTTTGTTCGTCCGGAGGAAATGAAGCGCTGGGGTCAGGCAGCCGGATTACAACTGGCCGATGTAGCGGGTATGCGTTATATTCCGTTTGGTGGGTATGCCGCCTTGTGTAAGAGTACGGCGATGAATTATCTAATGCATTTTTCAAAAAGCGATAAACTGTAGAATCATTCTCGCGCGGAGGCGCAGGGGCGCAGAGAAGGTCAAGAGCACATTTTTTCATCAAAATAACTTAAAAATTTTATGTGTTTGGTTTTTTCAGCGAAGCTGACCAATATTGTTTTCGATTTTCTCTGCGCCCCTGCGTCTCCGCGCGAGATATGATTTTGGTTGAACTTATTTAGAGGGATGTATGTCAATTTGGAGAAACCCGAGATGGTTTAGATCATCTGAACGCCAACAGCAGTTGGACCGGCACGTCCGCCAGACCGGGCAGGCCAGTTTCGGCCTTAAAACTTTCGATGAAACAGAAAAAGCCGCCGCTGTGCGGCAGCACTTCGAGCGGGTAGCGCCCAAGTATGATTTCATGAACTCCCTGCTGAGCTTCGGCATTCAACGCGCCTGGAAGCGAGCAGCCATTCGGGCCTTGGCGCCCCAGCCCGGCGATCGGATTCTGGATCTGTGCGGCGGTACCGGGGACCTGGCCCACCTGACTGCTGCCCGGACAGGACCGCATGGTCGCGCGATTATATGCGACATCAACATGGCCATGATGTCTGCCGGCCGGCAGACCTACGCGCCGCACCCACTCACCCGTCAAATCACCTGGGTCCAGGGGGATGCCGAAAAAATACCTTTTCCCGATGAAACCTTCGATGCAGCCATGGTCGGCTTCGGCATCCGCAACCTCACCCACCTCGAACAGGGCTTTGCGGAAATGCACCGGGTCTTGAAACCCGGCGGCAAATTTCTCTGCCTGGAGTTTTCCCGGCCGACCAACGCGGTCTTTCGAGCGCTCTATGATTTCTACTCTTTCAATGTCATGCCGCTACTGGGGCAGCTGATCGCCGGCAGCGCCGAGTCCTATGCCTGCCTGCCGGAAACCATCCGCATGTTTCCCCTGCCGGATGAGCTCGCCCGGATATTAGAAAATTGCGGCTTTGGAAATGTAACGTATCACTCCATGACCAATGGCATGGTGGTGGCGCATCTGGCCAATAAACTATAGGGAGTTTTACCGTTTTCTGGATATTTAATTAGCCGCCCACTCGCTGCGCTCGTTCGACACACGCAGACAAGCCCGGCCGACTTGCCCGGGCTTTGGTAGCCATCGCTCCGCGAAAAAAACTTTAAAAAACATTTTTGACACGGATTTCGCGGATTGCACAGATGAACACCTGTGAGTACGCCCTGGTGGTCGCCCTCACGGGGGCCATGGCTTTTGCCAATATGATCAGAATAGGTAGATAGCAACATTGCAGAAGAGACTACCAATAGAGACAAATTGTAACTCGGTGAACCACATCCGCGCAGCGGCTGAAACATTTTCAATTTCCCCAGAAATTGGAAATAGGTCCTTAAGAACGCTTCTCAAGCCGTATAGGCGCAATCCGTG
>CAJINA010000156.1 GCA_905176665.1 Olavius algarvensis Delta 4 endosymbiont | reverse complement strand
CTGAGGGCCAGGCTTTGGATTGCCCCTTGAAGGGGCGAACACCCTGACAAACATAGTTCTAAAATGACCGGATTCAGGGGATCAGGTCAAAGACTGAAGACTGAAGAAAAACCTTAAAACCAATCTGCCCGTGTGACGCTTGAGTCTAATTGCGCAGTAGTGCTTTTACCTTCAGTCTTCAGCCTTCTACCTTGAAACCTGAGCGCCAGTACAATCTTTTACGGCAGAGCCAAATATCTCTGACCTGGCCCTGAGGACCAGACTTTTAAAATCTGAGTAAAAAACCAAAAGCGGCAGTGGACCGAGCAAACCGGACCCTGCCGCTTTTATTTTGTTATCTGGAAAAGCCGTTAGCTATTAGGTTTTAGGTTTAAAAGCTAAAAACCAGTACTTTCCGAACAGCTAATCGCTAATTGCCAATTGCTGACAGCTAATAGCTTTATGACCCATCCAGCACCTTTCGCACCGTACTCACCAGATCTTCCCCCAGATAGGGCTTGCGCAGGTATCCCCGCGTCTGAGCTTCGATCTGTTCCCGGGTGTTTTCCCCGGGTTCATTGGCCGAGGCGAGGACTACCTTTACCCCGGGATCGATCTGTAGCAACGCCTGCAGGCACTCTTCGCCCCCCATATTCGGCATGATCAAATCGAGCAGGACCATGCCGATCTGGTCTTTTTCCGCGCGGTACGTTTCCAGGGCCTGTGCCCCGTCCTCCGCCGTCAAGACGTTGTAGCCGGCCATTTCTAAACGCCGTTTTGCGAATCGACGAATAAACACCATATCATCCACCAGCAGAATGGTTTCATCGCCGGTTTCAGCGACTTCCGCAATTTTCTTCGCGACCACTTTCTCGGGAAGGGACTTTGCCGGCAGGAAAATCTCGAAGCGGGTCCCTTTCCCCAACACGCTTTTACAGGTGACGAGGCCCTCATGGTCCTGAATAATGCCATACACCATGGCCAGGCCCAGACCGGTACCCTTGTCCGCCCGTTTGGTAGTGAAGAAGGGATCGAAGATCTGGGCAAGGGTTTCTCGGGCCATGCCCTGGCCGTTGTCAGCCACGGTGAGGCATACATAAGCGCCTGGAACCAGGTCGGGCTGCGACTTGCAGAATTCCGTTGTGAGGGTGACACTGGTGGTCTTGATGACCAGCTTGCCGCCTTCGGGCATGGCATCCCGGGCGTTATTGATCAGGTTCATGAGCACCTGGCCGATCTGCCCGCTGTCAGCATCCACCAGGGGCAGCCCCTCTTCAAGGTTCAGGATGACATCGAACTTCCTGGCCATTCCGCTTTTCACGAGGCCATGGATCTGACTGACCTGTTGATTCAGATCGATCCGCTTCTTCTTGCTCTCCTGTTTACGACCCAGGGAGAGCATTTGCTGTACGATTTCGACCCCCCCCTGGGAGGCATCAAAAATTATATTCAATTCCGGATAGCCGGGGTCGTCGTTGCCTTTGCCGATCATGAGGAGTTCGGCCGAGCCCTGGATGGCGGCAATCAGATTCTTGAAGTCATGGGCGATGCCGCTGGCCAGCGTCCCCACAGCTTCCAGTTTCTGGGCTTGCTGGAGCTGATTTTCGAGCTGCTGGCGCTCGTTAATCAATCGGACCGCCCGGAGCATGTACCGCACGCGTTGAACCAGAATGATCCATTCGATCGGCTTGGTGATGAAATCAGTGGCCCCGGCTTCATAGGCCCGGTTGATCGATTCGACATCCTCCAGGGCCGTGACCATGACCACCGGGAGTGAATCACCGCCCGGCAGTTTCCGGATCGCCCGGCAGGTTTCATAGCCATCCATTTCCGGCATCATCACATCCAGCAGCACGATTTCCGGTTTCAGGCGCTTGACCGCCTCCAGGCCTTCGACGCCGTTGACAGCCTCCGACACCGTAAACCCGTCTTTTTCCAGAGATACGCGGGCGACGTCGCGGACAATGACATCATCATCGACAATCAGGACCTGGGGCCTGGTCTCCTTATTAGGGGCCATGCTCTTTCCCTTCTGACCGGTTCTGTTTTTTGCACAGATTGAGCAAGTAAATGAACATGTTGAAGTGACTCGTACTCTATACCGCACCGCAAGTCAAAATCAAGCACGGAATGTAACTTGTCAAGTTTATAGCAAATTTTGTGCCGATTGAATACAGTCAGTTGGGAAAATTATAAGTCGCCTCCCCCCTTCGATTTTCCATGAATGACGTAAACCGTCGACACAGCTATAAATCTGCAAAATCTGCAAACTTTGTTGATTATAGAATTCTGAACCTACCATTGTTGCTGGTTCCAAATCAAGACATGGCCGCAGATGTCAATTTTTTTAGTGGTATCGGGCGATTATTCAGGAAAAAATTGAATTTACCACGTTTTCTTGATACGTCTAACAGTGGCATGTATCTTGCTGCTTATAGTAGAAAGCGTTTTACATGAATCTGTATTCTTTCAACTATACTGGTAATTATTTTTGATGAGAAAATGGTTTAAAACCACCATGCGAACAATGTTTGACCGCCTGGGGGCTGGCGCAGGCGGCACTCCTTCGCCGGAATCGGACGAAGTACCAGACTCCGGTTTGGGACCTGGTTCGCTTTCCGCGGGCATTCATTTCGAGGCCCTCGAACCCCGCCTGCTCCTTTCGGCCAGCGCAGACAGTCCTGCCTCCGGTGCGGTCATCCAGGCTGCTCAGCCGTCGGAGCACGCTGCCCTCGAAATAGAACACGTTCAATTCAGCCAGCAGAACCAGGCGCTTGCAAACGACCTTTCGCATACAACTGAAATTAATGCAGACTCCCGCCCGGCCGCAACAACCACGCTGGAGTCAGTTGACCTCCTGGCAAATGCCGACCATCAGCTGCTGAACCCGATCAGCATTCAGCAGGAACTGGTGGTGGTAGACGGTGGCATCACGAATTATGAACAGCTGGTAACCGACCTCCTCTCTGATCGAGATGATTGCCGCCAGATCGAGGTGGTGGTTCTGGATCCGCTGCAAGACGGCGTGGCGCAGATCACCGATCTGCTGGCTGACCGGCAGGACCTCGATGCAGTTCATTTTGTCACCCATGGATCGGATCAAGGGGTGAAACTGGGTGATACCTGGCTCGATTCGGAAAGTCTGGAGGAATATTCTGGTAATCTTACCGCCTGGAAAACGGCCCTGTCCACTGATGCGGACCTGCTCTTTTACGGCTGCAACCTGGCCGCAGGGGAAACGGGTCAGGCACTGATCCAATCCATCGCAAATTTGACAGGTGCCGACGTGGCCGCTTCCGACGATCTTACCGGTCACGCCGATTCAGGCGGCGACTGGGAGCTTGAGCATGTTGTAGGAACCGTGGAATTACGCATAGCTTTTAACGGCGTCTCCTGGCAGGGGGTTCTGGTTGACTTTACCGTTGATACAACCAACGATACGGTTGACGCCACTCCAGGCGATGGTGTCGCACAGGATGCAGCAGGGGACACCAGCTTGCGAGCGGCCATAATGGAGGCGAATGCCCTTGGCGGCACGAATAAGGTTATCCTTCCAGCTAACACTTATACCCTTTCCATTACGAGTACGAATGAGGATGCCTCGGCTAACGGCGATTTAGATATTGACGGTAATCTAACGATAGAGGGTGCCAGCGCGGCCACTACCAGCATCGACGGAGGTGCTTTGGACCGTGTTATTCAAATCATTAGCGGGACTGTAACAATTTCTGAAGTGACGATTACCAACGGAGATACTAGCGGTAACGGGGGAGGAATTTCGAATGCTGGCAACCTGACGCTGAACGATGTCGAGATCACGGACAGTGCCGGTCTGCTCGGTGGGGGTTTCTACAATGCTGGAACGGGGACAGCAGATTTGGATCGTGTCACGATCAGTGGAAGTACCGCGGACACTGGTGGAGGTGTGTACAACGATGCCGGCACTCTAACCATTACGAATGCGACGATCACTGCCAACACGGGAAGTTCAACCGGGGCCGGCCTCTATATTAAGGGGCATGTGGATATTATCAATTCTACGATCGCACACAACCTGGTTTCTGATGGCCTCAAAGTTAAGAGCGGCGGAAACAGTGCCACACTAATAAACACCATTCTTGCAAACAATGCCGGTGGAAATTTTTCCGGTCCCGGTTTAACGATTGCCGGTGACAGTATAGACACTGATGGTTCGACAGGCCTTACAGCCACGGCACTTGTGGATCTTAAGCTCGACACCACGTTACAGAATAATGGCGGAACAACGAGAACGCTTGCATTGCAGACAGGCAGTGTCGCGATCAATGGAGGAACAGTAACCGGTGCCCCTGCAGCTGACCAGCGTGGTTATACGAGAGACGTTTCGCCGGATGTCGGGGCCTATGAATTTGGCGGCTCTCCGCTGGGCGGATTCTGGCTGACGACCGAAGACAATGTCGCCTCATCCGGAGCTACAAAAGGATTGGATGCCTGGGAGGACGGCGATGTGCTCCAGTTCGGTGATCCCGACCTGACCCTCGAATCGCCGACAACAGATGGAACCATGGCGCTGGCGTTCGACGCCGATCGATTGGCGTCAGACGGTGCAGCCGAGATCGATGCCATTCATTATGTGACGAAAGACATTACCGTCGGCAATACCACAACGATGGACTTGTATGCGGGTGATATCCTTTTTTCGACGGTTCTGGGCGAAGACTTTTCCAGCACAAACACCTTGTCAGGTGTCGAGGACAGCGATTTGGTCGTCTTTAGACCGGACACCCCGGGTGACTACAGCTCCGGCACTTTCTATATGCTTCTCGATGAATCGTTAGATACAGCCGGCTGGCTGGACATGGGCGGTGTTTCTCTTGTCGAAAAAGATACCGATGTAGCAGGCACAACCCTACCGGCAGGATCTTTTATCCTTCTCGAAGGAGCTTTGGCAGCACGGAAAAAGATTCACTTGTACACGCCAGACAAAGTGGGTTCCGTAGATACCGAGGGGACGCTCTCATTGCTTTTCGACGGGGGTGATGCCAGCCTGGCTGCTTTCGATGGCCTGGAACTCATCGAAGAAGCGGTAAATGTCGGCGGAACCGCGCTTTCAGCAGGGCACATTCTGATTTCACATGATGGTATCGCTAGTATCTCTTATCTTAATGTTACTGCAATCGAACCCGGAACATCAGCTGCGACCTCCACTTTATTGCTGGATGGCAATGATGTTGGGCTTACCACATCAAATGAGAATATCTTTTCTCTGACCCTGCTACCGGTTTCTGCCGCGGCCAACAATGCGCCGACGGCCACCGGGGTTCCCACGGACGTGAGTGTCACTGAGGATGTGGCCGGCGACTTTGATCTGTCGGCGGTAACCTTTGCCGACATCGATGGTGATTCTCTGACCGTCACGCTGGACGCGTCGTCTGGCACCTTTGCGGCCGGTGACAGCGGCGGTGTGACCATCGGCGGCACCGGCACCGGCACCCTCACCCTGACCGGCACGGTAGCGGCCATCAACACCTACCTGGACACGGTTTCTAACATCCAGTACACCGGGGCGCTCAATGTCAGTGGCGAAGATGCGGCTACCTATACCCTCAATGCCAATGACGGCACGGTGAATCCGCAGGTTGGCAGTGGTACGATTGATATTACGGCCGTCGATGACCCCATCAACATCAACACCAGCGGCAACACGGTCACCTTCACCGAAGATGCGGGGGCGACCACGGCCCTGTTTGCGGCGGCGATCGATACCATTGAACCGG
>CAJINA010000155.1 GCA_905176665.1 Olavius algarvensis Delta 4 endosymbiont | reverse complement strand
AGTGGTAGATAACCCACCTTAATCAATAGAAAAATCAGACCTTATTACGTCTAGTTGCCAACAGTCCTTTATTGAACTGGTTCATCACCAATGAGGAATACTTTTGGTATTATTTTGAATCGATCAGTTATTGCTTCCCACAATTCGCAATCGGCCGAACAGCCAAGTGTATAGTCCGGCAGGTAGGAACAGGAGCACTACCTGTGAGACAATGACGATGTAAGGCAGGAAAAAATCTACAATGTAAGGCCTTGCCATTTCTGGCTGGGGCTCAATGATCTCATACATTGCTGGAAAGGTAAAAAAGAAGCTGGCAAAAACCACCCCCACCGTTACAACGCACACCGTCCGCGTCATCCGATCCATAATGAGGGGTGTCTGAGAATTCGGACAATCGAATTTTTTCAGTGGGTGTATCCTACAAAATCTCTTAAAACCGAACCTCTATCGACACTGCGGGCAGTATATGGCGCCACCCTGAAGTTAACAGCCCCTCCACTCCGGCTTTCTTTTTTCGAAGAACGCAGAGACACCTTCTTTGGCATCTTCGGTCGTACACAGCCGGGCAAAGGCTTCATTCATGTATTCAAACTGCTTATCGTAATTCATGTCTTCGGCGGCGTAATAGCCCTTCTTGGCAATCTGCACAGCCACCGGGCTGCGCTTGGCCAGCGACTCGGCCCAGGCGCGGGCCTCCTGCTCGAGGTCTTCTTTGGGAACCACCCGGTTGACCAGTCCCATCTCCATTGCCTCCGGGGCCTTGATCAGGTCGCCGTAGAGCAGCAGTTCCATGGCTTTCTTGCGGCCGATGGACTTGCTGACCGGGATGACCGGGCCGACACAGTTCAGGCCCACGTTTATGGCGGTCAGTCCCATCTTGGTGTTTTTCGCGGCAATGGCCAGGTCGCAGGCCGCCATCAGCCCCATACCGTTGGCCGCGGCCACGCCCTGGACCTGGGCTATAACCGGCTTGCTAAGTTTGGATATCGTCACCAGGGGACGCTCCATGTGCTCGATCCAGGCCCGATACTCCTGGGCGGATTTACCGAAAAGTTCATTCACGTCGATCCCGGCACAAAACGCGCGGCCGGCACCCTTAAGCAGTATTACCCGCACCGCGGCATCTTTATCCATCTCCAGCAATGCATCATACAGATCCTGAGACAGGTCGGTGGTAAAGGTATTCATCTGGTCCGGCCGATTCAGGGTAATTGTGCCGACAAACGTGTCACTGGTTTCTACGAGCAGGTTTTCATAAGGCATTGTCTCGCTCCTTTATGGTCGATTGATTCAACATTCGGCTTCCAGTCCAAATCGAAATCGCTATCGAAATCGGGTTCGGGATCGGATCTGCAGTTAACCTCCATCTGGGAGGTATCGATTACGATTTCGATCCCGATTTCGATTTGGAAGCGGCATTTTCATGCCGATACAAACCACTCTTTCTTCCGGTAAACCAGATCCTGACTGCTGGCAATCAAGTCACCGGTATCTTCATTGTATACCTTGATTTCGTAAAGGGCCGTCCGCCCGCCGGCGCTGATTTCGCGAGCTTCGGCGACCAGGCGGTCCCCCACTTTGGAGGCTTTCAAAAAATAGATATTCACATTCAGGGCCACGGCGGTCTGCCCGTGTGAATTCCCGGCCGCGGCAAAGGCCATGTCCCCCAGGCTAAATATCAGCCCCCCGTGGGTCATACCGTGAAAATTGACCATATCTGCGGTTACCGTCAAAGATACGCGGCTGTGACCGGGAGCGGGAATCTCTACTTCAGCACCGAGGAAATTAGCAAAGGCATCTTTCGAAATGTGTTCGCGAATAGCATCCAGTCTGGATTCTGATGTCATAACAATTCCTTGCAGACAATTTTGGTTGGAAGGTGCAAGCTGCCTTTTTTGTACGCTCTCACACCGCATTGATCAAGTCAAAATATGGTCTGGTCACTTGACACGCTTTCCCGGAGTATATACGTTTCGCACTTCCTCACAGGAAAACCTGTATAAGGAGCGAAAATTGAAATGAAAAGCATCTGTGTTTTCTGTGGATCCAGCCCGGGCGCCAGGCTGGAGTACGCCTCTTCAGCCAGACAACTGGGCAAACTGCTCGCTGAGCGCGGGTTCACCCTTGTATACGGGGGCGGCAACGTGGGCATGATGGGCCAGCTTGCCAATGCGGTCCTCGAGAACGGCGGCCAGGTAACCGGTATCATCCCAGAGGCGATTGCGGACATGGAGGTGGCCCATACCGGTTTGAGCGATCTGCGGGTGGTGGACTCCATGCATACCCGCAAGGCGCTGATGGCGGAACTGGCCGACGGCTTCATCGCCCTGCCGGGAGGCTGGGGAACCCTGGAGGAATTTGTGGAGGTTCTGACCTGGGCCCAATTGGGGTTCCACGCCAAACCCTGTGGGCTTTTGAATGTAGTTGGATACTATGACAGCCTGCTAGAGTTTATCAACCAAACGGCCGACCAGCAGTTCATCCAGCCCGAGCACCGTGAACTGATTTTGGTAGAGGAAAACCCCGCTGCGCTCCTGGATCGCATGACCGCTTATGTAGCGCCCCAGCTCGATAAAGCTGCCTGGGCACTGAGCCTGAACGGACCGCCCAATTAGTGCTGTGTCCCCCTAAATGCGTAATACAAAGCACGGATCGTTGGAGAACGTCTACACCTTAAGTTCCTTTTCAAGATTAATCCCATACTTGCGCATGCGGTTCCAGACCGTAACCCGGTTGATGCCCAAAAGTTGTGCGGCGCGGGTCTGGTTACCGCCTGTCTCGCGCAGGGCCTTGATGAGTGCTGTTTTTTCAGCGGGCACCTCTGGTATCATATCAGGGTAAGGCTCCGGCCATTGGTTTCCAGCTACTCTGCTTAGGCCGGGTACCCGCGATCGGGCTTCCGAGACAGGTGCAGCCACCCGGATACTGGCCGGCAGATCATCCGGCTGGATCGTTCGATCCTCCGTTACGATGAAGGCATAATCCAGGGCGCTTTTCAACTCGCGCACATTCCCAGGCCAGGTATAATCCATCATCAACTGCATGGCGGGTTTTGATAAGCCGGTGATGGATTTTCCGGTTTTATTACAGAGCCGCTCGATAAATGCACCCACGAGCAAGGGGATGTCCTCCCGGCGTGCTCTCAGGGGCGGTAGATAGATCGGAAAAACGTTGATGCGGAAAAAGAGATCCTCCCTGAATTTCTTTTCACTTACCAACGTATCCAGGTTGCGGTTGGTGGCCAGGATCAAGCGCACATCCACCGGAATGGGCGAGTGATCCCCCACCCGTTCTATTTGCCGGGCTTCCAGGACCCGCAGCAATTTTACCTGTACCGCAGGCGGCACATCCCCGATTTCATCCAGGAAAATATCCCCGCCATGGGCCGCTTCGAAACGACCGATGTGGTGGCGATACGCCCCGGTAAAAGAGCCTTTGGCGTGACCGAAGAGCTCACTTTCGATAAGGGCTTCGTTCAGGGCTGCGCAATTGAACTGGATAAACGGTGCCCGGCGTCGGGGCCCCAAAGCATGAATGGCCTGTGCAGCCAGTTCCTTGCCGGTGCCGCTTTCACCGTAGATGACAACCGGTGCATCGCTGCGGGCACTTTTCTCCAGCAAGCTGAAAACCTTCTGCATGGACGGTGACTTTCCCACCATCCCGTGAAACCCTTCACCATAATCTATGCTCCGGGTCAACCGGTCAACCTCTTCTTCCAGTTTGTGCAGCTCCGAAAGGTCCGAAATGGTTTCTACCACCCCGACGGGCAGATCATCATCGTCCCTTAAAACAGATGCATTTTTCAGGGCCGGCAGCCATTTGCCATCCTTTTTGCGAATCAGACATCGGCAGCTTTTGATGTCTTTATGGCCGCGTTCGAAGAGGGCGCAGCGGGTTTTACCGTCGTTTTGAATCACTTTTTCACAGGCGTCGCACTCAAGGACAGTGCAATGGCGGCCAATGATCTCTTCGGCCGTGTAATCGGTCAAGCGCTCAAAGGCCTGGTTCACCATGATGATATTCCCCTCAGACCCGATAAGCATCAGCCCATCATTCATGGTGTCAATAATCCGTTTCCAGTAATTGGTAATGCGCGCAGTGTTCATGCCGGCCTCTCCCTCATGACCCGTCCGTATCGGTTGGCGGTTACCCGAGCAACAACAACTGTTTAAACATTTAAACAATTGTTTAAATACTATGCCGGCTCAGCTTTGGCAAGCCCTTTGGTCTACCCCTACCAAATTTTGATTAATATCAACAACTAACGAAAAAATTTCCTCCCAATGATTTCCGGCACACGTTTTGCGCTTTGTAGGCTCGTGACCCTCTTTTTAGGAGCCGACATGCCATCAACATCCGAATTGAGTCTACTCAATATCGACTGGCCCGGATCGCTATTGCAATGCAACCGCGAAATCCACCGCATGGAAAAGGGAGACACTCTGAACATCATTTTAAACGATCCGGAAATCGCGGGGCCCCTGATGCTGGTCATAAACCGCGCCGAAAATATGCGGGCTAAACTAAAGGAGCAAAGCGGTCATATCCTCATTAACGTGAATAAGCGGTGATGACTGCCGGTGGCCAGGACAGGCCAAGTCAAACGATATAGGAGGAGAAATGAAGCTAAGTCGGCGGAGCTTTTTTAAAATTGTCGGGGCAGCCGGAGCGGGTATGGCCGTCAAGCCTGAACCGGCCGACGCCTCCGGGCCGGGATTGCAAGATACGGAGTATGGCTGCCTCGTGGATACAACCCTCTGTGTGGGCTGCCGCAAGTGCGAGCAGGCCTGCAACCAGCGGTACAGCCTGCCGAAGCCGATTGAATCCTTCGAGGAGATGACGGTCCTCGAAAACGAAAGGCGCATGGACGAGACGTCCTACACCGTGGTCAACAAGTACTATCCTAAAAATATCGGAACGCTGACCTGGCGCCAGCGGCCTACCTTCGTGAAGTTTCAGTGCATGCACTGCAACGACCCTTCCTGTGTGTCGGCCTGTATTGTAGGGGCCCTGGTCAAACAACCCAACGGTATGGTGACGTATGACGCGGCCAAATGTATTGGCTGCCGCTATTGCATGGTGGCGTGCCCATTCCAGGTGCCGGCCTATGAATATGACGAACCTCTGACACCCCAAGTGCGAAAATGCACGTTCTGTTTTGAATACGTAGCGGACGGTGGTCTGCCGGCCTGCGCCCAGGTGTGCCCGCGTGAGGCGATCACCTTCGGAAAAAAAACGGACCTGCTGGATCTGGCCCGTTGGAAGATGAAAAACAACCCGGATAAGTATGTGGACCATATCTACGGCGAACATGAAGTCGGGGGCACATCGTGGATCTATCTGGCCTCCGAGCCATTTGAAACCATCGGGTTTCCAAAACTGGGCACTAAGGCTCCGCCACGGCTGACCGAGGCCATCCAGCACGGCCTTTTCCAGTTCTTTGCAGCCCCCATCGGCCTTTACGCCGCGCTCGGCGCCACCATGTGGCTGACAGGGTTCTTGAAAGAAACCCGGCATGGTGCGACCCTCCCGGCAGCGACTCCTGATCAGGTCGGTCCCGACGATGCGGAACCGGAAAACGCGCCGAAAGGAGAGACCCCATGAACATGCACGAAAACGCAGCTCCGGTCGAAGAAAAATTCCTGACCCCGGGGGTCATGGTGCTGCTGGGCCTCATGGTCATCGGGGCGGCTTTTGCCGCCGCCCGCTTCCTGTTTGGCATCGGCACCGTTTCCAACCTGAGCAACCAGTATCCCTGGGGACTTTGGGTAGCCGTTGATGTCGCCTCGGGCGTCGCTCTGGCAGCCGGTGGGTTCACCACCGGTGCCATTGCCTATGTATTCAACCGGGACCAGTTCCACGCAGTGATCCGCCCGGCCCTGCTGACAGCCATGTTGGGGTATACCTTTGTCGTTCTCGGACTGCTGGTGGACATTGGTCGCTACTGGAACATCACCAGCCCCATATTCAATCACAACGGTAACTCAGTTCTGTTCGAAGTAGCCATGTGCGTGATGATCTACCTTCACGTTCTATACATAGAATTCATCCCCATCGTGGTGGAGCGCTTCAAAGGGCGGGTCAACCTGCCCGGTCCCATGGCCGGCCTTAACGCCTCGCTGGAAAAGCTGCTGGATGTAGCTGACCGAGTTCTGGCGAAAATCATGTTCATCTTCATCATTGCCGGCATCGTACTGTCATGCTTGCACCAATCGAGCCTGGGGTCCCTCATGATGATCGCCCCCTACAAGATTCACCCGCTCTGGTACACACCGATCCTGCCGCTGCTCTTTCTCTTCTCGGCTTTTGCCGCCGGGTACCCCATGGTGACGGTGGAATCGATTATTGTGGCCAAGTCATTCGACCGCAAACCGGAGATGGAGGTCCTGACCCCCCTGGCTCGCTACATGCCGATCCTCATGGGTACCTATTTGGCGTTCAAGATCGGGGACCTACTGGTCCGTGGAACCTGGGTTTACCTATTAGATGGTACCTACCAGACCAACGCCTTTTTGGTGGAACTGATCATCGGCGTAATGCTGCCTTTCGGGCTGCTGCTGTTTCGAAAGGTCCGTCGGTCGCCCGGCTGGCTTTTTTTTGCCGCGCTCATCTTCGTATTGGGTATTCTGCTCAACCGAATCAATGTTTTTATCGTCAGTTATACCCCGCCGCATAAACTGGTGCCCTATTTTCCGGCTCTGGGTGAGATTTTCATCACCATCGGCCTCATTGCCACACTCATGTTCCTCTACCGTGTGGCGGTGTTTATTTTCCCAGTGCTGGGGACCGATCCAAAAAAGATGTCAACAGCCCTGCTGGTGCTGATCGCTTCGGGGCTGGTGGCCTGGCCGCCAACAGACGCTAGAGCGGTCGACCGCAATATCCAGATCCAGTTGGAGTCTGAGATGACGCCCAACATTGCGGATGCGCCCAGATTGAAGGTGCTCAACAATCCGGTAGTCAATAAATACAGTGACCTGTACGAGCCGGTGCGTTTCATGCACGGCAAACACGCCAATGTGCTGGAAGACTGCACCATCTGCCATCACCGACGGCAGCGGGAAGAAGGCGATCGGTACGGCGAACCGGTTACCATGGCGGTGTTGCGCAAGCATATCGAGGAACCGGCCGCCTGCGCCCACTGCCACGACCGGCCCTTCGATCCGAAAAATCTGCATACCCCGGGTCTAAAAGGTGCCTACCACCAGCTCTGCATGGATTGCCACCAGCAATCTGAACAGGTGCCCCATGCCCGGGGCCCGGTCTTGCACAGCGCCATGGTCAGGGGCCCAGTCGCCCGGGCGCTGGATACCCGGGCGCCCACCGACTGCCTGGCCTGCCACGCCAAAAAGGTGCCCAATCACAACCAGTTGGTAAAACTTGAGGGATCTGTAAACGCCCGGGATGTCACCCGCAATTGCCTTTCCTGTCATGAGAAAGAGGGCGCGGCAATCCTGATGACCGCCCACTGGAAATGGCATGGCTCATCCCCCTATACCATTGGGCATGAAAAAAGGACTGACTTGGGCAAAAAGAGCAACACCATCAACAATTTCTGCATCAACCTGAACGGCAACTGGCCCCGCTGCACCAGCTGCCATATCGGCTACGGATGGGAAGATGCGGATTTCGATTTCACCGACATGACCCGCATAGATTGCCTGGTCTGCCACGACACCACCGGTAAATATAAGAAATCACCAGCTGGCGCCGGGTTCCCGGAAAAGAACCTTGACCTGGTAACCATCGCCCAGAACGTGGGCCGCCCGTCGCGGAACAACTGCGGCACGGCCTGCCATTTCCGGGGCGGCGGCGGTGACGCTGTCAAACACGGAGACATGGCTGCCTGTCTCGCCAACCCCGACCGGAATCACGATGTCCACATGGCAAGGGGCGACGGTGGTATGGACTTCAGGTGTCAGGACTGCCACAAGACGCGCAATCACATGATTTCGGGCCGCAGTATTTCCGTGCCGGCGGTGGAAGGCGATCTATCCTGCGAATACTGTCACACGGACCAGCCCCACAGCGGGCGGGAGCTCATCGACCATCACCTGAACAAGCACACCCAGCATGTCGCCTGCCAGACCTGCCATATTCCGCTCTATTCTAAACGGAACCCGACCAAGGTAAGCTGGGACTGGTCCTCGGCCGGGCAGGACAAAGAAATTCCCAAAGATAAGTATGGGAAGCCATGCTACAGCAAGAAAAAAGGGACGTTTACCTGGAAGGAAGCTGCCAAACCCACCTACCGCTGGTACAACGGCACGGTGGAGCGGCATTTGCTGGGCGACCGCATCAACGAAACCGGGCCCACGGAACTGACCCGGCCGGTAGGCGATCTCTCCGACCCGGCTTCCCGGATCTACCCGTTCAAATTGCATCGCGGCAAACAGATCAGCGATGCGGTCTACAAGTACTTGATCGCACCCAAGCTCTGGAAGGGTTACTGGGAGCACTGGGACTGGGACAAGGCGGCCAAGGACGGCATGGCCCACGCCGGATTGGCCTACAGCGGCAAATATGAATTTGTGGAGACCGAAATGTACTGGGGGCTGACCCACGAAGTGGTGCCCAAGGAGCAGGCTCTTTCCTGTGCGGAATGCCACGCGTCTCTCAACGAAGCGCCCTATTGCGGGCAATGTCACCAGGTCCGCCCGGACGTTGACTTCCAGGGCCTGGTCCACAAGGGCGTCAATTTCAAGCAGTTGGCCCGGATGGGTCGGGATGTGACCGACCTGGTGGGCAAAACAAACTATATCGACTACAAGGCGTTGGGGTATCCAGGCGACCCTATCAAGTACGGGGGGCGGTTTACGAAACTCGGACTGCGGGGGACCCACGCAGCGGCAAATCCGGCAAAGAAGTAATGTTTAGCACCGCAGGAAAAAAGACTTTCGGGGGGCATGCCCCCTAAAGGAATATGGAATTAGCCAGTTCAACAAATGGAGTCGAAAATGGCTGTTAAACCTAGAGGTAACCTGTCCCGACGCGGTTTCATGAAACTGTCCGGGGCCGCAGCCGCCTGTGCGGCGGCCGGCGGTCCCACCCGGGTTTTGCACGCGCTCGTATCTACCGGTAAGCAACCGATAGAAAACGACACCCGTTCCGTATTCTCGGCCTGCGACATGTGTTTCAATAAATGCGGGCTGATTGCCAGGGTGGAAAAAGGCGTGGTCCGGAAATTGGACCCCAACCCCAAGTCCTTGAAGTCGCGTGGCATGCTCTGCGCCCGGGGAAACGCCGGCATCAAGCAGCTTTACGACCCCGACCGGCTCAAGTACCCCCTCCTGCGCAAAGGGCCCCGGGGGGAAGGCCGCTGGCAACGTCTTACCTGGGATCAAGCGCTGGATCATGCGGCCGAGCAAATGGAGCGTATTGGCAAGGAGTACACCCGCTGCGGCTTTCTGTTCATGGCCGGCACCGATATGCAGTCGACCTTCGTCCACCGTTTCGCGGAAGCTTACGGTTCCTACAATATCATTTCGCATGAATCAAATTGTCTGCTCAGCCGCAATCGAGCATTTCTGGACACTTTCGGTGTGGTACCGACCCCGGACGTCCTGCACAGCAGGTATATCATTATGCCGGGTGCCAACCGATTCGAAGCTCTGGTGACACCCGACAGCATGGATCTCATGACCGCCATGCAGTATGGCTGCAAGCTGGTGGTCCTCGACCCCCGCTACACCAAGACCGCCGCCCTGGCCAATGAGTGGCATGCCATCAAACCCGGGACGGATATGGCATTTTTCCTGGCCGTGGCCCACGTGATCATTACCGAAGCGCTTTATGATAAAAAATTCGTTGCCGAAATGACCTCCGGGATTGAAGAATTGCGTGAACATGTCAAACCGTATACCCCCCAGTGGGCATCCCGGGAAACAGATATACCAGCTAATGATATCAAACGCATCGCCCGGGAATTGGCATCGGCCGCGCCGACCGCCATGGTCTATCCGGGGCGGCGGAGTTCCGACTACCAAGATTCCACCCAGATCAGACGAATGTATGCCATCGTCAATGCGCTGCTGGGCAACTGGGACCGTAAAGGTGGCCTGATCGTGCCGCAGAAAGTCAAGGCCGGCGACATTTCCATTGATGCACCCTGGTATGACGACAACCCGGAAGACCGCGTGGATGCCGGGCGGGCCCAGATGATGTTCGACGAGGAGGGTTCCTTCAAGCACACGCGGGACGCGGTGATAGAAGGCAAGCCCTACCCGATTAAAGGGTGGATGACCTATAAAACCAATCCCATGCAGACCGGGGCCAACCGCAACAAAACCATCCAGATGATCCACAAGCTGGATTTCATGCTGAGTGTGGATATCACCATGAGCGATACCGCCTGGCTGGCAGACCTGGTTCTGCCGGCCCCCAGCTATCTGGAAAGAAAAGACCCCCTGTCGGCCTTCCTGGCCTCTTCCACCTGCTCGGGCGTCATCACCCGCAATCCGGTAGTCCCGGCCCTGTTCGAATCAAAACCGGTCTTCTGGATCGTCAAAGAACTGGCTAAGCGGCTCGACCTGAGCGAACACTTCGATTTCACCATCGAAGATTTTCGCAAAGCGCAGCTTAAAGAAATTCCCGAGGTCGCCCGCGCCATCAAGGAAGACGGGGTCTACAACATTGCCGGCCCCAGTTACGGCCTGCACAAGGGCAAACCGTTCCGAACCCGTTCGAAGAAAATCGAACTCTACAATAGTCGTTACGCGGAAAACGGGGTCGATCCGATGCCGGTTTATACGTCGCCGGCTCCCGTGCCACCCAATCGCTTCCGAATCGTGGTGGGACGCAACGCGTATATTACCCAGAGCGCCAGTACCAACAATGCGCTTTTGTGGGAGCTGCAACCGGAGAACACCCTGTGGCTCCACCCCCGACCGGCCGAAAAACTGGGTATCCAAGACCAGGACATGGTGGAAGTAAAAAGCAGCGTCGGTAAGGGTCGCCTGAAAGCCCGGGTCACTCGAGATACCCGGCCGGACACCGTGTATATGGACACCGGCTTCGGGGTCCTGTCAAAAGGTCTGCGCAACATCTTCGGCAAGGGTGCCTGTATCGCCGAGGTTTTGGAAGACCATGCCGATCGGGTCTCCGGGAATATGGCCATGCATGAAACGTTCGTCAGGGTAACAAAAATAGAGGGCTAATCATATGAAACAACGCCGGCCGAAAAAATACGGAATCGTTATTGACGCCACCAGATGCATCGACTGCAAAGCCTGCCTGATTGCCTGTAAGGTGGAGAACCAGGTTCCGGAAGGATTCTGGCGCAATTGGATTCGCCCGCTTTGGAGCCGCGAACCAAACCTGAAAACCGAGTTCCAACCCAGGCAGTGCATGCAGTGCGACGGACCGGCCTGCGTGCAGGCCTGTCCTGTGGGGGCCACCTATAAACAATCGAACGGCCTGGTGGCCATCGATCCCATAAAATGTATCGGCTGCGGGAATTGCGTCACCGCCTGTCCCTATGGGGCTCGTTACCGGAACCCGGTCTCGCGGGTAGCCGACAAATGCGATTTCTGCCAACACCGTCTGGCCCGCGATGAAGAGCCTGCCTGCGTGGTCACCTGTCCCACCCAGGCCAGGATATTCGGTGACCTCAACGATCCGCGCAGTGCCGTGAGCCAGCGGGTAGCTGCCGGGGATCTGGTACGGGTGACCGCGCCCCATGTCGATACCCGCCCGAATATTTATTACAACCGAGAGACACGGCAAATTGACTGGGGCGTTGCCCCGACCCTGCCGGGAAATGTGCACATGCCCATAGATTTCTGGAACCAAAATCCGAAAAGGTGAGCAGGGTGTTTGAAATCAGAGTCGTGTAGACAATTACAGCATCCGGTCGGCGATGCCTGAGGGGTTGGCCGCGCCCGTGCTTTCTATAGCAAATCGCGCTCACCAATCAACCGCAATAGGGCCAGCAGAATCGTAAGCAGTAAAGCATAGAAAGATCCGGCCGCTGTCTTGGCAACCCGCTCTTCAACAGCGGGCACCCAGGGCAGCAGTTCTGTCCGGGTAAAGTCAACGGCTTCGTTTAAGAGCGACGGATCGCTCTGCGCCCACCCCCTATCCAGCAAAAAATAGAGATATTCAAGCTCTACCGCCAGGTGGTCCGGGGGTTCGTTCAGGCCACTGTCGAGATTCAGGCCCCGGCTGGTAAAACGCGCCTGCATCCGCTTTGCGGCGGCCTCCATCAGGCCGGCCGGGGCCTGGGGGGCGCCCCGTTCAGGATAGCAGGATTGGTAAAGGGGCGCGGCAATCCCACCGCGGGCGTTGACGAACAGGGGAATGTAGCCCTCCGCAAGATGCTCGCATAGATCCTGCGCACTCGCAAAAGTGCGCACAAGATCCTCTAAGCGGGTATAGGCGTCCCGCGTATCTGGGGAGAGCAGCGGCAGCAACCTTTCGAGTACATGCAAATCGTCACCGGTGAACAGCCGGTGACCCTTCTCGATATCCACCCCCCAGAAAAGGGAACTGATCACCCGGAGAGCATCCAGCAGGTTCTGGCGCTGTCCCGACGGTATCCTGGTATGGGCACCCATTTATATTCCTAAATTGATCCTAACGATTCTAAGATGTATGGTTATTTTTTTTTCTTATGTAAAGGACCTTATGAACGCGGGCAACCTGCTCACCCGCTTCATCGCAAACATCAACCGCATACTCCGGCCTGTATTTCCGGCCATCAGCAGTCCGTGACAGAATCTCCTGCACCTGCTCGTCACCAATCTTAAATACCGCCGACACCTTGCCCCGCCCGGGTTTTTAAACTCAATGGGTGCGGCCTGATCCCACACAATATAGTCCTTCCCCAACACCTGCACCAGCATCAGGCAGTAGAACGGGTCGACCATGGCATACAGGGAACCGCCGAAATGGGTGTTGAAGTAGTTGCGGTTATACCACCGCAGCCGCATCTGCACCACAATTTCCCGAAAATCAGGCGCAACCTTGCGGATCCGAATCCCCGCCCCGATATACGGCGGATAGATGTTGAGCAGGAACTTGAAAAGGCGATTGTTCATCATGATGAAAGAATTCTGGCCCAGAGGGCCAGATATTAGGTTGCCCCCGTAGATGGCTTCATTGCCAAAATGAAAAGGCAAACCTTTGCATCGCGCAGAGACGCTGAGAAAATCATATTGGTTTCCGGCTTCGCCGGCTAAAACTTAGATGCCTTTATAGGCTAAAGCTTAAAACGTTCCTTCGCACGATAGTGCGACAAAATCCTGGTTCTGATTTTCTCCGCGTCTCTGCGTCTCTGCGCGAGGATATTGGTTTTATGACACACCAAGTTATGTCTTTTCGCCGTTATAACCAAGCTTCTATGGCAATGGCGGTGAACATATCCAAAGGCCGAGTATCTATGCTCAGAATCAACCCCAGGGAGAGGGCCGTTCGGTCAGCATTTCCGTAAACGCCTCGATCCGGGTTCTGAGCTGGCCCTCGGCAAAGTTGCGGGGATCGACGCAGTCCACTTCCAGGTTCAACACCGGCACGCCGATCTCCTTGAGGCCCTGGCCGACAATCCCCCGGGAACCGGTTCCCTGGCGACAGCCCCAGTGACACGGGTTGATGGCACCGTCGATGCGATAACGGCGGGCCAGGTCCTGCAGATGGGAGACCCGCCTTGTGTTGGCCCCGTTGAAGGGGATGGACATGGCCCTTGCGGCCATCCCGCGGTAAGGTTCATCCGGATCGATGGGGCCCCAGGTGATATCATTGAGTTCGTCGATCACGACCGCGGCGCCGTATTCTTCTTCCATCATTTTCACGATGGGGTTTTTGAACTGGATGCGGTTTTGAATCCACAACAGCCGCAACTTTTCATCGGCAATACCCGCTTCGCCGGCGGCCACCTTGTTTTCAAAATCCCGGCGGAAGGCTTCGGCCACCGTGACCGCGGCATCCGTCCCCAGGAGCAGGGCGGCCACGACCCCAAAATTATTGAGGGCCTTGCCATTTACCGGTGAGGGCACCTGGCTGGCCAGGCGGTAGACTTCCACCAGTTTTTCCCGAGCGGTATTGGTCCTGGCCACGGCTGCCGCAAGGGTGGCCGGGTCAAGCGGCTGGCCGGTGTGGTCCTCGACAAATGCCACCATGTCCCTAATCTGGTCGGCCAGGTACTGCACGTTGGCGTCCGTCATCTCCTGGGGAACATTGAGAACAAACAGATCCTTTTCGAAATGGCGGGCCAGCAGTTCCATGACGGCCACGCCGCCGCTGCAGGGGCAGGTCGCGGCAATCAAAAAATCCGGCTCGGGCATAAATCCCTTGCGGGCCGCCCCGAGCACGGACCTGTGGTAGGCACAGGTGTCGCCGCCAAACCCAACCTGCTCCGCTTCTTCGAGGAACGCATCTACCATGCCTGTCGAGGCCAGCATGGCACCCACGAATTCTACAAAACAGGAGGTTACGCCCATGGCAGCCAGCAGATCGAAAGGCACGGTTATCCCGCACCAGGCCACCCGCTCCTCGCCGCCGTAAAGCCGTTGGCCGATACGGGCCACTTCCAGGGTATAGATCTTGCGCGGGCTCGCGTTTTCGGGATCGGCGGCAATGGCGCCCTCAATCCCAGACACCAGGTCATCAAAGTATTGTTTCATCATGAAGGTCACCTCAACATTTCAATGAAAGCTTCAATCCGGGTACGCTGCTGTCCCATGGAACGCAGGGTACAGTCACCTTCCAGCAGCAGCAGCGGCATGCCGGCCTTCTTGAATTCTTCCCGGAATATGGGCATGCGGGCCAGGTAAGGGTCGCAAAACTTCACCGTGTGGCCGATCACCCCGGCCGCGCCGCAGGCTTGGGCCGCGGCAAGGGTGTCGTGGGCCACCCGGCCGGGCTGCGCGGGAAAAAAGGTGCGGGCGCACGGCGGTTTGGTCAGGATGTGGCGGGCCAGTTGCAGATAAACGGATTCTTCCGCGGAATCGGCCTCAAGACCGGCAAACTGCCGGTAACCGGTGCAAAGATCATCGCCAACGATGCGGGCCCCACAATCGGCAATCAGCTCAAATGCTTCCGGGTCCGGCAGGACATTGCCGAAGAGGAATATCGGCACGCCATTTTTAGGCACCGCCTCTGCGGTAGGCAATTGACAATTCTGGATACTCTCAACCATGCTGCGCTGGGTGCACGCATTGTAAAGCGCCTGCAGAGCAGCCCGGCTGCCCTTCTGGCGTCCACTGCGGATGGCGGCCCCCAGATCGGCCAGTGTCCCGGACAACTTATTGAAATCCGCCAGGCTCGCTGCCAGGTCAGCCGTGTCGAAATCAAGTCCACCCCACAATTTCAGCTGTTCGGCCAGAACCTCGAGCTGGACAGCAAAGAATTTCAAGGCCGCCTCGTCCGTGGTAACCGGCAGATCGACCAGCATGATGTTGTCCTGGGGCCGCGCCGCCCGCCAGGCATCCGCCAGCCGCCGCATGGCATCACAACTGTTCATCAGTACGGCCCCGGCCAGGTCAGGAACCTTGCCGGCCAGAACCTGGTCCAGGACCTTCTTGACATGGGGGCACAGGTTGTCGTGTAAATACTGGCCGGCCTGGTCAGGCGTGTCTCCCATTGGCAAAATCCGGTAGGGCCTGAAACCCGCAGCATCGATCAATGGCAAAGGCGTATACGCGCATGTATAGCCTATCGGTCTCTTTTCCTGACTACTCATTTTCCAGCCACCTCCTGTAAATTCCCCAACACTTGCCGGAGCACCTTTTTGGTCTTTTCCAGATCGGCCGCAACATTCCCGGTGAACACCTGGTCCATGACCTTTTCCACCACTGTCCGTACGGGCTCTTTTACCTCCGCGCCAAGACCGGTCAACTCTACCAGCTGAGCCCGGCGGTCGTGGGGGTCCACCCGGCGGACAACCAGGCCGTCGCGTTCCATCCGGTCCAGCAGTCCGGTCATGGTCGAAGGTTCCAGGCCGGCCATGCAACCCAGGGCTACCACTTTCAGCCCATCTGTCCGCCAGAGGCTCATCAGAACCCCGAGGTAGGCCGGGCGCACCGCCTGTACATCCGCTGCGATGAAGCCTTTTTTAAGGGCCGAGGTCACCTGGAGGGCCACCCGCGAAATGAGATAATAGGGACAGTCCGCCAACTCCGTGAATTGCATATATACTCCGCTTACATATATTTTAGTTATCAATATTTCGTATGCGTATAAATTAGTCAAGAATAATTTTTCCTTGTGTTGGCGGCTATAATTCTGCAAAATCAGAATTGTTACGGGCTGGATAGAGACCTCACCGATAACTCTACAATGGATTTCTTATGCTACAGGATGCGCGTATACTGATTGCGGACGATATCCGCAGCAACCGTTTTTTTGTTGTAAAACACCTGAAAAAACAGGGATTTTCAAATTTTCATGAAGCTGCTGACGGGCAAGCAGCCGTAGAGGCAATGCGCCGGCACAAGATCGACCTGGTCCTGCTCGACGTCATGATGCCGGAGATGGATGGCCGCGAGGCGCTCAAGATCATCAAGACCGACCATGATCTGCGGCACATTCCGGTCATCATGATTACGGCCCTCGATGACATGGACAGTACCGTGGAATGCATTGAAAACGGGGCGGAAGATTACATTTTAAAGCCCTTCAACCCTACCCTTTTAAATGCCCGTATTCACGCGAGCCTCGAGAAAAAGCGCTTGCGGGATGTGGAACGGGAATATCTGCGCCAGTATGACGCGGCAACCGGGCTGCCCAACAAAGATCTTTTTTTGATGCGCCTGACTGAAGAACTAGAGCGCGCCCGCCTGCACGATTCCTTGTTCAGCGCCCTGGTCATTCGCCTGGAACGCTACCGAATTCTGATGGACAGCCTCGGCGAGGTTGCCGGGGAGTAGTATATCGTTTCCAAAGCCCGCCTGCTTTCCACCAGTGCGCCGGCCCGCGCTTTGGTCGCGCGCCTGGGGCCCAGTGAATTTGCCCTGCTTTTATATGACCTCAGCAGCCCCTCGGAGGCCATTGCAGTCGCCCGGTCCACCTTCGCCGAACTGGGTGCGACCGTCGAAATCCAAGGCCATGAGATAACCGGCAAGAACCAGATCGGGCTTACCTTCAGTTCCGCCGACTACGAGAGTGCCGAAGACTTCCTGCGGGATGCGGGGCTAGCCGCCAACAGTGCGGACATGCAAACCGGCTATCAAATCTTTGATGCGGATATGCACAAAGCGGCGATGCACCGGCTGACCCTGGAACCCGAACTGAAACGGGCCATCGATAATGAGCAATTGGTGCTTTACTACCAGCCGGTGGTTGATTTCAAGTCTCGTAAGATCAGCGGCTTCGAGGGATTGGTCCGCTGGATCCACCCCGAAAAAGGGCTGGTGCCCCCGGATGTCTTCATCTCCCTGGCCGAAGAAACCGGCCAGATTCTGCAGATCGGCAAATGGGTTCTCGAGGAGGCCTGCCGGCAGGCGGCCGCATGGGAATCAATGGAAGGCGGGTTTGAAAATCTTGCGATTGGTGTCAATGTCAGCGCCCAGGAATTCAGTCGGCCGGAATTTATCGACACCATCGAAGGCGCCCTGGAAAAGGCACAATGCCGCTGCTCGAGTCTAAAACTGGAACTCACGGAAACGGCCGTCATTGACAACACCCAGCTGGTCGGCCAGGTTGTCAAACAGCTGGAGCAGCTCGAGATTAAAACAGCCCTGGATGATTTCGGCACCGGCTACTGCTCGCTGAGCTACCTGCATAGTTTTCCCTTCGACACGCTGAAAGTGGACCAATCCTTTGTCCGCAACATCGACCGCGAATCCCGTAACCGGGACATCGTGCAAAGCACCATTATGCTGGCCCACAAACTTGGTATGGAAGTGATTGCGGAAGGCGTTGAAACCCAGGCGGAAGTGGATGTGCTGGCCGCAATGAACTGCAATTACGGCCAGGGCCACTTTTTTAGCCGGGCGGTGCCGGAAAAAGAAGCCAGCCGACTGCTTAGAGAAGGTTTATAGCCAGATCCGACAGTTCGGAACGTTCCCCTTTTTCCAGGTTGATGTGGGCGTACAGCTTTTGACCCTTCATCTTCTCGATCAGGTAGCTCAACCCGTTCGACTGGCTGTCCAGGTAGGGATGGTCGATCTGGAAAACATCCCCGGTAAACACAATCTTGGTCCCTTCACCGGCCCGGGTGATAATCGTCTTGACCTCGTGCGGCGTCAGGTTCTGGGCCTCATCCACCACGAAGAAGATCTTCACCAGGCTGCGACCCCGTATGTATGACAGGGGCGTAATGACGATCTTCTCTTCCCGAATGAGTTCACTGATCCGGGAGCCAGCCCCGTTCTGGTTGTGGTTGTGGTCCTGGATAACGGCCAGGTTGTCGTATAGCGGCTGCATGTAGGGGTCCAGTTTCGATTGTATGTCACCAGGCAGATAACCGGTGTCCTTGTTGCTCAAGGGGACAATCGGCCGGGCAATAAAGATCTGCCGGTAGCGCCGTTTCTTTTCCAGCGCTGCCGCCAGGGCCAGCAAGGTCTTACCCGTACCGGCTTTGCCCGATAGGGTAACCAGCGGTATATTCGGATTGGTCAGGGCATTGATGGCAAACGCTTGCTCGGAATTACGGGGCATGATGCCACAGCAGCGGGTTTTATCGATCCGGTGAATTTTGCGTTCAAACGGGTTGTAACCAGCCAGGGCAGATTTACGGCCGTTTTTCAACACTATATATTCGTTGGGGAACAGGGCCTGCTCAAAATTGAACGCCTCCCGGTCCAGTTCGTAGGGCACGGCATAAAGATGATCAATGATCTCGGCCGGGATATTCTCTTCGGTGCGGCATCCCTTGTAGAGCTCAGTAATATCCTTGACCTGATCGGTGGTGTAGTCTTCGGCCAGCAGTCCGAGGGACTTGGCCTTCATCCGCATGTTGACGTCCTTGGATATCAGGATAACCTGGCGCTGCGACTCTTCCAGGGCCAGCTGGTAGGCGGCATTCAGGATATGGTGATCGGGGCGGGCCACGGAGAAATTAAATTTCAACTTTTCGTGAAACCCGTTTTCGAGTCGCACAACCAGCTTGCCCTTGCCCGGACCAATTTCTACCCCACCGTTAAAGATGTGATCACCGCTGATCGTATCGAGTGATCGCGCAAATTCGCGGGCATGAAAGTTCAAGGGGCCCTTGCCTTTTTTAAATTGATCCAATTCTTCCAGAACGGTAATGGGAATGATCACATCGTGTTCTTCAAACTGGTAAAGGCAGGAACTGTCGTGCAGGATTACGTTGGTATCAAGAACGAATAACTTGGGCATTGTCATGCAGATACTCCTTGGGCCTAACCGTCAAAAAAGCAAAACCCCGGCAGCGCGTCCCAGGCTGCGGGGGTCAGGGTTGGTGTTTTTGTTTTTGGTGAAAAACAGACGGGAACATAATCTCCAACACTGTCTGTGTCTTTAATCACCTGGTTAAGTAGCAAACTTTACTGCAATTTTACCAATCAAACCGACTTAAGCCTTACACAATATATAGCGCTTGTCAATATATTAATTCAATATGTAGTAGCCAATCAGCGTTCAAGCCGTTATGCCAGCACTCTCATTTCATACTGCGCCTCAACTGGGTAATTGTTTAAAAATTGTTAAATTGGTGTTAGATAAAAACCATGCCCAGAAACTTGATGATTGATATAGGGGCCGGGACCCTGGACCTGCTGTACTACGATACTGCGAAGGGTGAACACTTCAAAGCCGTGATCAAGTCGCCGGTGCGTACCAAGGCGGCCATGATAGAAAACACTTCGGGCAACCTGGTGGTAACCGGTGTCGAGATGGGCGGCGGACGGGTCTCCGCTGCCTTGAAAGCCAGAGCCGCGACACATTCGGTCGCTATGACCAGGGAGGCTGCTGCAACCCTTCACCACGATCTAAAGCGGGTTGCTGCCGCTGGCATCGCGATTGTGTCCGCCCAGGATGCCCGCCGGTTGTCGACCGACCCGGCTTATACACCGCTATCCCTGGCGGACCTTGAGCCTGATCGGTTACGCCGGATTGTAGAAGGGCTGGGCGTCCCTTTCGAATTCGATATTATCGGCGTGTGCGCCCAGGACCACGGCGTCGCTCCGCAGGGCGTTTCCCACCTGGATTACCGGCACCGCCTCTTTGCACAAGCGTTGAACCAGTCGCCCTTTCCACATGCGCTGATCTATCCGAAAGACAAGATCCCGGCCAGCTTCAATCGCCTGCGCAGCCTGGCCCGAGCGGCTCGCGACATACCGGCAAAAGAAATTTACGTCATGGACAGCGGTATGGCCGCGATTCAAGGTGCCTGCTGCGACCCGCTCTGCCGGTCGTTGGCCCGTTTTATGGTCCTGGACATTGCAACTTCCCACACGGTCGGAGCCGCCCTGATCGAGGGAGAAATCGCCGGTTTTTTTGAATATCACACCCATGATATCACCGCTCCGAAGTTGGACCGTCTGCTCCAGGCCCTTCCCGAAGGGCGCCTGGCGCATGCTGCAATCCTGGAGGAAGGCGGCCATGGCGCTTATTCACGCCGACAGTTCGCTTTTTCCGCAAACGAAATCATCCTCGCCACCGGACCCAAACGGGCCTTAATGATTGACGCCAAACTGCCCTACGTCGACGGGGCACCCTGGGGCGACAACATGATGACCGGAACGGTCGGACTCCTCGAAGCTATCCGCAAATACAAAGAGAATAGCAAAATGTAATCGGGCCAACGCTAACCTAATGAAATCGCCCGGGTATACACCTATCTGGCAGCAGCCGTCGAACGGAACCCAATGCGACCCAAAATATAGGTCGCCAAGCCACTTTACCGCCCAGCCGGCCGATCGCGCCAAAACCTTTAAAAAGGGGCTTCATCTGGGTTGCTGAATGCTCAGAAAATCACGAATGGCGGCGATTTAGCTATTGACATAAAATTTTTTCCGCTTAGAATGAATCTTTGTTATCGGGTACAAATGGGAAAACCAAATTATCTAGGGAGGGAAAACAGATGACCAAAGCAGAACTGATAGAAAAAATGGCCAAGGATGCAAAAATCACCAAAGTCGCCGCGGGCGTAGCGCTGGAATCATTTATCGACGGGGTAACAAAGTCTTTAAAGAAAAAAGACGGCAAAGTCACCCTGGTGGGGTTTGGCACTTTTCAGAAATCCCGGCGTAAAGCCCGTAAAGGCCGTAATCCGCAGACTGGTGAAACCATTAAGATCAAGGCCACGAACGTAGTAAAATTCAAGCCGGGCAAGAAACTCAAAGACTCCATTTAGTCTGTTTTCCATCACAAGCCCAAGGCAGCCGGAAGTGTATCGATCCCGGCTGCCTTTTTTATTGGACGCGCGTTCCAAATTCCCGGTCGCTCCGGGCGCACAGGCACAAGAGCGGCGGCCAGTTGACTCGCGGTCCGACTGTAGCCTCTTAAATTTGAATACACCGCCGATACACCTGGTCATAAAAATTGGAAAATTTATGAAAGTTGTTCTAAGTCAAGGAAATCCGGTTTTACCAGCGATACCCTGCAGAAGATGGAGCAGCAGCTGTTCTTGACAACGTTTCGGTACTAGGGGCTGTACACATGGCTACGCAGGCCAATCCAGCAAAACTTTTCGTTGAACCGACCACACTGTGCAATTTAAAATGCCGGATGTGCGTCAAGCAAAGCCAGGGAAACGGTATTGTCGAGGGCTTTTTGGACCCCGCCCGCTTTGAAGCCCTCGGCGGGATAATGGCCCACCTCGCTACAATCGTTTTTTCAGGCATCGGCGAACCCCTGATGCACTCCGATTTGGAGAATATGGTAGCCAGCGCCCGCCGGCGCCTTCCGGCTGAGAGTTGGATTGGGCTCCAGACCAATGGACATCTCATGGACTACCGTCGGGCGGCAGCCCTTATCGAGGCCGGGATAGACAAAATCTGCATCTCCATGGATGCCGCCAGCAGTCGCACCCTGCGGCTGAATCGCAGCGGGGCGGAGATGGCTTCTGTCGAGAGGGCCTTCCGGGCTGTCCGCCAAGCCCGGGAAGCACTGCAAGCCGGCCGGATGCAACTCGGGGTGGAATATGTCCTGATGCGCAACAACCTGGCGGAACTGCCCCGTGCGATCGAACAGGCAGCCTTGAACGGTGCCGATTTCGCCATCGTCAGCCAGATGCTGCCTTATGATGAAAGCGTCATGGACGAAACGCTTTACACGGCCAATACCGATGCCTCGTTACGGTTTTTTCGTAAAAAGCAGATCGAGGCCCGCAAGCGCGGTTTTGATTTGGCGCAGTATCTGACCGTCCGCTGGCAATACATCCGTTCGGCAGATGAACAAGCCCTCATTGAATTCGTGGAAGCCATGATCTCGGAGGCAACCGCGCGGCAGATCCCTTTTCACTTCCGGAAACTGTTGACCTTCGACGAAACACTGGCCCGAGAGGTAGAGGCTGTTTTCGATCAGACGCGCGAGTGCGCTGCCCGATACAACCTGGATCTGAAGCTTCCGGCCCTGCACCCCCGTTTCGAGCGGGAGTGCGAATTCGTTCAAAACCGGAGTATTTTCCTGGCCTGGGACGGTCGCATATACCCGTGCTACATGCTCTGGCATCAATATCAATGCTATTTCGACGGCCGGGAGAAACCGGTGTCCCACGAACCCTTCGGCCGGGTCCCCGAGCAAGACATCCTGGATATTTGGAACGCGCCGACCTATCAGGATTTCCGGCAGGAGGTCGATAACTACGACTTTCCCTACTGCAGCAACTGCAACGTGGGACCGTGCGACCTGATTACAAATGAAGGGTTTGAATACGATTGCTTCGCGATGGAGGTTCCCTGCGGAGATTGCCCCTGGTGCATGGGGCTGATGCAGTGCCTGCAATGAGGATAGGAGATAGCTTATAGTGCTGCGTCTCACAAATAAGCGTCTAAGAGATTGACCGATCTATCTCAGATTCAAGGAACAATCTAGATTCGAAAAACGAAGCACGAATTTCGAAACAAATCTAAAATTCAAATGTCCAAATGACCAAAACAAAAACTTGGTAGCTGTAACAATAGATGTTGTTTGAATTTTTTGGTTATTCTAATTTGTATAATTGTTTCGAATTTCGATATTCGGATTTCGAGTTTTTAGGGCGCTAAAAACCCCCATTGCGGCAGTATAATGTTATAAGCAACGAATGGGACACAACACTAGGTTTTGAGATAAACGCTGGGCTCGATATACTTGAGGCCATGCTGCAATCCGCTCAAGCTTTCGGCGCCCCCGATAATGAAATACCCGCCTTTTCTTAACACCCGACAGAGCTTCGTAACCACAAATTCCTTGGTCGGGTTGTCGAAGTAAATCATGACATTGCGGCAGAAAACAATATCGAATTGTTTGCGCATGTCGGGTGTATCCTTGAGCAGATTGAAACGCTCAAAGCGGATCAGTCGGCAGACGCCTTCCTTTACCTTGATGTAATCATCCCACTTGCCCCGGCCTTTCTGAAAATAGGCCTTTAACATGGGTTTGGGAATGTTTTTGAGGGCCTGCTTGGGGTAGATCGCCCGCCGCCCTTTGGCCAGGCAGGTCATGGAGATATCGGTCGCCAGAATCGAAGGCGTGAATCCCTGGTCAAGGCAGTAAGTGGCCAGAGAAAAAGGCTCCTCACCACTTGATGAGGCGGCACACCAGATGTCGGGATGGGAACCGGACAGATAGCGAAAGCTTTTCGATTCCCTGAAGAAATAGGTATGGTTAGTGGAAATGGCGTCCAGAAACCGCCACAATTCATCCCCATCTGTCCGGATCAGTTCATAATAGGCGCCGGCCGGGATGCCGGTTTTGCGCAGCCGCTTGGCTAGCCGGGCGTTGAGTAATTCCCGTTTTTCCTCGGTCAGGTTAATGCCGGCCTCACGGTATACGAGCTCACAATATTTTCGAAACTGCTTATCGGTCAGTTTTGTCACGAGCCCCTCGATACCGTGTCCATCAGGAATAGTTGGCTTCAAATCACGTTGCCCGAAATTCGGTATCGGTGATTATACAGTATACCGGGCCGACCTGTCAAAACCCCAGCTGCGGTGTGCTGATCCGACCGACGAACGCATTCCCGGTAGCTTTTTGGAGCACCACGGAAATCCCGTTTAGGGGGAGGCGGCCAGGATAGCGAGCGAACCTAAGCCAGACAAATTCCTCACGGGGAAAGATTCCCCGCAGTTTGCTGCGGGGAGCGTTCCATACCTGTGTCAGGAAATCTTGCGATCTTCAAGCAGGGTCCCGCGAGTGCTGATAATGACTTCTTCGAGAGGGATGGTGGCCTTCGCGTTCTCCAAAGCCTGCCGGATAATCACGGAAAGACCCGAGCAGCAGGGGACCTCCATCATTACTGTGGTTACGCTGCGGACGCCGGCCTGGCTGAAGATGGCCGTAAACTTGTCGATATATGCCTGGGCGTCATCGAGCTTGGGGCAACCAACCATGAGGACCCGGTCTCTAAGCAACACTTCGTGGAAATCCGGGTAGGCAAAAGGCGTGCAATCAGCAGCCACTAATAGATCGGCACCTTTCAGGAAGGGGGCCGTCGGCGGCACCAGATGGACCTGTACCGGCCAGTGGGTCAACGCCGAAGAGCCGCCGGTTGACCGGGGTGCATGACCGACTGGCTGGAACGTCTTCATCTGGGTCGAGGGGCAGCCGCAGGGTATCTCGGCCGGTCCGTGGCTGTGGGTATGTGCAGGCGCTTGGACGGCTTCCTCCTTTGACTGTTTGGCCAGATGGACCTCCACGGCCTCCTCATCAAACTCCTCGGCCTCGCGCTCGATGATCTGCAGAGCTCCCTGGGGGCATTCACCCAGGCAAGCACCTAGTCCGTCACACAGGTTATCGGCAATGACCTTGGCCTTGCCGTCCACAATCTGCAGGGACCCTTCCGCACAGGAGGGTACACAGTTGCCACATCCGTCACAAAGTTCCTCATCGATTTGGATTATTTTTCTTTTTACTTTCATGGTGTGTCTCCGTTTCGAAGAGCTGCCCCAAAGGGCAGGTTCGATTATCCTATGAGTATCTTTTCAGCTTCACTTTTCCCACCGCCAGTTAAAAACCGGCTTTCAATCATTTCCCGGATCTGATCCTGTTCCACCGGATTCTCTTCGTATTCGCTCTCCAGGTTCGCGATTAAATCCGCATCATAGACAGTCTTGAATTCCAGGCTTTCTTCATCACGGGGGTGGCGGTGGTGCCCGACGATGTCGCAGACCGCTTCAACCAGCGGTTCGGCCGCACCGAGCTTTTCCAGGATCTCGCGGGCAATCGGAACGCCCTCGGATTCATGGTATTCAGCACCGGCGCCATTATGCTTCTTTTCGGCTTCCAGAATCCCGATGTCGTGCAAATAGGCCGAAGCCAGAATAATTGCCAGATTGCCATTTTCGTTTTTACCGATACGCTCGGCGTAACGGGCTACGCGCCCGGCGTGGCTGATCCTTTTGAAATCAGCCCGGAAATACTTTTTCATTTCAATGGCCACCCGATCTTTGAGTAAATCTTCCTTTTGGGCAATCAGCTCCGGAGGCAGGTTCCCGATGCACTGCTCGGCAAACTGACAGTAAGACGCACACCCGAAGTCCAGCTGGGGGTTGATGAACCGATGCCCGCAATGGGGGCACTTGCGGGTCGTGTCATCCTTGAAGAATTCAACAATTTTTTCACACTTCGGGCATTTGGCATCATAAATCGCCCCGGGTTTCCAGTATTGCGTATCCTGTCCTGGGCATTTCATAGCGAACCTCCCATAGCCGGCGCCTTTTCTTACAGGTTCGGGCCGAACTGGCGGCCTGCACCCGTCGAAAGACGGGAAGCAGGCCTGGGGTTATCAGTTTATCCAAGGATTGCCTTGAGGTCTTCGTCAACCGTGGATATGGGCATAATAATGAATGCCGGCAGAGAAGGCCCAAGTCGAATATCCTTGATACCGAGGTGTAAGAGCGTCAGCAGAATAACGCAGGCCTTCTGCTCGTACCAGGAAAGTACCATGGAAAGCGGCAGATCATTCACTTCGCACTCAAAGGCATTGGCCAGGGCAAGGGCAATCTGGACGGCCGAATAGGCGTCATTGCACTGTCCCACATCCAGCAGCCGCGGAATGCCGCCGATATCGCCGAGGTCTTTGTCAAAGAAGCGGAACTTGCCGCAGGCCAGGGTCAAGACGACGCAATCTTCCGGCACCTTCTCGACAAGTTCGGTATAGTAGTTACGTCCCGGTTTGGCTCCGTCGCAACCGCCTACCAGGAAGAAATGGCGCAGGGCCTTGCTTTTGACAGCCTCGATCACTTTATCCGCCACTCCCAGGACAGCGTTGCGGGCAAAACCGACCGTGACGGATTTGCCTTCAACGTCTTCTTCGAATCCCGGCAGTTCCAAAGCTTTTTCAATGACCGGTGTAAAATCCTTATCCGCGATATGGGCAACCCCCGGCCAGCCGACCAGGCCGGTGGTAAAAATGTTGGCGCTGTAGCTGTCTCGCGGCTTCTGGATACAGTTGGTGGTCATCAGGATGGCACCGGGAAAGGCATCGAATTCCTTGGCCTGGTTCTGCCAGGCAGTTCCGTAGTGCCCGTAAAAATGGGGGTACTTCTTCAATTCCGGATAGCCGTGACAGGGCAGCATTTCTCCGTGGGTATAGACATTAATGCCCTGGCCTTCACTTTGTTTGAGAATTTCTTCCAGATCCTTCAGGTCGTGGCCGGAAACAAGAATGGCCTTGCCGGCTTTCGCGCCCAGGGGAACAGCCGTCGGCACGGGGTGACCGTAGGTTCCGGTATTGCCGGCATCCAACAGTTCCATGGCCCGGATGTTCACCTCGCCACATTTAAGGGCCAACCCGACAAGGTCATCAGCCCCCAGGGTTTTGTCCAGGGTGGCCGCCATGGCGGAATGGATAAAGGCGTAGACGGCATCATCTTCCTGGCCCAGTATCCGGGCATGGTCCGCATAGGCCGCCAGTCCTTTGATACCATAGATAAGCAGTTCCCGGAGGGACAGGATATCGGCATCAAGATCAGGATCCGCCTTGATCCCGACGGCCTCACCCTGGGCAACCAGTCCGTCCAGGCTTTCCGCGGGTGTGAAAGCCGGGGCACCGGCGACATCACCGGTTTTTTCAATCAGTTGCTGGGTATAGTTGTCCGCATCGTTGATCAGGGTTACAAACCGATCCGGATCGAAATCAACATTGGTTAATGTTGAGAAAATGGCTTCACAAGTAAAACGGTTTACCGCGTCGTCGACAATACCTTTTTCCCGCGCGGCTGCGGCGTAAACACTGAGTCTCTTGGTGGCCTGTATCAATAGATCTTGAAGCGCAGCAACCTCGGGCTTTTTGCCACACACACCAATCTTGGTACAACCTTCGCCTTTGGCCACTTGTTCACACTGAAAACAAAACATACTCGCCTCCTGTTTTTCTGTTTAAATTATGTTCCAAAATGTGTATTTCAAACATTGTTTCCATGTTTAAGGGCAATCTACCTGAACCACCCTATGCCCGCCTTGACTTATGTCAATATCGCGAAAAAATTCTATCTAGCTGGAGGATCTATGCCCAATCATCTCCATATAATTGAAAATGCACCGCTTTTTAACGGTCTGCCTGCTGAACATTTGGATGAATTGAGGCGCATTGCCGTCGAAAAAGAGTACCACAGAGGTGACACTGTCTTTATGGAAGGTGATGCTGGCGACGGGTTTTACGTGGTGCTGGCGGGCAAGGTTAAAGTGTCGAAGGTCTCGGCCGAAGGCAAAGAGCAGATTCTGCACATATTCGGCCCCGGTGAACCATTCGGGGAGGTCCCTGTTTTTACTGGCAAACCTTTCCCGGCCAATGCTCAGACCCTCGCGAAGAGTGTTCTGGCCTTCTTTCCTAAATCCCGGTTTATCGCCCTGATTCACGCCAATCCCTCCCTGGCGCTCAACATGCTGGCCGTGCTTTCTACCCGGCTGCGCCAGTTTACGGTACAGGTGGAAAATCTCTCCCTCAAAGAGGTCCCGGAGCGCCTGGCCACGTATCTTCTTTTTCTCTCGCGAGAGCAGGAAAATCCCGAACAGGTAATCCTGCCCATATCCAAAGGGCAGTTGGCCAGCCTGCTGGGCACCATCCCGGAAACACTGTCGCGGATTTTTGCCAAGATGACCAGCGAGGGCCTTATCAAGGTGGCAGGAAAAACGATAACCCTGCGTGAGCCCGAAGAACTGGACACCCTCTCGGTTCACGGTAAAGGGTAGTCCGACCACAAAAAAATGGCTGCGGCCTGAGGCCGCAACCAATGATTTCATATCTGGAACTCTCCTGCTACAATGCTAGGTGCCATCCTCCAGACGGATAACAACCAACCGGACTAAATGATGTCTGTAGAGATCGCCAGAGGACGCCTACTTTATTACCAAAACGGGACACGGTGCCCTATGCAATACCCGGTGGGTGACACTGCCCAGAAACAACCCTTTCAAATCAGTAACCCCCCGCGAACCCATGATGATCAGATCGCACTTTTCTATCTTGGCCACCCGACAGATATTCTCTCCCGGGACCCCCTCCAGGATCCTTTCATCAACCGGGATCTCGGCAGCGGCAAACCTTTCCCTAAAGGGTTCCATCATCTCGCGGGCATTGTTCATAATCTTGTCGTGCACTTCCTGGAAATAGGGTTCGCCCAAAAATGACGGAAATGGCTTATGGCTATACATCAATATGATATCGGCCCCCCTCGAGTTCACAAAATCAAGCGTGTATTCGGTCGCCTTGAGCGAACATTCGGAACCGTCTACCGGCAACAATATCTTCTCAATTTTCATAACCCTTCACCTCCTCTTTATCAGGCTGCCTGCTGCAGTATGTCCTTGCTGCGACCTAACGCGCCGATGATCGCATCCACAGCGGATTCAATGCCGGTGGTCCCGGTATTGACAATGAGATCATAGTTGGCAGGATCATCGATATCCGCATTGAAATATTTCCGGATGAATGCCCGTCGGTCAGAATTGGTCCGCACCACTCTCCGCTTAGCGATCTTTGGGGACACCTTGAATGCCGCAGCGACCTGTTTGATGCGAAATTTCATGGGCGCGATGATCCGGATACGCATCCGCTTTTCAGGCGGGACGATAAAATTGGCACCCCGTCCCACCATAACCGCACTGCCATGCTGCCCAATGATCCCGACAACCCGCATGAGGTGCTGCAGGTACTGATCGGGCCACAGATGGCGGTCATCGACCAACGCCGCGATCCATTCATCGAGGACATTCATGGCTTTTTCATCCAGTGTCTGGACAAACCGAGAGCTGACCTTGGCGCTCTTGGCCATTTCATGGATGACTTGCTGGTGAAACAGGTCCAAGCCCAATTTATCGGCGAGCCCCTGGGCTACCAGGTTGCCACCGCTGCCGGGTTCTCTGGAAATTGTGATAACGGTAATTTTCGGTTTGGCGGCCTTCTGGCCGGTGGTTGAATATTGCCATTTGCGAACTTGCTCCTCAACAATTTGTAAAGTAGAGCGGCTTTTGGATAACATGCGGTCGCCTCCTTTCTTTATCTGTCACGGGGTGACGGACAGGTAGAAAAAGAACCAAACAATTCTAAACAAGCATTGGGGAACAGTGAAAAACGGCCTGGTAAGCCATTTTAGTGGAGAGAACCAACGGGCTCAGTGTCAGGCGACACTGCCCCAGATCAGGACTTTGTGCAGGTATGATGCTTGAGAAAGTGCGACAACTGTTTTTTCTGGCGAGCAGTCAAATTTTTGAATTTAACTGAGATCAGGCCGGTCTTAACTGTATCGAATTCGAACTCATCTGGAGAGGAAACATCGGCGACCATTTCGAAATTGAGACTATCGAGATAGTAGCGACAATCAGCCAGGAGGATATCCAGACAACTGGGTTTTACAGATCCCTGTACGTCCAGTGCATACTGAAACACCAGGCCTCCCATGCTTATATTGACAATCTGCCCCATCTTGGCAGGATTGGAACGCATTACCGCAAACGCAATATCTCCCATTGACATGTCGTTGATGTCGGTAATGATCTGAGCCGGGGACCGCAGCAGCGCAAAAGCACCCTTTGCCGCCGCATACCGCCGGTAGCTCCTTCTGTCCGTTCGTTTGCTTGAGATATGCAATACAGCCGGGGATGGAAGCTTAATTGTTTCCGGCTTCCGGTTGTAACCAAGTCTGATTGCATATGAAGGGAACACCCCCCGTCGTCCCTCCATATAGGAAAAGTTGCTTTTCTCCATAAGGCCTCCATGGGTTGGAATTCAGTCCCCGCTTTACACATCCTCCGGCAGTACCTTCACCCTTTTTGAAAGCATTGCGCCCGCCAGGGGCAGTCGAGCTGGTCACAGTCACAAAAGCCGCGCCGGAAACAATCCAAGTGGCCATCCGACCGCTGCACGCTCCGGACCAACCCCGTTAGATCAAGGTAATTCGACCTCGCTTTCCTGCGGCCGTATTCCGGTTTCGATCCTTTGGCCCGGTGCCCGCAGCGCGGAAGCTTTCCGTCAGCGGATACCGGTGCCCGGTCAAAAGCTTTCATTGCCTGTTTTCCTTCATGGCAGTGGTGATGCTGAATATGTGGTCAGTTAGAAATAGATGACAGGCCAGGGCAGTGGATCTACAACGCATTACAATATTACTATTGCCCGAGGCGACATTTTTGTCTATCGGGACATCGCTCATTTTAATAGGGGAATTACCCTGGAATCGGGAGAATCTCCCGGTCGGGGTGAAAGCGCTATTTTAAATTCAGTATATCTGTCTCATTTGATTCAGAATTTCGGATTTAGAAGTTATGTTGAGCGGGATACGTAAATCAGTACGAAGCGACCCGATATTGCCGTTCAGAATGGTTTACATTCGGTATCTGACCGGGATGGTTGGCAGGGCGGTTCAATCTTTCCAGAGATCGACATCTATCAAGCCGAGACGGGCGGCGTAACGGGCCAGTTCAATGGCACTGCGTAACCCCAATTTACGCATGAGGTTGGATCGATGGTTTTCAACTGTTTTCGGGCTGATATATAGCTTTTCCGCGATTTCCCTTACAGCAAAACCTTCGGCCAGCAGACGCATCACTTCCTGTTCCCGCGGGGTCAGCGACCCGTAATCGGCATCTTCCACACGGGTCTCCTTGAGAGGCTCTTTCAACAACTTTTCCACAACCGCATGGGATATGGAGCTATCCAGAAAATACTCACCGTTCAGAACGGTCTCAAGCCCCAGAATCAAGCGGTCGGAGGCGGATTCCTTGACAATGTAACCAGTTGCCCCGGCCTGAAAAGCCTCCACGATATAATCGATCTTGGAGTGCATACTGACAATAATGATCCGGGTGCCCGGATACCGGCTCCGGATGGCCCGGGCAACTTCGATACCGGATTTATCCGGAAGCGATATGTCGACGATGACAAGATCCGGGTTGTTTTTTTTTACATCTTCCAATCCCCGGCGCGCATCCCCGGCTTCGCCGACAACCTCAAAGTGTCGGGCGCGGGCGATGATCGACTTGAGGCCCTCCCGAAAAAGGGGATGGTCATCGATAATTACGATGGACTTTTTAGAGGCTGGGTCTTTATTCATCGGCCTGACCTTTCGGCCCGCCTGGCTCGGGCGAGGTGCCTTCCAACTGGTCCCCCAGGATCTTTTCGACCCGCCGGGCCGTAGTTAAAAACTGTTGCAGCGCGGCCTCAAACTGATCGATGAAAGGCGTATGGTTTTCAACCGCACTCTCCCCCAGGGCCATCTCTAATTCCAGGGCGGCATCTGCCAAACCGATGGCACTCAGGTTACCGGCCATACCTTTGATAGTATGGGCGTAGCGGATGGCGCCCTCTTGATCATCTTCATCCAAAAATCGCCGCATTTGCGTCACCGCTCCGTTATATTCCTGGCGGAATTCAGAGAGGATCAAGCGATACAACTCCCTGTTCTGGCCAAGCCGCTTCAACCCCAGGTGCAGGTCGATACCGGGAAGATCCTCGGTTAAGGGCGCCGCAAGGTCATTTTCGGCCTCAGGCGCAGCGGCACTCCGGCCGTCGATGATAACTGCGCCGGCGGTGGTTTTTTCAGGGATCCATTTTGACAGGGTAAACAGCAATTTCTCGGAATCGATCGGTTTCGAAATGTAATCGTCCATGCCCGCATCGAGGCATTTTTCCCGATCCCCTTTCATCGCGTGTGCTGTCATGGCGATGATCGGGGGTGTGATCACGTCGGGATATTTTTTGATCAGGCGCGTAGCTTCGTAGCCATCCATGATCGGCATCTGGATATCCATCAGTACCGAATCATAATCGTTGACTTGAACCATCTGAACTGCAACTTCGCCATTTTCGGCGGTATCCACCATGATACCGGCATTCTTGAGAATTTCCGAAGCGACCCGCTGGTTGATGATATTATCTTCGACAAGCAGTACCCGCGCCCCGTGGAACTCTTCGGTACGACGGGGCAATTTCATGGCGCTGGGCGGACGCCCGCTGTATACCATGGGTTGCTTGCTGATAGCGTGCAACAGGGTATTCAACATCTGGCTGCTGTCAACCGGTTTGTCAATCACCCCGGCGATATCGACGTGGTCAGCCTGACGCAACAATTCGTGCCGATCAAAATCAGTCATCATCACAATCGGAATCTGGTCAAAGCGTTTATCGGCCCGAATACGCAATGCGGTTTCGATGCCGTCCATGTCCGGCATCTGCCAATCTATCAGGACCATCTGAAAAGGCTCGTTTACCTGGGCTTCGGTGAGTTCAAAAATTGCGCTTTTGCCGGAGGTCACAGCCGTTGCCCGCACGTTGTAGGCCGATAACGCTTCCAGCAGTTTGCGCTGAGAATTGCGGTCGTCATCTGCAATCAACAGCTTGAGGTGTTTGAGGCTGTTGTAGCGTTCGGTACTGTCTCGTGAGGATTCAGCGGAGGTGCCGAAACGGACGGTAAAGAAAAAGCAACTACCCCGTCCTGGTTCGCTCTCCACCCAGATCCGGCCGTTCATCATTTCAACCAGCTGTCGACAGATCGCCAATCCCAAACCGGTACCGCCATATCGCCGGGTGGCAGACCCGTCTGCCTGGGAAAAGGAATCAAACAGGCCTTCGATCTGCTCGGCGTCTATGCCGATCCCCGTGTCCTTAACGGAGAAAAGCAAGTCCACACTGTGCTTTTCGATGGCGTCGACATCCACCAGGACCGACACCGAACCCCGGTCCGTAAATTTCACGGCATTCGCCACCAGATTGATAACCACCTGCCGCAGTCGCAGTGAGTCACCCTTGAGCATCCGGGGTACCCCGGGGGCTGAAGACACGGAAAGTTCGAGGCCCTTTTCATCGGCATTCATGGAAAACATGCCGGACAGCTCCTGCATGACTTCATCAATACTGAAATCACGATTTTCAAGGACCAGCTTCCCGGCCTCGATTTTTGAAAAATCGAGAATATCGTTGATTATCGTGAGCAGGGACCGACTGGCTTTATTAATGTGGTCCAGGTAACTGCGCTGTTTGGAATCCAGTTCCGTTTTCAGCATTAGATCCGCAAAACCGATGATCGCGTTCATCGGCGTTCTAATCTCATGGCTCATGTTGGCCAGAAATTCACTTTTGTATTTTGTAGCGATGGCCGCCTGTTTAGCCATTTCATTGGTCCGCGCCATCGCTTGTTCCAGCTGCCGGGTCAGGATCAAAAGGCCGCGATTGGCAGTATCGGCACGGGCCTTGGCCCGGGTAAGTTTTGCCTGGGCTTTACGGGATGATATGATCTGCGATATCAAGCTGGCAAATACTTCCAGCGGTCGGACGGTAACATCGGAAGGGCGCCGGCCGGTTTTGGAGTTGCTAACCAGGATGAACCCGACGGGTAGATTGTTCTCGTCACTCATCCGCACAATCAGGTGGTCGGCGGGATGCCAGGATAGTTCGCTCTTTTCTTTACCCCCCCCAGCGCTGGATATTGCAAAAGGGTTCAACAACCCTGCCTGGGAGTACTCCAGGTAAAGGCAGAACTGCCCCACCCGCGTTCCGGCCTTGGCGATGGCCTTGTACCAATCCTTCGGCAGCTTAGCTTCTTTGAGGGTTTCGATCCGGGAACGGTCGATCCCACTGTCTCCGAGAATATCGTGATAGGGCACGTCGCGCTTGAACATGACGATCAGCACGCGCCTGAAATCAGAATACTCGGTAATCGCCCGGCTGATTCTCCGGAAGGTTCTTTGCTCATCGGTCGAAGAAAGGACGGACGCCGCCGCCAGGCTGAACTGTTCCATCTGCATGGACAGGGTTTTGACGTAGGCGTCCCGGACACGCAGTTCTTCGTCTTTAATCATCCGATCAATGGCGATGGCCACCTGACCGGATACGGCGTTGAACACTTCTACATCTTTGTAAGTATAACTTTCCGGGTCGTCGTAATTCTGAGTAGCCATGACCCCGACCACCCGATCATCGACCCGCAGCGGAACGCCCAGCCATACCGCTGCAGGTGTTCCCAGAGGCTGCTTTCCGGACTTGGCCAACTGCTGCTCACGTTCGTCCCGGTTAATGAAAATCAGCTCATTGTTCTTGATCACCCGGGCCGTCAATGAATCGACCTTGCTGACTCTGGGAATCGTGGGATACTTGGTCTTATCCGTGCAATCCACGAAGTAAGGAAAAGAGATCATGTCCGCTTCTTCATCATATAGGGCGATGAAGAAATTGGACACGTCCATCACCCTGCGCAAAGAAACATGGATGGACTGGAAGAGGTCAGCGGGGCTGTTGGCGCGGTTGACGGCATTGGATATCTGGAACATGGTCCGGTTGATTTCATTGGCAAACACCCGGTCCTGGATATCGACGATAATTCCTTCGATCCGCAGGCGTCCCGGGGCATCCCGGACCACATTGCTTTTTTCGTGGACCCAGCTCTCTTTTCCATCCTTTTTGATAATGCGATACTCAACCTGGTAGGAAGTCCGATTGTCCAGGGCCAACCCGACCACCTCGCTGACCATGTCCCGGTCGTCGGCATGAATGATGTCGAAATATGAATGCGGACCTTTCGAGCCGGCTTCTACCGCCGAATCGGCCAGGTAAGGTTTGCCGACCAGTTCCGCGGCGGCGTAGCCCGTTACCTCCGCCACCGCCGGGCTTAAATAGGCCAACCTTTTGTTTTTGTCGGTGGAAAAAATGATATCATCCAGATGACCGATCAGTTTACGGTAGCGCTGTTCGCTGCGGCGCAGGGCCGAGGCGGCAATTTTTCTCTCGATGGCAAAGGCCACCTGATCGGACACCGAATTGAGCACTGCCAGGTCGGTCTGGTTGTACTTGTTTGCATTCGAATAGCTCTGGGCCGCCATGGCACCGATAACCCGGTTCTTGACCCGCAAGGGCACACCCATCCATACTTCCGGCATAACGCCAAACAGGTTCTTTTTCCGGCGGCGGGCCATCTCCAGAATGTCATTTTTACGCAGCAACAACGGTTGTTGTCCGGTCACGACCTCAACCGTGAGTGAAAAGGACTTCTTGTGGTCAAGCTTCAAAGAAGGCAAGGCGTTGTCGACCCGGTCGACAAAGTAGGGAAACCGCAGCACACGACTTTCGGGGTCATAAAGGGCAATATAGAAATTGTTCACATCCAGGATGTCCCGTATCGCGGCGTGAATGGCCTGGTACAGGTCCCGGGTGTGGTAGGTGGTATTGACCGCGTGGGACACCTGAAAGAGCGCCTGGTTGATCTTCTTTTCCCGCTGTTGTTCAAGAAAAACCTCGTTGAGATCGTTGCTGATGATGGAAATGGCATCGAACACCTGCTTGAAGGGGTGTTCCGCATCGATCTGTTCAACCTCATATTCATCCGGCTTCATCTCCCAGTTGATGCAGCCGACATGCCGCAGCAATTGATCGACATAATGCGCCGTACGATCACCGGTCGCCGTCTGGTCTGCGTCTTTCGCAGGGAGATTTGCCCGCGCGCCCCGGTGCCGCCCGATGAGAGCCAGGGCGTCATCAAAACTTTCAACAACATGGACTTCAAAGGAAACGAATGGCCGAAAGACGCTGACGGTGGCTTGCATGACATCATTCAGTCCATAAAAAACAAACATGCAGAACGGGCAATCCCGGTAGAGGGCCTTGATCATCTCCAGATACTGCTGCCGGGCTTTGCGACTGCTCCCGGTCAACTGGTTGCCGTTCATCACCAGGTAATAGGCATTGCTCCGCAGATTCCAGGCGCGGATTCTCTCCTGATGCTTGGCGAACACCTGCTCAAAGCTATTGGCCCGCAATTCCCCTTCCGGCTGGATATGGTAGACATCTCCTTGCAAAAGTGAGTAATGGGTAATCCCGCCATCTCTTTCCAGGGTGCTGACGAAATAGTCGTCGTCGCCTGCAAGGGTAGGGCCTGCCCCAGGCAGGGTGTGTTCGGAGGCAAGCGCCAACTCGCGGTTTCTGTCCCCCTGGTCGGCCAAAATGCGCCTGGCGATTGAAATCGCCTGGGACTGCTCCGACACCAGGTGTTTTTCGTAAGCAGTTGGATTGAGTTTGAAAGCCAGCTTGATGCCCAGTGACAGCGGAGGAGAGGTACAGCAGAAGATAAGACCGCCGATCTGGGGTTTAGCAGTAATGTGTTCGATCAAGAAGTTGCGGGCGCGCTTGGAAAAACCCTCCACGGCCCTGATATCCTCAACCAGAATAAATTGTTCTTGGCTGCCAACATTTTCATGCAGTACCCGGTCGACAAACTCCCGGGCAGACTTCAAAGCGCTATATGAAGCAAACCCTCTGGGTTCGATTATGAGGATTTTCTCTTCCAGGATTTTACAGGTAACGGCATAATCCTTGTCAAAAGGCACATTCGTCCACTCCGGTTTTTCGAGGACCGGCATACTCCCGGGACGGCGGACACTATGTGAAGTGCGAGAGCTCATTGGCGATAACCATATTATAAAATCGTCTGAAATTAAAGAAGATTATTATAGTTGCCGTCAGCTGGAGAGTTCCTCTTAGGACCAAAATTACAAGGGCCGGATCCGCTCGATTTCGAACTGTCGGGGTGCCAACAACCCGGGTAAAGCGACGGATTGGCCGGGCTCTTTCCACGCCAAAACGGTATGACGTCCGGCCGGTTTTTCACCTGACGCGTATCTTGCACCCGGCCGTTTCGGTATTATATTAGTCGAAATACCACTTTGTGACACAAACCATTCACCAAGCACCCCACGCACCGGCTATACCGGATAAATGGAGAGAACCAATGAGTGACGGTCTAAATGAACTGACTGCGTGCAAAACAGACTCGGAGATTTTACGGCGATACCGACAAAAGCTGCCGGTAATAGTTGAAAAGATCATCGCCAACAGCAGTGACCCGAGCTGTTTTTCCCACGTTGATTATGAGCCGCTCCGTTCCAGCAGTTCCGTCGGTAACCTGATCGCTAAATTCAGGGAAGTATTGTTCCCGGGGTACTTCTCGCGTGAGAAAATCGATCCGGTCAATCTCAAGTACAGTATCGGACAGATGATTTCCGATCTCTACGACGCGCTTTCCGATTATATCACCCATGTCATGCGACACGACTGTTTCCGGTTCGGCCAGGATTGTCTGGAATGCGGCGAGAAGGGCAACCAGACGGCCCTGGCAGCCATGGAAGCCATCCCTGACCTGCGTCAACTGCTGGCCACTGATGTCCGGGCCGTGTTCAATGGCGATCCAGCCGCCCAAAGTCACGATGAAATTATCTTCAGCTATCCGGGCATTTTTGCCACGATGGTGCACCGGGTGGCCCACAAGCTTTTCGAGCTGGGGGTTCCCTTGCTGCCGCGCATTATGTCCGAACACGCCCACGGCCTGACCGGCATAGACATCCACCCGGGAGCCCGCATTGGTGAAAGCTTTGTGATCGATCACGGCACCGGTGTGGTCATAGGGGAAACCACCCACATTGGCAAAAGCGTCCGTATTTATCAGGGGGTAACCCTGGGGGCGCTTTCGCTGCCCCGGGACGCTGTCGATCGCCTGCGTGGCGAAAAGCGCCACCCCACCATAGAAGACGATGTGATCGTCTATTCCGGAGCTACCATTTTGGGGGGCGAAACGACCATCGGAGCAAGGTCGGTTATCGGCGGAAACGTCTGGATTACTGAGTCTGTCCCGCCGGATACCCGGGTATTCATGGAAACACCAAAATTGATCTATAAATGAGGAGGTCGACATGGCAATTTACGGCAATGTGAGCAATACCATCGGGTCAACACCGCTGGTGAGATTGAATCAGCTCACAAAAGATATCGGTGCGGAAGTCCTGGTCAAGCTTGAATCTATGAATCCACTAGCCAGCGTAAAGGATCGCATCGGAAATGCAATGATCTCAGCCGCTGAGGATCAGGGGGTAATCAACCCCGACTCGGTCATCGTGGAACCCACCAGTGGCAACACGGGCATTGCCCTGGCCTTTGTCTGCGCGGCCAAGGGGTACCGCTTGATCCTGGCCATGCCGGAAACCATGAGTCTGGAAAGACGGTCCCTGCTCAAACACCTGGGGGCCGAGCTGGTTCTCACACCTGGCCCTAAAGGTATGAAGGGGGCCATTGCCAAAGCCCACGAGATTCTCGCGGAAATACCAGGATCCTATATGCCCAACCAGTTTGGCAACCCGGCCAATCCTGAAATTCACCGCAAAACAACTGCTGAAGAGATCTGGAGCGATACGGATGGACAGGTTGATATCTTCGTTGCAGGTGTCGGCACCGGCGGCACCATCACTGGTGTTTCTGAAGTCATCAAAGCCCGCAAGCCTGAATTTCAAGCCATTGCGGTGGAACCGGCCGATTCACCGGTTCTTTCCGGGGGCCAACCGGGGCCCCATAAGATTCAGGGCATCGGGGCCGGCTTCGTTCCGGAGGTACTCAATACCGACATTATCGATGAGATCGTAACCGTCGCCGCCGACGATGCGTTTGAAACGTCCCGCCGGCTTGGAGCGCAAGAAGGCATCCTGTGCGGTATCTCGGCGGGTGCCAACGCCTGGGCTGCCCTGCAGATTGCGGCGCGACCGGAGAACCAGGGGAAGAAGGTGGTGACTATCATTTGCGATACCGGGGAGCGGTATCTCAGTACGCCGCTTATGAGCGACTGAACTACGGACATGGGGAAACCATCCTGATCAGCCCTGCTTGTTCTCCGCACGGATGGCTGTATGGAGCCGCTCAAAATCAGTTGGAACCTGCTGATTCTGATCTTCGCGATAGCAGATTTGGAGTGCGTCAAATTCACACCGCAGCGTGCAGACACCGCAGCCGATGCACCACTGCTGGTCGACAACCGCTACATCCGCATTGAGTTCAATGGCCTGCACCGGGCAGATGTCGACACACGCGCCACAGCCGGTGCATTGGTCCGGGAGTGTTTTGCGGGTAAAATAGACCGCCATCAGGTCATCCCGGGGGATCTTGCGGCGCCTGATCGAACCAACATTCCAGCAGGCACAGCCACAGCAGTTGCAATTGTGCTTTACCTTGCCGGCCGCATTATCGACAAAATGAACCAGCCCGGCTTCAGCGGACTGGCGTACGGTGGCACGGGCCGCAGCGCGCGTAATCTCTTTGCCCAATCCGCGTTCAACGAGAAAATCTGCCATCTCATCGAATTTAAGACAGACTTCTAAAGGGTGCCCACAGCCTCTGTCCATCAGATCGGCCTCGACCCGGCAGGGGCAATGGGCAACGGCAAAGCGGTCGGCCGCTTCCAGAACCATCTCCATCCTGTCGTGCGGCAGGATCGCCTGCACCTCCGGATTCAACGACTGGTTGATGGGAATATAACGATAGGCTTTGGTTTTTCTTCCGCCGAATGCCTCCCGGGTTACCGTTCGGTTGAAATACTTCAAGACCAGTTTGGTCATTTTCCGGGCCCGGGGCGTATCTTCACCTTTCCAGAAAAATGACTGGGGGAACCCGAAGCCCGCTTGGTGGAGAGCATACCCGGACTCGCCACTTTCCAATTTACCGGAATAGATAAGCCCCCTTTCAGCCAGATCGTCCAGGATATCCGCCAGCATTTGCGCATCCAGCGCCGTCCTTCCTTGCAGGTCCACCAAGCCGACCGGTTTCAACGGGACATCCGTTGTCGGCAGCAACATGACAATCTCAGCTTCCTGGTTGGTAAAGATTTCTTTTAATAGGTCTACCAGGGCCCTGGTAGGCGGCAACCCCATTCCCGGGGTTGCCAGATGATGGGCCAGTTTCTCATGAACATCATTCGTCATAAGTTGCTCCCCAAGCGGTCCGATCAGTTCACGCGACCAGCTGTACACCGACGCATATAAGATTTGTCCGGGCGGAGATACCGCCTAAACACCTGCACCGGCACGAGAGAGAGGCTACCCCAGAATCCGGAAAACCTCAAGTCTCGGCAGCCTTGAGGTCCCGCAATCGGGCAACCGGAAAACGCATTTTGAATATAATACAAATTTGTACTTTATTTTAAAATATATGACCTTTTTGTAAACTAAAGCGCCGCGCTGCACGAAAACCCTGCTCTCCCAATAAGCCGCTTATATACATTTTATCTTTATTATCAGCATAATAGAAATGAATTGCTTCTTGCCCCCAGACAATGGCATCCGCCTTGCTATGCTCTCCTATAATAAAAATTTAAAAACAGCATCTGTTTCCACTAGAGTTTGAAAAAGGAGAGTATCGCATGAAGCTAAAACGTCTGTTTATGATCTTGCCCCTATGCCTGTATCCCTTTTCGACGGCTTTTGCCGGAGAGGATGTCTTAAACTCCGGGGATACCGCCTGGATTATTGTGTCCACAGCCCTGGTCATGATGATGACGCCGGCCGGGCTGGCCCTTTTTTACGGGGGCATGTCCAGATATAAAAACCTGCTCAACACACTGGCAATGACCTTTGTGACCTACTGCCTGGTCAGTATCATCTGGGTGCTCTGGGGATATTCGCTGGCATTCGGTGAAAGCGACAACGCCTTTGTCGGCAGCCTGGCCCACGTATTCATGGCAGGCATCGGCGTGAACAGCCTTTCAGGCACGATACCCACTATTGTGTTTGTCCTCTTTCAGATGACGTTTGCCTGCATCACCGTGGCCCTTGTGTTGGGCTCAATTGTCGACCGGATGAAATTCTCTGCCTGGATCGTCTTCACGGTCCTCTGGGCAACCTTTATCTACAGCCCGGTGTGCAACTGGGCCTGGGGCGGCGGTTGGATGGCCCGCATCGGTGCGCTGGATTTTGCCGGCGGTACGGTGGTGCACATCAATGCCGGTGTGGCCGGCCTCGTGCTTTCACTGGTATTGGGCAAACGGGTCGGTTACGGCAAGGAGGCCATGTTTCCTTCGAGTATTGCTTTGGTCTCCCTTGGTGCCGGACTGCTCTGGTTCGGCTGGTTCGGTTTCAACGCAGGCAGCCAGCTGGCTGCCGACGGTGTGGCCGCTTCAGCATTCCTGGTTACCAACACCGCGGCTGCCATGGGGGCCCTGTCGTGGATGTTCGCTGAATGGGTGCATAGCAAAAAGCCGACCGTGCTGGGCATCGCCTCCGGCGTAGTGGCCGGTCTGGTGGGCATCACCCCTGCGGCTGGATTTGTAACCCTGCCGGGCGCGCTCGTTATCGGGCTGGTTGCCGGCTTGCTGGGCTTTTTCAGTGTCGCTGTCTTGAAACATAAACTGGGCTATGACGACTCCCTGGACGCTTTCGGGGTCCACGGCATGTGCGGCATCTGGGGAGCCCTGGCCACGGGCCTTTTTGCATCTCCGGCGATTAATCCTGATGCCGTGGGGCTGTTCTTCGGTAACCCGGGGCAGGTCTGGACTCAATTTTTATCCATTGTCGGGACGGCCGTATACAGCGGAATCGGCACCCTTGTGGTGATCTATATAACCAAGTTTATCGCCGGCGGACTGCGCGTGGAGAAAGAAGACGAGATTATCGGGCTTGACAATGCAATCCATGGTGAAAGAGCCTTTGAAATGGACTAGCGAACCCATCTTGAAAAAGTCTTTTGATCCACACTCGGCGTTGGGCGTGAATACCAAATCCTCGAAATACGATTAGTATTCCTCCGGTTCGCTATTCACGTCCGCCTTGATTCTGGACCAAAATCCAATTTTTAAGACGGGTTCTCGTATGCTCGTAGAAATCCACTTCCTTGAAAGATACGGGGATAGCCGGTGTCGGCTCTCCCCGTGTGATTTCAGTCCTATGCTTTGTATTTTAAGTAGTTCATTGATCGGGGAGTTCTCTCACTAAATACCCGTCATCCTGGCGAAAGCCAGGATCCAGTCCATGTAAAGGAAACGTCCCTGGCTGCCGGATCAAGCCCGGCATGACGACAAAAACTCCCCGACTGCTCAGTAGTTGGTCTTCAGGTTTTGATTTCCATCTAACACTTAAAGCTTAACACGATAAAGTCTTTTATGACTTTATCGTAACCGGCTGCTTGACAACCGTCAGGATCATTTTAAAACGCTGCACAGCCGTGACGGCGTGGGGCACGTTGGCCGGCATCACAACTACTTCGCCAGGCCCCGCCACCATCTCCTGGCCGTCAATATCGATCGTTGCCTCTCCATCGAGCACCTGTACAAGGGCATCTCCGGGAGCTGTGTGGGTACTGACCCCCTCGCCGGCATCAAATGCAAACAGCGTCAGGCTGAGCGCCGGGTTTTGGGCCAAGGTCCGGCTCACAACCCGCCCCTCTTCGTAGTTCACCAGATCAGCCAGTTTATGCGGCTCTGAAAACGGTATGTTTTTTATAAATACCTGCTTGTCCATTTCTCCTCCTGTATCTTTGTTATCAACGTTGCCTTGCAGCCATTCCCGGAGTTCGGCAAACGACGGGCTCCGGCCAACGCACTTGACCTGGCCATCGATGATCAGCGCCGGTGTTCCTGAAACCCCGTAGCGGGCAATCTGATCGGGATCCCGGACATGTTCCAGGTCTGCCGGCAGATCTAATACCGCCAGGGTTTCCATGATCGTATTCTCAAGGCTGTCACACACATTACAGCCGGCTCCCAGCACCTTGATGGTCAACCCTTCCGGCTCCTCAACCACCTGGAGTCCGCAAGCTTTCTTATACTCGCGCACAAAGGCCTGGCCATAAACATCCTTAACGTTATCGGGAATGTAATTTCTGCGGCCCAGACGTTCCACCAGCAAACGGGCAAGCTCGTCCTCCGCTTTATCGGCGTGCTCGGCGGCAATGTCTGCAATGGCATCGGCCAGACCGATGATTCCAAACATGTGTTTGCCGATCTTTATCTGGGTTACTTCAGGTGTGGTCATTTTCACGGTCCCCATTTGCTGCTTTTAATAGTAAGACAGGCCGGGGGGCAGCGCAACTTTAAAAGCGCGCGTGGCCGGCTGTCATTGTTGAACTTTTCCCCGGTTTTTGACATAAATCAAGGCAACCGTACCAGTGCCGCCATACATTAAGGCACGGTCGATTCCCAAAAAGGAAGGTCGCCCTTGCATTATCGGCAAGGGGCCCTATCCTGTGTTAAGTAGTGGACAACGTGTCGGCCATCATTTGACAACAGCAGGAGTAAAAAGACAGATGCAATGGACACCGGAAGCTGAAGATGCGGTCAAGAAGGTACCCTTCTTTGTCAGGAAAAAGGTCCGGGCGCGCGTGGAAAAGGAAGCCCGCCTCACCGGCCGGGACACGGTCACCCTGGCGGTTGTACAGACCGCACGCAAGAAATTTCTGGACAACATGAGTTCAGAGATAAAGGGCTATCAGGTGGATGCCTGTTTTGGTGCCGGGGGATGCCCAAACCGCACAGCGGAAAGTGAAAACCTGCTGGCCCGGCTTGAAGAACTGCTGCAGGCGGAAGATCTCCTGGGTTTTCTGAAAGCAAATGTACCGGGGGATCTGAAATATCATCACGAGTTCCGGGTGACGATCTCCGACTGCCCGAACGCCTGTTCCCGGCCGCAAATCAAGGATATCGGTATTATCGGCGTAAGCGCGCCGGTCATCACTGAAGAAGCCTGCTCGTTGTGCGGCAACTGCGTAGAGGTGTGCCGGGACCAGGCAGTGCAACTGGATGCGGATGCGGAAATACCGGTTATTGACAGTCAATTGTGCCTGCAGTGCGGCCTGTGCGCCAAGGAGTGCCCCACCGGCACCATCGTGGACGGCCAAAAGGGCTATCGTGTCCTGCTGGGCGGCAAGCTTGGCCGGCACCCGCGACTCGCCGAACCACTGCCGGGGATCCACACCGAAGACAAGGTCCTCAAGATCGTGAAAAAATGCATCGATTACTACAAGGCCAACAGCCGCAACGGGGCCCGGTTTGCCGAACTCTATTCCGGCCCTGCGTTCCTGGATGAGGCCAACTGAACCGTTAGGCAGGATATAATCCCATGCTGCGCGTCTTTCAAAACGATATCTTAGATCCTGACCATTTCGTCATCACCCTGGAATTGGTCCCCGGCCGGGAATCCCAGGGGCGCTCGGTCGACATGGTGACTGAAATCGCCCGCGACGCCTTTGCCGACGGCCGGATCTCGGCAGTCTCCATTACCGATAATCCCGGCGGCAATCCGTCACTCAGCCCGGATGTGCTGGGCTATGAAATTTATAAGATCGGGATGGATGCCATTGTGCATTTCACCTGCCGGGACGCCAACCGGGTGGGTATGGAGAGCCGGGCCCTGCAGTTAGCCCGGATGGGCATGAAAAACATCCTGGCCTTGACCGGCGATTACGCCGGCCAGGGTTTCGGGGGACAGGGGCGCCCCGTTTTTGACATCGATTCCGTCAACCTGCAGATTATGCTGACGGCCCTGAACGAACGCCTTGCAGAATCCGGCGATCCGGATGGTTTTTTTACCGGCTGTGCAATCTCACCCTTCAAATACACCGAGGCCGAGTCTTTTGCCCAGTATGCCAAACTGCAGCGCAAGGTGTCTGCCGGTGCGCAGTACATTATCACCCAGCTTGGCTACGATGCCCGCAAGTTCCCGGAACTGCTGCTCTTCATGCGACAGGTCGATATCCATTTACCGGTGCTGGGCTCGGTGTATGTGCTGACCCCGGCTTCCGCCCGGATCATGCATGCCGGTAAAGTGCCGGGTGCCATTGTAAGTGAGAAATTGTACGCCCAGGTGCTGGCCGATTGGCAGGACAAGGCGGCCGGCCGGCAGGCATCCATTGAAAGGGCCGCCCGGTTGGGAGCGGTTCTAAAGGGTTTGGGATATCGCGGCATCCACATTGGCGGCATTCACCGCGACTTTGCCATGGTGACCCGGATCCTGGATCGCCTGGAAGAAATCGAAGATCGCTGGCAGGAATTCTTACCAGATTTCGATTCCCCGGATCCCGGCGCTTTCTATGTCTTCGAGGAGCATCAGGGGTTAAACCAGGGGCCGGCGCGCTTCGGGAAGCAACCGGCTGCGTTGCCCCTCGGTGAAAAACTGCATTTACATTTTCTGCGTGCGTCCCACCGGGCCTTTTTTAACCCGGACTCCAAACTGGCGCCGCTCTACCGGAAAGTCTGCCGGCACCTGGATAAAAACCAGGCCGGCCGCTTGATGGCCCGCCTGCTGGAGGACCCCGCCAAATTCATCCTGTTGCGTTGTCGCCACTGCGGCGATTGCGGTATCCAGCATGTCGGCTTTCTCTGCCCGGAATCCGGGTGCCCGAAGCATACCCGCAACGGCGCCTGCGGCGGCAGCCGGGATGGCCGCTGCGAGATTAATCCTGATCGCTATTGCGTCTGGTATCGGGCCCACAACCGCCTGGCTGCGGTGGGTGCCCGACATGAATTGAGTACCGGCTGTGTCCCCCCGCGGATGTGGGAACTCAACGAAACATCCTCCTGGCTGAACTTTCACCTGGGTCGGGACCACCAGAGTGCTTCCAATGCGATCCTGGATTTTTGCCGGCTGCGCGGCTGCGGAGAATAAGGCGCATAGGATTGCGCCCAACGGGCAAGGAGTAAAGCATCCTGTCCCAGTGGGCCAGGCTTCGAAGCGCCCCTAAAGGGGGCCTCACCGTCAAAACACAATAACAAAACCATGCATCGCGCAGAGGCGCAGAGACGCAGTGAAAGGCAAGATCAGATTTTCGTCGCGCTATCGCGCGAAAACCGCTTCAAGCTCAAAGGTCCTTATGGTTTCAACCGGCGCAGCCGGATATTATCATGGGTTCTCTGCGTCTTTGCGCCTCTGCGCGAGAATTTTTTTTACGGCATAGCTAAAGACCTCTGGCCTGGTCTTGCGGACCAGGTATCTAAAGGCTGAATAGACAGACAGTTCTAGCATGGGAATTTAGAATCAGATAAATCCGAAATATAAAGCACGGAATGCCCTCAAGGCTCAGGCCGCAAGTACAAATCAAGAAATCCTCTTAACTTATAGAGCCAGCATGCGTTCCAGCGCCAGGACAGCTCCGGCCTGAATGTCGGTGGGTACCGCAACCTTGTTGCGGTCCGGCTGCTCAATGGCCTGCAGCAATTTCCCCGGACTGATTTTATACATGTTGGGGCAGAAGGATTCGTAAAGCGGCAATACGGTTTTTTCCGGATGGTCATCGGCCAGACGCTGCACCAGGTTGATTTCCGTGCCGATGATAATGCGGCTTCCGGGAGCAGCCTTGGTCACATAGTCCACAATGAAACTGGTGCTCCCAACGGCGTCGGCCAGATTCACGACCTCCTGAGTACACTCCGGATGGACCACGATTTGAGCACCCGGGTTTTTTTTGCGCATGGACTCCATCTGCGCGATGGTAAAACGGGTATGCACCAGGCAATACCCTTTCCAGAGAATGACCCGGGCCTGTTCGAGGGCCTGCGGGGCATTGCCCCCCAGCGGCTTAGCCGGATCCCAGATAACGATTTCATCCGGGGCGATACCCATCTGGTTGGCGGTATTCTGACCGAGGTGCTGATCCGGAAAAAAGAAGATCTTCTCACGCTGAGCGAATCCCCACGCAAAGGCCTTGCCGGCGTTGGAGGAAGTGCAGACGATGCCGCCGGCCTGCCCGCAAAAGGCTTTAATAACGGCGTCCGAATTCATATAGGTCACGGGCATTACTTTGTCGGTCGGTACCACGGCTACCAGTTCATTCCAGGCGCGCTGCACCATCACATGGTCGGCCATATCGGACATCCAGCAACCGGCCTCTTCGTCCGGGATCTGGACGGTCTGGCGCTCGGCACACAAAATACGGGCGCTCTCGGCCATAAAATGTACCCCGCAAAACACAATCCGGCTGGCCTTGCTGTTGGCCGCTTTCCGGGATAAATCGAAGGAATCACCCTTGAAATCACCCAGGTCTACAATAGAACTGCGCTGGTAGTGATGGGTCAAAATCAAAAGTTCTTCCCCGAGTTCATTTTTCCGGTCGCGTATTTGCGCCAGGATTTCCGGTGGTGTATTATCCTTTTTCATACTTGTTACTGGCGGTCGGCCGTCGGCCCGCTCCCTTTCTCCAGTTTTTCAATGGCATCGCCGCAGGCAATGCGGCCGCCTTCCAAAACACGGGCGAAAACCCCTTCCCGGGGCATGATACAGTCCCCGGCCTTGTAATAGATGGCGCAGCGGTTGTGACATTCCTTGCCAATCTGGGTAATCTCCACCCGGGCCTGTTCGCCGATTCTAAACCGGGTCCCCACCGGAACATTCACCCAGTCGATCCCGGTAGTAGCGATGTTCTCGGCAAAATCGCCGAACCCTACATCCAACCCACCCGCATTGGCCGTCGCAATGCTTTCTGCCGCCAGAAAACTGACCTGCCGATGCCACTGACCCGCATGGGTATCGCCTTCCAGGCCGTGGTCAACCACCAGGGTCGCACGTTGCACCTGCTTTTTCACAGTGCCCTTTTTCCGGCTGGTTGATATGGATACAATTTTCACGCAGACTCCTTTCCAATCAGAAATATTCCGTAACTGGCCCGGAGATTGGGAAACAGGTTAATAATTCTGCCGCTCCGGTCATGGTTGTTGGTATTGATCGCCACTTCCTTGAGAATCTTGAAACCGACCTCACCGGCATAGCGCCGAAAGTCTTTGATGGTAATCACCCGAATGTTGGGGGTGTTGTGCCACTGGTAGGGCAGCTGCCGGGAAACCGGAGCGATACCCTTCAGCAGCAATTGGGTCCTAATTTTCCAGTGGCTGAAATTCGGGAAACTGACGACCGCCCGCTTGCCAATGCGCAGCATTGATTTGATCAGATCGGCCGGTTCGTAGATCTGCTGCAGGGTTTGACTCAAGATCACGTAATCAAATGTGTCGTTGGGATAATCCTGCACCTCCTCATTTATATCCCCCTGGAGAACGGTCAGCCCCCGCTCAATGCAATGCGCCACCCGGGCCTCATCAATTTCTATCCCGGTGCAAGCGACCTCTTTTTTAGTCTTCAGGTAGTAAAGCAGATCACCCTCGCCGCACCCCAGGCCCAGCACCCGGGCCCCGGGATGGATCCAAGAGGCCACCACGCGCAGGTCATAACGAATGCCGTTGGGTTCAGCCATTGCCGTTGACATGTCCTAAAAACCCTTTCATCAGCGCGGTCAACCGCTCCGATGGCAACAGGAATGCATCATGCCCCCAGCGGGCTTCGACCTCACAGAAACTTACATCCAGGCCTGTCTTTTTCATGGCTTTGACCATCGCCCGGGACTGGTACGTAGGGTAAAGCCAATCCGACGTAAAGGAAACCACCAGAAAACGAGCGGCCGTTCCCGAGAAGGCTTTCACTGCCGAACCATTGCCGTGCTGCCGTTCAAAGTCATAGTAGTCCGAAGCCTTGGTGATGTATAGAAACGCGTTGGCGTCGAACCGCTCCACAAATTTACGGCCCTGATAGCGCAGATAACTTTCCACCTGGAATTCAGCATCAAAATTGAACGAAAAATCAGCCCGGTCCTGTAATCGCCGGCCGAACTTGAGACGCATGGATTCATCCGACAGGTAAGTGATATGGCCGATCATGCGCGCTACGGCCAGTCCCATATCCGGTCGGTCCGTACCGTAGTAATCGCCCTGGTTCCACTTGGGGTCGGCACAGATCGCCTGGCGAGCCACTTCGTTAAAGGCGATGGCCTGGGCCGAATGCCGGGTGGTGGTGGCGAGCAGGACTGCAGATTCCACCATTTCCGGGTAGCGCACCGCCCACTCAAGGGCCTGCATACCGCCCACGGATCCGCCGATCACAGCGTGTAGCTTATTGACACCGAGGTGGTCGATCAGGACTTTCTGGGCGGCGACCATATCCGCGATGGTCACCATGGGGAACTCCAGCCCGTATTCTTTGCCGGTAGCCGGATTCATGGATGCCGGCCCGGTGGAACCATTGCAGCTGCCCAGGATATTGACGCAAATGACAAAGTAACGATCCGTGTCAATCCCCTTATCGGGCCCCACCATGAAATCCCACCAGCCGGGCCGCGGGTCGTCTGCATGGTGATACCCGGCCACATGGGCATCCCCTGAAAAGGCGTGCAGGATCAGGATCGCATTGTCCTGATCGGCATTCAAAGCCCCGCAGGTTTCATAGGCCAGGGTCACCGGCCCCAGACGGGCGCCGCTTTCCAGGATCATCTCATCCGGGGGCTGGGCAAACGTGAACGTCTTTTTTTCTACCAGCCCCACGGACTTGCCGACCTGATCATGTTCGATATATTCGCTCATTTGATATTGGCTAGATACACTATTGGGTGCCCAATTGAATGCGGCGGCAAACCTGCCGCCGGACCTACAGGGCGCAACCGCACTCCAGGGCCTGATTCAGATCCGTGATAATATCCTCCACATCCTCGATGCCAATGGAAAGGCGGACCAGATCCGGGGTTACCCCCCCGGCCCGCTGGGCCTCCTCGGAAAGCTGGGAATGGGTTGTGGTGGCCGGATGGATAGCCAGACTCTTGGCATCCCCGACGTTGGCCAGATGGGAAAACAGGTTCAGGCTGTCGATAAATCTTTCACCGGCGTCTTTGCCCTGTTTAATGCCAAACACCACCATGCCCCCAAAACCATTTTTAAATTGACGGGCCGCGCCGGCATGGGCCGGGTCATCCTCCAGTCCGGGGTAGCGGACCCATTCGACACAATGGTGCGCCTTGAGATACTGGGCCACCTTTAATGCGTTCTCACAGTGACGCTGCATCCGCAGCGGCAAAGTTTCCAGGCCCTGCAGAAACATCCAGGCATTGTCGGGACTGATACAGGCCCCCAGGTTGCGCAGGGGTACCAGCCGCATGCGCATAATGAAAGCAACCGGATTCAGATCGCCGAGGTCGTGGGCATAACGTAAATCGTGGTAAGATGCATCCGGCTCGTTGTAGAGGTTGAATTTAGAATCGGTCCAGTCAAACTTGCCGGCGTCCACCACAATCCCGCCGATACCGTTCCCGTGTCCGCCCAGCCACTTGGTCAGCGAGTGGACAACCACATCCGCGCCCTGCTCGATGGGCCGCTGTATGTAGGGGGTGGTAAACGTTGAATCTACCACCAGCGGGAGATGATGCTTTTGGGCGATTTTAGCCACCGCCTCGATATCCACCACGTCCAGCACCGGGTTGCCGATCGTTTCGGTAAAAATCATGCGGGTCTTCTCGTTGATCAGGGCCTCGAAGCTCTCCGGCTCCAGGGAATCGGCAAACCTGACCTTGATGCCGAACTGGGGCAGAATGTCATTGAACATCGTATAGGTGCCCCCGTAAAGGTTCACCGCCGATACAACCTCATCACCCTGGCTGCAGATGTTGATCACCGAGTAAAATATTGCCGAGGTGCCGGAAGCCAGGGCCAGGCCGGCAGCCCCGCCTTCCAGAGCCGCCATGCGCTGCTCGAGGACATCCTGGGTAGGATTCATCAAACGGGTATAAATATTGCCCAGCTCCTTCAAAGCAAAGAGGTTGGCCGCATGTTGGGTATCTCTGAATACGTAGGAACTGGTACGGTGAACCGGAACGCCCCGGGACCCGGTTTCGTCCGGAACCGCGCCGGCATGCAGGGCCAGCGTGTCGAATTTATAGGTATCGGTCATAACGGGGCTCCTTTTTGTATTAATGAGATCGGGCTGTTGTAAAGAAAGGTCGGCCTAGGGCAAGCACTTTCAATCGTTTGGCGATATACGCAATTGGGTTGCGCGGTAACCAAACTCGGGGTTCAGGCTCTCCATAGATTGGATTCCAGAATAAATGGGTTGGCAACGTTACTGATGATCGGCGGAAATAATCGGAATAAGAACCTCGCAACTCCGACAGACTTTCAGTTTTTCTTCCCAGGTCTTCCTGGCCTTACCTTCACAGATCGTACCGCTGATAAACCAGCATTCTTTCCCGGCTTTGAATTCCCAGGCTGGGCACTGTTTTTTACGATCGGCCGGACATTTCATGACCGTCCAGCAAGGTTTGCGTTTTTGATGGCCTTCATATGAACGTGAGACTAAAAATAGGATCTGCCGCTGTACATCCGGCGGAATGGTACGCCAACCCTGCTCGTAACTGTGCACGGCTTTTACCGATTTACCGAGTAGTTGAGCCATCTGCTTCTGGGTTTTATTCAGTTTCTTCCTCAACGCAACGAACTCACTGCTTTCCATGTGGGCCTCCATCCCTTTTCATCGGCACCTTCCGGTGGTTCCATCCCGATCCAGCACAATTACCACATTGTGGTACTTCGGTCAATATAATACAATTGCCCCGGAATGCAATCCCTTGATCTTTCAAGAGAGTTGCCTGATGCCGGGCCGCGAATCATGATAGCGCGGATGTTTGCACGGCGAGGCGGCCGGCCATCACACCTGATAGTACAAGCGAGAATTCTCGCTCAAATCCCCGGAACACCGAAATATTTCAAATTCTGAATATTATCAAGAGTTTTTACTAAGGATCATTGAATGTAAAAACACCCATTGGGGCTCAATCTAGCCTTGACGATCGGTTTTCTAACCAATAGGATGATGGTACCTGTAGCAAAGATTCCGCCAAGCTATACCACTTTTAGGGAGGTAGGCCAATGGCACCGACCCGCCGGCAGCGTGTGGTTTCTTCCGTTTTCCTGATGATTGTCCTTGTGACGGTAACGTCTCTAATTTACAGGGCTTTGCCAGGGAACCCCCAGGCAAACCGAGACGCGTACCGGAACCCGGCCGAGGCCACTCAGCCACTGCATAAATCCATGCTAACCGCTGATCGGGTGGTCATGATGAAGGGGGAGGTCGTGACGGTTAAGCGCACCCGCCTGATTTATAAGGGGCTGCTAGACGGAGCAATCTGCCTGGATATGTTCATTCTGGACCTGGACCCGCAGTACCCCTACCCCAAACAGATTCCCCAAACCGCGGCCCGGGAAGGATTTCGACTGGGGCCCGGGCAGTACCAGCTGGTGACTGTGAATCATAATGCCCTAACGCTTAAAATTATTCACTGACGTTAAGATAGGAACATTTGCATGCCGAAGACAAATCCGGCTTTTGCCTCGCCCTGCGGCCTCTATTGCGGTGTCTGCGCTATCCATATAGCGCACCGTGATAACAACGAAAAGTTCAAAGAGCGGCTGGTCAATCTCTACAAAGGCGGCGTCCCCGGCAAGGGTACGCTGCCGAACAGTGAAGCGTTAACCATCACCGATATCCGCTGCGGCGGCTGCCTGTCCGATGACCGCTTCATGCACTGCAAACAGTGTGAAATCCGCGATTGCTCCCAGTCAAAAGGCTATAGCGGCTGTCATGAATGTGCGGACTTCCCCTGCGCGCATATTGATAATTTCTCTATGAATGTGGGCAAGCGTGTGATTTTGCGGTGTGTTCCCTATCGCCGTGAGGTCGGGACTGAACAGTGGATCGAGGATGAAGAGGCGCGCTACCACTGCCCTGAATGCGGAAATAAGGTTTTCAGGGGCGTGGTCAAATGCAACCAGTGTAAAACGCAGCTTGATCTGGACTAAAACGGATAAAGCTTGCAGCGGCACCCGGGGACATCCCCGATCAGCACAACGCTCTCCCGATGCCGGTTTATGGGGTGGGTTTATCCGCCTGGATCAGATGGCGGTGTAAAACTGGGGAAACTTTTCCTTTGAACACTCTATACAAATACCCGTCCGAGGATTATCTCCTGCGTGCAGGGGCTCCTGGTCTTTGGTCCAATCCCCCTGAGAGTCGCGCACACTCCCGCAATAAATGCAGACCGCCGGCAATGATCCCCTGCGGTCAATTCCGATCCGCCGATACTTGAGCTGCCGTCTTTCCGGGCCTGAATATGAAGGCTCCTTGCTAACCCTACGATCTAAACCACTACGTCTATCCGAAGATCTATCCCGATACATTTGGCCTCCTGTGGACGGAGCGCATCATACTCAAAGGGCAACCCATCCGCACCCTGCCCTTCGAAGGTCGGTAAGCAGGCATCACAGATCCACAAACTGGGACCGGATCCGTTCCTGTTCAATCAGAATACACGGGCCGAGTTAAAATTCAAGTGTTTTTACCGCCGTCGAATCCGGGATGGGGGCCCAAAACGTGGCTTTTAAATTCTGACAGTCAAAAGATAAATACCGTTAAAACGGGTACCCCATCCAGGCCCAAATTACGCCCAAGCTTGAAATCAATATGATATGAAATAGTTATGGATCGACAAGGCGCTGAGTATCGCCGAAACCGTCATTACAAACCATGGCGGCGTGAGTAGGCCGACGGGGCCGGGGGGGTCCAACCTGCGAGAATTTTGGGGTCGACCCGATAGATCTCAATTTTCAACGCAAAGCATGCGGCGGTATCGCTGGAATGTTCTGAACTGCAGTCGCCACCCGGACAGGTAGACAGGGCGCCAAGCAGATCGATTTCGGCAAAAAACTCAATGAAATCGCCGGGACGAACCGGGCTGGCCTTCATGAAATACTGATGGGTATCCAAAGTAAACCCCGTGCACATGAATACGTTCAACACGTCATGGACATGGGGTTCGGCCTCTTCCCGAGAGAGTCCGGTTTCTTGTGCAAGGGCCCGTATCAGGTTTGAATGGCAGCAGTGGTGATACTACTGTCCGCTGAGCAACCGCCCTGTATAGGGATCACAGCGGGTTCCGATCACGTCATGCACACCGCCGCCGAAGTCGTCGAACCCATACCAGTCCAGGGTATCATGGGTAATGGTGGCCATAGGTCGCATGTAAGGGAAACTGCTCCACATCTGGTCGGAAGTGCTCACGTGGGTGCCGTGCAGGGCGCGGGTTTTACCGCTGTAGAAGCGTTCCGCCAGGTTGTCGGCCGCCCACATGTTGAGGTCCCCCACCTGTGGCCCCTCAATACTGACAATCCGGAAGAAATTCCCGGCTGCAACCCTGAAGGTGCGGGCATCGCGAGGAGGCACGACCACCTCTTCAAGCAGAGTCATCGCCTTGCGAGCCGCGGCATAAAGAGACATCTCGGGTTTGGGCAATGTATCCACGGGGTAACAGATCACCGGCTTTGTTGCTTTGCGATCGGCGGCATCGCGGGGAGCACTGTTTTCGGGTAAGCGTTTCATTGGGACTTCCCTTCCGGATGGGTACGCGTGACGGTTAGAAAAGGCTACCCGTCAAAAAGTGGATATATTTTAATTCCGTTCGTATTTCAAGGGCCAAGGCATCCGTGCTGGAAGAACCGGTTCGAGCAGCCGTACCTGGACTCAATCATACTTCGGGGTTGGCAGCGGTCCAGGCCTTGTCCAGTTCATGCATGTCGATCTCGCGGTCCTTTTTCATCAGTTCCGTGAGGTTCTCGTTGTGCTGCTGATACATGGAAATGTACTTGTCCAGATCTTCCCTATGCATCTGATACAGATCCGGCATCGTCTCCCTGTCCTTCTTGCGAAACAGACGTCGGATTTTATACGCCTCGTAGGGATCGAAGCCCAGCAGCTCCAGAGCATCCTGCCCCAGGGTCAGGGCCGTCCCGAACGTCTCCCGTCGGATGGTGGTGACCCCAAGGTCCATAAACTCGAAGGCCGCCCGCCGGTCCACCGCATTGACCGCAATCTTGAGTTGCGGGTAGTGCTTCTGGACCAACGGCACCAGTTCCATTGATTTTTCATGATCCCCAAGTGTGATAATGATCAGTTCGGCCTCGGCGGCTCCGGCCGATTCCAGCAGATCCAGGCGTGAGACATCCCCGTAGTAAACCTCAAATCCGAAGCGGCGCAGGATATCCACGTTGGCCTCGTTGTGATCGAGTATGACCGGCTTGATACCGGCGGAAATCAGCAGGCGCCCGAGATCGGTGCCCAGGCGTCCGAATCCGGCCAGGATGACTTTGCGCCCGCCATTTTCAATCACATCCGCCGATCGCTGGGGCTCGGCTTCCTGTAGATGGGGTGCAATCAAACGGTCATGGAGCAGGAACAGCAGGGGCGCCAGGAACATGGAGATGGCCACCACGGAAATCAAGGTCTCGGTCAGGGCCGGTGGCAGGACCCCGTTAAGCCGGGCAAACTGGAAGAGCACAAAGGCGAACTCACCGCCCTGGGCCAGGGCAATTCCAAAAAGCAGGCGTTCGTTACCGGGCATCCGGAAGGTCTTTGCGATCACCATTAAGACAATGGCTTTGACCAGGATAAGGCCGACGACCAGCCCGCCAATCAGCCCCAACTGTGTCTTGATCAGTGTGAAATTCAGACTGGCGCCGATGGAGATGAAGAAGATGCCGAGCAGTAGGCCTTTGAACGGTTCGATATCGCTTTCCAGTTCATGCCGGTATTCACTGTCAGCCAGCACCACCCCGGCCAGAAAAGTTCCCAGGGCAGGGGATAGGCCGACGGCCGTCATCAGCAGGGAAATGCCGATGACCAGGGCCAGGGCGGCCGCCACGAAGACTTCCCGCACCCGGGCGGCGGCAATGGAACGAAATACCGGTCGGCTGGCATAGCGACCGCCTACATAGATCAGGCCAATGGCCAGCAGCACCACGACCAGGCGCAGGTAGGCCGGTAATTTGGTAATGTCGAACAAGACGGTCCCGTGGTGAGCGTCAGCCTGTATCGTGACTGTGGCCAGGAGCGGCAACACGGCCAGCATGGGGATCACGGCCAGATCCTGGAAGAGGAGCACGGCAAAAATCGACTGGCCCGGGGATGTATTCATGAGCCCCTTTTCGCGCAGGGTTTGCAATACGATGGCCGTGGAAGAAAGCGCCAGGATAAGGCCGATGGCCACGGCCTGCTGCCAGGGCAGGAAAAAAGCACCGGCCAGGGCAATGGCTGCAAAGGTAAACACCACCTGGCTGCCGCCCATGCCCAGGATCGGGGTACGCATCTGCCAGAGCAGGGATGGCTTGAGTTCCAGGCCAACCAGAAAGAGCATCATCACCACGCCGAATTCCGTAAAATGCATCACCGCTGCGATATCGTCGATCAGGGCCAGACCAAAGGGGCCGATCAGGATCCCGGCGATGAGGTAACCTAGCACGGATCCCAGCTTGGCCTTTTTAGCCAGTGGTACGGCGACAGCCGCCGCGGTCAGAAAAATTAGAAGCTTCAGTAAAAACTGTTCCATGTCTATACCTCTTGTATGACGCTGGCGAGGTCTGCGTTGAGCAGCTCGCCCTGGCGGGCCTTTCCAAGATCCAGTTGGTCGTCGCGCAGGGCAATCAGCGTTCGCCGATACGCTTGTGCGTGCCGGGTACGCTCCTTTTCAGGCAACCCCCGGTGAATGCCGAGCACCGCAAACGGCGGCAACCAGTCCATCTGGCAGAGGTTGGCGGTAGCCCGGAAAGGGGCGGTCAACTCCCTGATTGTATACTGGTTGAGGCCCTTTGCGTTGTAGCTGATCAGATCGCCGCCGGCCGTCAGCGCCTGGAAGGTGACCTTGCCGGCCAGGGCATCGCCCGTGGTCCCATAGGCCCAGGCATGTTCCAGCACCAGGTCGAACCACTCCTTGATAATGGAAGGTGTCGAATACCAGTAGAACGGGTGTTGGAAGACAATGATGTCATGTGCTTCGCAGAGCTCCTGCTCGCGGGGCACATCGATAAGAAAATCGGGATAGCTCGCATAGAGGTCGTGAAAGGTCACGCCGTCAAGGTGTTCCACCGACCGCCGCAAAGCGACATTCATGGTGGAACGCCTGAAAGCCGGATGGCCGAAAACAATAAGAATTTTATTCATTTTGTATTTTATCTGAAAGTGGGTTCGGCATATTGCTGCGTTTGCAGCATATTGAAACAACTGCAATTATCCGAATGCAGCCTGGCACGCAAAGCGCCGCTATAGTCAGGTTGGTGATCACCGGCTTTTGCTAAACAGCAGCTTCTATGGGTTTAATATCTAGAGCTTTACGACTTTGACCGTTCACGATTTCGATTTCAACCGGCTTGCCAATCGGCCATTCGGCCAGGAACCGATGCAGATCATCCACGCTTTGGATCGGGGTGCCGCCGATGGTCACGATCAAATCGTGCTTCTTTAAGCCGGCTACAGCCGCCGGACTACCGGGCTCTATGGAAAGGACTTCAACGGTATGATTGCTTTGGAGGCCGTGGTAGCGAACCATCCGGCGCCCCAGCGGCCGCCGTCGTGCCGCAATACCCAGAAATCCACGGCGCACGCGCCCATGGCTGAGGATCTGGGAAGCCACCCACATGGCCGTATTGGCCGGCACGGCAAAACCAATACCCTGGGCATAGGCAATGATTGCCGTATTGATCCCGATCACTTTCCCTCCGGAATCGACCAGCGGGCCCCCGGAGTTGCCGGGGTTCAGCGGGGCCGTGTGCTGGATGATATCTTCGATCAACTGCCCCCGGGTACTGCGCAGAGCCCGTCCCAAAGCACTGACCACACCGGTGGATACGGTTGACTGGAATCCATACGGATTGCCCATGGCGATGGCCAGTTGGCCGACACGCAGGCTATCGGAATCGCCCAGTGTGGAACAGGGCATAAAATTGGTATTGGCCCGAATGACGGCGATGTCGGTGGCCGGGTCTGTACCGATCAGCGCTGCTGAAAAGCGGCTGCCATCGGTGAGGACGACCTCCAGGGTGTCCGCCTTCTGGATGACATGGTCGTTGGTCAGAATATAGCCGTCCGGGGCGATCACCACGCCGGACCCGGCACCGATCCGATCGGCGGCCCGCTTACTTCCATTTTTGCCTACGGACACACTGACCACCGAAGGCCCCACGGCATCCACAACGGACACGACCGCCTGCGAATAGGCATCTAAAAGCAGGGTATCCCTATCACCGGGAACCTTCCTGTCCGGGTCACGACTTGAACTGGCGCTATCATCGGCCAGTCCGATGGTCTTGATGGTGACTTCAATTTGTTCAGTCATTTGAACTCCCTTGCATTTCAAATCGCCCCTAACATCTGGGTGAAATCAAAACAATCAGTTCAAGGATAAGATAATTCTAAATATCGGGAATACAATACTGGCCAACCAATGGAGAGGATGACGAGATAATTCGCCCCCCGGACGAGGTGATGGCAAATCATATCCAGAAGGCTCTTTATCAAACCAACGCGAATGTGAAAGGCAAAATGGCACGGCAATCACACTCTGGAATTACCCGGGAGTTTTCAAGGAATTTGATCTTATTCTAAAAATTCTGTTAAAAGGTTCTAAGAAGGTGCGTTCATTGGCTTGATTTTATAGAAAGGGAAAATGACAACATGGAAAACGAATTCGGATCGGAATATGCTTCCATCAAAGATACTCAATTTAAGGTTAAGTATCGGGCAAGTTGTTACTGCAAGGCCGTTCAATATGAGGTGTGCGCCGACCCCGTAGATGCAAAGATCTGCCATTGCTCAGCATGCCAGAAACTGCATGGGGCCCCCATGCAATGGGCGGCCATTTTCCATAAACAGGATGTCCGGATAACAAAAGGTGTAGATTACCTGAAGTTCTACAACAGTGAGCACAATATCCATGAGAGAGTCCTGCCCTGCAAAGTCAGTTGCGCTTTGTGCGGAACCCCCATCGCGGATGAGGGGCGGCGGATGTGGCTTGCCTTTCCATCGCTCTTTGATTTTGGTGGATTAGCGGCGTTTCCGGAAAAATTCAGACCAACTTGCCATATTTTTTACGGTTCGCGGTTTATGGATGTGGATGATACACTCCCCAAATGGTCTGGTCACAAAAACCATTCTGCACGTTTGTAAATAATTGCAATCAGAATCCTACGAGCACCGCCGCATTCATACCAAAAACACCTTCAAAGACGATATCCGGCAATCCCAACAGAGTCGCTTATATACCAAGGGCGGCATAATGGTCGTATTGCTTTTCCGCATGGGGATATAGTCACCAATATCATCCCAGGTAAAGTTTTAAATATCCTAAAAGAATGGCCCCTACCAATGAAAACGAAACATAGAGTATAAAAATGCGGCGTTTAACCAACGTCCAGACAGCCGCCATAGCCGGTAGTGTCGTAGTCGGGCCAGAGATCAAGAAGGCCAACGCAGCCGCAGGGCTCATGCCTTGTTTAAGAAGGCCGCTCACCATGGGCAGTGCGCTTAAATTGCTGGTATACACAGGGATCCCCAAAAAACCGGCTGTGAAAATCGCCCATGAGTTTTCCCTGCCCATGATGTTTGTTATCCATGCTTCCGGGACGTACAGAATAATTAAGGCCTCCAGGAAAAAAGCCAACGCCATGAACTTTATTACCATCAAGGTGGCATTCATAGATTCTCTACTTAAACGTTTCATGAAGGAGCCTGCTTCCTTGCAAACGGACTCACGGGGTGTTGGAGCATCTTCTCTCCGTCTGGAAGCCTTGGTTGCGGTATTTTGATATGAGACAGAAGGCTGAATTTGGATGACGTTCTCGGATCCCCCGGTGCAACATGCAGACGCCCGAACAGGCACCAGTGTTTTAGACTTCAAAGAGAATACTTTTTTAAAGCTTGCGGCAATCGATATACCCATACGCTTGATCTTGGAAGTTACTGTGGAATCGCTTAGCTCTGCCTTGCGCTTAAGCACATTTTGACTGATCCAGCCAGTCTGTACCAGAGCATGGGTAAGAAATCCTGCGCTCAAACTCAGAAACAGTGTGCCCACTAAACGCCAGACCGCAAGATCCCACCCGATGGTTCCAACACTTAAGAAAAAAATTTCAGGGTCCATTGAAGGGGATGCAATCCAGAAAGCCATTACCGGCGGCAGGGGTACGCCTCCAATTAACAAGGCTGCAATTACGGGGATGACCCCACATGAACAAAAAGGGCTGAAGGCGCCCACCAGGGTTGCCAATAAAATGGCAGCGATTGGGCCGGCATCAAATGCACGTTTTATGTGCTTTGAGGCTCCGGACATATTCACCGCCACAGCAATGGGTATCGTGATGACAAGATATGGCCAGATGTGAATAAATGCACTCATCATGAAGTCCGTAATTTTTAAAATCTCACTGGTCATATTGAACTCCTTCTAAATTTTTATAATTCCAGAATTATAAAAATTTTGGTCCAAAAAAAATTATATCTGTTCTTCTATCTCGGCCACACAGCACTCTTCTGTTAAAAACTTCACGATCGCATCGATTGCTTTGTAGTCGACAAAACACCGCAGTACTGTGCTTTCGCGCTGTTGAGTGACGAGTCCGACATTTTTAAGATGGTTGAGGTGATGCGACAGGGTGGAGTTTGGTGTTCCGAGCCGCTTTTTAATCTCACCCACGGCCATCCCGGTTTTTCCGGCACGTACCAACTCACGTACGATTTTCAACCTGGTTGGATTTCCAAGCTGGCTTAGCAAAGCCGCGGCGCTGTCGTCATCAAGTTTCATGGTGATACCATACAGCAGCAGCAGCGGGTTGTCAACTGTATTTCCAGAAGTATCGAAATATTGGTGCCGCAAATAGCCTATCATCAAACAAGATTTCGAAATATCAGACAATTTTAACCGAAAACGTTGCCACGGCTACACAATATTCCTACAACTCCGAAATATTGCATCATTTTGATGGTGTTGTGCGACTCCATGCCTGCTGGACGATCCCGGCAATCCTCGCTGAATCGGCCGCAAACCGACGGTGGCATAATGGTTGCGGTGTGCAGGGTGAAATCCTTCAGTTTTGAAGATTGTTATTGACGTTTACATCTTACTCAAAGCAGCGGCCAATTTTTCTCCAAGTTTGCAGGTTTTGTCAATTACCGCATACTGATCTTCAAAAGTGTTTAGGCCAACCGATTCGGGTGTGGCTTCCGCCCTAATAATCATTTTAATCCCAGACATCTTGCAGTCTTTATTGTTATCACATTAAACACAGGGTACAGGCACAAGGCATTTATCGGCTCGGAGGTAATGCGTACCCTCTTGCAGCCTAAGACCAGAATAAAACCGCAAGCATGCGCGATGTTAAACCGGGCACCTTGCGGGGGAGAATGAAAAAATTGAAGATCGCTTACGGTTGGGGTTCACATAAAAACCGGTATTGATAAATTCTTCAAACTGACATCCGTAACACGCTTTGCGATACAGATAGTCGTTAGACAGTCATTTTTTCATTTTTCTTTTATATACCAGTCTTCGTCACCATATAGTTCCTTAGAACAGTCGCCGCATAAACCATGACTGAATTTCGCGTCAGAATGACTTTCAATATATAACTCTACTTGATTCCAATAGCCTTTATCATCTCTGATTTTATTACAGTTTGAACAGATCGGTAGAATCCCTTGCAGTTGGCTTACTTCATTATTGGCATTTATCAACTCGACATTCTTCTCCTCAAGCGCCTTGTTTTTTTCTGCAAGCAGGTTCCCGATGTCCCCGGCAATTAATATAATGATACTTGCCATAAGTAAAAAAGTTACCAGAAAACTGGACCATGATGGGATGGTGTTTATCTGCTTTTCGAAATCGGAAACCAGCGGAAGGACACCCATTATACTTAATACGGCGCAGCCGGCACATACCAGGCCACAGACGACATAGACAAAAACAGCGACTTTTTTATCTAAAAAAATTACACTCAGAAAAACCGTTAACAGTAAAAACTCTGCCATAAAGCTCACCATTCCAAAACTTAATCCTGTCGAAACGGCGAGACTTAAAAATAGTACCATCAAGAAAGATACTTTGAAAGCATAAGGCAGTTTGGTGGCATTCTGGGAAATGAGGAGGATAAGAAGGGCTGCCGTGATATACACATAAAAAGAAAACAACCATCCGACAATAAAATACCGGGATAGGTTTATCAATAGGACAGGAATAACAATAAAACCCAAAAAGCGTAAAATCCTGTTAAGGAGTAATTTGAAAAAGTTAAGATCTTCCCAAACAGTTTGAGATAGACGATAAGCGCCATCCCTGGCCCCAAAAGAAGACCAGGGTATGGCGCGCGGTCGTCCT
>CAJINA010000154.1 GCA_905176665.1 Olavius algarvensis Delta 4 endosymbiont | reverse complement strand
TAAATTGTAAAAGTCAAAGACCTCCCGGACAGTCAGCCCTCTCGGGTCAGTGATTATTAGGCGGCCTCCTTTGACAATTCTTCTCGACGTTTTTTACCAAG
>CAJINA010000153.1 GCA_905176665.1 Olavius algarvensis Delta 4 endosymbiont | reverse complement strand
GCTTGGTAAAAAACGTCGAGAAGAATTGTCAAAGGAGGCCGCCTAATAATCACTGACCCGAGAGGGCTGACTGTCCGGGAGGTCTTTGACTTTTACACCT
>CAJINA010000152.1 GCA_905176665.1 Olavius algarvensis Delta 4 endosymbiont | reverse complement strand
TTATATTGTCAACTTATATGATTCTGTGTAATTCAGAGGTGTTATAACAAATCACTGGTGGGGACGCTAAGAGCATGCGCCCCACAGTTCAACCGTTATGTTTTAATAATTGATCCAAAGACAATATGACTCTTGCTAGAATATTGAAAATCATTATCGCATATTATTGTCTAGTTGTAATATTCGGGTTGTTTGAAATCTTCTGGGGGCCATTAGTAGCCGATAGCTATTTCGTGTAAAAGTCAAAGACCTCCCGGACAGTCAGCCCTCTCGGGTCAGTGATTATTAGGCGGCCTCCTTTGACAATTCTTCTCGACGTTTTTTACCAAGC
>CAJINA010000151.1 GCA_905176665.1 Olavius algarvensis Delta 4 endosymbiont | reverse complement strand
TACGTGTAAAAGTCAAAGACCTCCCGGACAGTCAGCCCTCTCGGGTCAGTGATTATTAGGCGGCCTCCTTTGACAATTCTTCTCGACGTTTTTTACCAAGC
>CAJINA010000150.1 GCA_905176665.1 Olavius algarvensis Delta 4 endosymbiont | reverse complement strand
GACGACCGCGCGCCATACCCTGGTCTTCTTTTGGGGCCAGGGATGGCGCTTATCGTCTATCTCAAACTGTTTGGGAAGATCTTAACTTTTTCAATTAAAGGCCGTCAAGAACTGTGATATCATCATTTTTTGCTCGCATAGCAATAGTGACGGTATCTTCTATGATCCTGCATATACCACGGGGCTGAAAACCTTGTGATATATACAACAGGTAACAACTGCACTCCGACCATGTTTTGATGATATTTCTGTTTTCCTGATTGCCGAAAAATACCATTGGGCGTGTTTAAAATTTCAAGAAAATCGACTATAGCAAGATCTTGGCAACATTCCGCAGTCCAAATAGCCTCCTAATCTTGGGTTGGACTACCTATTATTCGATATGAAACCCGAACTTGCCAGGGGATCTCAGACCTCAATTTCTTGCGTTTTTAATTACCACCCATTATAATTTCAAATTATCTCTAAGCCCCAATCATTTAAAGTTATTCTCATTCATATGTTTTTGATGCGCTTGGCAGTGCTTTAACACTTAGTTCTAATTCCAAAGTACCTTTAATATCCAAAATAGTTGTATGTTTTGCGGATACTGCAAGTATCTGAAAGCCACAGAATATTTAGGAAAAAGGATCTCAATTAAACAACAATTGGATGCCCTCTCATGGAAAATCCATATATTTCCTACTATTCACAAGTAATTCTATTTTCACTTTTTCCTTTCTTTTTTGCCGCAATTAAAACGCACTTCCGTACCACCCTGTTCTATATTTATCTTGGTCTTGTTCTCGGATTTGGTGGATTTATGGGACAGATATGGTCAGTTCAGCTGGCGGATGGCATTAAAATATCCGGAGGCAACATAGCATATGCCACATTCATAATGACATCTGTTCTATTCGTGGCGATTGAAAGGGATATTGTTGTTGGTAGGAACATCATGTTTTTGGTTGTCGTTGTAAACCTATTCAAATTCTTTCTTTTTAGCTCCATGTCAGCCCTTTTATCTAATCCTCTATTGATCAATCCCCATGCAATATCTTCAAAAGTGTTTTCAAGCTCTGCAATGCTAATGACCGTTGGCGGGTTACTTATAATATCTGAAATATTCTTGTTTATTATCGCATTCGAACTAATAAAGAAAAAGATAAAATTACCAAATCTGAATATAGCATTCTTTACAATTTGTTTCGTACTTCTTCTAATGCTCGACGGAATCCTATTCCCATTGATAAATTATAGATTATTTCCGCATTTAGGTAAGGTTATAATTGGTGGGATGAAAAATAAATTAGTTTTGGGTGCCTCTTTCGCTCCTATGATGATTCTGTTTTTGATTGTATATAAAAACCGATTCTATCAATATACCAAAAAACCGATGGAGCTTGAGAGTCTCATCGAACGAACCAAAGAGGATTTAGCGTTGACTGTCCATGCTCAAGTCAAGGAAATTGAAAAGAGCGAGCGCAGACGCTCTAATTTAATCAGCAATTTACCTGGTATGGCATACCGCTGCTTATATGACGATTTCTGGACTATGCAATACTTAAGTGATGGTAGCGAGGCATTGACAGGCTATAATCCTTCAGAGCTCATCGAAAATAACGCGTTTGCCTACAATGACCTGATTTTTGAAGAAGATCGTCAATATGTAAGGAATGAAGTTCAATTTGCCATTGAAGAAAACCGGCCGTATACCCTTGAATATAGAATCCGTAATAAAAGGGGGGAGACTAAGTGGGTTTGGGAGAAAGGCCAAGCTGTGAATGAAAAGAGCGGAAAGTCACTTATACTCGAGGGCTTTATACTTGACATTTCAAAGCGAAAACGTGCCGAAATTAAACTACAACAAAATGAAAGCATGTTGGCAGAAGCTCAAGCACTCGCACATGTTGGCAGCTGGGCATGGGATATAGAATCAGGTGAAGTCGTCTGGTCAGAAGAGGTCTTTAAGATCTTTGGACTTACTCCAGGTCATTTTTCGCCCAACATTGATTCGGTAATGAGCCGATTCCATCCTGATGACCAGAGCAAACATAAGAAATTGATTGAAAGCGCTTTGGAAACTAGAGAAGCCTACAGTTTCGAAGCCCGTGTTCTCCTGCCTGACCAATCAGTTCGTCAAGTTGTTTCTACTTCGCGCGGCATTTACGACAAGGAAGAAAAGCTCCAAAAAATTATTGGATCAGTCCACGACATAACAGACCTTAAACGCGCAGAGAAAGCGTTATACCAAAGTGAACTTCAGTCACGTTCATTTCTAAATTCACTTGTTGACCCCCTTTATACCTGCTCACCTGATTTTAGAATTCAATACATGAACCCAGCAATGGTAGAACGACTTGGACGCGATGCTACCGGCGAGGTCTGTCATAAAGCTATTCATGGGTCGGACAACAGATGCGAAACATGTATTTTCTCTGAAGCCACCCAGGGAAAAACTATAGAAAGGAACCTGGAGGGCTCATTTGATAACCGAACTTATCGCACGAAGGACATGCCTGTCTATAATGAAGACGGAACAGTCTCAAAAATGACCCTGATGAGAGATATCACTGACTATCTAAACGCTGTTGAGGAGAATGAGAAGGCTCGTTCACGTTTGGCTCAAGCGCAAAAAATGGAATCCATCGGCACCCTTGCTGGTGGAATTGCTCATGATTTTAACAACATACTTTCAGCAATTATTGGCTTCACAGAGTTGGCACTATATGATGTGCAAGCAGACTCAATAATCGAAAATAGGTTAAAAGAAGTATTGGCAGCCAGCAATCGTGCCAAGGAGCTTGTCGCGCAAATATTAGCATTTGCGCGACAAAGCGAAGAAGAAATCAAACCTATTTATGTACATAGGATTGTCAAAGAAGTATTACGTTTCATCAGATCTTCAATCCCAACCACAATAGATATAGAACAGGATATCAATAGCGTGTCACCTATATTGGGAAACCCGACCCAAGCTCATCAGATAATGATGAATTTGTGCACAAATGCAGCCCAGTCAATGGAGCATGACGGTGGGATTCTTAAAGTAGATTTAAAGGATATCAGTGTTGACCAGATAAAGAACTCGAAAACGTTGGAGCTAAAGCATAAAGGCTATGTCAGAATAAGGGTTCAAGATTCGGGAGTTGGCATTGATCCAAGGATAATAGATTCAATTTTTGAGCCATATGTTACCACAAAAGAACAAGGAGAAGGAACGGGTATGGGGTTGGCCGTGGTCCGCGGCATTATAGAAAGTTATGGCGGGGCCATAACAGTAGACAGCGACTTAAATAAGGGAAGTACATTTGCGGTATATTTACCTATCTATACTGAAAGCATATTTCCTGAGCCAGCAGAACTCTACAACATACCAGGTGGCACTGAAAGAGTTCTGCTTGTTGACGATGAGGAGTCGATATTAACCAGCAGTGGTGCGATCCTAAAACAACTCGGTTATTCAGTAACGACTCGAACCAGCGGTGTCGAAGCCTTGAATTTGTTTCGATCAAAACCTAACCATTTTGATTTGATAATTTGTGATATGACAATGCCAAAAATGACCGGAGACAAACTATCAGCCGAAATAATCAAGGTCCGGCCAGATATACCTGTTATACTGTGTACGGGCTATAGTAAAAATTTAAACTCTGAAACAATAAGCAAGGCCGGCATTAAAGCTATGGTTCAAAAACCAATTCTAAAGGCGAAACTTGCTAGAATTATTCGTAAAGTTTTAGATTAGGCCAGAAAGACATCCAAAAACAGATCCCCGATTAGCTATTGAACCACTTGGTGGGCATGCACCCGAGCAATACCAGCTGAAGTGTTCAAAATTTCAGCAAAATCGCACTATAGTGTGTTCTTGGTAAACGTGTGCGGTTCATATATCTTAAGAATACATGCAGTTTTGGCAGAGTTGTGGTATTGGCAAGATTGACCAACATATCCCCCTACCGAAAAATCCCCATATCTTGTGCTTTGAATTACCCTGATAAATCCACCCCCTCATTCAAACAAAACTGTGTATTATATCCTAACTAACTTGCACCGGATATCTTAGTGATCCCCCCATTATCCTCTATCCTCCGGTAACTATCGTTCTTTAATGCATTAATAGATATTTTCCTAAAGATATTCATAAAATAGCCGAACAAAAGGTAAATGCTGACGACAATCTGTTCTCATATACGATCATTAGGCTTCTCACTAAATACGTTTAAAAATGAAAAGTTCGGTTTCATTTGAGGAGTAGTATAGGTGCAATCTCAAATAGCCAAAAGGCCTTTTCTGTTCTTGGGTAACTTAACATTCGGAGGATATTTATATGTCGGAGAATACTGAAACAATGGATCAGGCCATAAAGACCGTAGTGGAAAAAGAGGGCAAATGCCTAACTTTCACTATGGCTTCTGAGGAATACGGTATCGGGATCTTGAAGATTAAAGAGATCATTGGAATGATGCCGATCACCACAGTCCCGAAAACACCAGAATTCGTCAAGGGTGTTATAAACTTGCGGGGCAAGGTCATACCGGTAATAGACCTCAGGCTCCGGTTTGGAATTGACGCTATCGACTACACGGAGCGTACATGCATCATCGTCGTTGAAGTCCACGGAAGTGCCGGAACCGTACAAATCGGTATCGTGGTCGATGCGGTTTCAGAAGTATTAAACATTAACGGCGAAGATATCGAGAAAACGCCTACTTTCGGGTCCAAGTTGAATACGGATTATATACTGGGAATGGCCAAAATAGAGGGCGGGGTTAAACTCCTGCTCGATATTGACAAAGTATTGAACGAACAGGAGATTGCGGCTCTGGAAAAAGCCGCCTGAATCTAAAAGACCTGCAACCAATACATAACGCTTAACTTTTTTAGGAGAGGAAAAATGAAGAACCTCACCATCGGGAAAAAGCTTTATGCTTCATTCGGCATCATGATTCTGCTGGTCGTTATCCTGAGCGGCGGCGGTATCTTTCAGATCAAAAGCGTGACCCATGAATTCGACGACCTCGTCAAGGCGTACCAGCCCATTGGCGAAGCAGCCGGAGAGATCGAGATCTCCCTCCTGACCATCCGACGCCATGAAAAAGACTATATCGCCCGCCAGAAGGAAAAGTACCTCACCAAAATGGATAAAGAGATTGACAAACTGCATCATCAGGCTCAGGACCTGACCGCCCGGGCCGGCGAACTGGGCCTGGCCCACATCGCGACAGAAGGCAAAAAGATCGAAGCGGTCCTGACCGCCTATGAGAAAGGGTTCGGGAACATCGTTGCCCATATCAAGGCCCAGGGCAACAAGGACTCCGGTATTCGCGGGGCTCTGCGCAAGGAGGCGCACGGTATGGAAACGGCTATAAAAGCCCTCGACTCCGACGCTTTAATGGTCCACTACCTCATGATGCGGCGCCACGAAAAAGATTTCATCCTACGCGAGGACGACAAGTACGTGGCCAAGTCGCGCAAAGTGGTTGACAAAATAGAAACCGCCATCAAGAGCGGAACTTTCGATGGAACCAATGGCCAGGCGCTGGTCAAGCATGCCAAAGGCTATGTAACCGTTTTCGCCCAGCTCGCCGATAACATCGCCGGCATTAAAAACGAATACCCCGCCATGCGCCAGGCGGTCCATGAAATCGAAGAACTGACGCATAACATCGTTAAAGAGGTTCATGCCGTAGTTGAAGAAAAGGTGGAAGCGGCCGATCACCATGCCGAGTCCGTTGTCACATTTGCCTACATCTTCTGTGGCATCATCTTCGCCATCGGTGTGCTGCTGGCAATTTACGCGGTCCGCTCGATCACCAAACTCCTAAGCCGGGTCATTGCGGGTCTGGACGAAGGTGCCGAACAGGTGGCCTCGGCCTCCGGCCAGGTATCGTCCTCCAGCCAGCAGCTGGCGGAGGGTACCAGCGAGCAGGCCGCCTCCATCGAGGAGACCTCCGCGTCCCTGGAGGAGATGTCCTCCGTGACCAAGCAGAATGCCGACAACGCCGGTCAGGCGGACGCCCTGATGAAGGATGCCGCCAAGGTTATCACGACGGCCAATGATTCCATGGGCCGCCTGACCACCTCCATGGAAGAGATCTCGACGGCCAGCGATGAGACCTCCAAGATCATCAAGACCATTGACGAGGTCGCTTTTCAGACCAACCTGCTGGCGCTCAATGCAGCCGTGGAGGCCGCCCGGGCCGGCGAAGCCGGGGCCGGTTTTGCCGTGGTAGCCGATGAGGTCCGTAACCTGGCCATGCGCGCGGCCGATGCCGCCAAAGATACGACTGTCCTGATTGAAGGTACGGTTAAGAAAATTGGTGAGGGCTCCGGCCTGGTCGAAACCACCAACGAAGCGTTTACCGAAGTGGCCGGCAGTGCCGCCAAGGTCGGTGAACTTGTAAGTGAGATAGCCGCCGCCTCCAATGAGCAGGCCGAGGGAATTCAACAGGTCAATGGGGCCGTGGTGGAGATGGACAAGATCGTTCAGCAGAATGCGGCCAGTGCCGAGGAGTCGGCCTCCGCTTCTGAGGAAATGAATGCCCAGGCTGAGCAGATGAAGGGCATTGTAGGTGACCTATCAGCCCTTGCGGGGGGTACCGCCACGACTGTCAAGCAACCAAAGAGTCCCGCAAAAGTTCCGGCTGCACCTGTCCGCCCGGATAGCCTTCCTGGCAAGGTAAATCCGAAACCTGCCGATCTTATTCCATTCGAGGAAGACAATTTTAAGGACTTTTAATGCATTTGTACAGGGTAGTTTAAAGAAAGGGTAACGGCTCATAGTCGTTACCCTTTCTGATATTTGGTCGCAATTTCGCGAGTTTTTCAGGTATCAACCGGCTATCCAAACATCTGTTATCCTTTACACACCACCACATTTTGTGGTCTCTGAGTTGAAGTCAAAACTGGCGATACTGCTATCTTCCCGCACATATCATGGGGCTGAAAACTTTGTGATATATCCTACAAACCACAATATCATACCCAGCACCGAAACTGCACACAACGGCCATTCGTCCTCAGCTATATTATTAAACAGGATGGCGCGGATTACCTGATGTGGTCCGCGCCCTTTTGTACGTTACCACCGCCATTTGGATCGCTTCTTAAGTGACGGGGACACGCGCTACAATCCGGGTACCCCGATTGGTCTGGGAATGGATTTCAAAATGCCCGTTGAGCAGATTGATCCGTTCCTGCATGCTGCGCAGCCCCATCCGTTTTTCATCCAGGGCTTCAGCCATACGGTTTTTTACGTCAAATCCCCGGCCGTCATCTTCGATGCGAATGATCAGCTCCGGGTGCGAAGCAATCAGCCGGACCTTGATGTTATCGGCCTCGGCATGTTTGCTGACGTTGTTCATGGCCTCCTGTACAAATCGGTAGATATTGATCTGGGTTTCGAAATCCAGGGTCAATTTTTCAAAGCCCGCATAGCTGCAATCCACCGACAATGTGTTGGCCTGCTGATAATCGTCACAGAAGCTGTCCACGGCATGTGCCAGCCCCAGCTGTTCCAGGCTCAGGGGCTGCATGTTGTAGGACATGCTGCGGACCTTGGAGATGGCTTCACTCAATTGTTCGGAAAAATCGGCGACCCGCTGCCTTATCTCGGCGGAGACTGCCGGCTGACCGTCAAATAGCGTTTCAAAGGCCAGTTTGAGGGCCCCCAGATTCTGGGCTACGTTGTCATGCAGTTCCCGGGCAATCCGCTGACGCTCGAATTCCTGGGCCTTGAGCAGGTCCTGGGTCAGGGACCGGATCTGCAGTTCCGACTTTTTAAGCTGGGTCACATTATGGGACGTAATAATCGCCCCGGCAAAGAAAGGCGACATGCGGATGTTGAGATATTTTTCACGGTACTTTTGCTGCGGGAACTCCTTGGCCACCCCTGTGCGGATGCAGTCCAGCAACTCGGCGTACATGTCGAATTCGTGTTCACCGGCAAAGTCGCGGTACATGACATCACCCGGTTTGGGCGTCCGGCCGCCGGTGTTGTCCCTGGCCTGGTTGAAACTGATGATGCGCGCCTGATGATCGACCACCACGGTGGCCACCGGACTGTTGTCGAACAGGGCGCGGTAACGCTCTTCACTTTTCTTGATCAGGCGATTGGTAGCCACGAGCTGTTCTTCCATCCAGCGACGTTCTTCCCGGTGGCGGCGCGCTTTCAGGATCCGCTTGAGGCGCAGCAGCAATTCACGCGGCTCGATGGGTTTATGTATAAAATCAAGGGCCCCCTTCTCGATGATCTCTTCAAAGGTGACATCCCCGCTGTGACCGGTCATAATCATTACATCCGTATCCGATTGGGCCCGGATTCTCTCCAGCAACTCGAGCCCGTTCAAATCGGGCATGCGCAGGTCGGTGAGAACGACATCGATCTGCTGGTCCTGCATGCACGCCAGGGCCTGGGCCCCGCTTTCGGCAGTTATGCACTGCAACCCTTCATTGTCGAACAAGGTCTGCAGCATCCGCAAAACACCCGAATCATCATCAACTACCAGGACATGGTGCTGGCGAAGTTCCGGTTGATAGGCTGATACCATACGTTCTCCCGGTTATGTAGATGGGCACCGCGCCGGTGGCAGCGGACGCCCGCGAATGGGCACGACTGAAGCAAAATCGGAAGCTCAGGTAATCTGTCAGGATGGATGCGTTCAGTGTCTCTTAGAAAATAGCCAATGTGCCGACAGGGGTCAAGCGGAAAGCGGCTGAACCGAGTATCGGGCCCGCATCAAGGCCATGGGTGCCGGTGCCTCAACTTTCCTTTGGGAGGAGCACTGCTGTTGATATTTCTTCTACAACCTGTACCGGGGTGAAAACCGGCTGGCGGCAGCCATTGCGGCCACATACATAAACTGTGGACTGGTGGTCAATGGTAGTTTTACCGGATAAAAGAGGAATCCGTTGGTCCGCCTGCTGAATTGTGGTGTTATCACCAACGAAGACAACATGGTTGGGCAGGAAGGTTGCGCGCAAGACATCCAGCAATTCCGCCGTCATCTGCTCGCAGCCGGGCTCGACGGCAATGATGATTTCCACCCTAGCGTCCAAATAGGCTTCAACCGCTATGAGCATTTCCGAATACGCCGCCGGGTTCTCTATTAAACTGTCGTTAAAGGCCTTGAAGAGAGCTTCGGCCCGCCGGCTCAAGTCAGCCTGGCCGGTGTAGGCGCCCAGCCTTAAAAGGTTGGCTGCGGCAACGGAGTTTCCCGATGGCAACGCATTGTCCTGGGCCCCTTTTTCCCTGACGATCAGCTCGCTGTGCCGGCGTGGGCTGTTAAAAAATCCCCCCCCCTGCTCATCGGCAAACAGGCTGGCGGTCAATTCCTCATAAGCACAGGCCCTGTCCAGCCAGCCAAGATCAAAGGTGGCCTCGTATAGATCTATAAACGCGGCCGTCATAAAGGCATAGTCTTCCAGGAAACCGTGACTACCCAAACGGCCTGCGGTCCACGACCGGTGCAGCCGATCGGCGTCTACCAGATTAGCGAGGATAAACAGGGCGGCTTGTTCGGCCGCGGCGGTATAGTCGGGCCGGTCCAGCACGAAACCGGCCCGGGCCAGGGCGGAAATCATCAACCCGTTCCAGGCGGCCAGCACCTTTTCGTCCCGCAGCGGCTGGTCCCTTTGGCGGCGTGCCTCCCATAGCGTTTCCCTGGCCCGGGCTACCATGGCAAGCAATGTCTTTTCACCAGCCCCCAGCGCCTGGGCCACGCTACCCGGCGATTGCGGTGTATGCAGCACGTTGCGTCCTTCAAAGTTGCCCCTGTCGCTCATGGCATAGTAAGCGATCACGGCGTCAGCAGTCTCCTTTTCCAACAGGGCCCGCACCTCTTCCGGCGTCCAGGTAAAAAAGTAACCTTCGTCGGGTTCACCGTCCGGACCGAGGCTGTCCGCATCCGTGGCAGCGTAAAAGGCCCCGCCCGGTGCCTGCATCTCTTTTAACACATAATCGAGAACCTGTTGGGCGACCTCTTTAAACAGCGGATTGCGGGTCACCTGATACCCTTCCAGATAGGCCGGCACCAGCAGCGCATTGTCGTACAGCATCTTTTCAAAATGCGGCACCAGCCAGGTCGCGTCGGTAGAATACCGATGGAAACCACCGCCAATATGATCATACATGCCGCCCGCGGCCATCTTTTCCAGGGTGTGCACGGCCATATCCAGGGTCGCGGCCTCACCCGAACGCCGGTAATGGCGCAGCAGCAGACGCACCGGCAGACTGCTGGGAAACTTGGGGGCCCCGCGCACGCCGCCATTGACCGGATCGTATATTTGGCGGAACAACTGTACGGCTTTCGGCAGGATGTCTTCATCCGGCAATGCCCCATCCGCTGAGGTTTTATTCAGCGCCGCCAGGTGGGTGGCCAGCGCCCGGGCGGTTTCGTCCACCTTGCCCCGGTTGTCGTCATAATAGGCCTTGAGTGCCTTGAGAACCGAAAGAAACCCGGTGGCCCCCGGCCGGTCTCCATCCCGGGCCGGGAAATAGGTCCCGCCGAAAAAGGGTTTCAGGTCCGGGGTCAACCAGACATTCAAGGGCCATCCGCCGCCCAGCCCCATGGCCTGGACAGCCTGCATGTAGATTGAATCTACGTCGGGACGCTCCTCCCGGTCTATTTTGATCGGTACAAAGTTGGCATTGATCGTCCGGGCAATCTCTTCATCTTCGAAGGACTCAGCTTCCATCACGTGGCACCAGTGGCAGGTGGCATAACCGATACTCACCAATACCGGCAAGTTTTTTTGACGAGCCTTTTGAAACGCTTCTTCACCCCAGGGATGCCAGTCCACCGGATTGTGGGCATGCTGCAGCAAATACGGACTGCTCTCGAGAAACAGGCGATTGGTATAGCGGGCCCAGCCGTCGGCATCCAGGTGATGGGTACGCGGTTTGTAATCGGGCCCCCGCACTTTTCGCATTTCATGGTAAGCGGCTTGCAGATCTCTGGTCATCGGATGTCTCCAGTTGAAGAGCCGGTCTTTTGCGCAACGGAAGCAAAATGTAGTTGCGTCCATTTTGCAGAGCGCGTATCATTTTTATATTGTACCTGCACCGTGGGGTACTTAGACCGGGTTGACTATTTGAGGCTATCTCAAAATAGGATTTTGGTTCAAGGTCCCTTCTACGCTCTGCGAGCACGCCGGACAGGCAAGGCGGCCGTGAGGTTCCTACCGGAGGCGCCAGCGAAGCCGGTGCCTTGCGTGGTAAATTCTCAAGTATTCTGAGGATGGGAACCGCGCACCCAACGCAGAGATTGGGCCAAAAGGCATTTTTGAGTTAGCCTCTAGGATAAGCACCCATTCATCATTCGCAACAGGGGGCTGTCATGCAAAACGATCAGTTTACTATCGGACGCCGACGGACCTTACGCTGGCTGTTGGCGGGCAGCGCAATGGGGCTGGTGCCCTTCCCGGTCCTGATCAAAACAGCCGCGGCCATGGGCCGCCTGGGTTACGAACCGGAAATGAAGCGGGTCCGCGGGGACGTGCGGCTGAACGGAAAGCCTGCCCAGGTCGGCACCCCGGTCAATTACGGCGACATCGTGGAAACCGGGACACCGGCCATGGCCGTTCTTGTTCTGGGGAAATCAGTTTTCCTCGTGCGGGATAACACCCGCCTTGAACTGCCGGCCGCACCGGCAGAAAGTCTCGCGGAAAAAGCCGGCCAGGTTGTAAATTTGACCCGCGGGAAAGTGTTGACCGTCCTGCGGCAGAGCCGGGCCCGCTTTGTGACTCCCACGGCCGTTGCTGGAATTAGGGGCACGGGACTCTACCTGGAGGCGGAGCAGGATAGAACTTATGTCTGCCTTTGTTACGGGAAGGCCAGCCTGGAATCGACCGTCACGGGCGACACGCTGGAAACGGTTAAAACCCGGCACCACGAAAGCCCGCGCTATATCTACCGGCAAACACAAGCCGACGGGCAGCTGATCGCCAAGGCACCGGTCATCAATCATACTGACATGGAACTGACCATGCTCGAATCAATGGTTGGCCGCAGGCCGCCTTTTGCAGGAGACGAAGGACACTATTAGAAGCTTTCTCAAAAACAGCCTTTTGGCCCAATCTCGGCGTTGGGAGCGAAATCCAAATCCTCAAAATACCTGGTGTATTCCTCCGGTTCGGATGTCGCTCCCGCCTTGACCTTGGACCAAAATCCTATTTTTGAGAAAGCTTCCATTCTTTGATGATAAATCTACCGGAGCATGTATCTCCAAGGATCCGATTCAACCGTGCAGCCCGCGATCCAGGGCTTTGAGGCCTGTTTCCAGCATGATCTCCGCCAGGGTCGGGTGGGCGTGAATGGTCCCCACCAGCTGCGCAACGGTCAGACCGTTCTGAATGGCCAGGGTCCCTTCGGCGATCAGGTCCGAGGCATGCGGACCGATAATGTGTACCCCGAGAATACGGCCGGTGTCTGCAGCGGAAACGATCTTGGCCTGTCCGGCAATCTCACCTATGACCTGCGCTTTGCCGATGGTTCGAAACTGAACCGTATCGGCCCGTACAGCCATCCCGCTCTCGCGAGCCTGGTCCTCTGACAAGCCTACATTACCGACTTCCGGTACGGTGAATACGGCCCCCGGAACGGCGGCATAATCCATCCGATAGTCACCCCCGGCGGCATTTTCGGCCGCCACGAGCCCCTCGCTGGAAGCCACGTGGGCCAGCATGATCTTTGAGGGACCGAGGACATCCCCGATGGCAAAAACACCGTCGACGTTGGTCTGCAAGCGCTCATCGGCCACTATCCAGCCACGCTCATCCGTAGTCACCCCGAGGTTTTCCAAACCGATATCCCCGGCATTGGGTGTGCGCCCCACGCATACCAGCACCTTGTCTGCTTCTATCTCCAGTGGCTGCTTGTCCCTTTCTTTTAAATTCTTAGCAAAGGGAGAAGGCCCCACCCGCACTTTCAGCTGGTCGCCGGTACGTTCAACCGCCTCGACCGTGCGGTTGACATGGAAGGCGATCTTGCGCTTTTTCATTTCCCGGGCCAGCACTTTGGAGCAGTCGGCATCGACCGCCGGCAACGGCAGAAGCCGGTCCAGGGCTTCGACCACGGTCACCCGCGATCCGAACGCGGCCAGGATGCTGGCAAACTCGCAGCCGATCACGCCGCCGCCCACGATCACGACCGCAGCAGGGATCTCGTCGAGGTACAGGGCCTCATTGCTGGATATGATCCGCTGGCCGTCATAGGGAAAGGCCGGAATCTCCATGGGGCGGGAGCCAGTGGCGAGGATGAGGCGGTCGTAATCCACATCCGCCACATGGTCTTCCGGCCCCTGTACCTCGATTTGGCCGGTCGCCGCTATCGACCCCCGACCTTTGAGGTAGCGCACACCATGGTGCTTGAAAAGAGCTGCGATCCCCTTGCGCTGAACCTCGATCACACGCGCCTTCCTCTCGGTCAGCGCCGGCATGTTGAGCGTCGGCTGCGGATCCGCATCTATACCGAACAAACCGGCGTGTTGGATGTCCACCAGGCGGTCAGCTGTGGATTTCAATATCTTGGAGGGGATGCAGCCCCAGTTCAGGCAGGTCCCCCCCCACATTGTCATCTTCTATAATGGTCACGTCCGCCCCGAGCTGGGCCGCCCTGACGGCAGCCACATACCCACCCGGTCCGGCCCCCAGAATCGCTGTCTTCAGCCCCATTCGTCCTACCCCCCTTTTTCTAAATAACGTATAATTTGATTTATTCGTCCAAAAATAGATTCTTTTTTGAGGTAATCATGAAATTTATATTATTTTATTGACAATTTCGTCAATATAATTTACTGGGTGGTTATTGTGCCGCAGTAAATGCCAGGCGAACAGCCTACCCATAAACCCTTAAGCCTTGCGGTTTCAAACGTTTTTTAGAAACACTTTCAAAAAGCAAACTTCCGGGCTTCACAATCGATCATCCTGCGACTGTCCCGCTTCATCCCGCCCGTGCCCGGTGCATCTGGAAGAGAGGATGTCGCGTTGGCCGTACCGAAAGGATGCCGGACATGAAAATCGACGACAGCAGCATAGAGATCATCAAACGTCTCCGGGACGGACGGGCATCTTACAAGAAAATTGCCGAAGAGCTTTCCATTTCCGAAAACACGGTGCGCAGCCGGGTCCGGAAACTCAAGCAAAAAGGGGTCCTGGAGATTTCCGGCCTGGTGGATCCCGAAGCCCTGAAAGGTCACCGCCTGGTGATGATCGGCGTTAAACTGAAATCCATGAACCTGGTAAAGAAAGGCGAAGAATTCAGCAAACTGAAGGGCGTGGTCAGTGTCAGCGTGGTCACCGGCCGGTTCGACCTGATCCTGGTTGTATTGTTGAAGGAAGGCTTCGGCCTCCTGGAATTCTATACGGAAGAGGCGGTCAAGATCAAAGATGTCCGGTCGGTGGAAACGTTCGTCATTTATAAAGGCTACAACATCAAGGTGCCGTATATTCTTTAGCCGTGTTCGGAGGCACCAAACGCGCACCCCGGCACAGAGGAGAACCCCATGAAAACCACCCAGCTGCATGCTTGGCACACCGGACACGGCGCCAATATGGCCGTATTCGGAGAATATGACATGCCCATGTGGTACGGTGCCGGGGCCAAAGCGGAACACCTTGCCGTACTAACCGCAGCCGGCCTGTTCGATACCAGCCACATGGCGGTTGTCCTCGTCGAGGGCCCCGGGGCCTTCGACCTGCTGCAGGCCACCTTCACCGGCAACCTGGCGGGATGCATCGGCCCCGCCAAAGCGCCCCTGTCCCCCGGGCGCTGCGTCTATGGCGCCTTCCTGGACGAAAAAGGCCACGTCTTCGACGACGCCATCATCTTCCAGGTGGCCCCCGATCATTATATGATCGTGGTCAATGCCGGCATGGGCGCCGACATCGCCGCTCACCTGACGAGTCAGGCCGGCACCCTGGATACGATTCGGATCACGGACATGACCGATCAACTCGGCAAGATCGACATCCAGGGTCCGGCGGCCGCCAAAATCCTCTCCCAGATCCTGGCCGACCCTGATACGGTCTTCAAAAAACTGCCCTATTTTGCCTTTCAAGGCTATTTTGTGGCCGACGCTGACATCACCCCACCGGTCCATTCGCAAAGCGGCGCCGCCGTTTTGGTGTCCCGCACCGGATACACGGGTGAATTCGGATTCGAGCTCTTTGTGTCCGCCGGCGAGACAGTGGCACTCTGGAATGCATTGCTGGCCACCGGCGAATCGTTCGGCATCGTCCCCTGCGGGCTGGCAGCCCGTGATTCTTTACGGGCCGGGGCCGTCCTGCCGTTGAGCCATCAGGATATCGGTCCCTGGCCGTTTCGCAACAACCCCTGGCCGTTTGCCCTCCCCTGGGATGCCGGCCAGACTGCTTTCACGAAAACATTCCTCGGCAGCCAGGCCCTGCTGGCAGCCGGAGATGCCGATTATACCCGCCCCTTTGCCGGCTTTGACCTGCGCAAGGTGGCCAACCCGGCGGAAACCGAAGTCGTCGATGATGTCGGTCGAACCCTCGGTACGGTGTTGACTTGCGCCACGGATATGGGAATCGGGCGGCACCAGGATCGTATCTTTTCACTGGCCAGTCCGGATAAACCGGAAGGGTTCAAGGCCAAGGGCCTGTGCTGCGGATTTGTTAAAGTCTCCGCCGACCTACCGGCCGGAACCCTCATTTACCCGCAGGACAAGCGCCGCAAACTCAAAGCAATGATCGTTGACGATATCCGGCCGGACCGCACGGCCCGCCGCCCGTTGAAGGATATGCTTTGAGTTGCAGCTATAGAAATGGAAACCGTATACGCAGTTATAATCATGACCAGAACACACAGAAACCGCTGGATGCAGTCTATGAAAGGAGGAACTTAAATGAAAGAGTTGAATGAGCTCAATTTACCGGAGGATGTAAAATACACCGAAGACCACGAGTGGGTGAAGCTGAGCGGCGACACGGCCAAAATCGGCATCAGCGATTATGCCCAGGACCAGCTGGGTGACATCGTTTTCGTAGAGCTGCCCGGCGTGGGCGACAGCTTTGCCAAGGGCGACGAATTCGGCACCCTGGAGTCGGTCAAAGCCGTGTCCGAGCTGTATATGCCGGTGGGCGGAGAAGTGACCGCCATCAACGAAGCCCTGGAAGATGCTCCCGAACTGGTCAACACTGATCCCTACGGAGAAGGTTGGATGATCGAGGTCAAGGTCTCGGATGCATCCGAAGCCGAGTCCCTCATGAACAAGGACGGTTACCTTGAAGTACTGAAAGGATAACACCATGCGCTACTTACCCCATACCGAACAAGACATTCAAGCCATGCTCAAGGTGGTTGGTGTCGATAGTCTTGCCGGCCTGTTCGCCACCATCCCCAAAGATTGCTGGCGGACGGAGCCGCTCGATCTGCCCAAACCGATGTCCGAGTGGGAACTCAATCACCACATGGATACCCTGGCCGCCGATATGGCCGCCACCCCCGAGCACAAAGTTTACCTGGGCGCGGGCAGCTATGACCACTATATTCCCGAAACCATTCGCCAGCTGATCCTGCGGGGCGAGTTTTTCACGGCCTATACGCCCTACCAGCCGGAAATCAGCCAGGGCACGCTCCAGGCCATCTACGAATACCAGACCCTGGTCACCGCCCTGCTCGGAATGGATGTGGCCAATGCCTCCATGTATGACGGTGCGTCGGGGTTGGCGGAAGCCCTGCTGATGTCGATCCGGGTGTCCCGCCGGAAAAAGGTCGCTGTTTCGACCGCCATCAACCCGCTGTACCGCGAGGTCGTCAAAACTTATTTGGCCCCAACCGGATACGAAATTATCGAACTGCCCTACGGGGCGGATGGGCGCACGGATCTTTCCGGCCTGGCCAACCTGGAAGAGCTGGCCGGTGTGGCGGTACAATCCCCCAATTTCTTCGGATGTGTCGAAGATCTCAAAACGTTGGCCGCAAAGGTCCACACGGACCCCAAACCCCTGTTCATCGTGGCTTTCAGTGAGCCCCTGGCGTACGGCCTGCTCAAGAGCCCGGGCAGCCTCGGCGCCGACGTGGCCTGCGGTGAAGGCCAGAGTTTCGGCATCCCGCGTTCTTATGGCGGACCGGGCCTGGGTATGCTTGCCGCCACCAAAAAATGCCTGCGCTCCATGCCCGGCCGGCTGATCGGGCAGACCGTGGACCAGGACGGCAAGCGCGGGTTCGTCCTCACCCTGGCAACCCGGGAACAACATATCCGCCGCGAGAAGGCCACATCGAACATCTGCTCCAATCAGGGCCTGTGCGCCACCATGTCTGCCATGTACATGGCCTCTTTAGGGGGAACCGGCATCCGCAAGCTGGCCCGGCTGAACCATGACAAGGCCCAGTACCTGAAAAACGGACTGGCCGGGGCCGGCATCAAAAGTCCGTTTACCGCGCCGACCTTCAATGAATTCGTGGCGACCTTTCCCGACGGGTTCGACACCACCTACCGGCAGCTACTGGAGAAAAAAATCGTGGCCGGTGTCCCCCTGGGTCCCTGGTATCCGGATCTGGCCGGCAGCTACCTGCTGTGCGCCACGGAGACCGCTTCCAAAGAAGACCTGGATGAACTGATAAAGGAGGTGCAGTCATGAATGAACCCATTGGAACCACCGGACTGATCCTCAATGAACCGCTCTTATGGGAAAAAGGGTCCCCGGGCCGCATGGGCATGTCCATACCCGCAAGCGATGTGCCGGGTGCCGAAATGGACAGCGCCCTGGTCGGTGAGGGGCCGGACTTTCCTGATTTGGGCGAGTTGGACGTGGTCCGCCACTACACCCGCCTGTCCACCTGGAATTTCGGGGTCGACACCGGCATGTATCCCCTGGGATCGTGCACCATGAAATACAATCCCAAAACCAATGAACGACAGGCCGCTCTGCCCGGATTTGCCAATGCGCACCCCCTGCTGCCGCCCGAGCTCAGCCAGGGGGCCTTGAAGCTGTATTGCGAACTCCAGCAATACCTGGCCGAGGTGACCGGCTTTCCGGCGGTCTCATTGCAGCCCGCGGCCGGATCCCACGGTGAGCTGACCGGTATGATGATTTTTCATGCCTATCATCAAAGCCTGGGCAAGCCCCGCACCAAGGTTCTGATTCCGGATACAGCCCACGGCACCAATCCGGCCAGTGCGGCCCTGTGCGGATATAAATCCATCCCGGTCAAATCCAACGCGGATGGTGTCCTGGACCCGGCGGAGATCGCCGCTGTCATGGATGAAGATACAGCCGGTATCATGGTGACCAATCCCAACACCCTGGGGCTGTTCGAAGACCATATCGGTGAGGTGGCCGACATCGTCCACAACAAGGGCGGGCTCGTATACGGTGACGGCGCCAACATGAATGCCATCATGGGCATCGTCAACGTCGGCTGTACGGGGGTGGATGTCCTGCACCTGAACCTGCATAAAACATTCTCGACACCGCATGGCGGCGGCGGTCCGGGCAGCGGCCCGGTATGCGTCTCGGAGCAGCTTGAGAAGTTCCTGCCGGTGCCGCGAGTCGTGGAGCAGGACGGGCAGTATACCCTCTCCCATGATTTCCCAGATTCAATCGGCAAGATCCACGCCTTTTACGGAAACTTCGGCATCCTGGTTCGGGCTTACAGCTATATTCGCAGCCTGGGGGCCGATCTCAAGAAGGTCAGCCAGTATGCTGTTTTGAATGCCAACTACATCAAGGAGAGCCTGAAAGGCACGTTCTACCTGCCCTATGACCGGCCCTGCATGCATGAGTGTGTCTTCAACGACGCCAAGCAGGAAGCCCTCAAGGTGTCGACCCTGGATATCGCCAAACGCCTGATCGACAACGGGGTGCACCCCCCGACCATCTATTTCCCCCTCGTGGTGCCCGGCGCCCTGATGATCGAGCCCACGGAGTCGGAATGCAAGGAGGATATCGACCGCTTTGTCGACACGCTGAAAGCCATTGCCGCCGAAGCTGAGGAGAACCCGGACGCCCTGCACGCCGCCCCGGTCAATACCAAGGTCAAGCGTCTGGATGAGACGCTGGCGGCGAGAAAGCCATGTCTGCGCGGTTAGCGTTGCGCATCGCCTGGCCAGTTGTTAACGTATATCAATATAGATACCCGATATTTTGAAGCGCATAGGGGTGAGCCAACTTCGCCACAGGAGCGACGTCGGCTCACTGCGCTTTGAGTGACATTCATATTTAAAATCGAAACAATTAAATTTGGCATGGCCTGCAAATGGCCATTTGACTGCATGACAACCACAATCTCCGGACAGATCGAAACACCTGCAAAACTGGCGCCTCACAACCGGTGGACCCGATTAGACCTAGCTGTTCTCCCATATAGCGAAGCCCTCGATCTGCAATACCGCCTGGCAGCGCAGGTACAGTCTGAAGGCAAGGAAGGAATCGTCCTTTTCCTGGAGCATGCGCCGGTCTTCACCCTCGGAAAACGCGGCGGCTGTGAAAACCTTACGGTTTCCGACGACTTTCTGGACAAGCACGGGGTTACGGTCTTCAAAACCGAACGCGGCGGCAACATCACCTATCACGGTCCCGGACAGCTGGTGGTCTATCCGCTCATCAAGTTGAAAACGGCCGGTCTCGGGGTAGCCGACTATGTTGATTGCCTTGAAGAGGTCATGCTGCGAACAGCCGCCGACTGGGGCATTCGGGCCGAACGCAATGTGAAAAACCGGGGTGTCTGGATCGGTAACGACAAATTGGGCAGCATCGGCATCGCCGTAAAAAGAGGCGTCACCCTGCACGGTCTGGCGCTGAATGTGGTCACCGACTTGACCCCGTTCAGCTGGATCAACCCGTGCGGGTTGACTGACGTGGGCATCATCTCGCTGGCGGAAGCCGGAGCTGCCGACATCACGGTTGCCCGGGTTCGCGAACGGCTGGCCACCCATATGGCTGCGGTTTTCAATATTGATTGGGAAGGTGCAACTTGAAGATAACCACCAAAAAACGACAGCCCAAACCAGCCTGGCTGCGCAAACGCCTTCCCACCGGCCCGGCCTATGAAAATGTGCGGGCGATGATCAAAAAAGGAGCCCTCCATACGGTTTGCCAGGAGGCCAAGTGTCCCAACCAGTGGGAGTGCTTTTCCCATAAAACCGCCACTTTTCTGATCCTTGGCGACCGATGCACCCGGACCTGCGGTTTTTGTGCCGTGGCCCATGGCCCTGACGGCAGTCTCGACCAGCAGGAGCCGCTACGGGTGGCCGAAGCCGCCGCCGCCCTCGAACTCAAGTATGTGGTGGTAACCTCGGTGACCCGTGATGACCTGCCTGACGGCGGAGCCTCGATCTTCGCGGGCACCATCACCCAGTTGCGCCGCCACATCCAGGGCGTGAAGGTCGAGGTACTGGTACCTGATTTCAACGGCAGCCAATCGGCCCTTGAAGCGGTATTGGCCGCAAAACCAGATGTCCTGAACCACAACCTCGAAACGGTGGCGCGCCTCTACCCGGTGGTACGTCCGGAAGCGGTCTATGCGCGATCCCTTAAACTTTTGAAGACAGCGTCCCGCCTGGCACCGGCCATTCCCACCAAATCCGGATTGATGCTCGGGCTGGGCGAAACTGAGGATGAAGTCGAAAGGGCGTTGAGCGACCTGTTGACGGTCGGCTGCAAAATGCTGACCCTGGGTCAATACCTGCAGCCGACCGAAGCACACCTGCCCGTGCAAAACTACATTGAACCCGAGCAGTTTGACCGCTGGAAGCAAAAGGCCCTGGATGCCGGCTTTGAACAGGTTGCCAGCGGACCGTTTGTGCGCAGTTCCTACCAGGCCCACACCCTCTATGCGGAACGAGAATGAACAACCACCCGAAATCCACATTTTGTAAGTTTATTGGCGTATAAATTTATTATTTGAAAAAAATATTGACAAGTTTTTTTCTATATAGCAATATATTCATCATATTTCTTTCACGGTTCTTTCGGTCTGCACTGCGTTCGCAGCACACTTTCTAGGTCACTTTCGTACAGTTCAACGGGCCCATTGCCAAAGGCCTGGGCGCCGCAGCGTTTTAGATGAAGGAACTGCCGGTCGGAACCACCGGCCAATGGATATCTTGATATGACGAAAAAGCAAATCGATTCCATCGACAAACAGCTTATCAGCAGGCTCAGTGAAGACGGACGCCTGCAGGCCGGCAAGATCGGGGAGCATCTCAATATCACCAGCCCCACGGTCCGTTCCCGACTCAAGGCGCTTACCGATACAGCTGTTTTGAAAATTGCCGGGTTGCTGGACGCCTATAAAACCCGCGGACTGACCACGGCCTTCGTGGGCATCCGTCTGGACACCTACCAACTGGACACCAAATTGGAAGAAATTTCCGCCCTGGACCAGGTGGTCTGGGCCTGTGTGGTGACCGGCCAATATGACATCATCGTAGAAGTCATCTCAGTGGAGGGCATGGTGGGGCTGCATCGCTTTCTCTCTGAAAAGCTCTACAAGGTCGGGGGGATTAAATCCAGCGAGACCTTTGTCGTCATGAAATCCAAGCGCAAATGGACCCTGCTGCCCAAGGGCATCCGGGATAAACTTGAAGAGATCACGCTGACAGTGGGTGATTCCTAAATAAATCGTTAACCGGATCTGAAACTGGCAACACAATGCAACGCATCGCTAGATAAGGAGGCAATCATGATAGTCGGAATTTTAAAAGAGATTAAAGCTGAGGAAAATCGGGTCTGCATGACGCCGGCCGGCGTAGAGGTCATGCGGCAGAATGGGCACACCGTTTTAGTCGAAGAAAATGCCGGCACCGGCAGCGGCTTTACCAATGAACAATACACCGCGGCCGGGGCCGAACTGATCGCCACCGCGGCCGAGATCTTTGAAAAAGCCGACATGGTGATGCACGTAAAAGAGCCCCTGCCGGCCGAGTACGACCTGATTCGCAAAGACCAGATCGTGTTTACCTACCTGCATTTGGCCGCGGCCGAGGAACTGACCCATGCCCTGATCAAAAGCGGTTCCATCAACATTGCGTATGAAACCATCCAGAAAGCAGACGGCAGCCTGCCCCTGCTTACGCCCATGAGTGAAGTGGCCGGCCGCATGGCCATCCAGCAGGGCGCCAAATACCTCGAAATGGCCCAGGGCGGCCAGGGTGTCCTGCTCGGCGGTGTTCCCGGCGTTGAACCGGGTGTCGTGACGGTTATCGGCGGCGGTGTCGTGGGGACCCATGCAGCTAAAATGGCCTGCGGACTGGGCGCCCAGGTCTACCTGCTGGACATGAGCCTCGACCGCCTGCGCTACCTGAGCGACGTGATGCCGGCCAACTGTATTCCGATGATGTCCAGCCCGGCCACGATCCGGGAGCTGGTCAAAAAATCCGATGTCGTTGTCGGGGCGGTTTTGATTCCGGGTGCAAAAGCCCCCCGCCTGGTAACGCGAGACATGCTGCCCACCATGAAGGAAGGCTCCGTGCTCGTGGACGTGGCCATTGACCAGGGCGGTTGCTTTGAAACCAGCAAGGCCACCACGCATGGCGATCCCACGTACGTTGTAGACGGTGTCATCCACTATTGTGTGGCCAACATGCCCGGTGCGGTGGCCAAAACCAGCGCCATGGCCCTGACCAATGCAACCCTGCCCTACGCGGTGGAAATCGCCAACAAGGGCTGGAAAAAGGCCATGCAGGAAAACAACGAAATCAAACTGGGCGCCAACGTGGTCAACGGCAAGGTGACCTACAAAGGCGTCGCCGACGCTTTTGATATGGAATATACTGATATAGACGCGCTCTTGTAGCCTTCTAGCGCCGCGCGTAAACCCGCGGTGCTACGAACGGACAAATCAATTGATTTTGTTCAGAAAACCTCGTAAAAGGGTTCCAGGCTTTTACGAGGTTTTTTATTTGGAAAGAATCCTGGCTCAGAGGACCAAGCTTTGGATTGCCCCCTTTAAGCGGTGTGCAACCAAACATGTCCTAATCGGGTGGCCGGATTCAGGGTGATAGGCTATAGGCCTTTAGGCTGTATGAAAACATCTGGATATGGCGTTTAGCAGCTAGCGATTAGCAATCCGTCTTTGCATTTCAGCTAAAAACTAATGGCTGACAGCTAACAGCCCCATCAATGATTTCCAATCATGGGAAAGTACTACCTAACCGTCTTCAGCCTACAGTCTAAACACCTGGAAACGGTTACCACGGCATAGCCAATTATATCTGACCGGGAGCTGAAAACCAGGTTTTCAAAGACTGACTAAAAGTGAGGATCTTATATTGGATACTCCGCTGGTTCGGGCTGACATCGACCTCGACGCGATCACGGTCAATATAGAGCAGCTGAAAAAAGTAACTGCCCCGGAGGCCCGGTTTATGGCCGTCGTAAAGGCCAACGCTTATGGGCACGGTGCCGTGGAAGTCGCCAGGCAGGCCCTGGCCGGTGGTGCCGACTGCCTGGGCGTGGCCCGGGTCCAGGAGGCAGTGGCCCTGAGAGCGGCCGGCATCGACGGCAAGCTCCTGGTACTGAACTACACGCCGCCCGAATTTGCTGCCCTGGCCCTGGAGCATGATCTGGCCCTGACCGTCTTCGACCTGGATACTGCCGCAGCTATCTCGGAATCAGCCGTGGCCGCCGGCCGGCAGATCATCGCCCACCTTAAAACCGATACCGGCATGGGGCGTCTTGGACTGCGTCCGGCCGGTGAAAAGGGAACGGGATTAGACCCCCAGCGGGTAGAGATCGCCAGGCGAATCGCCAGCCTGCCCGGGTTGGACCTGGAAGGTATTTTCACCCACTTTGCGGCCGCGGACAGCCGCGATACCGCCTATACGGAAAAACAATTTGCCCTGTTTTGCGACTATATCGATGCCCTGGCAAAGGCCGGGATTGAATTCAGGTTTCGGCACGCCGCAAACAGTGCTGCTATTCTGGCCCATCCGCAAACCCACCTGGACATGGTACGCGCGGGTATCGCCCTGTATGGCCTCAACCCATCGGCCGAAGTCAACCTTGACCAACTGGCCACGCGACCGGTCATGTCCCTGAAAGCGCGCCTGGTGCATGTCAAAAAAGTTCCCGCCGGGTTCTGCGTCAGCTATGGGATGACCTACCGGGCACCCGCGCCCACGACCATCGCCACCGTCCCGATCGGCTACGCCGACGGCTACAGCCGACTGCTGAGCTCCCGGGGCACCATGCTGGTGCGGGGACAGCGAGCCCTCATCGTCGGCCGCGTGTGCATGGACCTGACCATGCTCGACGTGGGCCACATTGAAGGCGTGCGCACCGGTGATGAAGTCATCGTCCTCGGCCGCCAGGGTGACGAGACCATCACAGCTGACGAGATCGCCGGCGTGCTGGGTACGATCAATTACGAAATCGTCTCGTCGATAACCGCCCGGGTTCCGCGAAAATTCCACACCGGTAGAAATGGATAGTCTTTTAAAATCCAATTTAGGCTTTCTTTGGGCTGTAGCGCGATACATCGGGCCTGGTCTTGTGCCTCTTCTCCTAAAAAATCAAAATCTAAAAACTTATCCTCGCGCAGAGACGCCAAGACGCAGAGACGTCCTCCTTAAAAAATATTGGATAGGCAGTCCAGCGAAGTCGGGAAAGCCTGAATTTGTTCCGGCTTCACCGGTAAAATCCGAAACCAACCAGGGGCTAATTGCTTTCTCGCACGAAGTGCGGCCAAATCTTTGGTTTTGGTCTTCCCTGGGCCTCTGCGTCTCTACGGGATGCATTGGTTTTGGTTATTTTGGCGCGGACATTGATTCAAATCATGGTTAATCACGTCCTTATCATCGCCGATATCGAAGGCAGCTCCGGGTGCCCGGACTATGCCGCTTCCGCTTTCATGACCGCCAGCTGGCCCACAGCCTGCCTGGCCATGACCCGGGATGTCCAGGCGGTGACAACCGCCCTTTTCGATGCGGGCGTTCCGCGCATCACCATCCATGATTTTCACCGCACCGGCTACAATCTGATCCCGGATTTACTTGATTCCCGCGCCACACTGATCCAGGGCTATCGCCGCGGCAGCGTCCCCGGGATCGGCAACCCGGACGGAGCGGACGCGGTCCTATTCGTCGGCCTGCATGCAGCTTCCGGGACGCATGGTTTCCTGGCCCACACGTTGACATCCCGAATTGCGCGGTTAGCTGTCAACGGCCGCCCCCTTGCTGAGGTGGAACTATTCAGTGCTGTTCTGGGGCCATACGGAATTCGGCCGCTTTTCTTCTCCGGCTGCCCCGCGGCCTGCGATCAGGCCCGGGAAGCCTTGCCCGGCATCACCACTTTTGCCATGCCCAAACCAACGCCCCGGGCACCCCGGAAACTGCATGCGCTGCGGCAAACCATGGCCCGCAGGGCTGTAGCCGCGCTTGAGAATCCCGTACCGCCAGACCCGCTTTGGCCCCGGGGTTCGTTTCATGCTGAAATCCGTTTTCGCGACGGCGCCGCACCTGCCCGCCGGATAGCGGCCCGCTGGCACCTGAAACGGGTCGGCAATACCATCCTCCTGGATGCCGCCACCATTGAACAGCTATATGCCGATCTGATTCGTATCTGTTACCTGACACCCCTGGTGCAGGCCTTTCTTCCCTTTGGCATGGCCCTCTATCGCGTCCTTGGCATCACCGGCCTGGCCTGGGTCAAGCACCGCTTGAAAACCCGTCGATACCACCGGCGGCTGGTCCGGTTCTATCGTTGACACCCGCAGGCGGTTACTTTATACACCTTCAGCATGATCAGTATCGACAACCTTTCCAAAAGCTTCAGTGACCGGGTCCTGCTCGACCGGGTCAGCGTCCGCATCAATACCCGCGAACGGGTGGGGCTGGTAGGGCGCAACGGCCACGGTAAAACCACCTTGCTGAAAATGATCACGGGCACGGAACAACCCGACGAAGGTACCGTCGTCATTCCCAAGAATTACCGTATCGGCCACGTCCAGCAGCACTTGTCTTTCTCGCGGGACACAATTGTGGAGGAAGGCATGCTGGGTCTGCCCGCGGCGGAGAAGGATCAAGCCTGGAAAGTCGAAAAAATTCTGGCCGGCCTGGGGTTCACCCCCGCTGACATGCAGCGTCCCCCCGGAGAGTTTTCCGGCGGATACCAGGTGCGGTTGAACCTGGCCAAGGTGCTGGTGTCCGAGCCCGACCTGCTGCTGCTCGACGAACCCACCAACTACCTGGACATCACCTCGATTCGCTGGATCACGCGATTTCTCAACAACTGGCCCCATGAAGTTCTGTTGATCACCCACGACCGCGGCTTCATGGACGGCCTGGTGACGCACGTGGCCGGGATCCATCGCCGCAAAATCCGGAAAATCGCCGGTGACACCCAGAAGTACTATAACCAGCTGGCCCAGGAAGAGGAGATCTACGAAAAGACCAGGGTCAATGATGAAAAAAAGCGCAAAGAAATCGAGCTGTTCATCACCCGGTTCCGGGCCAAGGCCCGCCTGGCCAACATGGTTCAGTCCCGCATCAAGACCCTGGGCAAAATGGAAAAGAAGGACAAACTGGAGGCGGCCCAGACCCTCGACTTTACGTTTAAAAGCGCCCCGTTTGCGCCCAAGCATGTCATGACCATCGATACCCTTGACTTTCGCTACCGTCCGGATACCGAACACTTGATTCCCGGCTTGTCCTTTACAGTCAACAAGGGCGACCGTATCTGCGTTGTCGGCAAAAATGGTAGAGGCAAAACAACCCTGCTCAAGCTCATCGCCGGCCTGCTCACGCCCAGCGCGGGCAGCATCACCTACAATCCCAACGTGGTTAAGGGCTTCTTCGAACAGACCAATGTACAGTCCCTGGTGGACAGTAACACCGTGGAAGATGAAATCCTCTACACCCATCCGGACACCGACCGGCAGCTGGCTCGCAATATCTGCGGGGCCATGATGTTTTCCGGGAACGATGCCGTGAAGAAAATCAGCGTGCTCTCCGGGGGGGAAAAGAGCCGGGTCATGCTCGGCAAACTGCTGGTAACGCCGGTCAATCTTCTGTTGCTGGACGAACCGAGCAATCACCTGGACATGGATTCCTGCGACGCCATGCTGGCTGCCATTGACAATTTCGAGGGGGCGGTCATAATGGTGACCCACAACGAAATGTTTCTGCACTCTATTGCCCGGCGCCTGATCGTCTTCCAGGAAGAATCGGTGAGGATGTTCGAGGGGACCTACAGCGACTTTCTCGACCGTGGCGGTTGGGCCTGTGAAGAAACGGCACCTGCCGGAGAGGCGCTGGACAGCAGCCGACCGGCTGCCAATCGAAAGGCGCTGAAACGGGAGCGCTCCCGGATTATCAACGCCAAGAGCCGGGCGCTGAAACCGCTGAAGCAGAAGATGGAGCGTACCGAAGAGGCCATTGCCCGGGACGAAAACAGCCTCGTGGAGTTGAACCAGCGGCTTCTGGAAGCCTCCCGGCGCCAGGATGGCAAGAAAATCGGCAGTCTGTCACGGGCCATCCATGAATGCCAGGGAGAAATCGACAAGCTCTATGCCGACCTGGAAATCATCAGCCAGGAATTCGACACCCTGGAAGCTGAATTCGACCAGCAGCTGGACAGCTTGAATTGAGATAAACCACGCGCCAGGATATACGATCTTCTTATAAGGGCCCTTTTGAACATGACTTCCAAACAAAAAATTATCATCTTCCAACAAAACCAGAGCGGGGCAGCCAAGGTCAAGGGTATCCGTGAATTTGGACAGGACCGGTTTATCGTGAAGACCGTGGATATCGATATACCCCTGCCCCCGGTCATCGACGATGCCTCCGAATATCTGCCTGACCACATCGAGGCTGACCTGGTGCTGGATTTTATCGGACATCCCGACCTGTCTGTGGACCTGGGCGCCCTGTGCACCCGACTCGGGATCCCGGTTGTGGCCTCCGGTAAAAAATCCCGTGACGGCCTGGTGATTACCCCGCCCACCTGATGCGGCCTTTCGAGGCAGGTTCGTCTCGGTCAATACAGTGAACAGTTCGGGGCCCCCGAGTTCGCGGTTACGGTAGAAAGCGGAATTATCACGGATATCGAAGTCCGGCGGGGAGCACCCTGCGGGGCTACCTGGCAGGCCGCCCAAAAAATGATCGGGTTGGAAACCGCGGAGGCCATCGTCCGCATGGGCCTCGAGCCTCAGTTTTACTGTTCAGCCGGCCCGGCCGGATGGGGTCCGATTCACGGAAAGAGCCCGGTCCATTTTGCGGGCAACGTCCACAGTGCTGCCCTTGAAAAAGCGGTTAAAAAAGCGGATACTGAGTCCAACGAATAGGCCCGATCTCAAAAAGCGGATTTCAGTTCAAAATGACGCGAAGCTAATGCCTAACGTGGTGCAAGGCAGCCGCGAGGTTAAACCCGCAGAAATACTGTGGTATTTTGAGGACTTGAACCGGGCGCCCAACACCGAGTTTGGGCTAAAAGACTTTTTTGAGATGGGTTCTAACAGGCACAACTTCACCCCACTTCCCCGGGAGGTACCGCATGTATGGTAACTATGGACAGATCCTGGCCATTGACCTGAATTCCGGGGGCACCCGGATAATCACCCCGCCCGAGGAGATATACACCGCCTGGCTTGGCGGCCGCGGCCTGGCCACCTGGTTGCTGTCTGAATACAACCCGCCCGGCATCGATCCCCTGCAGGCTGAAAATAGATTGATTTTTGCGACCGGCCCGGCCACCGGCACCGGTATCTGGGGCTCAAGCCGCTATGGCGTTTTTACGAAATCCCCGCAGACCGGCCTCTATGCAGAATCCTATTCCGGTGGCAAGGTTCCCCTGGCCGTGGCAGCTACCGGGTACGATGCCATTATGATCAATGGCAAGAGCAAACAGCCGGTCGTCCTGGTCATTTCCCCTGGCGAGGTCATTATCCACCCGGCTGACGACCTGTGGGGAAAGGATACCTACGCTACCCAGGCTGCCGTTCATAAACGTTTTGGGGATGATCGTTGGAAGCAGCAAGGTGTTGTCTCCATTGGACCGGCCGGCGAGAACCGGGTCGTATTTGCCGTCATTGAAAATGATCGCTGGCGCAGTGCCGGCCGCACCGGCACCGGGGCCGTAATGGGTTCCAAAAACCTCAAGGCGATCCTGATCGCCGGCGATCGCCGGCGCGAATCCCGCCAACCCGATGACGTGCGCGCTTTCATCAAGGCGACCCGCGCCCGCACAACCGATCATCCGGCGGTGATCGGCTACAAATCAAAGGGGACACCCGCCATGGTGCGGTTGGCCCACAGTGTGGGGGCTTTCCCCTACCGTTACTGGTCCCATCAACCGCCTGAATCAATCGAAAACATCAGCGCCGAAGCCCTGCACGAGCAGTGCCGGGTCGATCCCAAGGCCTGTGCCAACTGCTTCGTGGCCTGCAGCCGCATGACCCGCGTCGAAACCGGACGCCATGCGGGGCTTTCCATCGAGGGACCCGAATATGAAACCATCTATGCATTCGGGGGGCTGTGCTGTGTCGATGACATCCGCGAGATAGCCTGGCTGAACGACCTGTGCGATCGGCTCGGGATGGATACCATGTCGGCCGGTAACCTGTGCGGCCTGGCCATCGAGGCGGCCCGGCGCAAAAAAATCGACCTGGCCATCGATTATGGACAGACGGATGCCATCGCCGACCTGCTGCAGCAGATAGCCGCCCGCGAGGGCCACGGCGAGACCCTGGCGCGGGGTATCGTCCCTGCGGCGGCTGAATGGGGTCTCGAGGATATTGCCATCCATGTAAAAGGATTGGAACCGGCGGGCTACGATCCGCGCGCCCTCAAGGGCATGGGTCTGGCGTACGCCACCGCCAGCCGGGGCGCCTGCCACATGCGCGGCACCATTTTGCGGGCCGAATTAACCGGCGTGATCGAACCCGAAGAGATTATAGGCAAAGCCGCTATATATATCGATTTTGAAGACCGTCACACCCTTTTCGACTGCCTGGTGCTGTGCCGGTTCTACCGCGACATCTATCCCTGGGACGAAATGGAATCAATGATCGCGGCTCTCACCGGCCTGGACGTCAACCGGGCCAATCTCGAACGGATCGCCGGGAACATTACGACCTTGATCCGTCGGTTCAATCTCCGGGAAGGGCTGGATACCGCAGCAGACAAGCTCCCCGACCGCTTGTATAAAAACGCGCTGACCACCGGGCAATCCATCAGCGCGGACGACCTGAATTATATGCTGCAGGATTATTACAGGCTTAGAGGTTGGAGCAAGAAAGGTGTACCGCAATAAGTAAAGTCCCTTCAAAGAATTCATGCGGGCTTAAGGTCAAGACGGGGTAAGGAATTTAACCGGAGGAATATGATTAATATTTCGAGGATAGCGCTATCGCTTCACTTCGTGCCGAATTCCTTGGCCCAACGCAGAGATTAAGTTCGCAGGGAGGCTTTGAAGGGACTTTTATTTGAATAGGTACCTATGTATCATCTCTGCCAGGGCATCGATCATCCGCTCTTCACCGATGGGTGATTCGAACAGGCGCACCGCATGGATCGTCTCCTGCACCGAACAGGAGATGACCTTGGCCGCCGCCTCCAGGTCGATAATGCGCAGGCGGTCTTCAAAATGCTTCAGAAAACTGATGAAGCGCTTATTGAAGTGGTCGTTCAGTTCTTCATCGAAAGCCAGGATGTCGGGATCCTTGTACTTCAGCGCCTCGATTTCGCGGTGCAGTTCCGGGTCCTGGTTGTGGATGTCCGCAATCAGCTGAATCATGTGCCTGATCGTTTCCTTCTTGCCGATCTTCTCCAGGGGTAAATCTTGCATCCGGTCCATCATGGCCAGGATCTCCTGTTTCATGTGACCATGGGTAAGCTCCATAAAGAGCTCTTTCTTGTCTTTGAAATAGGCATAGAAGCTGCCCACGGACACGCCGGCTTCCGCAGTAATCTCTTTGGCGTTGGTGCCGTTATAACCATCCCTGGAAAAGAGGACCCAGGCGGCTTCCAGGATTCGCTTGCGGGTCTCAATTCCCCGTTTCTGCTGCGGCATTCTGGTTTTCAGTATTTCTTTCTCCATTGCTAACCCCCACTAATTATTACTTTTCATAGCATGCCACCCCACACCTGTCAACAAACCTGAAAAAAAGTTCATATTTTTGCTTGACAATGTGAACTCAGGTTCATATTGTATGGTCAAACGTGAACATAAGTTCATATTCATAAAAATAAACCAAGCAAAGGAGTATAAAAATGAAACGAGCCATCATCTTAATCGCAAGTGTTTTCCTGGTCGTATCCGCAGCCGGCCCCGCCGCCGCCGAGATGGTTAACGTCGGCCCCGTGGCAATCGACAAATCAGATGACATTGATATCCGCAACCGGGTAGCCGGAGTTGAATCCGCGACCGCAACCGCCTCGCCCGCAGCTGTCCCGGTAAACATCGGGGTTGCTGAAATCGATGCCGCCGAGCATGCCGCCCTTCAGGATTTCGTTTCCGGTCGCAAATCTATGGAAGCGCGTTCCGACAAGGCGCCGCACGACAACCAGGCCGACATCGGAGTGGTGGATATGAGCCAGAAGGATCTGCAGGAACTTGAGAACCTGACCAGTTGGATGAAAGACAAGCGGCCCGGTCGCCTGCTGCTGGACAAACTGCATGCCCAGGTCAAGTAGACATGCCCTCTTTGCCAACCCAATTTCCCCCAACTGTGCTGTGCGGGTGAGCGGCCTCTCCTCCTGAGGCCCGCCACCTGCACAGCCGGCCCAACCTCTCAATCGAGTGTCAGTCCTGACATTCACATATGCGGCGGATTTCAATCTCAGCATTGCACTGTTGATCCTCTGCCGTAGATTCGGATACGCGCACCACGATTCCCGGCACCCGGGCAACGAACGGACGCGGGCGATTGTTATCGCCAGAGGCGTGGAATTTCTTACCATCAGGACACCCAACGCTGCCGCCTTAAAAAATACAGCTTGCCAACGATGGCACCACCGACAAAATTTTATTAAAATCGGCCTATTCGCTTGACAGAAACAGGTGCTGAAAGTACGTTTAGGCCTATAAGAGACTATTTTTAATAGAAAATTATTTAATCATGGCAGAATCCGGCACGTTTGACATAAAAGATTCCATCGCCACCTCGGTAGCCGATTTATTCGATACCATGCTGGACATGGAAGCCACGCCTTTTGAGGAGCAAGATGTCCTCCCCCTGGACGGGCGCTGTATCATCGGCACCCTGAGTTTCGCCGGCGAAGTTATCGGAAACATCGACATCCAGCTCAGCGACGAAGCCTCTCGGATGGTCACTGCCGCCATGCTGGGCATGGAACCGGAGGACATCGAGGACGACGAGGAGATCAAAGATGTCGTCCGTGAGGTGTGCAATATCGTAGGGGGCAACCTGAAATCAGGGTTTGAGGACGTGGGGTTGCAGTGTGTGATTTCGACGCCTTCCATCACCACCGGGGATGATTTTGAAATCGAAACCCTGAACATGGATCGCTACAACAAGTTCGGCTTCAAGTTCGAAGACCAAGTCATTTATGTGGAACTGGCCGTCAAAGCCGCCGATCACGTGGCCCCGGAAGCCCGCGCCAGACTCACCGCGGTCGATATCAGCAAGTTCACCCGACTCGACATCATTGAATCGACCGGCGACACGGTTATTGAGCTGTTTGATGTCATGCTCGGCATGGACGTCGAAATGTCCGATACCGAAGGTCCCAGTGATCTGAAGATGGAAAAAACCATGGGCGAAATCAGTTTCGCCGGAGAAGTGACCGGTAGCCTCCAGTTCATGGTCAGCACGGAATTCGCCCGGTTGATGACATCTGCCATCCTGGGCATGGAGCCGGGCGAAATTGACGATGAAGAAGAGGTCAAGGATGTTATCGGGGAAGTCACCAATATTACGGCCGGTAACCTGAAAGCCGCCTTCAATGACTCCGGCCTGGGGTGCAAGATTTCACCGCCACACATCACTACCGGCACCGACTTCACCATCGAGACCGCGCACATGGACCGGACGGAACGCTACGCCTTCAAGCTGCGGCGGCATGAAATCTTCGTGGAGGTCTGCGTCAAGATCGATGACATGGTCGAAGTCGTAGACGAACCGATTGAAGCGGATACAGCCCGGGAGACGGAGACGAACGCTGCAGCCTCAGCCACTGTGGCCACGGAGGCCGCCGCTCCTAAAACTGCTGCAAAAAAGGCGGCCGCAGAACCTGCCGAAACCGAGGAAATCCCCGAGGACCAGCTGCAGGTATTAATGGACATCCCCCTGCAGTTATCGGTTGAACTCGGGCGCACCAAGATGAAAATCGAAGACCTGTTGAACCTGAGCACCGGCTCCACCCTCGTCCACAAGAATTTAGAAGGCGAACCGCTGGATGTTCTGGCCAATGAAACCCTGATCGCGCGCGGCGAAGTCATCGTGGAGAATGAAAAGTACGGTATCCGTATCACGGAAGTCGTCAGTTCAAAGGAACGTATTGAAAGTCTGCGCAGGGACCCGCTTAAAACCACGGGAGATTGATATAGGGCCTATCTAAAAACGCTTTTAGCCCAAACTCGGCGTTGGGCGTTCAGATTAAATCCTCGAAATACGCCCGGTATGCCTCCGGTTCGACCCACATTAAAGGTTGAATCAGGAGGGAAGTCCCGACCCGGAGAAATATTCGCGGCCGCCTTGATTTTGAACTAAAATTCCTTTTTAAATAAGCCCTTATCCATCTACACTAAATAGAGGGGGTACAACTATGCCCTATGTCAACATCAAAATTACCAACGAAGGGGTCACGGCTGAAAAAAAGGCGGCCCTGATCAAGGGCGTGACCAGGCTGCTGGCAGACGAGCTGGGCAAGAACCCGGCCACGACGGTCGTGGTCATTGACGAGGTAGACACGGACAATTGGGGGATCGGCGGAGAATCCGTCACCGTGCGGCGTAAAGACGGCCGCTGATGAAAGTGGTTTGCAAATGATACCTATTGAAACCCTGGCCGCCTTTTTCATGGCCTCCGTGCTGTTGGCGCTAGCCCCGGGCCCGGACAATATTTTTGTGTTAACTCAATCCGCCCTGCATGGCAGACTGTCAGGTCTGCTCGTCACCCTGGGCCTGTGCACCGGACTCATCGTGCACACCACGGCGGTCGCTTTCGGCGTGGCGGTCATCTTCCAGGCCTCGGCCCTCGCCTTCATGGCCCTCAAGCTTTTGGGTGCCGGCTACCTGCTCTACCTGGCCTGGGGTGCCTGGCGGGCCGGGGCGGCAAAGATCAATTCCGGCTCAGGGGTTGGTTTGAGCCTCGGCAAACTCTACCGCCGGGGAATTATCATGAATGTCACCAATCCCAAAGTGTCGATCTTCTTCCTGGCCTTCCTGCCGCAATTCGCCGATCCGACCCGTGGTTCCCTGACCCTGCAAATGATCCTGCTGGGAGGTGTGTTCATCATCGCCACCATCCTTGTATTCGGCAGCATCGCCCTGCTGGCGGGAGCGCTTGGCAGTTTCCTCGCCCGTTCCGACAAAGCCCAGATCGTCATGAACCGGGTGGCCAGCCTGGTGTTCGTGGGGTTGGCTTTGAAACTGGCCACGACCCAGCGATAGAAACCTCCTCAAAAAAATCTTCTTGTTCGGCATGGCTATACGGCCACGACGGAATGGCCCAAACTCGGCGACAGGCACTCGGTTCAACATTGAAAACATTTCGCAGGGGGTTCGCGGGGCGCAGGGGCCTTGACAAACATTGGATCGTTTCCATGTTGTTTAACAACCCCTGTATAGACAAACCAACTTAAGCGCGCTGGGAAAAACCATGCCGAATCCTTACCACCTTGAAATCTTTTCCGACTACATCTGACCGTGGTGTTATTTCATTACCGGGAGTATTGAAAAACTGAAAGCCGAGATCGATGTAGGCATAACCTGGACCGCCTTCCCCCTGCACCCGGAAACCCCGCTGGAGGGGCGGGCCCTGGAAGACCTTTTTGCCGGTCGCGGTATGGATATCCCCCGCATGCTGGCGCACCTGAAAGATACAGCGGACGGCCTGGGTCTGCCGTTCGGCGATCGCTCCCAGACTTACAACAGCCGCCGGGCCCAGGAACTGGGCAAGTGGGCCGAGTCGGAAGGCGTGGGCGACCAATTCCACCAGGCCGCCTTCGCGGCCTATTTTGCCGATGGCCGCAATATCGCCGAATTCGATGTTTTGGCTGATATCGCTGCCGCGGCCGGCCTGCCGGGCCAGGAGGCCGCTGGAATAATTGAAGCGGGCCGTTTCCGCGAAGCGGTTGATGCAGACTGGCAGCGCAGCGGGCAGCTCGGCATCCAGGTCGTACCCACGTTTCATGTGGACGGCCGCAGGATGGAAGGCGCCAAGCCCTACGAAGCCCTGCGTGGATTTGTAAGAGCCCCAGAAACAGAAAACCGCAGGATCTTCTAATTGAGATGCCTGCGGTTTCTGTGTTTGGATATAATCTTTAAGATGCTTGTACTTTCAAGAGCAAGGGTTATAGATCTGGTTACCCTGCCTTTACAGTAGCTCCCTGCACTTGTCAGAAGCCATCTTGAAAATTGGATCGGTGGCTTCTAAACCAGCCCCTGGTCCATCATGGCATCCACCACCTTCACGAAACCGGCAATGTTAGCGCCGTTTACGTAGTTGCCCGGGGTATCGTACTGCTCGGCAGCTTCGAGGCAGGTGCTGTGAATGCTATTCATAATGGATTTGAGTTTGGCATCTACTTCTTCACGCGACCAGGCGTAGCGCATGCTGTTCTGGCTCATCTCCAGGCCGGAGACTGAAACCCCGCCCGCGTTGGCGGCCTTGCCCGGGCCGTAGAGAATCTTTTTGTCTAGAAAAAGGTCCACGCCTTCCGGCACCGTGGGCATATTGGCCCCCTCGGATACCACGAACACACCGTTGTCGATCAGGTTCTGGGCGTCCTTGCCGTTGATCTCGTTCTGGGTGGCGCTGGGGAAGGCACAATCCGCCTTGTGATTCCAGAGCGGGTTGAATTCCGCGGCAGCATCCAGGTCAGAGTAGACCGCTTCCGGGTACTTGTCCGCATATTCCTTGATCCGGCCCCGGCGGACATTTTTCAGCATCATCACATAGTCCAGTTTTTCGCGGGTAATCCCGCTTTCATCAAAGATGTATCCGGAAGAGTCGGAAAGGGTGACCACTTTGGCGCCCAGTTCAAGCAGTTTTTCGGTTGTATACTGGGCCACATTGCCCGACCCGGAGACCAGGCAGATCTTGTCTTCCAGCGAATCGGTGCGGGTTGCCAGCATCTCGGCCGCAAAATAGACGCTCCCGTAACCGGTAGCCTCCGGCCGAATCAGGCTACCGCCCCAGTTGAGGCTCTTGCCGGTCAATACGCCGGTGAACTCATTGCGCAGCTTTTTGTACATACCAAAAAGGTAGCCGATCTCACGGGCCCCCACGCCGATATCACCGGCCGGCACATCCGTATCCGGTCCGATATGGCGGAAAAGCTCACACATGAAGGCCTGGCAGAACCGCATGACCTCCGCATCTGATTTGCCTTTCGGGTCGAAATCCGAGCCGCCCTTGCCGCCGCCCATGGGCAGGGTGGTAAGTGCATTTTTAAACACCTGTTCGAAGGCCAGAAATTTCAAGATCCCCAGATTGACCGATGGATGAAAACGCAGACCGCCCTTGTAAGGTCCGATGGCGCTGTTCATTTCAATTCGAAAACCGCGGTTGACGTGTACATCGCCGCCGTCATCCATCCATGGTACCCGGAACAGGATAACGCGTTCCGGCTCTACCAGGCGGGCCGGGATATTTGCCTTGCGGTAGACCGGGTTTTGATCCAGAACCGGTTTGATGGATTCCATCACCTCACTTACGGCCTGGTGAAACTCTCTTTCCTGAGGATCCTTGTCCTTTACAATTTGCATTATATCCGACATAGCTCGCCTCCATTGATGGTGGATTGTTTGGCGCACCGATACAGCATACAACACGACCGGTCAAGTAAAATTACCGGTTTTTTTAAGTACCACTGAATTTTTTTTAAAATAAGCGAACAGTGAGCCGCTCTGTTGATGCCCTCCAGCTGGTCGCAGTCCATTGTATCGGCCACCACGTTCAGAAATCTTGAAAAATGGTTCCGGTCACGCTATCTAAATAGTACCCAATCTACTTGAGCATGTACCCGATCAAACGTTGTTACCTGAAATTGGCCTGAGTTAGAACCGGTTGTCCGCTGGCAACCCGAAGGATGAGAATCAATGAACACTGCCACCGGTAAAGAGCTTGAACTGCTTAATTTTCTCAAGGATCTGTATGAGAATGATTTGCCCTTTAACAGACTTATCGGTTTAAAAATCAAATCAATCAGTCTGGAAAAAGTCAAGACCCAATTCAGCATGCATGCAGACCTCATCGGCAACCCAGTCCAGAAAACCCTGCATGGGGGTGTCATCTCGTCGGTTCTGGATGCCACCGGAGGATTGGTTGCCTCGGCCGGCATCATCCAGCGAATGGATACAGATCCGGTGGATACCGTCCTCCAACAGTTTTCCAAAGTCGGAACCATTGACTTGCGGGTGGACTATCTACGGCCCGGCTGGGGGGCTGTGTTTACGGCCGAGGCCAATATCATGCGTTCCGGACGAAAAGTGGCGGTCACACGCATGGCGTTGCACAATGAAAAAGATGTTTTGATAGCCGTCGGAACCGGCACCTGTCTGGTTGGATAGACAACTTTCGAATTAGTGCTTTTTAAGCTCGGGGTGAATACCCTGCCGCAAAATCATTGAATGCCGGAAAAATAGGGTTCGGTATCGGGATCGAAAACGATATGGGGTTAACCGCTATGAATCCGATTACGATCCCGATGGCGATTTCGTTATTGACTGAAACCCGAAAGTTACGTTTGAAATTTCCGAATTCCGGACTTGAGGCTTTCACCTCAGTTCAAGGTTGGCGATTAAACAACCGCTCACTCTGCGGACGCTAGTCTAACCACCTCAATCTAATCGGGGGAACAATGGAAACAGACACATACCCTGGACGGGAGAAGAGAAAACACCCGCGGTTAGCCTGCCCGCCCGAAGCCCGGCCCACCTTTCGCACGGTGGGGTATGAGTGCCAGGTGAAGGACATCTCCAAAGGTGGTCTCAAGTTCAGCCACCTTGATAAAAAGAAACTGGAGGGCTGGGTACGCGGCTCCCTGGATCTGGCCAACGGCCGGACCATTGACCTGGAAGGCATTGTGGTCCGTACCGAAAGCAAAGACATGGGGCTCTCATTCATCGTTGAACTCCCGGATGAAATCATCAAGGATATTATCAGCCATATCGACAAGTCCGACATATGAATATGTTCAGGCTTGACATCCCCGTATCGGGCATTAATCTATGATCAAGAGCGCATTCACTGCCTCTTACCTCCATCCTAATAGCACTGGCGGCCCCTCTCCGGGGCCGCTTTTCTTTTTCTGCTAAACGTCTGACAATTCGTTAGGGCCGTCAAAGCACCAGACAATGGGTTTGGGGCACAATTTGGTCTTTGACAGGCGGAGGCCGCAGCACTACAAGTGCTGACGCTATTTTTGCAACTGCATGTTTACCGTACTGGTTCTGTCCAGATGGTTTTCAGGATAGCTCAGAATGAAAATAGCCCGCCGGATATCCAGCGGGCTATTCTCTTTAGGTGGCGGGAGTGACGAGACTCGAACTCGCGACCTCCGGCGTGACAGGCCGGCGCTCTAACCAAACTGAGCTACACCCCCGTAATGCTTTTTATGTGGTGGGCGGAACAGGGCTTGAACCTGTGACCCTCGGCTTGTAAGGCCGATGCTCTCCCAACTGAGCTACCCGCCCGGGTGGATACCCTTCAGGGCATGCCTGAAAGAGACGATTTAGCTACCAGTTTAAGCTATTGTTGTCAAGCCAAATCTATCGTTTTTTATCGGAATTTAGATAAGCGATCGGGGTGATTCCGGCTGCTCCGGCGCTAGCGCAAAGGTGATGTCATTCTCCTTGAACATGACGTCCCCTTCCTCGCAGATGATGGCGTGGGTCAGCACCTCGTCCATGTGCTGCACCGGTACGATCTCGAGCTGACGGGCCACGCTGGCCGGGATATCCTTCAGGTCCTTTTCGTTCTCCTTGGGAATCAGCACCTTCTTGATACCGCTGCGATGGGCGGCAATAGTTTTTTCCTTGAGACCGCCGATGGGCAGGACCCGGCCACGGAGTGTAATTTCGCCGGTCATGGCGATATCACGGGTAACCGGTCGCCGGGTCAGTGCCGACACAATCGAGGTCGAAATGGAGATCCCGGCCGAAGGACCGTCCTTGGGAATCGCCCCTTCCGGTACGTGGACGTGGATGTCGTAATGTTTGTAGAAAGAGCTGTCGATCCGCAAGCTTTCCGCCCGGCTGCGGACATAACTCACCGCTGCTTCAGCGGACTCCTTCATGACATCTCCCAGTTTCCCGGTAAAGGTGAGCTTGCCTTTTCCAGGCATGACCAGTGTTTCGATGCACAATAGCTCTCCGCCGACTTGCGTCCAGGCCAGCCCGTTCACCATGCCTACCTGGTCCTGCTCCTCGATCTGGGACTGTTTGAATCGGGGTGGCCCCAGGTATTTTTGAATCGTGCGGGCGGTGACCTTGAAGGCGTTCTGCTCCTTGTCCTTGACCAGTTCGCGGGCAATTTTCCGACACACCGAAGCAATCTCGCGTTCCAGGTTACGAACGCCCGCCTCGCGGGTATAGCGCCGAATAATGGTCAATACCGCATTTTTAGAAAAGTTCACTTTAGTACCAGACAGGCCATTCATCTCGATCTGCTTGCTCAGCAGAAAGTTCTTGGCAATCTGGTACTTTTCATACTCCGTGTAGCCGGGCAGGCGTATGATTTCCATCCGGTCCTGCAGGGGCAACGGGATATCCGGCAAGGTATTGGCCGTGGTAACGAACAGGATATCGGACAAATCATAGTCAAGATCCAGGTAGTGGTCGTTGAAGCTGAAATTCTGCTCGGGATCCAAGACCTCGAGCAGGGCCGCAGACGGGTCACCGCGAAAATCCATGCTCATCTTGTCGACTTCATCCAGGCAGAACACCGGATTGTTAACCTTGGCCTTCTTGAGAGACTGAATGATCTTTCCGGGCAGGGCTCCGATATAGGTGCGCCGGTGACCCCGGATTTCAGCTTCATCCCGCACGCCGCCCAGACTCAAACGAACATATTTACGCCCCGTGGCCCGGGCAACAGATTTGGCCAGGGAAGTCTTGCCCACCCCGGGCGGTCCCACCAGGCAGAGAATCGGGCCGCGTACTTTTTTTACCAGCAGCTGCACGGCCAGGTATTCCAGGATGCGCTCTTTGGGTTTTTCCAAACCGTAGTGGTCTTCGTTGAGGATCTTTTCGGCCTCATCAATGTCTTCAAGTATCTTACTCTTTTCTTCCCAGGGCAGGCTGATGATCCATTCGATATAGTTGCGGACCACCGTCGCCTCAGCGGACATGGGCGCCATAAGCTTGAGTTTTTTGAACTCCTTGTCGGTCTTTTCAGTGGCCTCTGCCGACATCTTCTTGGCTTTTATCTCTTCTTCCAGTTCCTTGAGATCATCGCCGCCGTCATCCTCCGACCCCATTTCCTTTTTTATGGCCCGCATCTGCTCGTTGAGATAGTAGTTCTTCTGGGTCTTTTCCATCTGCTCTTTGACCCGGTTTTTGATGCGTTGGTCCATCTCGAACACTTCAATTTCGATCTTTATCAGGCTCAGCAGAAGGGGCAGGCGTTCTTTGACGTCCACCGTTTCAAGCAGCCGGATCTTGTCTTCGATCTTGAAAGAAAAGTGGGAAGCAACCGTATCGGCCAATTTACCGGGATCGTCGATAGCCGCAATGCTGGTGAGCAGATCCTTGGAAATATTCTTGTTGCGTTCGGCGTATTCTTCAAAGCTGTCGACAACCGCCCTGGTCAGCGTCGCGGCCTCGGCAGTACTCATGGCCGGTTCCTTAAGTACTTCCAGCTCGACCTGGAAGAACTCTTCATTCTCGACGAAACGTACAATCTTGCCACGCGCACCACCCTCCACCAGGGCCTTGACGGTGCCGTCCGGCAGCCGCAAAAGCTGCAGCACCTTACCTATGGTCCCGGTGGTGGCAATATCTTTTTTACTGGGGTTATCGATACCCGCATTTTTCTGCGTCGCCAGGAACACCAGCTTTTCGTTGTTCATGGCCTCGGCCAGTGCGTTGATCGATTTGGGGCGCCCAACAAACAGGGGGGCTACCATATAGGGAAACACGACGATGTCCCGCAGCGGAAGCAGCGGCAGAACCAAGGTCTCAGAGGGATCGGATTTGAATAGTTTCGGCATATTAATCATGGGTCGATCTCAAGCGATCACTACGCTTTCTTTTTCTTCTGTTCGTATAAGAGGATGGGGTCTTCCTTATTGAGGACGACCTCTTTACTGATGACACACTCCTTCACATCATCGATAGACGGCAGTTCATACATGATTTCCAGCATACACTTTTCAATAATGGCCCGCAGGCCACGGGCACCCGACTTACGGCCCACCGCCTTCTTGGCAACGGCGGTCAGGGCGCTGTCGGTAAACCGCAAATTCACGCCTTCCATCTCAAAGAGCTTCTGGAACTGCTTGACCAGTGCATTCTTAGGCTCCTGCAGGATGCGAATCAGGGTTTCCTCGCTCAGTTCATCCAAGGTAGCCACCACCGGCAGGCGCCCTAAAAATTCCGGGATCAAACCGTATTTGATCAGGTCTTCGGGCTCCAGCTGCCGCAGAAGTTCGCCCACCGTATTCTTGTCCCGGGACTGTACATCGGCGCCAAAACCCATCACCTTGGCACTCACCCGGCGTTGGATAACCTTGTGAAGGCCGTTGAAAGTGCCGCCGCAGATGAACAGGATATTGGAAGTGTCCACCTTTACGAAATCCTGCTGCGGGTGTTTACGCCCGCCTTTGGGCGGCACGCTGGCCGTGGTGCCTTCGATGATCTTGAGGAGCGCCTGTTGGACACCCTCGCCGGACACATCCCGCGTGATTGAAGGATTGTCGGATTTTCCGGCGATCTTGTCTATCTCGTCTATGTAGACAATCCCGCGCTTGGCCCGTTCCACGTCGTAGTCTGCGTTCTGCAGCAGCGACAAGATGATATTCTCGACATCTTCCCCCACGTAGCCGGCCTCGGTGAGGCTGGTGGCATCCGCGATGGTAAACGGCACGTTCAAAAACCGCGCCAGCGTCTGGGCCAGCAGCGTCTTACCGCAGCCGGTCGGTCCGATCAGCAAGATGTTGCTCTTCTGGAGTTCCACATCGTCGTTGCTGATCGACGACTGCAGGCGTTTGTAGTGATTGTAGACGGCCACAGCCAGGATCTTTTTGGCATCGTCCTGCTCGATCACATAGTCGTCCAGCGTCTCCTTTATTTCACGCGGGAGGTAGGACTGCTCCAGGATTTCAGCTTCCTGCTCTTTTTCTTCTTCGATAATTTCGCTGCATAGCTGGATACACTCGTCACAGATGTAAACCGCCGGACCGGCAATCAGTTTCTTGACTTCTTTCTGGTTCTTGCCGCAGAAAGAACAAAACAGATTGTCATTATCGTTGTCTTTTTTAGCCATTGGAATCCTCCGCCCCATTAAGCTTTTCAAGATCGTCACGGTTCAACATGACGTTGTCAATCAAGCCGTAATCCTTGGCTTCCCTGCCGGACATGAAGAAATCCCGGTCGGTGTCTTTCTGGATCTTATCCAGTGGCTGCCCGGTATGCTCCACAATAATGTCATTGAGCTTGTCCCGGATGCGCAGGATTTCCTTAGCCTGGATGGCAATATCCGAAGCCTGGCCCTGACTGCCGCCCAGGGGCTGGTGGATCATGATACGCGCGTTGGGTAGGGCGTAGCGCTTACCTTCAGCACCCGCAGCCAGCAGAACCGCGCCCATGCTGGAAGCCTGTCCAATACAGACGGTGGCAATATCCGGTTTGATGTACTGCATGGTATCGTAGACAGCCAGCCCGGCAGTCACGATGCCACCCGGGGAGTTGATATAGAAATTGATATCCTTTTCCGGATCTTCCGATTCCAAAAATAATAACTGGGCGATCAGGAGGTTGGCAATCTCGTCGTTTATGGCGGACCCCAGAAAAATGATCCGGTCTCTCAAAAGCCGGGAATAGATGTCGTAGGCGCGCTCACCCCGACTGCTCTGCTCAATGACCATGGGTACTAGTGGCACGATTTATCTCCCTTGACGGCGGACTTTGGACGGTCGCCGCAGTTAGAGGTCATCTCAAAAATGTCTTTTGGCCCAATCTCCGCGTTGGGCGCTCGGTTCCATTCCTCGAAATACTTGCGTATTCACCACGCAAGGCACTGGCTTCGCTGGCGCCTCCGGTTGCGACCCACCTTGAAAATAGATCAAGCGGGAAGTCCCGCAACGCGGGGAAACCTCGCGGCCGCCTTGACCTTGAACCAAAATCCAATTTTTGAGCTAACCTCTAGTTCAAACCCGGCTGAACTTGTCACGCTTCGGCCGCGTCTTTTTCCTCTGTTTTAGGTTCGACTTCCGTAACGTCACTGCTATCAATTATAAGCTTCAATGCATTTTTTTCAAGTAATGTGTGCTTGAATATATCGAGTTTCTCCTGATTTTGGGAATAGAAGCCCTTGATACCCTCCAGCGGCTGATTGTAGGTGTCCGCCATTTCCTGGAAGGCGTTTTCCAGATCATCGTCAGTGAGTTCGAGCGACTCCTGTTCAACCAGTTTGTTGAGCAGCAGATGCCGGCGTACCTGGTTTTCGGCTGTTTCACGGTATTTTTCCTTGAGACTATCGGGGGTCATCCCCAGTTGCTCCATATCTACCCCGTGCTGCTGAAAAGACTGGGTGGCCTCGTTGAGGATCCCCTCCAACTCGATATTCACCATGGCTTCAGGTAATTCGAACTCGGTTTTATCGATAAGCGCCTTGAATATCTGCTCATTGAGTTCCTGCTCACTGCGCTTGGTATACCCGGACTCAAGGTTCTCCAGGATCTTGGCTTTCAACTCATCAAGAGACTGGAACTGGCCGAGCTTTTTAGCCAACTCATCATCAATCGCCGGCAGCACCTCTTTCATGATGTCACCGATAGTCGCCGTGAAATTGATCTCGAGCCCCTTTAGTTTCTCATTAAAATAATCCTCGGGAAAGGTGACGGCGAATTCCCTGGCTTCCCCTTTCTTCGCACCGATCAGGGCCGTATCGAAATCCGGGGTAATCTGCCCGGTGCCGATCTTGAGGGTATAATTCTCGGTCTTGGCTGTTTCCTCGAAAGGCTGGCCGTCTTTAAAGCCTTCGTAATCGATCAGGGCAAAGTCATCCGCCTGGAGCGCACGATCTTCATCAATGGGTTTCTTCTCGGCCAGGTTCTTCTGAAGCATGGCCAACTGGCCATCCACCTCACCATCACTGGCTTTGTAAATGGTTTTTTCCAGGCTGAGACCCTTGAAATCGAAATCGTCGATCACCGGCGGAATCTCGACCGTGGCGTCGTAGCGGTAAGGCCCGGTGGCCTGCAGTTCCGGAGGGTCGATCTGGGGGTTGCCCACGATATTGAGCTTGTTCTCGCGGATGGCTTCGACAAAGGATTCCTGCATGAGTCTAGAGGTGACATCCGCATGGACGTCTTTTTTGAACATTCTTTCCAGGACATTGCGCGGGGCTTTGCCCGGGCGGAAGCCCTTTATTTTGGCGGTCTTCTTGAGTGTCTTATAGGCCTCGTTCAACTCCGCGACAACCTTGTCCTCCGGTATCTCAAAGTGCAGTACTTTCTTCACAGAACTTACATCTTCTACGGTTACTTTCATTTTCTTCCTTTCCGTGGGTTGCCGCCTTTTCGACACCCCTGGTCAAATTCGGCTGGTCGGGCCAGGTTCTGATTTCTAATAGTTAAAGGCCGCTGCCGGCCTTTATGGTCTTACACGCTCATTTGGTGCCCGGGCCCGCCCCGACCAAATGAGCCGCAGCCTGAAAAATGGTGCGAGAGGGGAGACTCGAACTCCCATTCTGTTGCCAGAGCTGGATCCTAAGTCCAGTGCGTCTACCAATTTCGCCACTCTCGCACGGGCCTGGGTTATCCTTAAAAAACGGGCCCTGTTAGCAGGCCCGTAACTGAAAAAATCCTTTTGTATCGGGGCCTTTGGAAAAAGGCCATCATTATCTTGACATCCCCCCTAAATATATTAAATTCCATCAAATAGCAATTTCAAAAATAAGTACAGGGGCACTGCGTGTCAAGGCTTCCAAGGCGGGTTTACAGATGAAAGACACCTATAAATTAATTAAATATTTACAACTGGTTGTAATTGTTACGGCCGCGGTCACACTTCTCGTAACGAGCCCCCTGATGGGTACACCCGCCCAGCCTGCGTCCAAGACGGTGGTTATCGATCCGGGGCATGGCGGCAGCGACACCGGGGTCAAAGGAAGCGGCGGCACCCTGGAAAAGGATGTAACCTTGCGCCTGGCCCGCTTGATCGAAAAACGCCTCCAGGGCCGCTATCGGGTCCTTTTGACCCGCACGGACGACTATATCATGCCGCGGCCCGACCGGACCGGGCAGGCCAACCACACCAAAGCCGACCTGCTGATCAGCCTGCACACAGCCGGAAGCTACAGCCCCGCCGACAACGATTTGCAGGTCTACTATTATACGGAGGCGGAAATCAGAGCGCCGGACCGTTCTGCTCCCCGGGAATCAACGGCGCCCCCCTGGCGCAAAGTCCAGAAACCACACATCCCGGCCAGCAGCATTCTGGCCCAGCGCATATGGGAAAGGGCCAAGGGCCTGTATGCAAATAGCCCGGGCGGCGTCCAGCATGCACCCGCCGCCGTCCTGGTCGAAAACGGCTACCTGACCAACCCCAAGCAGGAAAAGAATCTCAACGATAACAAATACCTGTTTAAACTGGCCGCCGCCATCAGCCAGGGCATCGACGACTATTTCAACAACCCGGACACGATCACGTCAACAGACTTGCGGGAATAGCGAAACCGTGTTAGGGAAGGCGCGCACTGAAGTGCGGCCTGAGGTATAAAGTATAGGGTATAAGGTGGATGGATTTGCCCGGAGTCTAGAGTCAGGTGTCGGGAGTCTGAAAACCAGAGGTCGGAGGCCAGAAGTCAGAAGTCGGAACGAAAAACTTTGCTTGTAAAATGATATTTGTTTTTTTGCGGTAGCACACACGAGCAATGCATCGATGAGAGCCTCTAATTTACTCAAGGTCAAGGAAGATCAAACTTTTAAACCGGAGGCGTACAAATCGTACGTTGAGGATTTAAAAGTTTGAACTGACGCCGAGATTGTGCAAATTGGAGGCTCTCATCGATGCATTGACGGGGCGTAGCGCAGTCTGGTAGCGCGCCTGCTTTGGGAGCAGGATGTCGGGGGTTCAAATCCCTCCGCCCCGACCAACAATTTTAAACTGAGAAAGGCTCAGGAAATCCTGAGCCTTTCTTGCTTGCGGCTTTTTGTTCCTATTACCCGCAACTTGCACTTTAGGTAGTTTATTTAAAACAGGTCTGTATTCTCAGAAAAATTCAGATATTGGCAAGATATCCAAAGGCAGGCTGGCGTTTTTCCTATGGCTTTTTATCTGTCAATTTATGATTTGAGACCATAAAACATTCTTTCTATCATTTCAGAGAGCTCCGCACGAGCGGCTACCTTATCTTCAGTGTTGGAAATGGTAAGGGCTGCTTCGACATGAAGCGCATACAAAAGATTGGTGGCATAGTCCACAGAGCCAATATTAATAAAGCCGGAATCTTTCATCTCCTGTAAAAATTCACGAATCACCTTTATAGTATAAGCAGAATCTATCTCTCGCCAACGTTTATAACCAAGCACTCCGATGACAACATCAAGCCTAATGGATTTACTCCGGCCCATGCTGTAATCCAGTTGGGCCTTTTGACCTGCAAGAACTTTCTCGATTGGATCGGAAATATTTTTCATTGCTTCTTGAATATTGTCTCTAACTTGGGCCATTTGCTTTTCATACAAAACGGTGAAAAGGTCCTCCTTGCTTTTAAAATGGTGGTATAGCGCCCCCCTTGTTAACCGTGCGTTTCTAACAATGTCTTCAATCGATGTTTTAGAATACCCCTTAGATGTAAACAATTCCAAGGCTGATTCCAAAAGCGCATTTCTGGTAAGCTCCGCATATTCTTCTTTTCTTGATTTTGGCATCATTTTTTCCTTGACTAACATACTGCCAGTATGTTAGATGATAAACATATGTAAAAAACTACTGACATTCTAAATAACCACAGTATAAATCGGCCTTGTATTTATTTCAAGTAATTAATTGGAAAGAGGTTGAGAGACAAGCACACTCTCGTTAAACGAACTCGGTTTAGCGAGCGATTGTCCGGGAATATCCGACACCAGAGCATACAGTCTAAAATAGATTGTTACTTAAGTAATACTTGAGAGCGATACATAAAACCCAGACGCATGTTTCAGTTTTATCCTTATTCAACGGAACCAGGGTCGATTGCTCACAAGCGACATTAGAAGTAGTGCCTGGTTTTCGTAGATCTGGTTTGGGTTGAAAACTAATTAAAATTTAAGGGGGTAGCCATGAGGAAATGGATCATTGGAATACTGACCGTGGTGGTGGTTGCAGGCGGCATATTCTGGGCGGCGGCGGACAAGGATATGCGCAGGCTGATTTTAAATCTTCCTACCAATACCGATGTCCTCTTTTGGTCAATTTCGCAGCGCGATGCTGCTTTTAGAGCGATGGACCGGATGCCTGTTCTTGCAAAATCCCGAATCATCTCTACCAACAAAAAAGTCCATCCTTTGCCGACAGGAAAACCACTTGATGTTGGCACAGATGTCGATGGCTATATGAAAGACCAGCGTACAGCCGCATTGGTGATTGTGCAAGACGGCAAAATTCGCCTTGAAAAATACGGTCTTGACTTCGGGCCAGATGGACGTTGGACCAGTTTCTCAGTTGCAAAGTCAATCACTTCGACATTGGTCGGTGCCGCAATTAAGGATGGATATATCAAAAATCTCAGTGATAAGGTATCGGACTATATTCCGGACCTCAGGGGGTCGGTCTATGATAATGTAACGATAAAGCAGCTATTGACCATGACATCGGGCGTAAAATGGAATGAGGATTATGGTGACCCCAAGTCAGACGTCGCATTGTTTAACGCACACAAGGCCGAGCCAGGCGTCGATGCCACAGTGAGTTATATGCGCAATTTAACGCGCGATGTGCCTCCGGGCACAAAATGGGTTTATAAAACTGGCGAGACCAATTTAATCGGAGTACTGGCCAGTTCAGCGACCAATAAGAACTTGTCTGACTATCTGGCGGAGAAGATCTGGCAACCTTTTGGGATGGAACAAGGTGCGAGTTGGATATTGGGCACCACAGGCCATGAGATCGGTGGTTGCTGCATGCAGGCGTCAACCCGCGACTTTGCTCGCTTTGGCCTATTTATGCTGGGCGAAGGTTTCGCAGATGGCAAGTCGGTATTGCCCGACGGTTGGGTTGCGGAAGCAACCATGAAGCATGCTGATACAGATAAACCCGACTACGGCTACGGCTATCAATGGTGGACTTTGAATGATGGCGCCTATTCAGCGCGAGGTATTTTTGGGCAGGGCATCTTCATTGATACCAAACGAAAACTGGTTATCGCCTCGAACAGCAACTGGCCGCAGGCCACTGATAAACAGGGCGGTGATCAGGGTAAGAAGCGTTTAGCCTTTTACAGGCAAGTGCAACAGGCGATTGATAGAGAGGCAAAACTATAGAATAGATGCAGCGGGTCGTTGAGGAATGCAAAACAGCAGGGCATTAGAGTCCTTGAAAACGGTATGAATTGTCTGGTAACAGTTTTCCTTAACCATATATTTCTTCTCTATAGTTTATTTAAATCTCCTGAAAATTTATTAGGCGCTATTTGTTGAAGGTTAAACAATCTCCTACTGGTAGAAATAACCCTTAAAGGGCGGAGGCCAAGATGAAAAAGACCGCATTTATTACAGGTGCTTCAGCTGGTATCGGAAAAGCCCTTGCTGAGGTCTTTGCGCAGAATGGTTTCAACCTGGTGCTGACTGCTCGCCGGGAAGACCGATTGCGAGAATTGCAAAAATCCATTCAAGATAAATTTGATGTAAAAGTCTATCCATTACCGGCTGATCTCCATAATGTCGAAGCTCCCCATGAACTTTTTGATTCGATCCAATCAAAAGGGCTTCAAATAGACGCGCTAGTAAATAATGCAGGTTATAGTTTACCCGGTTCTTTTCACAACACTGCCTGGAAAGACCAAGCAGAATTTATCCAGGTGCTAATTACATCCGTAGCTCAGTTTTGCCATCTTTTTCTGCCCGGAATGATAAAAAGTGGGTACGGTAGAATTATTAACGTTTCGTCGCTGAGTGGAATTCTTCCCGGTTCAGCAGGTTTTACATTATATAGCGGGGCAAAATCATTTGTTAATCAACTATCGCAAACACTTTTCCTTGAAACTGAAGGAACAGGAGTCAATGTTACCGCAATATGCCCGGGGTACACATACACGGAATTCCATGATGTTAACGGAATGCGGGAATCGGTTAACAGATTACCATCCTATATGTGGATGGATGCTGCTACAGTTGCGAATCAGGGTTTTGAAGCGGTCATGAAAGGCGTGCCACTTTATGTAAACGGGGCAACAAATCGTTTTTTTGCACTCCTACCGAAACTACTTCCAAATAAGCGTGTATTGAGAATGGTAGACAAAAGCAAAGCCGATGTTGGACAACTTTAAAAAGTAAGTACTCGGGAAAAGGTTTATGTCCTCACTTGGCTCCTATCAAAAGTGAAAATTTATGACATTTCTGCTTGCGAAATATGCTTGCGGATCTATTGAAAATGAATTACAAATCATTCTAAATACGTTAAACAATATGCTATTTTCTCTGGTATTTAAGATAATTATATGAAACAATAGATGCTTTCGGAGCAGGCCACTCTAATGCGACATTCATAATATCTCTGTATTCTCAGAAAATTTCAGATATTGGCCAGATACCCCAAAATCCCAAAATCATTCCTCGGCCGAAATTACACAGTGTCAGCCAACGATTATTGGCAAAAGTCCACGGATCAGATAGCCCTATGCATATAGGTGGTTTTAATAGATTTGTGATATTGACAAGATATCTTCACAGGCAGCAGATTCTAATTGTCATTCTTGGTTAAATTTTGAAAAATTGACATGGGAATCATTGTTGTAATATAAATCACCAATTCCAGCCTAAAAATTCCTCATCATAGCTCTACCTTTAGAAACGGGGGGCATAAAATGAAGTGCCCAGAGTGCCAACTCAGTATCCCTGAAGACTCGAATTTTTGTAATGCTTGTGGTTGTCATTTAGAAGAAGCTTCAGATACCTCAGAGATCTATCCATCAGCTGCCGGCGAGCGCAAACATGTAACAATAATGTTTTCTGATTTGTCCGGATACACAGCCATGGCCGAAAGGCTCGATCCTGAGGACGTCAAAGAAATCATGAGCCTTATTTTCGGTAAAATTACTGAGATTATCCAAAGCTATGACGGATTTATTGAAAAGTTTATTGGTGATGCAGTGATGGCGGTTTTCGGTGTACCCAAAGTCCATGAGGATGATCCGGTCCGGGCCATCCGATCGGCCATCGAAATACACGCTGCGATCGAGGGATTCAGTCCCCGGATAGAAGGAAAAATCGGCCGATCTTTGAGCTTGCACACCGGTATCAATACGGGCCTTGTGGTCACAGGAGAAGTGGATGTTGAAAAAGGGGTTCACGGGCTTACCGGGGATTCCATTAATCTGGCTTCGCGATTGGAAGGAATTGCCGGTGCCGGTGAAATCATCGTGGGGCCAGACACCTATCAGCAGGCGATACGGTACTTTGAATTTGAAACTCTGGAGCCAACCCAAGTAAAAGGCAAGACTGAACCAGTTGCAGTCTACAAATTGGTTTCCGTAATGGATCAGCAGGACTCCAGCGGCCGTCTACATGGCGTCCAGGCCAAGCTTATCGGCCGGGATGCAGAAATGAACATCCTTATGGAAGCCGTAGAGAACCTCAAGCAGAGGAAAGGCTCCATCATCTCCGTTAGCGGTCATGCAGGCACCGGTAAAAGCCGGTTGATACAGGAGTTCAAGGCAAGACTGGCACCGAACGAGGTACAGTGGCGTGAAGGCCACGCCTATGCCTATACCCAAAGCATGGCCTATTATCCCCTGACCAATCTTTTGACCCACGCCTTTCAAATCAGGGAAGAGGATAGGCCGGATCAAATCAGAGCAAAGATAGAGGCCGGTGTGGATGATCTGCTCTGGGATAAACCAGAGGCCAAAAAGTACCTGGGCAGCCTGTTTTCCCTCCATTATGCCGAGATCGAGGAGGTCAGCCCTGAATTCTGGCGCGGTCAACTGCACAGATCGGTACAGGATATCCTAGAAGCTGTGGCCGGCCGGGGTCCCACGGTGATGCTTTTTGAGGACCTGCATTGGGCGGACGCGTCTTTCATCGAACTATTGCATCTACTACTGCAAAACACTCACCGTCCGATCCTGTTTGTGTGTGTCTACCGGCCGTCGTTTACCCTCTTTCCCGGTAGTGAGCCGGACTCACTGGCCTGGCCCCACTACAAGATCCTGCTTAAAGAGCTGTCCTGGGATGAAACCGGGGCCATGCTACTATCCCTGCTAAATGCCACCCACTTGCCTGACGAACTGCGCTATTTCATCAAACAAAAAGCGGAGGGCAATCCGTTTTACCTGGAAGAAGTAATCAATACCCTCATTGAGACCGGGACCCTGATCGCCGACAACGGCGGCTGGAAGTTGGCCCAATCTCTGGAACAGGTGGACATTCCCACTACCGTCCAGGGTGTGCTTGCCTCTCGCTTGGATCGTCTCGAAAAGCAGGCAAAGCGCATACTGCAAGAAGCCTCGGTGATCGGGCGGGCCTTTTTTTACAAGGTACTCACCCGCATAACGAACCTGACTGCTCCTGTTGATCAATATCTATCCGGCTTGGAAAGCCTGGATCTCATTCGGACCCGCAAGATGGAGCCGGACCTGGAGTATGTATTCAAACATGCCCTTACCCAGGAGGTGGTCTATAACGGGCTGCTGATAAAAGAACGGCAAGCCATTCATGAACGCATTGGGACTGCCATTGAACAGATTTTCGCCGACCGCCTGCCTGAGTTTTATGAGACGCTCGCCTTTCATTACAAGAGGGGGCAATCGGTTCATAAATCGGTCGATTATCTGGTGAAGTCAGGTGTGAAAAATTTAAATCGCTATGCCCTGGAAGAGGCGCATCAATATTTTCAGGAATCTTTCGAACTGCTTGTTCAAAAACCGGACAGGTCAAGGGAAGAGGATAGACTCCTCATCGATACGCTGATTAAATGGGCCTACGTGTTTTACTACTATGGAAAATATCGAGATCTGGTCGACCTATTAAAGGCCAATATCACCATTGCCGAGGCGCTGGATGGTAAAGAACAACTGGGTATGTACTATGCGTGGCTGGGCTATATGTTGACAGGATCAGAGGAGTATAAGGATGCTGACCGATATCTGCTAAAAGCCCTTGAACTTGGTGAAGAGACCGGGAGCCTTGAAGTCAAAGGCTATGCCCTTACCTGGCTTACATGGAACTGCACTGAGCAGGGGCGTATCGAGGAAGCGATAACCTATGGAAAAGCGGCCCAAAAGATCGCTTCTTCTCTCGCCGTGGATCGTTACCTCTATTTCAAATCCTTGGCCGGGATTGGCCATGCAAACTATTATGCCGGAAAATCTGTGGAAAATATCGATATAGGCGGAAAGCTTCTGGATTACGGTGATAAGCATTCAGACATCCGATGCATGAGCTTGGGATATGTTACTGCCGGTCACGGGTATGCGACCTCCGGTGATTTTCCAATGGCTATTGAACAGTATCAAAAGGCCGTGTCGGTATCAGTGGATCCCATGTATTCTCATTATGCAATGTTGTTTCTTGGTATTGCCTATGCGCAGAAAGGTCAGTTTAATAAAGCACAACCTGTACTTGATGATGTCGTGACATATTGCCGGGATGGCCAATTCCAGACGCTGAGATCACCTGCTGCTATATTTTTGGGAGTTGCTAAAGTAGCCAATGGGGATATGTCAGATGGTTTTAAAAACATGGAGAATATAAGGAACCGCTGGGTTGAGAAGGAACGGGGAGCACTTCATTACCTATTCGATTTTCTTGCAGGTACGATTTATCTGCAAATGGCAATCAGGGCAGAGCCGGTAAGATTTCAAACCATTATCAATAACATCGGGTTCATCATCAAGAACGTTCCTTTTGCGGCAAAAAAGGCGGAGTTTCATTTGAAAAGGGCAACCCAGGCGGCCGACGAGAACGGGATTGATGGGTTTGCAGGCCAAGCCTACCTCAGTCTGGGACTACTGTACCGGTCAAAAAAAAGGAATGTCATGGCCAAGGACTTCTTTGGAAAGGCTATGGCGATCTTCGAGAAGATCGAAGCAAAGGAATTTCTGAAACAATCAAAGGAGGCGTTAGACTCATTAGAATTATAAAATCTATCGCCACCAAATACTGAATAAGTTTGAATCCATCTGGGTGTGATTTAGATATGCAACTTTGACAACTTTGTCGTCAAACGATCGGAATGTATCTGGCATAATTACTAACATATATAGAGAATAAAAAGCATAGTGATATCTTTAAGTTTTACGCTTGCCGATCTTGCTTGCGGTTTGTTATGAAAATGGTTCTAGCGCAAGCTTGTCTAATCAAAATGTATCATGTAATAACAGTATATTAGCGCCTTTGAGAACAGCACAAACTGCTTTGGGAGCAGGATGTCGGGGGTTCAGAGCCCTTCGCCTCGACCAACAATTTCAGCAAATAGGAAAGGCTCAGGAAGTCCTGAGCCTTTCTTGTTTCAATCGACGACAGAATTTTGAGGACCGCGGCTAGGCTTGCTCTTTTTCAATCTCACGCTTTAATATTTTTATCTTGCTGTCAATCCCGGTAAGAAAGTCTTTTCGTGTTTTTAAAAGAAGTTTTCCCCCCAGTTGTTTTTGGGCTTCTATGAGAAGCTGTCTACCTTTCTCATGCTCGGCTTTCCGGACATGTTCACGTGCGGTGCTGATAAGTGCGTAAACAGTTTGAACTTTTTCTTCCTTAATTTGAAGGATCAAGCTTTCCAGTTCAGCCGCTGATTCGATGATGACTTGACGGGTGTAATTTAGCTCCTCCTGCAATTCCTCTAAAAGTTCGAGAGCTCCATCGGTTTTATCTTTGGGATAGATTTTCTTCTTCTTGCCGAAACGTAGCGCCTTTTTAACCGTCTTGCGAGCCGCTTTAACCCTCTTTTTTATTGATTTCCCCTTTTCAAAATACAGGATGATATCTTCAAGGAGAAATTCATGAATTTTAATCAATCCGGATGCAAGACCCTGTTTTTTGTATCGAAAAAACCATAGCATATTTAAGCTCCTTACTTTCCGTCAAAAGGTGTCACAGCGTTAGGCTTGCCTATCACTGGCCTCTATGCGTGGATTAGAAATAGAGAGATAGAATTCTATTATTCGTTTCCATATAGTTCTCTAACTACCCTACGCGCAGCGTTTTCTACTGCAGTAGACATACCCCAGGATGAGGCCTCCTGGTTTAGAGTTGAATAAACATTGCCGCTATTGTAGTCGTAGCAATAGATATCCAATCGAAATACTCCGTTCCTGAACACCGCACTCACCAGGATGGCAATCTCAGCATCTATTTGGGACCCGAAGGTTTTAACCTTATCCCAATCGGGTTCACTTGCCGCAAAGAATGATTTTTTCTTCCACACTTGAGGCAACTCATCACCTGGGAACAGGGTCACATCATCCGGTGAGCCCTTTAATTTCTTGTATGTGTAGGCCAGTGTTAGATTTTGATCGTTTGCGGCCAATTCATTGATGCCTTTGATAGACCCCAGTTCTACAGTAGAACCCTGACTCCCATACGTAGATTGATACTTAATTGGAAACAGGGCCAACCTATACTTGCTCTTTCTTTCCTTTAAACGAACCCCACTGCTTTGCTCAATAAGGGTAGGTGAAACTGCCGCATAGGTAAGACTTTTTTTCGCGGCCTTTGAACCGCTAACTGTTTTTGGCTCCACAGGTTTCGGTTTTACCGGTTTTGGTGTCACGGCGGCAGCCATCTTTTTTGCGCTCTTTTTCCGCTTTATTTGCTGCATTTTCAAGCGCGCATGGATCTCAAACCGGCTGTTTGGGTACGCTTCCAGAAACATCTCATAATCTTCAACAGCCGGGGATGTTTTTACGATGTTCCACAACTCTTCTTCATCGTTCAGATTCCGGGGAGCGGCTTGTGGCGCGGCAGTCGCTGGTATTGCCGCCCCAGGTTTAGAGCCAATCTGTGGCTTTGAAACCTTTTGTTGCAGAACCAAAGCAGCGTTATAGAGGACAAACTGTCCGTCCTGATCCATTGGCGTTTTCAGGCGGCCTACGTTGGGCCGCTGATCTCCGATTTCAGTAACCGGTTTCCATACTTTAGTATGAAATAGGTTTTCCAGATCGACCACTTCCCGTTCATTTGTCCTGAGCGTATCGATCAAATAATAGGCAAACAGGCTATGCCCTTCGGCACCACCGTCGGCTACCGGCTCCACGCCGCCGGATGAGATTACCTGGCGGGAGCGCAAGGCGGCTTTTTGGACCAGTTTTTCCTGATATCTCTTGTCATCCAGTGACATGAGGGACGGTCCGCCCCGCAGCATAGATCCACTGTAACAGGAGTCCGCAATGACCACTATGTTCTTGGCCTGTACTTTTTCGGAACTTAGAACTGCTTTTAAATAAGAGTTTGCTACCCAGGTACTCGGGTTTTTCAGGGCGCCTTCGACCGGTACCCAGTAGCCGTCACCGGTAAGGTCATCGAGCTGGCCGTGCCCGGCATAATAGATGAACAGGTTGTCGACGGACTTCATCGCTGTCGCCAGGTACCGTATATCTCTCTCAATTTGAAATCGGGTGGCGGCACCATCTGTTCTAAGGATGACATTCTTCTTGGGAAAACCGTAACGCGTTATCAGCGTGTCCCTAATCACGGTGGCATCTTTGACTGCCGTTCTAAGCCGGGGCCACTTGTTATAATCGTTTATGCCTATAATAAGGGCGTGATAGTTTCCCCAGGTACTTGAATCGGGTACAACCGACAGCCCTCGTTGAGCGTTTAGTGCAAAGACAGAAGGCGTCAAAGTAAAAGAAATGGCGACTATCAGGCAAAAGAAACGTTGTTTCATGTTTAGCCTCCGGTCTTTTGATCGTAAGCTTGATTGCAGGTAGATCTAAGATAAATTGCGAATAAGTTTACTATAGAAGGCAAGTTAGGATCCATTTCCCCAGACACAAGCGGTTTGAGATTCAAGCTGGTGTCATGTTTCTGCGAACCCATAGGTCAACTTTAGCAAAATTTTGTTATATATTCAAATTGTCGCATTTAAACCGTTTGTGATATGAGTTAAAGATACCAAAAAGAAAAGCTCTCTTACTACCTAACGAAGAGGGACATGCAAATTGTGACCAAATTCGATTATAAAGCTATCTACAGAACGAGACTAAGTGACATCCGGACTGAAAAAGAAATAGATGAAAAAGCGTGCTAAATTACCTGTTGGCACCCTTTTATATTACACCTAACATACCAATATAATTGTTAAAATATCGGCTTCAACCCCTTTCGCCCCGATCAATAATTTGAACAAACGAGTACGGCTCAGGATATCCTGGGCCTCGCTTGCCTTCGGGGCAAGCCCATGTGTATTTTCCTTGCCGCCTGCCACTCAAAAAGAGAGACGCAATATCCAAGAAAAACGGCACAGCTAAAATCACCTGACGCTTGTAGTGGCCACGGGAATGATGTCTTTCGTCAAATTTTCTGCCTAAAAGGTGCTGAAAGCTATCTCACCTTTCCTTGGTAATATGTCTCCACAAAAAACGGGAACCTGCATATGCCCGCCTGATGAAACCCCATAAGGACATGATCGTAAGTCGGAAGTTGAATTTATTTTTGATCTACAACCACTTAGAGTGAGTTTCTATATTGACATGATAGCGAAATTTGTTACACTTAAAAAAATTATTACCCCCCCCAAAAAACAATAAGTGCCTTAACAAACAAGATTAACACAAACACCAAACCATTGGTACTTTGCTATACGGCTAAAAGGCAGGCCCTTGAAATCTTTTTTTTACAAAGGTTTTAACGGTAGGTGAGTACGGGGCTTGCAGGTTAACGAAATGAATACCCAGATAAGCCTGAACAGAACGCAAAAATCACAACGCATTAGACATCTGGCTAAATTATTTATCACAAACTATGCTTTGGAAACGAATTGGCTAAGTTTCAGACATGGCGGGTTGCTTCCCCAGGAAGTATTTAGATAGTAGTGTTGCTGTTAACCAAATTCAGAGAGGTAGATATCATGAAAAAATGCAAAGTACTAGTTTTTTTGTTAACCCTCGTTTTTACGGCCGGCATTTTTTTGCTTAACGCACCTGCAGAAGCTGCAAGCTGGCGGGAGCTTATTGAGGCAGAAAAGCAAAGATGCCGAGATGATAATGCAAGCGCTATAGATAGATGTGTCAATAGTGGTAAAAATCGATTTCGCTGCCAACTTGAATGGCATACTGATCTCGATGAATGCATGAACCCAGGCTTGCTCAGAAGGAAAGCCAAGATAGCAAAACTTGCGGAGAAAAAGCAAAAGGCAATTGATAAAGCCAACGAATGGTATGAAAAAGCCCAAGATAAATGCAAAGATAAAGGAAACGCGCGCGCTGAGAGGTGCAGGGGAGACGATGAGGCGGAATGCTTGGCGGATGTCAGGAAAAAGAGCAACAGGTGTTATGATAAAGCGGATAAAAAACATACAAAGAAGTTAGCGAAAGCAGAGGCAATGTAAATAATCTGACTTTTCTTTGATAAAAGCCCACCTTTGGGTGGGATTCTATTTAGTCCTAAGATAGTTTCGCGGTAAAGTTGTTTACCTAAAAGGTGCCGCTTCTTTAAGTTCCCTTTTACTGATTAATGACATGCGGGTTTTCGAAAAATGGAATACAAATGTGGATAAATTGAATTCGAAAATCATAAATGATCAACCCCTGGAAAAATAGTTCAAAATAAAGAAGCCTCTGAAACAGGATGTCGGATAGTCAAATCCCTGTGCTGCGACCAACAATTTAAGTGAAAAAGTTAAGATCTTCCCAAACAGTTTGAGATAGACGATAAGCGCCATCCCTGGCCCCAAAAGAAGACCAGGGTATGGCGCGCGGTCGT
>CAJINA010000149.1 GCA_905176665.1 Olavius algarvensis Delta 4 endosymbiont | reverse complement strand
CTTGGTAAAAAACGTCGAGAAGAATTGTCAAAGGAGGCCGCCTAATAATCACTGACCCGAGAGGGCTGACTGTCCGGGAGGTCTTTGACTTTTACAGATGGTCCAACAGTTTCACCTTTTACTCCAGCCTCCTTACCAGTTCTATTTACATGTTTGAGGTTATGCTCACTGATTGCTACAAGCCGTTCATCATTTAATTGTTTCCCTATCTCTATAGCCTCATTGAGGCATTTTCTTGCCGGTGATAGCTGCTTCAATTCTGAATATATCGCTGCTAAATTTCCAAGCGTAGACCCAATTGCTCTTAAGTTCCCTACTTTTCTACTTAAAAAGAGGTCCTTCCGGGTGTATGCAATCGCACGCTCGTACCTTCCCTTTTGCCAATAATAGAGACCTAAATTGCAATAATTTGATGACAAGCCTTCAATATCACCGACCAACCTTTTTAGATTCGATGAATACTCTATTAATTCAAGCTTTTCCTTTTGTTTCTTTGGGTCTTCACTTCGTATTAGAAGGTAACCAAGATTTGATTTTGCTCTAGCCAAATGTTCGGTTTCATTTTCAACTTTCTCAAATATTGAGCAAGCCTCCTTCCAACACTTTTCAGCTTTTTCAACTTGGTCATTTTGAGAATATGCTTTACCCGCTTCGAGATAAAACCCCCCTGCCATCAAAGGATCAACTTCCGCTTCTTTTATATCATTGATCGTCTCGTCAAAGTAACGGCAAGCCTCATCAAAGAATCCCAAAGCCGTGTATGAAGTAGCATATTGTACTTTTATAAAAATTGAAAAATCAGTATTCTTTTTTCCTGGAACAACTTCTATCCTGTCTAATGTTTCTATAGATAAGTGATATTCACCTCTGTGTTTATAGGCGGTTGCAAGATTTATAAGGGCATTATCTTCTTGGTGTCTATTCAGGTGGGGTAGTGACAGAATCTTTTTCAGTTCTTCAATAGCTCTAAGTACATGCGCTTCGTCTTGGTCACTAGATAGCCGGCCAGCTCTATTTATTCTTTTGTCTATTGACGCCTTCTTTTTTTTAGCGTTCTTTTTCATTTTCTTACATTCGGCTGGGGTCTAACCGAGACAACCCCCTGCAATCATATTAAATCCGCCTTATAAGCTGCCGCTTTTTGCTGTTAATCGGCCAATTTCCACCCCAAAATCGTGCAATTAAGCCTCATCCGGCAGTCCATCCATAAAAGAGAGCGGGACAGCAAATATGACGCCTTTTCCGGGCTCGTAAAGATCGCCGCAAGGCGATTTGACAACGGACATTATTCCCAGGAGTCAGGAGTCTGGAGTCTGGAGTCAGTAAGATCTTTTGACCCCGGATACGCGACTCCCGACTCCAGACACCGGATTCCATGGTTTTCTGACGTCAGACGTCTGATATCCGACCACTGGCTTTTGATTTGATTGCCCGACTATTTTAAGGCCCCATCCCATGAGGCGTTATGTGTGTATTTTTAAAAGGTGGGTGAGAGTTTTATATGGCCCTAATTAAAATTTAACAAACATTAAGAGGTGGGATTTGTCAATGATTAAAATCAGATGGGAGGCAGAGACCAGGAGTCTGGGGTCTGGAGTCTGGAGTCAGAAAAACCTTCAGCCTATAGCCTAAAAACCTAATTTAGCCACAGATTTACCCTGTTAAATAAGATTTGGGTACTTCTCAAATCTTAGCTTTAGCTATTTAACTTGGTGAACACGGACAGACACAGACAAGATCAATATTGGGCCCCGCTACGCGGGAAAAAACCAAAACCTTTTTTAGACAGGATTAACAGGATGCGCAGGATTGCGCCTATGCGGCTTGAGAACCGTTCGACAGGATTTAAGATCTATTTTCAGTTCCCGGAAGAAACTGAAAATGTTTCAGTCGCTACGCGAAGGTGTTGCTCCAAGCCAACCCGTCTATTCTCATTATTCTTCAGCGCAACATTTACAATACAGATGCTGTTTCTTGCCGAAGGCAATGGCCACGTGAGGGCGGCCTCCAGGACGCGCTCACAGGTTTCATCCGTGTAATCCGTGTCAAGAGTGCCCTTGATGTTGGTTTTCCGATGTCGGACTTCTGGCATCCGACCACTGGCTTTTTGTTTGATTGCCCGATTCTATATGCCCCATAACAGAGGCTTCTGCTTTTTATAAGTGGAGGGTATTACGGGATTCCAACTGCCGAATGAAACTTAACAAATATTAGGCGGCGGGATTTGTCAATATAAACCTTTGAATCTTTAGGATATTAAGAATTGTTTCTGCTAAGAGTCATGCAAGCGGCTGTATGCCTGTTTCTAAAACAATTGCTTTTGTTTATTGTGAGTCGGATCCGGCAATTGCCTTTGCCCGCTCAAGGACATGCCGTGACCTCAATTGGCTGGCCTCGTCAGGGGGTAGATGCCCCGGCAAAGAATCCAGAAACGATTGCGTTTCCAATAAGGTAGAGAATCGTTTAGCAAGATAGCGCCTGAGGGTCGAATTTGCCGCCTGGACTTCTGACACGATGGATTCTCTGCCGTCAAGCACAGTAATCACATCTTCCATATCGCGGCTCATAAGATAATCTCCCTCGCCACGACAATCGAAGGTTTCTAGTTTGGTCGCCAGGAAATAGGGAGCCGTCAATATGCGAATCTGCGCACCGGAAGGCAGTGATAGCGGCTCTGCCTCTCTAAAGGCCATGGAAAACCAGCGGTTTCCAAAACCCAATATACTTGGGTCTGTTGGCATTATGTCTAAAATGAGGTTTTCCATTTTCCAGCGACAAATAGGCGCCCGGTCACCGAGATCTTCGGTAAAGCCTTTTTCACGCAGTTCTGCGTGAAGTCTGTGATAGTCAGCCAACGACGCGACTTCAACCATGACATCGACATCCCGGGTTACACGCAGGGGGGGTGCGGCAGGATCGGTTAATAAAAGGCCGCTTGCACAACCCCCCAAATAAACCAGGCGATCATTCAGAGACCCCAGGTAATGAACCGCAGATTCAAGCATCTCGAGATTAGGGTTTTTAAGTATTGGCATAATCGTCCAATCGTTGTCTTAATTCTTCAGCGGCCATACGGCCCTCCCGGGCATTGCCACCCCGGATGGCATCTATGAGTACCAGTAGTTCGTAAAGGCCAACGTCATTGCGAGCCGCTTTAGGTGCCGACTTGTACAACGGTGAAAATGACTGCCCACGCACCTCACCCTCCGGGTCCGGCCAGACCGGAGGCGGTTCCCCGGTAGAGAGCAGCTTTCCTACCAATGGCGGGCCGGCGTACATTGTCGGCATGCCCCGGGTCATCCCGCCTCGTTCTGGAATAAATACATATTTGAGCCCCCGCAGGAGGAACTCTTTCAGGTTGCTTATGTTGGGCACCAGCCGTTCCGCAGCACGGACAGCCAGGCGCGCTGCCAGGGCGCGCTTCAACGCTGCATGGACCTCCGAAGGACTCATGCACAACGATACGGCCAGGGAGTTGTATGACCACTCGCCTTTGCCGACTGACACCAGCTTCATCAGGATTAAAACATCTTGTGGCTTGAGGACCATGCCCCATTCTCCATTCTCTATTCGCGATTCTCGAATAAAGAATGCCAAAAAAACAAAGCCGCGTCAACTAAAAATTTCATGGGCCCAAAAACAAGCCCTCATAACGGACCTGATAGTGCCCTCTTGTCCTGGAGATTTTAGCTATCCGATATAAATAGGGTTTTCCTTCAAAATGCACGTCGCTGCCAATTGAAAGAAAACCCTTTTATTTTCAGTTCCCGGAAGAAACTGAAAATGTTTCCGCCACTTCCAACTTTGCTCTTTGAGCTACGTCGGACAGGTCGCGAAGGTGTTACTCCAAGCCAACCCGCCCTTACCCAATATCCTGCACCGCCAGATCTCCGGCCCATCGTCTCATCTGGATCCCGGCTTTCGCCGGGATGACGACCTATGAACCCTGCCAGTATTTCACGTTGTTATCTGACATCCGATATCCGACCTCCGACATCTTGCCCTTTTTGCCGCAGGCAATGGCGCCGTGGCGCGGCCACCAGGGACGCGCTCACAGGTTTTCATCCGTGTAATCCGTGTCAAAAAGCCCTTGCCTTTGCTTCTACGATCTCTGATTCCCGACACCAGACACCCGACTCCTTGGTGTTCCCGACTTCGGACTTCCGACCTCCGACAACCGGCTCTTCAGGCTTTTCCCGTCTCAACCCGCGCCGCATGCTTGTCCTCATAGGCCGCGATGTGCTCCGCCTGGCTCTGCAGGTAACCCAGTGGATCGATACCTTCCAGGATGCACTTCTTGCTGAAACTGTCGATGGGAAACTCGACCGACTGACCATCGGGTAACGTGAGGGTCTGGGCTTCCAGATCGACCGCAAAGGTCTGCGCCGGGTTGTCGGCAAGCATCTCCTGGATCTGCCGATGGATCTCGGCATCGACGGTGATGGGCAGCAGGCCGTTTTTCAGGGCATTGTTTTGGAAGATGTCGGCAAAACCGGTGCTGATGACCACCTGAAAGCCTTGGCCCATCAGGGCCCAGACAGCATGCTCGCGGCTGGAGCCGCACCCGAAATTGTCCCCGGCCACCAGGATCCGGGCCTTGTCGGCCGCGGGCTGGTTCAGGATAAAGTCCGAATCGCTGCGCCAGTGGTGGAACAGGTGCTCGCCCAGGCCGTCCCGGTCGACCCCTTTTAGAAACTGGGCCGGGATGATCTGGTCGGTATCGATATTCTCGATGGGGATGGACACCATCGTACTGGTCAAGGTGGTGAATTGTTCCATGGCTTGCGTCCCTTTCAGGTTGGCAGTGTGCGTATGTCCGTGACCACGCCCTTGATCGCGCTGGCCGCGGCGGTCAGGGGGCTGGCCAGAAACGTGCGCCCGCCGCGCCCCTGGCGGCCTTCGAAGTTGCGGTTGCTGGTTGAAACGGCGTATTGACCCGGCGCCAGCTCGTCGCCGTTCATGGCGATGCACATGCTGCAGCCGGCCTCGCGCCACTCGGCCCCGGCATCGCGAAAGATGGTATCCAGTCCTTCGGCTTCGGCCGCGGCCTTGATGGCCTGGGAGCCCGGGACGACAAGGGCACGCACGTGCTCGCTAACCTGGCTGCCTTTGAGCACTTCGGCTGCCAGGCGCAGGTCGCTCAGGCGCGAGTTGGTGCAGCTGCCGATAAATACCACGTCTATTTTGTGACCCAGCAAGGGCTGGCCGGGCTGCAGGTCCATATACGCAAGCGCTTTTTCGAGCGTTTCGCGGGTGCTCGCATCCTTCAGGTCCTGGGGGTCGGGGATGCGGTCGGTGATCTTCATCCCCATGCCGGGGTTGGTGCCGTAGGTGATCATGGGCGCGAGGTCATCCGCGTTCAGGGTCAGGGTGCGATCATAGACCGCGCCGTCGTCCGTGGCCAGCGCGCGCCAATTTGCGACCGCCGCATCCCAGGCCGCCTCCTGCGGCGCAAAGCGGCGACCGGCGATGTACTCGAACGTCGTGTCGTCCGGACCCACCATCCCGGCTTTCGCGCCCCCCTCGATGGACATGTTGCAGACGGTCATGCGCTGTTCCATGCTCAGGCTGCGGATGGCGCTGCCGGTGTATTCGATCACGTGGCCGGTGGCGCCGCCGATTCCCATTTTGGCGATAATCGCCAGGATGATATCCTTGGCCGACACCCCTTCCGGCCGGCGGCCCTCGACGCGCACTTCCATGGCGCCCGGTTTGGTCTGCAGCAGGCACTGGGTCGCCAGGACGTGTTCCACCTCGCTGGTGCCGATGCCGAACGCCAGGGTGGCGAAAGCGCCGTGGGTGCTGGTGTGGCTGTCGCCGCAGACTATGGTCATGCCCGGCTGGGTGAGCCCCAGTTCCGGTCCGATGACGTGGACAATCCCCCGCCGGGGGCTGCCCACCCCGTAGAGCGGAATCCCGAAATCGCGGCAATTTTCTTCCAGGGCCGCCATCTGGCGGATGATCTGCTCGTCGGTTATCGGGACATCGGGCGGCGTGGTCGGGATGCCGTGGTCAATCGTGGCAATGGCCTGTCCGGGCCGCCGCACGGTCAGCCCCTTTTCCCGCAACCCCTGGAAGGCCTGCGGGGAGGTGATTTCATGGATCAGGTGCAGGTCCACATAGAGCACGGCCGGGCTGCCCGCTTCGTGGGTGACGACATGGCTGTCCCAGATTTTTTCAAAGAGAGTCTTTGGTGTTGGGTTGTTGCTTGGCATTTAGGGTGTCTCCTTCGGGTTCTACGAAACTTTGTCGTAAAAGCAATATTCTCGCGCAGAGGCGCTGAGGCGCAGAGGAAACCGTATATTGTTTCCCGCTCCGCGGGAGTAAACCAAATGCAAAACCAGTGCATCGCGCAGAGGCGCAGGGGCGCAGAGAAAACCATGAATTTTTCCGGCTACGCCGGGTAAACCTTAAAATCAAAATTGTGGCTTAATAGGTCTTTTTCAGCGAAGCTGATCTAAATCCGGCCCTTGACCTTCTCTGCGCCTCTGCGCCTCCGCGCGATGATAAAGCTTTTTTGGCCTTATTTGCATAAATAAACACTGGAAGCTATCTCAAAAAAGTCTTTTGGCTTAATTCGGAATCGCTATCGGGATCGAAATCGGCTCTGAAAATGCCACGGGTAATCGATACCGATTTCGATTTCGATACCGATATGGAAACCTAACCGTCAGTCACGCATCCTTCCGATGCCGATCTGACAGTTTTGATATATTTGTACAGCGCGCCGCTGGAGGCTTTGTAGGGCGGCATCTTCCAGGCGTCTTTCCGCCGGGCCATCTCCGCCGGCTCGACGTCCATGTCGATAGTGTTGGCCGCCGCATCGATGGTAATGGTATCCCCGGTTTCAACCAGCGCCAGGGGACCGCCTTCCTGGGCCTCCGGAGAGATATGCCCCACAATGAATCCGTGGGAACCGCCTGAAAAGCGGCCGTCGGTGACCAGGGCCACATCCTGGCCAAGGCCCGCGCCCACAATCGCCGAGGTGGGCGTCAGCATTTCCGGCATCCCGGGACCGCCTTTGGGGCCCTCGTAGCGAATCACCACGACGTCGCCTTTTTGAATCTGTCCCTGCTCCAGGGCCGCCAGCATGGCTTCCTCGGCATCGAAGACATTGGCCCTCCCCTGGAAAGTGACGCCTTCCTTGCCGGTAATCTTGGCCACGGCCCCGTCCGGGGCCAGGTTGCCCCGCAGGATCTGAATGTGGCCGTTGGGGTGCAGAGGCTCATCCAGCGGGCGGATAATCTGCTGACCGGGCGCAAACCCGTCCACCGCGGCCAGGTTTTCGGCCACGGTGCGACCGGTGACCGTCAGGCAGTCGCCGTTGAGCAGGCCGTTGTCGAGCAGGTATTTCATCAGGGCCGGCAGGCCGCCGATCTCGTCCAGGTCCTCCTGGACGTAAGTGCCGCTCGGTTTCATATCGGCCAGCAGGGGCACACGGTCGCTCACCTTCTGAAAATCAGCGAGGCCCAAAGGAACCCCCACGGCGTGGGCCATGGCAATCAGGTGCAGCACGGCATTGGTCGATCCGCCCAGGGCGGTGATGACGACCAGGGCATTTTCAAAGGCTGCCCGGGTCATGATATCCCGCGGTTTGATCTGGGCTTCCAGCAGGTGCCGGATCGCCGCGCCCGCCCGCAGGCACTCGTCGTGCTTGTGGTCCGACTCGGCCGGCCGGCTGGCGCTGAACGGCAGGGCCATGCCCATGGCCTCGATGGCCGACGCCATGGTGTTGGCGGTATACATCCCGCCGCACGCCCCCGGACCCGGACAGCTCTTTTTGACAATGGCCTGGCGCTGCTGCTCATCGATGGTGCCGGCCATGTATTCCCCGTAGCTTTGAAAAGCGGAGACAATGTCCAGCTTGGCGCCGTCCAGTTCGCCGGCCCGGATGGTCCCCCCGTACACCATCAACGCCGGGCGATTCACCCGGGCCATGGCGATCAGGCAGCCGGGCATATTCTTGTCGCAGCCCGGCAGGGAGATATTGGCGTCATACCACTGGGCGCGCATCACCGTTTCAATCGAATCGGCAATCAAGTCCCGGGACGGCAGGGAATAGCTCATCCCCTCCGTGCCCATGGAGATCCCGTCGCTGACCCCGATGGTGTTGAAGCGCAGGCCGACCAGGCCCGCGTCCGCAACCCCCTGCTTGACCCGGGCGGCCAGGTCGTTCAGGTGCATGTTGCAGGTGTTGCCCTCGTACCAGACGCTGCTGATGCCCACCTGGGCTTTTTGCATGTCGGCCTCGTCCATGCCGATGCCGTACAGCATGGCCTGGGAGGCCCCCTGGGATTTGGGCTGTGTGATGCGCGCGCTGATTTTGTTTAGTTTTTCAGTCATGGACTGTCCTTTTTGGTGATGGTTCAAGGTATGCGGCTTTAAACCATATACCATTATTAGCCACAGACCCACGCAGACGAACACAGACAAAATCGATCTCGGGTCCCGCTTCGCGGGAGAACTCCTAACACCTTTTCTTTTGACACGGATGGCACGGATGACACGGATTTTAAAACCCTATTTTCAATTTCTGGAGAAATTGAAAATGTTGTCCGCCGCTACGCGAGGGTGCGACTCAAAGCTACAAAGACTTACCTCGATTTTCTGCAGCATAACATTAGCAATACAAATTTTTTTCTTGCCGCAGGCAATGGGCCCCGTGGGCGCGATCCCCAGAGCGCGTTCACAGGTTTTCAATCCGTGTAATCCGTGGAACGGTCCTCAAGCCGCATAGGCGCAAATCCGTGTCTAAAAAACGCCCTTGCTTTTGCCCTTGTTTTTCCGCCTTCCGACTACCACCTCACGACTGCCGGCTATGCAGTCCTCCGGCGTTTGCAACAGGGTTACTTCTCCATTGCCGTAAACCCCGACCGGGCCACCTCGACGATTCTGGCGGTGCCGAGATCATCCAGGAAGGAATCAATTAAATAGGAGGTCCCGGTAATCTGCACGATGAAGCACTCATCGTGCTGCCGGTCGAGGATCTCAAACCGGTACGCCTGCCCGAACGCCGCCAGCTGCTCTTCGTCGGCTTCGAATTTGACGATGGCCACTTCGCGCCAGAAACTTTCGTCCACATGCAGCTCCCGGGCGGAGATGACTTCCGTCCTTTTCTCGATCTGCTTGATGACCTGTTGCGTCTTGTCATCGCTGTCCTCGCGCAGCGTGATGGTCATGCGGCTGGTGCCGGGCTGGTGGGTCTTGCACACGGTCAGCGTTTCGACGTTGTACATCTTGTGACGGATCAGCATGGCGATCTTGTTCAGTACGCCCGGCCGGTCCAGCATGAAGATCAAAATGGCCCGCCGTTTCATGGGGGGTGTCGCTGTCATCAATTTCTCCAAAAAAAGAATCTTAGTCCTGAGGGCCTGGCTTCCCTGAAAAGGGCCTCATTTCATAAACACTAAGGCAAAACCTGAAAGAAAGACCGAAAACCATGCATCGCGCAGAGGCGTAAAGACGCAGAGGAAACCGTATATTGTTTCCCGCTCTGCGGGAGTAAACCAAAGGCAAAACCCCTGCATCGCGCGGAGGCGCAGAGACGCTGGGAAAACCTTAACTATATAGTCCCGCTACGCGGGTTAAACCGAAAACCAATAAAGGTCTGTTATATAGTTTTGCGCGATAGCGCAACCAAACTATGTTCTTGATTTTCTCTGCGCCTCCGCGTCTCTGCGCGAGAACAATGTTTTACAGGTTTTCAAAAACTTGAAATCCAAACCGAAAATCAAAACCGGGCATCGCGCGGAGGCGCAGAGACGCAGGGAAAACCTAAACTATATCGTCCCGCTTCGCGGGTTAAACCGAAAACCAATAAAGGGCCTGTTTTGTAGTTTTGCGCGATAGCGCAACCAAACTAAGTTCTCGATTTTCTCTGCGCCTCCGCGTCTCTGCGCGAGAATAATGTTTTACAGGTTTCAAAAACTTGAAATCCAAACCGAAAATCAAAACCGGGCATCGCGCGGAGGCGCAGAGACGCAGGGAAAACCTAAACTATATCGTCCCGCTGCGCGGGTTAAACCGAAAACCAATAAAGGGCCTGTTTTGTAGTTTTGCGCGATAGCGCAACCAAACTATGTTCTTGATTTTCTCTGCGCCTCTGCGTCTCTGCGCGAGAACAATGTTTTACAGGTTTTCAAAACCTGAAATCCAAACCGAAAATCAAAACCAGGCATCGCGCGGAGACGCAGAGGCGCTGGGAAAACCTTAGCTATTTAGTCCCGCTGCGCGGGATAAACCGAAAACCAATAAAGGTCTGTTATGTAGTTTTGCGCGATAGCGCAACCAAACTATGTTCTTGATTTTCTCTGCGCCTCCGCGTCTCTGCGCGAGAATAATGTTATTACGACCGGCATAACAAGCGGTTGCCTGAGGCCTGCTTTAGATGTGCTCATTTGCGCGACATCTCGGAGACGGAGACAATCATGTCCTTTATGCCGCCGCCGGCCGGCACCATGGGTAGAATGATCTCGCTGGGGTCACATAAAAACTCGACCATGAAGGCCCCTTTGTGGTCGGCCGCCTGCTGCAGGGCGTCCTCGATCTCATCCAGCCTGGAAACCTTGCGGTAGGGGATATTGTAGGCGCCGGCGATAGCCCCGTAGTCCGGGTTTTTCATGGGGGTGCCGGCATACCGGCCGTCGTAGAACAGGGTCTGCCACTGGCGGACCATGCCCAGGTAACCATTGTTCATCAGCAGGATTTTGACATCGATGTCATGTTCCATGATCGTGCCCAGTTCCTGGATGTTCATCTGGAAACCGCCGTCGCCGCTCACCGACCATACCCTTTCATCCGGCCGGGCGAGCTTCACGCCGATGGCCATGGGCAAGGCGCACCCCATGGTGCCGGCCCCGCCCGAGGTAAACCAGCTGTTGACGGTCTGGAAATTGTAAAACCGGGCCAGCACCATTTGATGCTGTCCGACGTCGCCGACGATCAGGTCCCGCCCCCCGGTCAAATCGGACAACCGCCGTACGATCGTCTTGACCAGCAACTGGTTTTCAGTACCGAGCCCGGTGTCGATCTCGGCCTGCAGCTGGTCGACCATTTCCCGGCGGAATTCATCGATTTGGATAAACCACCGCTTGCGGGGCCGTGCGACCAGAGCGGGATCCATCCCCAGCAGGTTGAGCACCTGGTCCACATCGGCGTTGAGGGCCACCGTGGTTTTCACGTTCTTGTCGATTTCAGAGGAGTCGATCTCGACATGGATCACATCGGCACTGACGGCGAATTCGCCCAGGTTGCCGGTCACCCGGTCATCAAAGCGCATGCCCAGTGAAATGATCAGGTCGGCATGCAGCAAGGCCCGATTGGCCTCCACGGTGCCGTGCATGCCCACCATGCCCAGGCTCACCGGATGATCCACCGGCATGGCCGAAAGCCCGTGCAGCGTAAACGCCACCGGGATATGCGCTTTCTCGGCGAAAGCCTGCAGTTTGGATCCGGCGTTGCTGGCGATGACGCCGTGGCCGCAGAGAATGATGGGGCGCTCGCTCTTGTTGATCATGTTGGCGGCCTGCTTTAAACGGTCCCGGTCCACTGACGGAGAATAGTGAAAACCGGGCAGCTGCGGTTGGCAGGTCCGGGAATCAAAGCTGCAGGTGCTGTCGGTCTCCTGCAGCTGGATATCCTTGGGAATGTCGACGACGACCGGGCCGCCGCGTCTGGTCTCGGCCACGTACATGGCCTCGTGAATGGTGGCTTCGATCTCGTCCACGGCCAGGGGCAGATAGCTCTGCTTGGTCAACGGCATCATCACCCCCACCACGTCACTCTCCTGGAAGGCGTCCGTTGAAATGACCCCGGTGGGCACCTGCCCGGTGATAGCCAGCACCGGGACAGAATCCATATAGGCGTCGGCAATGCCGGTGACAAGGTTCATGGCGCCGGGGCCCGAGGTGGCCATGCAGACACCCGTGCGCGGATCGGCGGTAGACAGGGAGGCGCGGGATATGCCCTGGGCCATGAAGGCCGCGCCCTGCTCATGCCGCGACATGATAAAGGCCAGGGTGTTTTGCTGCTCCATGGCGTCGAAAATGGGCATGATGGCGCCGCCGGTGTAGCCAAAGACATATTTCACGCCATTGTCGACCAGCGCTTTGAGGACCAGCTCCGTGCCTTTCATATCGGATTGTTTCCCTTGTGTGTGATGTCTGTTCCCGGCGGCTGTTGCGGGGAAGTGGGCCCTGGAACGCGACGCACGATTCAAGACAGGGTGTTGGTTTCCGCCGTTGGGCCTGCCGCGCAAACCGAACAACAAAACAGATGGGCACCGCGCATCCGTCGTATTTAGAATAAGTAGCGCATTTTAAACAAAAGGCAAGTCGCCGAAAAACAAAGCAAGGTGAGCTAGTTAACTGCGCCGGTGGAGATTAGATCATAGAAGTCAGCTATCAGACATAATTATCAGGAGTCTGGGGTCTGGGGTCAGAAAGATCTTTTGGCCCCGGATACCCGACTCCCGACGCCATGGTTTCACATCAGACACCGGACTCCCGACACCTGATCCCCGGGTACCCCTTCAGCCTTCGGCCTTCAACCTAAAAACCTAGTTCAGCCACAGATTTACCCTGTTAAATAAGATTTGGGTACTTCTCAAATCTTAGCTTTAGCTATTTAACTGGGTGAACACGGACAGACACAGACAAGATCAACAATTGAGTCCCGCTAAGCGGGAGAACTCCTAACACCTAACTGCTAAAAGCTAAAAGCTCTCTTAGCCGCAGAGATTAAGAACAAGAAGTCAGATATCAGGCGTCAGATATCAGCAAGCGCTTCCCCCTCCCTCTAATCCCTCCCGCCAGGGGAGTGAAGTGAATCGGACTTCGGACTTCCGACCTCCGACTTCCGGCTCTTCACCCTCCCCCGACCCCGTTTTGCGTCCATCTGCTTTTGGTCCGATCCTATTGAAGCGGAAATTTTCGCGAAACCTTGACCATGCATCGGGTTTCCTTTTGGTTGCACGTTTCGCGGCAGTCCGTCCGCTGTTCAGCGCTTTTTCTTGCGCACCCGGCAAAGCATTTCGTGGCCGACTTGTCGCATTTCGCCATGCCCATCATACGTTTCTCCACAATGCGCCGCTCCCTTTCATCGTCCACTTTTCTCTGGATCGCCCCCGTGCACTGTGTATATTCAGCAGCCGCGCGATCAATGCAACGTTTAAAGACACTTTCATCTTCGTCGTCTTCTGTTTCAATGCATCTTATCTCCTTCTTTCTATTGGCGACCCTGCATTTATAAAGATATTTGTTCCAATCCACGCCGGATTCACCGACATCAATTTCAGGTAGCGGAAACCTTGAAACCACGCGGCCGTAGCATATACGGTAGTCTTTCGCGCAGACGTTATCGGAACACTCATCGAAGGCGTCGTCGTCGTCGGAAAAGCGCCGGTTACAATTGTAGTTGCATTTGTCTTGTTTCTCATAGCAGGTTAGGTTGGCCGTGCGCCTTTTGTCCATGACCGCTTTGACTCTTGCATTTGAAATACTTTTGTAAAGTTTGCGAAAACACTTCGAGCTACGCTTCCGGCACTTTGCCAGGCATAAATGGATGCCCTTGTCATCTTCAAACGTCTTGGTTTTACACGCATTGGTACACCTGGATTCAGCACCCTGGCAGGCTTCCACGCCTTCTGATACTTCATCATTACCGAAAGCCGGCGAGCAGACAAGAATGCCCAGTAGAATAAAGATGGCCTGATAGTTCACAAACTTACTATAATGCCCCGTCATCGTAACCTCCTTTCATGATATTCGTGAACCGCCTGAATACCGGCTGCTTGCGGCTCACGGTAGGTTTTTCGATGGTTGAATCCGCCCTAACATTCCACACCTTGCAAGGTTTTCTAACAACCGCCGGATCAATATAGAGTGAAGGTTCCGAATACGCTTTTCAAGCTCCGCCTAGAATGCAGCTTTCACGTAAATTTATTACAACCCCTTTCAACCGGTTACCAATCGATCAACATCATCTACTGAATTGTAGTGTATCAGTCTTCGCTAAAGCTACGCCCGACAGGCCCCTTGTTTTTTGGCAGTTTAGTCATAATTTATAATCCGCTTAATCCTTCTAACAACCTGTCGATTTCCTGCTCAGAGTTATAGTGAACAAGGCTGATTCGGATGATGCCTTCTTCTCTATCTTCAATGCCCAGCGCCTCCAAACAACGTAGCGCATAGAAATGCCCGTTTCGCAAAGCGATTTCTTTTTTCACGAGGAACTTCACCGCATCGCTGCATTCAACGCCATCCAGCGTGAGAGAGATCGTCGCTGCCCGGGAACCCATTTCAGCTTTATCCTGGCCGATGATCCTTGCACCGGGAATGGCCTTGATGGCTTCCAGAACCCGATTGGCCTGGACGGTTTCGTGTTCGGCGAACAGGTCGAAGACCTTGCAGGCGTGGGTGTGGAAATCGTGGTGGGACTGTTCGAAGTGGTGGTGGTAAACCGTTTCGACGTATTCTTCGATCCCGGCCAGGGCGGCAATCTCGGCGTGCAGCGGCCCGGCCGGGTTGAATTTGTAGTGGGGGAGATCCGTGTTGAAGTAGTGGCCCTGGGGTTCGAGCTGGTCGAGGACCTCCTGCCGGCCCCACATGACGCCGATGTGGGTGCCGAAGGTCTTGTAGGTGGAAAAGCAGTAGATGTCCAACCCGCTGGAGTTGACGTCCAACACCCGGTGGGGTGCAAAAGAGACCCCGTCGCCGATAGCCAGGGCGTCTACCGCGTGGGCGATCTCGCAGATGGCCGGGTAATCGTTCATCGTGCCCACGATGTTGGAGCACAGGGTGAAGCAGACCAGTTTGGTTTTCTCGGTGACCAGCTCTTTGAGCTTTTCGATATCCAGTTCGCCGGACTGAGGGTCGATCTGCCACTCCTTGATCACCGCCCCGAACTCCTCCAACCGCCGCCAGCACCCGATGTTGGCCTCGTGATCCTGGTTGGTGACAACGATCTCGTCGCCCGGTTCGAGCAGGGGCCGGATCGCCTGGGCCAGGACGTAGAAGTTCATGGTGGTGGAAGGCCCCAGGGTCAGCGCGTCCGGATCGCAGTTGAGCAGGCCGGCCATGGCCCGGTAGCCGGCTTCCATGGCCTCGCCGGCCACCACCGACGAATCGAACAGGCCGTAGGGCTGGACCTTGGTGTAGCGGAAAAAATCGTGGAGGCGGTCGATGACCTGCCTGGGGACGTAGGAGCCGCCGGCGTTTTCGAACATCGCCCAGCGGGCGGTGTCGGGGTTTTGGAAGACGGGGTATTGGGTCCTGATAAAGTCGACATCTAAATTCATGGTAAGACCTTTAATTAGCCGCAGACATGAAGAACAAGAAGTCAGAGATCAGACGTCAGATATCCGGCTTCTTGATCTTATCCTCCAGCCTATAGCCCAAAAACCCAATTTAGCCACAGACGCACACGGACAGACACAGACAAGGGCAAGTTGTTGTCCCGCTCTGCGGGATTAAACCTTCAGCCTTCGGCCTTCAACCTTAAAACCTATTTTTGACACGGATTGCACTGATTACACAGATTGCGCCTATACGGCTTGAGAACCGTTCTTAAGGATCTATTTTCAATTCCTGGTGAAATTGAAAATGTTTCAGCCGCTTCGCGGAGGTGTGACTCCAAGCCAACCCTTCTTTTCCCGATATCCTTTACCGCCAGATCTCCGGCCCCATCGTCTCATCTGGATCCCGGCTTTCGCCGGGATGACGACCATAAAACAAGATCAGTTCGCCACATCGCTTTCTGACATCCGATCCCTGACTGCAAACTTGGGACATCTTGGTCTTACTGACCTCAGATGTCTGATCTCCGACATCTATCCCTTTTTGCCGGAGGCAATGGCCCCGTGTGGGCGGCCCCCAGGACGCACTCACAGGTTTTCATCCGCGCAATCCGTGTAATCCGTGTCAGAAAATTCATGCTTTAAGTTTTCTGCCCCCGGACTCCCGACACCAGACTCCTGACCCCTGACTCCCTGGCGTTTCCTTCTATCCTATACCGTATACCTTTTGCCTGTTGTTTCTTCAGCCTTCAGCCTTCTACCTTAAACCTTATACCTTCAACCTACTGACTGACTTGCGCAGCCTCCGCCTGCGGAGACCGCTGATCGATGTACTCGGTAATATCGCGATCGCGGATCATCTCGATGACGGCGTAGGAGATGGCATAGCCGATGGCCCGGTTGTTGTTGGAAGCGCAGCCTTCCACCGGGTAGGCTTTGGTGATGTCGTTTTCAGTTTCAACCTTCAACGTAAGGCGGGCGCAGGGCAGGTGCTTGGCGAGGCTGATGCTGGGCTCGACGATGGAGACCTTGAGTTGCTTGACGGCATCCGAGCTGAGGTGGACATTGTAGGCCTTGAGCCAGGTCCCGATATTGGCGATGGCCTGGGCGGACCAGAGGGAAAGATCGGTAGCGGTGTCGGTTTCACCGACCTTGACCATGGACATGCCCGCTTCCTGGACATTGATCAGGGCCACCGGCGAATCCGAACGGACCTGCACCATGTCCCAGCGGGCCAGGCTCACATGGGTCGGCTGCAGCGAGGTCGCAAAGCAACCGGTTAATGTAAGGGTCATGCCCAGAATCAGACCTACGAGAATACTTTTTTTCATTCCACCTCCAGTTTTCAATAAATTCGCAGAGCGCAAAGGGTCAAATCAAGGGAATCGGGAGTCAGGGGTCTGGGGTCCGAAAGATCACCGACTCCTGACTCCGGATGCCTGCCTTCCGGGTCGTAGATTCAGGCGAAGCCTGGTCGAACGAGCAGCGCGAGTGGGCGGCAAACCACAATACATGGGTCCCGACCCTATGGATATAGGCATATTTAGTAGTTTGGAAGCTTGAAACCCTATGAGATTTAACAAACATTAAGAGCTGCTGTTTGTCAATGAATAGATAGGCTGGATATGAATTGAAAAGACTGTTCTACTAATAGTTACTGATAAGGGTATTGGGCTGGCCCACCTTGCAAAAATCCTGAGCTCCGACATCAGACTTCCGACCGCGGTCCTCGTGCCCTTCCCGACTCCTGACTCCAGACCCCGGACTCCGTGGTCTTCCTTATACCTTCTACCTTTTACCTTATAGCTTTTGTGACTTCAGTCTTCACCCTTACCCAATATCCCCCTGATCTTCTGCGACAACTTAAAGATATTGAAGGGTTTTTGAATGAAGCCATTGCAGCCGCGCGTCATGATCTCGGTGGCCTGGCCGTTGATGGCGTAGCCGCTGGAGAGAATCACCGGCAGGTCGGGCCACAGTTCGTGGAGGACGTCGAAGGTCCGGCCGCCGTCCATGTCAGGCATGATCATGTCGAGGATCACCAGGTCGATTTGACGACCTTTTTCCATGGTCATGGCAACGGCCTGTTCACCGCCCCGGGCAATCAGCACGTCATACCCCAGCTTGGCCAGCATTTCCTGGCCCACGTCGGCGATGATCTCTTCGTCGTCCACTAAAAGGATGGTTTCCGTTCCCAGGGCCAGGTCCTCGGGTCCGGGCACATCCAGGCAGGCGTCTTCGTCGGTGACCGGCAGGTAGATGTTGAAGGTTGAACCGCGGCCGGGTTCACTGTAGACCGTGATCATCCCGCTGTGGTTGCGGGCGATACCGTAAGCCGAGGCCAGACCGAGACCGGTGCCCCGGCCCTTGGCCTTGGTGGTGAAGAAGGGGTCGAAAATCTGCTGCTGGACAGAATCGGGCATGCCGTGCCCGGTATCCGTGACCGACAGGCGGACATAGCAGCCGGGCGACACCTGGAAGGATTTGCAGTACTCCTCATCCAGGTCGATCCGCGAGGTAGCCAGGTAGATTTCGCCCCCGCCGCCCATGGCCTGCCAGGCATTGACGTAGGGGTTCAGCAACAACTGTTCGATCTGCCGCTTGTCAACCTTGGCGATCGGCGGCGGCTGCTCGAACTTGCTCCGAATCCGGATCTCCTTGCGGGTCCGGCCGAACATGTTGGCGCTATGCTGCATCAGCTCGTTTATGTCCGCCGGTTTGACCTCGTATTTTCCGCCGCGGGCGAAACCCAAAAGCTGCTGGCTCAGATCGGCCGCGCTCTGGACATGCTCTTCGATGCCCCGCAGGTGCTCAAAATGGGGGTGGGACGTCTCCACATCCAGGCGCATCAGGGAGGCGCGCCCCTGGATCCCCATCATGAGGTTGTTGAAATCGTGGGCGATACCGCCGGCCAGGGTCCCGATGGCCTCCATTTTCTGGGCCTGTTGCAGCTGTTGCTCCAGCCGCAGGTTTTCCTCCGGGGCATGCTTGCGGTCGCTGATATCCATCAGGTGGGAGAGGAAGGAGACCGGCCGGCCGTGGCTGTCCCGGATCAGGGTGTTGGACACCAGTGCCCAGATCGTCCGGCCGCTCTTGTGAAGGTAGCGTTTCTCGCCCTGATTGTAATCCACTTCGCCGGCCAGCAACTGGGCCCAGCGCTCCCGTCCGCCGTCCTGGTCATCCGGGTGGGTGAAACTGTTGAACGATTTTCCCACCAGCTCTTCGGGGGTGTACCCCAGGGTATTGCAGATCTGCTGGTTCACTTCTACAAAGCGGCGCTCGGTATCGATGACCGCCATGCCGACCGGTGCACTGTGAAAGTTGGCCCTAAAGCGGGTTTCGCTCTCGCGCAGCGCGGCCTCGCGCTCATTGCGCTCCGTCATGTCGGTCAAGGTCACCAGGGCATTGCCATCGGCCAGGAAGGCGGCCCGAAACTCGATGGCCTTGACGGTGTCGTCCTTGCAGGTCACGTTGAACTCCCGGACGACGCCCGGGCCCTTAACATCCTCATCCCACTCGGCCATGACAGCCCCCCGGTATTCCGGATGCGGGTAGGCCCGCAAAAACCAGTCATCCAGGTTGCGGATGTCATCCGGGCTATAGCCGGTCAATTCATAAAATCCCTGGTTGGCCCGCACCAGGTTCCCCGCTTTGTCCCAGACCGTGATGCCCATGAGGACATTGTCGAACACGCTCTGCAGCAGGTTTTGTTCGGTAGACAGCTCTGCCTGGGCTTCCAGGGCGGTCTCATTTTTCGCGGACAGTTCGTGCGCCTTTTCTGTGAGCTGCTCCTGCAACTGACGGTTTTTCAGGGCCACGGCAATGTGGGCGGCCAGAGTTTCCAGCAGCCCGGCCTGCTTGGCAAAATCCCGTTCCACGGCGGAAGCCAGCCCCAGGACACCGATCACCGTACCGCCGACCATCAACGGAATGGCGGCAAAAGATCGAAACCCGGCATTTTTACATTCTTGCAGTGTACAGCGCACATCCTTGTGGATGTCCTGGGAGAAGATGCTCTCTTTTTCCTGGGCGGCCAGGCCGCAAAGGCACTGCCCGAGCCGCTTGGTATCCGGTGCGTCCTGTTTGAAAAGGGGGGCGGCGGGGGCTTCGCCCATTGAAACCAGGACCTCGCAGTCACGCTGGTAGACCACCACCAGGTCCGGCTTCAACAGATCGAGGATGTGGCGGTGCACCACGGTCACAAGGTTTTCGATCGATTCGCTCAGCGCCAATTCATACCACAGGTGGTGTATCACCCGCAGCTCCTCGCCGAACAATAATTGATCACTTTTTCCAGGTTTTGGCATGTCAGATTATCGCGTTAGGGACTGTTCATCATTAGAAACAGCCCCAAGAATTCAGAATAAGGCCTAAATGTTAGCGGAATATTAGCAGAACAAAGTATGAAGCGCAAACTTAACTCACCAACATGAAATAAATAACGAAAAATAACAAATAGTAACGGGCTAAGTGGCGTGAAAAAGCAGGGGTCGGGGATCGGGGGTCCGGAGTCAGGAAAGGCCCAAAACTTAACACCAGCTTCAGCCACAGACTCACACAGACGGACACAAACATAATTATCAGGAGTCTGGGGTCTGGAGACCGTAGTCAGAAAGATCTTTTGACCCCGGTTACCCGACTCCCGACGCCTGACTCCTTGGTGTTTCCTTCTACCTTAAACCTTAGACCTAAAACCCTATTTGGACGCGGATTGCGCCTATACGGCTTGAGAACCGTTCTTAAGGATCTATTTTCAGTTCCCGGAAGAAACTGAAAATGTTTCAGCCGCTTCGCGGAGGTGTAACTCTGAGTCAACCCTTCTTTTCCCGATATCCTTTACCGACAGATCTCCGGCGCCATCGTCTCATCTGGATCCCGGCTTTCGCCGGGATGACGACCGAAATACAAAACCAGTATGTTACTCGGCCTTCTGATACCTGATCCCTGACGCCTGACATCTCGGTTTTATTGCCGCAGGCAAGGGACTCGTGAGTGCGGCCATCCGGGGTGCGTTCACAGGTTTTCAATCCGGTTGATCCTGTTGATCCTGTCAATATGCCCTTGCTTTGGGTTTTCTGCCCCCGGACACCAGACACCCGACTCCTTGCTTTTCCTGATCTCCGACCCCTGACTCCGGACGCCCGACTCCGGATTTCCCTTCAGCCTTCTACCGGCAGCCTATTGACATCCGGTTACGGATTGATATAGGTGTGAGAAATCTGCCAACCGGCATACGGGCGATTAACTCAGCGGGAGAGTGCTACCTTCACACGGTAGAAGTCACTGGTTCAAACCCAGTATCGCCCACCACCCAACTGCACGAGGTCAGACGTCCGGGGTCAAAGATCGGAAAAAACAAAACCAGTCGCCCTTGATTTTCAAGGACAAACTGGTTTTGTGCTCTATGCGCTTTGCCCTGGCGATTTTCTATTTCGGACGCAGCCCTTTTCCCAAACCCAATAGAAGGCCGCCAATCACCATCACCAGGCCCAGAGGGTGCCGCTCGTATTTGGCCACCAGCACGATTCCCGCCAAGGTCAATATGGCGGCTATGATTTTATAGATTATGGGCACTGCCTCTTCCTGTCACCACAGCAGTCATATAGCCTGATTGCTAATGTGGCCGATCACCCGCATGACTTCCGGAGATCAGATATCCGATGTCCGACGTCCGGCCTCTTGATCTTATCCTCCAGCCTATAGCCCAAATTTAGCCACAGACGCACACAGACGAAAGCAGACAAGATAATATCAGGCTCCGCTACGCGTGAAAGAACCGAAAACCTATTTTAGACAGGATTTACAGGATTAACATGATTTAAGACCTATTTTCAGTTCCCGGAAGAAACTGAAAATGTTTCAATCGTTACGCGAAGGTGTTACTCCAAGTCAACCCACCTATTCGCGATATTCTTCAACGCAATAATAGCAATACAGGTGCAGTTATTTACCGGAGGCAATGGAACCCGTGGGCGCGACCTTCCGGGGCGCGCACGCATGGCTTTTATCCGGCAGATCCTGTTGATCCTGTCAAAATGTCCTTGCTTTAGGTTTTCTGCCCCCGGACACCAGACACCCGACTCCTTGCTTTTCCTGATCTCCGGCCCATAGTCTCATCTGGATACCGGATCGCGTCCGGCATGACGACCATAAAACAAAATCAGTTAGCCACATCGCCATTCTGACTCCCGACTCCAGACTCCTGACTCCCTTGTATTTCCTTCTACCTTATACCTTTTACCTGTTGTTTCTTCAGCCTTCAGCCTTCTACCTTATTGCAGCTCCGTTAGAAATTCATCCCTGGTCAGCCACAGCTCCTCCATCCGGTACATGTGCCAGTGGTCGTGCATGAGGATGTGGCGCACCAGGATGTAGAAGGCGTATTGGGCGTACTCGGGGTGGGTAGCGGTCTTTTGCCAGGTCCGTTCGTCGGTTGTTTTCAGCAGGTCCAGCTGCTGCCGGCGGAAATCGGCAAACTGCTTGAGGGCCGTGTCAGTCGGCATATTCGGCGGACCGCTGTCAGCTTCATCATCGTCGTCCGGGATGAAGGGGACGAATTCCGGAGACGCCTCGGCCGCAAAACGCTGGAGACGTTCGAGCAGCATGGGCTGCACATCGGCCAGGTGGCTCACGTGCTCTTTGATGGTCCAGAAACCGTCACCCCGGCGAACGTCCAGTTTATCCGCGGGGATGGTGGCGACGAATTCAGTCAGAATCGTAACGGCCTGAGCCAGGCCGTCTAGCAGGGCTTGTTTGTCTTTCATTTTATAACCTTTCAATCTATTTAGCCACAGACATGAAGACAAGAAGTCAGAGATCAGACATAATTATCAGGAGTCTGGGGTCTGGCGTCTGTAGTCAGAAAGATCTTTTGACCCCGGTTACCCGACTCCCGACGCCTGACTCCTTGGTGTTACCTTCTACCTTAAACCTTAGACCTAACAACCTTTTTTGACACGGATAGCGCCTATGCGGCTAGAAAACATTCTCGCGGGTTGCACGGATTTAAAAACTCTAAGTCAAACCCTGAATCCATTTTTAGACAGGATCTACAGGATTAACATGATTTAAGACCTATTTTCAGCTCCCGGAAGAAACTGAAAATGTTTCAGTCGCTACGCGAAGGTGTTACTCCAAGCCAACCCGCCCTTACCCAATATCCTGCAACGCCAAATCTCCGGCCCCATCGTCTCATCTGGATGCCGGATCGCGTCCGGCATGACGACCTATAAACCCTACCAGTATTTCACGTTGTTATCTGACATCCGATATCCGACCACCGACATCTTGCCGTTTTTGCCGAAGGCAATGGACCCCGTGGGAGCGGCCATCCAGGGCGCGCCCACAGGTTTTCAATCCAGTTGATCGCTGTAGAATGTTTTCAAGCCGCATAGGCGCAATCCTGTCTAAATGTCCTTGCTTTGGCTTTCCTGACCTCCGGCTTCCGACCTCTGACCTCGGGATCTTATCCTTCAACCTCGCGAGTGTAACTCGCTCAATCCACGGCCTTATCGATTGTTCTCAGCAATTTTTCGACCTTATCAATGACCTTCTTGGTGGTCTTTTCCAGTTTTTCTGTACTTTTTTCCAGCTTCTCGGCCAGTTTATTAATCTTTCTGATCTCTTTGTCGGTATAGCCCCTGTCCCGGGAGGCCCGGCCGATATATTTGTCCAACTCCTGGGCGGCCTCGTCGAACTCCTGGCAATCGGGGTTATGTCATCGGCGATCTTTTCTATCGCGTTGGACGCCTTGTTCATCTGCCTGGCTTCGCTGGGGTTGATCACGGCATCTTTCGCCCCTCAAAGATGATTTTTGGTTCAAGGTCAAGACGGCTATAAAATTCAAACCGGAGGTGCCAGCGAAGCCAATGCCCATCGTGGTAAATATTGTAATATTTCGAGGATAGCGCCAGAGGCTTCACTCCGTGCAGATATTTGCGCCCAACGCCGAGTTTGAGCGAATAGACGCTTTCAAGATGGCTTCTATGCGCAGAGTGCCTGCCGGCAGAAATCGAGCACCGCCCCCAGGAGCCCTTCGATTTCGTCCAGGCGCAGACTTTTGCGACGCATCAGGCCGTTGACCATTGCCAGGAGCAGACCGGTGGTGGCGTCGACCGGAACCGGGCGGAATTCTCCGGACGCAATCCCCCTTTCCAGGCATTCGGAAATATACCGGGACATGCGCTGGCCCTGGTTGGCCACGTACTGGGCGCAGACATGGGCGGCATCCTGGAGCTTGGCCGGACAGGCGCTGATCACAATATAGGTCTCGTCCGGATAGTCTTCGGCAAACCGGAAGTGAAAGCGGATCAGGTTCACGAGCTTGTCGAACTCGGTCGGCGTCTTCTCCGGCAGCGCATCGAAGCGATCGAAATATAATGCGAAAATAGTTTCGAGGATATGGGTAAAAAGGCCGTCTTTGCTTTTGAAATGGTAATGGATGAGAGGTTCCGTGACCCCAGCGTATTGCGCAATGCTGGCGGTACTGGTGGCATCGAATCCATTGGCGGCAAACAGTTTGACAGCCGCGCTTGTAAGTGCCTTTTTACGGTCCATGGGTTATCCCGGGCTATTGGTTTTAGAAGCTATCTCAAAAAAGTCTTTTGGCCCAATTTCGGCGTCGGGCACCAAATTCAAATACTCAAAATACTATCAGTATTACTCCGGTTCGAATATAGCGCCCGCCGCACCTTGAACCAAAATCCTTCTTTGAGATAGCTTCTATTGGCATCTGGACTATTATGGTTAACAGTTATAGAATAAACAGTAAGTTGCGTACTATGTCAACAGGGAAACCAGTCTTACGGACTGCCTGGTCCTTGTGCTACATTGTGTGACTGTTAACTTCAGTGCCGAAAAGGGCATAACTTCCAGAGATCAGTGGTCAGAAGTCGGATGTCAGACTTCCGAGATCTTGGTTTTCCCTGACTTCAGACTTCAGGCCTCCGACCCCATGACCTTCCTGACCCCTGACGACAGACACCCGACTCCCTGCTTTTCCCGGCCTCCGTCCTCCGACCTCCGACCTCTTGCTCTTACCGGCCTCAAGCTTTCCCCGACTCCTGACACCAGACACCTGACTCCTTGCTCTGACTGACTTCCGACGTCCGACGTCCGACCTCCGACCTCTTGGTTTTCCCCTTCAGCCTTCAGTCTTCTACCTTCCCCCTAAATAGTCACAACCGTCACACTCGGCGTATTCTCCTCCGGGTTGGTGGAAAACCCCTTGACCACCAGGATGGTCTGGCCCTCCTGGGCCAAACCGAAGGTTGAAACCTTTTCACGCGCCAGTTGATTGGCATCCTCCAGGGCCGCTTCATCGACCGTAATGGCGATGACTCCCCAGAGCAGGGCCGCAATACAGCTGGTGCGGTAGTCCGGGCACACACCCAGGATGGGAGACGCCGGTCGGGAGGCGCTCATGACGGCCAGGGAACGGCCATGCTGGGAAATCACCAGGATAGCCCGGGCCATCAGGTCCCGGGATAGTTTGGCCATGGATTCGGACAGGGCATCTTCGATGGCATAAGGCCGCTGCCCGCCCGTCCGGCTCCGCAGGGTACCGAAAAAACCGTGCCGCCAGAGGTAGCCTTCGGTCTGCCGGATGATATCATCCATCATCTTGACCGCTTCCACCGGGTATTGCCCGGCAGCGGTCTCCGCCGACAACATCACCGCATCGGCGCCGTGGCGCACGGCAGTGGCCACATCAGACACTTCGGCCCGGGTAGGACGTGGATGGGTGATCATCGATTCGAGCATCTGGGTGGCGACAATCACCGGTTTGCGGTGCTGGCGGGCCCGGTCGATAAGCTGGTCCTGGGCCACCGGGACCGTCTGGGGCGGCAGCTCCACCCCCAGGTCGCCGCGGGCGACCATGATGGCATCGGTGATGTCGAGGATCTCGTCGATATTGCTCAGGGCTTCGGGCTTCTCGATCTTGGCCACGATCGCGACCTGGCAGCCGATCTCATCAATCAGGTCCCGCAGGGCCTGGATGTCGGCTGCCCGCCTGACAAAGGAAAGCGCTAAAAAATCCACCCCCAGGTCCAGGGCAAATGCCGCATCTGTGCGATCGGCTTCGGTGAGTGACGGCGCGGATATATCGGCACCCGGCAGGTTCATCCCCTTGTGATCGCTGAGACCACCGCCGGCGATCACCTCACACGAAATATCTTCGCCGTCGATCGCCAGGACTTTCAGCTCGATATTGCCGTCGTCCAGCAGGATGCGGTTCCCGGCGGCCACATCCCCGGCCAGGGTCCGGTACCGGGAGGGAATCAGGTCTGCATGACCGGTCACCGCGCGGGTGGTCACCGTCACGACGTCGCCGCGGTGCAGGTCAATCCGGCCGTTTTCAAAAGCACCCACCCGGATTTTAGGCCCGCACAAATCGGCCAGCACGGCAATCGGCTTGCCCAGCCGGGCGGCAGTCTCCCGCACGTGTCCATAAACCCGGCGGTGGTCTGCATGGGTCCCATGCGACATGTTGAGCCGGAACACGTTGGCCCCGGCCCGGATGAGCGCCTCGATGGTTCCCGGATCGGCGGAACTCGGCCCCAGGGTGGCCACGATCTTGGTACGGCGGTACAATAAAAGCTTGATATCGGTGTCGATGCGCATGGTGTTGCCCTCATTTCAGGAGTGAGATGCAGGTGGGACGGTTCTTCACTTTACCATAGAAAAGGGAAAACCAGAAGACCGGAAGTCGGAAGTCTGAGGTCTGGGATCCGGAATCAGGAGTCGGGAGTCAGGACGACCAGGGAGTCAGGTGTCTGGCGTCTGGAGGCAGGCATACGCCCCTCCCTTGACGGGAGGGGAAAGTATCAAGGTCGGGGAGATCATGATGTCGTTTGCCTGAAGTCGGAGGCCGGAAAACCACGGCGTCGGGAGTCCAGGGTCTGGAATCCGGGGCCAGGTAGATTGTCTGACTCCGGACCCCTGACACCTGACGCCTGTTAAGTCTTTGACTTTTCAAACCGGATTTAAGTAAAGTAGCGCCATTGCGCAACCCTTTGGAACAAGGAGCAGACCATGAGCTTAACAGTTGAAGCCAAAGCCACCCTGGACGACGTCATCCAGAAGAAAGGGTACACCGACTACAAGTGGATCGAACCCCACAAGATCATTACGGCCCAGTGGGTCCGCATGAAATGCATGTTTGGCTGCAACGGTTACGGTCGTTGTGCAGCCTGCCCGCCCAACACCCCTTCCCTAAATGAGTGCGAAAGGCTCTTTGGTGAATACGAAGATGCCCTTGTCCTGCATTTCACCGGGACCATGGACCAGCCTGAAGAGCGCCACAACTGGTCCGCCAAGATCAATGCCAAACTGGTTAAGCTCGAACGAGAGGTGTTTCTGGCCGGATATGAGCGGGCCTTTCTGCTTTTCATGGACTCTTGTTGTTTCTGCAAGGAGTGCACCGGCACACGGGAAACCTGCCAGGAGCCGACAATGGCGCGCCCCAGCCCGGAGGCCATGTGTGTCGATGTCTACTCCACCGTAAGGCAGTTTGGTTACGGTATCAATGTCCGCACTGATTATGACCAGCAGATGGATCGGTATGCCTTTTTAATGGTTCACTAAATTAATGGAAAAGCTTTAATTGGCCACAGACGGACACAGACAAGAACAAGTGTTGGGTTCCGCTTCGCGGATTAAACCATAAAAACAGTTTAGACAGGATCTACAGGATCACCTGGATTGAAAACCAGTGAGCGCGTCCCGGATGGCCGCGCCCACGGAATCCATTGCCTTCGGCAAAGAAGTTCTATTTCGACCGATAGTGGTACCGAGGTATAGATTCTTACTCACAATAACCAATGGCTGGGTGAAACTCCTCCGCGTAAGCGGATGACACCATTTTCAGTTTCTTCTGGAAACTGAAAATAATCCTGATTATCCTGTTGAACCTGTCTGAGTAAGGTTTACAGGTTTTGACCGTGTATGTCTGTGTGTGTCTGTGGCTATTAAAGATTTGTCTTTTTAAATTTCACCTGGAGACCAACCATGACATTTGCCGAGCCTGTCGTCCTGGGCCGTACCGGTTTAAAAGTGGGGCGCCTGGGAATCTCTTCCAGCTACGGTGCCCCGGCCGCCGCCTATGAGGAGGCGTTCGAGAAAGGCTGCAACTATTTTAACTGGGGCGCGTTCATAAAAGGCCGTTCAACCCAGATGCGCACAGCCATACGAAATATCATCAGCGCCGGCAAACGCGACCAGTTGGTAGTGGGCATGTTGACCTACGCCCACATCGCTTTTTTGACGGACTACTTTTTTCACAAGGGGCTGAAGGCGGCCGGCCTGGAATATGCCGACGTTTTGCTATTGGGCTGGTTTCCCAAACGGCCGCCCCAGAAAATTATTGATGGCGCACTGGCGCTGAAGGAAAAGGGGCTGGTACGGTTTATCGGCCTCACCAGCCACAATCGCAGACTCTTTCCCGAGCTGGCGGCCGAAGGTGTGTTCGATGTCTTCCATGTCCGCTACAATGCGGCGCACCGGGGTGCGGAGACCGAGACTTTTCCACACCTGGAAAAAGACACCGGCCCCGGCATCGTCAGCTTCACCGCTACGAGTTGGCAGCGATTGCTAAAGAAGCGCAAGCTGCCTCCGGACGAAAAACCCTTGACGGCGTTGGAGTGCTACCGGTTCGCTCTTTCGCATCCCGCTGTGGATGTATGCATGATGGGCGCCAAAAATCTCGACCAGATGCGGGCAAACTTGCAGGTCCTGGAAACCGGGCCCCTGGATGATGAAGAACGGGAGCGTATTGAACGGATTGGAAGGTTTATCTATGGAAAATAGGGGGGATTAGCGATTAGCAATCAGCTATAGGCCATAAGGTATAAGGTGGAAGGAAAACCAGGAGGTCGGACGTCAGACGACGGAGGTCAGGAAACAATACAGATTGAGCCCGATCACAAATGGTAGATTCTGGTTCAGGGCAAGGCCTGAGCATTTTTTATACCGGAGGCATAGTTGTACTATGTTGAGGGTTTAAAAAATGAGAAAACGCCGGCGTGGCCCAAAAGATGCCTTTTGTGAACGGGCTCCCGAAGGGAAATATGAACAGCGCCGATTTACAGAAATATATCGATAGCGAAAACATCACCGCCGAAATTTTGACCATGGCCGGGCATACCCCTACCGTGGAAGATGCCGCCCGGGAACTTGAAGTAGCGCCCGAACAGATTATCAAGTCTTTGGTCTTTAAAGTCCGCGACGAACCGCTCCTGGTCATCAACAACGGTCTGACCCGGGTGGACCGCCGAAAGCTTGCCCAGTACCTGGAGGTTGGGCGTAAATGGGCCCGCTTTGCTTCCCCGGAGCAGGCCCTGGAGCTCACCGGCTTCGTGGTGGGCAGCATGCCGCCTTTCGGCCACCTGACTCGCCTGCGGACCCTCGTGGACAATGCGGTGTCCGATCAGTCGGTGATCTTCGGCGGCGGCGGGGACATCAATGCCATGATGCGCCTGACCCCGGGAGAACTTCTGCGTGTCACCGGGGCTGAGGTCGTTTCCCTCTCGGAGGTGTAAGACGGGGGTCGGGGGTCAGGAAGGTCATGATGTCGGATGTCTGAAGTCAGAGGTCAGGAAGGCGGGGAGGCTGGAGATCGGAAGACAAAAAGGTACCGGGGGTCTGGAGTCCGGCGTCGGGAGTCAGTAAAACCAAGAGGTCAGACGTCTGAGGTCTGAGGCCAGGAAGGGCATGAGGTCGGAAGTCAGGAAAGTCATGATGTCGGATGTCTGAAGTCAGAGGTCAGGAAGGCTGGCGGTCGGGGCAATCAAGAGGCCGGAAGTCTGCGGTCAGAAGTCTGGAAGGGCCGGAGAACGGGCGTCGGAAATTTGGAACATCATGATGTCGGATGTCTGGCTTCTGAATGAGGCAGGTGTCGGAACGTCTTAAAAGACCCAAGCCTATTTATTCCGGTAGTATTCTTTCAGGATCTGTTTGGCATAAGTTCGAGCGCCGCCTAAGATGGAGTTGAAGGTCAGACCTTTATCCTTTAGCTCGAATTTTTCACCACTCCGGAAGTCATAGAGATAAATATCCATCCTGGAATTGTCTGACATGCGCAGGGAAACCAGCATCGCCAGATCTGCATCCAGATTTGCGCCGATCGCCTTTAACTTTGCCCAGTCTGGTTCATAGCCAGCGAAAAGTGATGGTTTAACCCATATCTGTTCAGCTTCAGCAGCCATTTTCTCCGGAAAGACCGCCACGTCTCGAGGCCGACCGCAAACCCTTTTATGGATCATGGAAAATTCCATCCGGGTGAGATCGTGGCTGATTTCTTCTACGGCATTGATAACATCAACTCTATACCGATCGTCCGCCCCGGCGCCCCAATCTACAATAACTTGTATAGGAAACAGGGCCAGCCGGTCCCCGGTATAGCCTGGCTGGCGGGCCCGGGTGACCGACGCCAGCAGCGGACCGTCGGCAGAAGATGGTGATGCGCTTGTGGCGGCCGCGTTGGACTTTTTCTGCTGCTCCAGGGCCTCCAGGCGGGCCTGGAGCTTGGCATATTCAATCTCTTGTTTCTGTTTTTCGAGTTCGCGCCGTTCCTGTTCAAGCACCCGCTCACGTTCCATCTGCTGACGCTCATACGCCAACTTTTCCTTCTCCATCGCAATCCGCTGGCGCTGCAATTCCATTTCAGCCGAGGCCACGGACGCTTGCTGACGGGCTTTCTGGGCCTTTGCCTCCAGAGCAGCCTGTTTCTGCCGTTCCGCTTCCAGGGTAGCCTGGCGGGCCTGCTGATCACGGGCCCAGGCAGCGTTGTAGAGCACGAACTGGCCGTCCTGGTCCATGGGCGTCTTCAACCGGCCCACATTGGGCCGCTGGTCGCCGATCTCAGTCACCGGTTTCCAGACCTTGGTGTGAAACAGGTTCTCCAGGTCGATCACTTCGCGGTCATTCTTGCGCAGGGCATCGATCAGGTAGAAGGCAAACAGGCTGTGCCCTTCGGCCCCGCCGTCGGCCACCGGTTCGACCCCGCCGGAAGAGATCACCTGGCGCGAGCGCAGGGCGGCCTTTTCGGCCAGCTTCTCCTGGTAACGCTGGTCGTCCATGGACATGAGCGACGGGCCGCCGCGCAGCATGGAACCGCTGTAGCATGAGTCGGCAATGACCACCACGTTCTTGGCCTGCACCTTCTCGGAGCTGAGAATCGCCTTGATATAGGAGTTGGCCACCCAGGTCCCGGGGGCCTTCATGGCTCCTTCGGCCGGCACCCAGAAGCCGTCGCCGGTCAGATCGTCGAGCTGGCCGTGGCCGGCGTAGTAGATCAGCAGGTTGTCATCGGGTCGCATGGACTGGGCCATGTAGCGCAGATCACGGATAATCTGCAGGCGAGTGGCAGCCTTGTCGGTGCGCAGGATCACGTTCTTTTCGGCAAAGCCGTAGCGCGTGACCAGGGTATCCCGGATCACGGTGGCATCTTTGACCGCCGTCTGCAGCCGGGGCCACTGTTTATAGTTATTAATGCCGATGATCAGGGCGTGATAGTTGCCCCAGGAACCCGCCGCAGCCGCATTCAAGATGACGGACAGGCCTCTTTGCGGGCTTTGGGCCTGGGCCGGGCCGGATAGGCACAGGACCGTGAGGACCAGCAGGGACCAGAAATATCGTTTCATTCTGAAGCTCCTGATGTTCAATAGATTTTCGGCTGGATCTACCCTTAAAGTATAGGGCACCTCTGGGACATTGCAAGCCAGGGCGAAGGAAAACCGGGGGTCAAGGATCAGGCGTCAGGAGTCGGACTAAAAAGTCAGGGGTCTGGGATCCGGAGTCAGGAATCAGAAAGATCTTCCGACACCTGACGCCAGATTCCAGGTCTTCCTTCAGCCTTCAGTCTTCTACCTTCTACCTAAAAGAAAAAGGGCATCCCGGAAATTCCGGAATGCCCTTTTAATTGTCCAGTCTGTGACTACTGTACGGTAACGTTGACTGCGGCGAGACCTTTCTGGCCCTGCTCGATGTCGAAAGTTACACGATCGCCTTCATTCAGAGACTTGAAACCGGTTGCATTAATGCCGGTGTGATGAACGAATACATCGTCACCATCTTCCTGCTCGATGAAGCCGTAGCCTTTTGCATCGTTAAACCACTTTACAATTCCATTAGCCATTGTGACGTCCTCCTTTCACAAATTCTCATCTTCCTACTACGGGTCGCCACTTTGACAAATGGTACACCTGCGGGAAAAAGCTTTCCTGTCTCTCCATTGAGGCAGGCTTTTACTGAGTTGGGCCATAATATCCATCTGATGTTGATTGTCAAGAAAAATATCATACATATCATGCCTGTAAAGCCTTCAGGGAAAGCCCCTATAACCGGCTGTGTGCACTATACACAACAGATTGTGTCCGGTAAAAACGAGGGCACTACGGTTGTGTTTTTGAAGTGAATCTTTATACTGTGAATAAGTCAATAGAACCCTTTTCAGCGTGGCAGCGGCAACATTCAAACGATGACTGGGCCCCTGCGGACCGCTAAACAGCGATGGCCTACTATGCACCCCGCAACAATGAACTTCTTTAGAGTGCTGACAATTGTGCTCCTGCTGACTGGTCCGGCGAGCGGTGCGTTCGCCGGCGGCGCCAAGGTGGACCGGGAGCGGCTGGAACAGCAGATAGCCAGCCATGCCACCCTGGACATCGACTTCTGGGGAATGGCTTGGGCCGATCGGTCTCTGGCCGAGCGGATCCAACCTGCTCCGGAAAAAATAATTGAAAAAATTCGCCTGGAGAACCGACTCTACGGATTCAAGGAACAACCGGAACCGGTGACACCGCCGCCCGCGGTCAACGCGGCCCTGGATTCCATCCTGGGGCAGCTGCCGGATGCTATCCAAGGGATCCTGGAAGACCGGTTTATAGGCCTGTTCACCGTTAACCACCTGGGGGGAACAGGCTATTCGGAAGTCGTGTACAATGCGGACAAACAGGAACACTACGGCGTCATCGTGGTCGATGCCGGCGTCCTGCAACAAAAGCGGGCCAACGAATGGGCGAGCTGGAAAATCAACAGCATGTTCCGGCCACGCCCCGGCAGCAGTGTCAAAGTGAGGGCCATTCTCGAAGAAGAGCGCCATAGCACAATTGTCAATTCGATTCGCTTCATCCTGCTGCACGAAATCGGTCACATCCTGGGTATGGCTACGTCCGCCCATCCATCCTGGCTGGCGTGGCAAGGCGGCCGGCGGGTTGATGTGTCGTCAGGCTTTCCGCAGCTTTCATGGAAAAATGGTGCCGGCAAAACCATCGTGAGCCGGTTCGATGCTCGTTTCCCGGAGCGGACGGCAATCAAGGCCTATGCCTTTGACAAGGCCCAACTCAAGGTTTCCCAAATATCAGCCGTTTATACCAACCTCGAAAAGCATACCAATTTCCATACCCTGTACGCCTGCGAAAGCCCCTGGGAAGATTGGGCCGAAAGCTTTGCGACCTATTTCCATGTGGTCATCGATCAGCGCCCCTGGCAGGTTGTCATCGAAGAGGCCGGCCGACCGGACCAGGTCGTCGAATCCTGCTGGGGCAAGGCCCGCTGCCGGGAAAAGGCCGCCTTTTTAGCGCACTGGTTTGAAAATCCCAGGGGTGCAGCCGAATAGATAAATAGCGGGAGACGTGCAACCAACCTTAACCCCGCAACAGGGCATCCAGCAATTCTTTACTTATGGCGTCCGTCGACCGGCAAAGGCTGTGAGCCATGCTGGCGTCGATTATCTGCCCTCTTGTCATGGCCCCCACTGCATACACGGCGCCATAAATTGACTGCTTGGAAGAGAGTGATCGCACGCGGCCGGTTGCGGGGTCGATGCGCAGGGTGCCGGAAAGATGGGCGCGACTCTCTTTCGCACGTGCACTTGCAGCTTCCGACTTAGGTACCAAGTCCTCAGGCGCCTCAGCCATGCCGCCGCTGCGTACATATCCCGCCCGAATTAAATTCTGGGCCAGCTGAGAACGGTCCGTTGCCATTGCAGCGTTCTGTCCCCGTGCATTTACCACAAAAGGGAACCCATCGGAGGTTGGCTGTCCCCAGGCATCGGTATAATCGAATCGATAGGCGGAAGATGATTCATCGTGATAAAACCGATAGCGCGGCCCCAGCCTGACCACGTGCACGAGCCCGGCTTTCATCAGGGCCAGCAGTTTAGCGGCATTGATATGGGGCTGGGTGGCCACATGCGTAAAGAAAACCGAGGTGAACTCCTGATCGAAACGCACACGGTCTACCGGCGCCAGATGGGCATACCAGTCCCGGATGTATGGAAAAATCTGCCTCAGGACGGTCTGCCAGATAACGGTCCCTCCAGGTTCGTCGCCCGTAACAGCTTCGCGCAAGGAATGCGCCAAGACAGTTTGCGGGTCCTGACCGGGTGACAGCACCGCCTCCCAATCTATGGGACGGCCATAGGCAGCTTCAAGTTCCTGGTTGAGTAATTCAAAGACTCTCTCCAGGGACACGCGGGCAAGGTCCGGCGATTGGCGGCTTTCAAAGGCTGCCGGTGTCAGGTATTGATTTTCATAGGCGCCCACTTTGCCGCGAACTTTGGGCAGCAAGCCCCGGCGGGAATAGAGATACACGCGGCGTGGCCTACCAGAAGGTATATATTGCAGCTCCCCGCTGTGGGACGCGCTAAAGCGGCCGTCTGAGGTCAATGTCAATGCCGTTTCGATAGCACTGAGACTCGTCCCAATCACCGCCACCGTTGCGCCGGCCGGGATTTCGGATAGAAGCCGGGCCGCAGGCCAGGGGGAATCGAAATAGTTTTCACGGTGATCTTCTGCTACCCAGTGTCCTGTTGCCAGCAGGACGGCATCCGACTCATAGACAAGGCTGCCTTGCAGATTATCACAGTTGGCCGTCAGGCGGACCACCCGGCCCGACCGTTTGACATCGATTATTTCATGCCGGGGGTAGCGGGCCACGGTCAGGTTCAGACGCTTGGCCTGGTGTACCGCCATTTGAAAACGGGTGCGCAGATACTCACCCATAAAGGCCCGCGGGTAATGCCGACAGGAATCTGGACCGCGCTGGGGTTCAAATACCTGCTTCGGGTAGTTCGGAAAGCGCTCCAATAGGTATGCAAGATTCTGGTCGACCCAGGCCTGGAAATCACCGGGTTGCGCAGCATATACGCCCATATCTCCGGCGCACATATTGGTAATGTGGAAAGGCAGCAGGTTTTTTTCGTTGTGTGGAAAACCCGGCCCGAAATCATCAGTCTTCTCAAAAAGGGCCAGATCCAGGGCCGGAGGCTCAATCTGCGAGCGCTCAAGCCGTTGCGTGATGGCGTCAATAAGCTGGCACAGCAGGGACGTACCGGTCAGCCCGCTGCCGACGACTGCAAATTTGAAAGGTGGTCTCAGGGCCTACCCCCCACCGCACGTTGCTTGGAAACAAATGCCCGTCTGACCCAGAGCGCAACCAACCATTTGCGGGCATTCCTGTTCCGTTACCAGAAACCGTCGGGGTCATTCGTTATCGGTGACGACTTCCCTCTGGATAGCCATGTAATGGGTGATGTCACCGGCGGCATTACGGATCGGAACAATCCGCCAATCCATTATAAATTCGGAGCCATCCTTGCGGTAGTTGGACGTGCGTCCGTGGAACATCTCGCCGGCGGTAATCTGCTCTTTCAGCTGGTCGAGCACCCACTGGCTTGTGTTGGGCCCCTGAAGCATGGACGGCGACTGGCCGACCAGTTCATGGGGTCCGTAGCCGGTCAGTTCCACCAGCGCTGGATTCACGTAAACGATCGGAAAGCCGGGTCCGGCCTCGGTAATCATGATACCATTGAATGAGGTATCCATGGAAGCCTCGAGCAGGTGTTTCATAATCGTCTGAAAATGTTCATCGTGTTCGAATATGTCAAAAACGTTCATCGGAGTGCTCATCTGCGAAACTCCTTTCCCGGGACAAACTTCATTCCCGGTGGTATCGGTTCATTGGGGCGGCAGGGCATGCCGGGAATCGGCTTCCGGTCCGCAAGGACCTTTTTCAGCCTGCAAGGAACCTCGCTCGGCGGCTTTTCAGTTTGCATCAGCAGCCTGGGTGCCCTATCGTTTATGTCATTAGCAAAACAAATTGCAGACTGCAAAGGGAACCTTTCTCAAAAAAGCAGCGCTGACCTCAAGGGGCGCCGCCTTGCGGTTCAGAGGTCAGCTAAACCAAATTACAAGGACTACCGTGGCATCCGATTTACATCTACGCCGCAAGTTTACGTTCCTGGCCCACGGCCAAAAAGCGGTTTTCATAAAAAAACCGATCGAACGCACGGAGCATGTGCTGATGAAAGCTTTTCTGTGGGCCCTTTATCTACCGCGCTATCCCAACCTGCGCATCGAAGTCGCCATTGGGAAGCGTTACAAACCGGATGTGGTAGCCCTCGACAGCGACGACACCCCCCTGTTCTGGGGTGAAGCCGGGCGAGTGGGGGCCCGCAAGATGCGCACCCTCGTCAGCCGCTACCGTTATACGCACTTCGCGTTCGCCAAGTGGGACGCTCGCTTGTCTCCCTACGGCAGGCAGGTTGAAAAGGCCGCAGTAGCCGCCTCCCGCAGGGCGCCGGTTGACCTGATCTCTTTCCCGGTGGACAGCAATAAGCGTTTCATCGATCACCAGGGCCGTCTGCTTCTGGACCTTGCGGATGTCACCTGGCAGCAGTTTGCGCCAGAGGCTTCAGCGGAACGTCCGCACTGAGCCCATTCCGCCGTCAATCGCGATTACCTGACCGGTCATCCAGCCGTAGTCGTCCGACAGAAGCCCGACTGCCAGCCGGGCGACCTCAGCAGGCGAGCCAACCCTTTTGAGGGGGTGTCGTTCGGCCGCGGCCTTTTGTTTATCGGGCGAGGCCAGCAGGTCCTGGGCCAGCGGGGTGTCGGTAAGGGACGGAGCGATGGCATTGAACCGAATGTGGGGCGCCAACTCAGCCGCCAGCGAGCGGGTCAGGCCCTCCACGGCACCCTTGGCACCGGCGATCGAGGCATGAAAGGGCATCCCTGTTTGAACCGCCACGGTGCTAAACAGGACAACGGATCCGCCCTGCGGGGCCTTTCGCAGCCGGGTCAAGCACGCCTGAATAGTCCGCACCGCACCCAGGTAGTTTACCTGCAAATCCTCCAGCAAATCATCGCTTCCCAGGCGGCGAAAAGGTTTGAGCCGAATCGTTCCCGGACAGTAAGCCATTCCGTCGATCACATCCGGCAGGCTGATTGAATCAAGGTCGTCTTTGGTCACATCCAGCGCGATGTGCTCAACGCCATCTGTGTTCGCCAGTTGGCCACGACTCCTGGAAAGCACGGTAACGTTGTCACTTCTTCCGCTAAGTTGGTTTACAATCTCCAGTCCAATACCGGAGCTACCGCCCACGACCAGATAATTACTTTCACTCATAACGTGATTTCCCTGTTTCTTTAAGTATTTACGGTCCGTTTTTCGTTACGTCATCAAACACAATGTCCCGTGCTTATACCTACCTGTTAGTATCGGTCTTTGAATTCTTATTGCAACCCCAGAGAAGTGAGGTTCCTTTCATAGGCAAAAGCTACCAACCGGCGAACAAAAATAAGGGGTCCTGACGGCTTGGTGTCATGATCAGGATATTGTTCTGACTACTTACTTGTACCTAAAACGCTTTAATGTGATTTCGCCCGTCACTGAACAATCCCTGCCAAGGTGCGCCCCCCAAGCGAATTCGTAGCGGCTGCGGCCATTGGGGTGCAATGACAGGAATCACCTGCCACTATGACCGCAACCTGTCCCCATTGAAAGGCCGTAAATAGGGTTTAACATTGGATCACTAAGACAATATGCGCCCTGTTTGCAATATTCTTCTGGAGGATGGGGCCCTAAAACATTAAAAACAGCCGGAGGGCTCAATGCACTTGGCTTGAAAGGATAGACCAATGGAAAACAATACATCAGCAAATTATCTATTTAACAAGGGCATGATGGCGTTCGCCAACACCGATTACGAAAAAAGCATCGAAATATTATCGGAAGCCGCCGATGTGGACGAAGGCTTCAAGCTGACGTTCGTGGGGCGCGGGTCTGCCTATCTGAAGCTGGACAGGCTGGATGAGGCGCGGGCGGATTTCAATCACGCTATCGACCTGGATCCGGGCTATGCCCGGGCCTTTCACCTGCGCGGCCTCGTGGAGGAAAAACGCGGCAATTCCGAACAGGCCCTGCTGGACTTTACCCGGGCTATCGAACTCGACCCGGAATACGGGGCCGCCTACCACAGCCGGGTGACGTTGCTGACCCAAATGGGCCGCGAAGAAGATACCGCCGACGACATGGCAATGATCCAGCACCTTACCAGCAAGAATATGGCCGAATATGCAAATGAAAACAACATCTGGCAGTCCCATCACCTGGGTGTCGAGGATGCTATGGAGACGGAATTGAATCGGTAGGAAAAGCAAGAAGTCGGAAGTCAGACATCAGAGATCTGAAATCTTAGGTTCTTTCCGGCCTCGGACGTCTGATATCGGATATCTTGGTCTTACTGACCTCAGACTTCTGATCTCCGACATCTGCAGATAGCCGCAGCTATTTTGAACAGGGAATCACCAGGACCGGGCACACCAGGCTGTTGATTACGTTTTCGGTGATGGTGCCGGTGACGAAATCCTTGAGGTTGTCGCGGCCGTCGGTGCAGATCACGATCAGGTCCACCTCCAGTTCCCCGGCAACGGTGGCAATGACTTTCTCCGGCCGGCCTTCGCGCAGCAGGTGGTCCACTTCGATATCCTCAGCGTGCAGTTTCTTGATGATCGCCTGCATCTCCTCTTTGGATTCAATGGCGATCTGCCGGAATTTGGCCTCCATCTTTTCAACACTGATCCGCAGCATTTCCCGCTTTTCCCGGTTCATGAATTCGGGGTGGACATTCAACAGGGTAATCCTGGCGCCGAACTGGTGGGCGATCTGGGTGGCTTTTTTCAGGGCCAGTTTGGCCCGGCCTTTCATGTCGGTGGGGCAAAGGATGTGTTTGAACATGGCGATTTTCCTTATTGATTAGATATAGAAAGCAAGTGCTCACAACCATAAAAACACGGTAAGGTCAAAACCAAAAACCTATCATCACGCAGAGGCGCCAAGGCGCTGAGAAAGTCAACTGCAAAGTTTTGTTGCGCTAGCGCGCAAGGAACTTCAATTAATATTCTGGTTTTGAACGTTTCTGGCGAAGCCAGCCAACTCATGTTTTTCTCTGCGCCTTTGCACCTCCGCACGATGCTAAGGTTTTATATCCCTTCTTCATACAGGACATAGGCTGTCCGCTTCATCCCCAGGTATTCATAGGTATTCTGGGCACTGATGTTCTCCTGTTCTACGTAGAGCCGGAACCCGCAGACATCTGCCCGTTGGGCGGCTTCGTTTTTCACGAACCGGTACATGGCCGAATAGAGCCCCCGGCGCCGGTACTCCCGCTCGACGTAAACGCTCTGAATCCACCAGAAAAAGCCGTTGCGCCAGTCACTCCACTCGCTGGTGACCATGAGGGATGCCGCCAGCACCCCATCCACCACGGCCACGACATAAAATCCGTCGCGGGGGTTCTCCATTAAAGCCCCGACCCCGGCGTTGATCACCTCGTCAGCCAGCACCTTGTTCTCGGTTTCCAGGGCCATGGCCTGGTTGAACCGGGCGATGGTATCGGCATCCGCCAAGGTTGCGTATCGTATTTCCATTCGCCTTCTACCTTCTAACTTAACTTAAGACCTCAAAACCTTTTCTGACACGGATTACACTGGTTTCACGGATTAGAGCTTTGCGAAATGCAAGACCTGAAAACCTTTTTGACAGGATCTACAGGATCAACATGATTAAAATTCTATTTCCAATCCCCGGATGGGATTGAAAATGGTGTCATCCGCTTCGCGGAAAGTGACCACCTAATTACATTATATCGCCTTTAATAATCTCCACCACAGTACTGCTATCTGCCTATATTGAACATCTTTGCCAACGGTAACGGACTCTGGAGAGTGGCCATCCGGGATGCGCTCACAGGTTTTCATCCGGTAAATCGCTGTAGAATGTTTTCAAGCCGCATAGGCGCAATCCTGTCAAAGAGCCTTTGACTTTTGACTCCCGACACCTTGGTTTTTCAGACGTCTGACTTCCGATCTCAAGGTCTTATTTCGGCCGTTCACCCTCCCCCGGCCCCTCCCGTCAATGGAGGGGAGGACTTTCTGACTCCTGACACCGGACTCCTGATACCAGGTCCTCCTTCAGCCTTCTACCTTCAACCTGCTAAATTCCAAACCTCTCCGTACTCTTGAACTTCAGGGCCTGATTCATGTACTTGGCCAGTTTTTTCTGCACGCCGCCAAAGATTGTGCCGTCGGCGAACTTGCCGTTGATATCCCGGGTGCCGACCGGCATGCCGGTCAGGATTTCAATGCCCTGCTCAATGGTAGCAACGTTGTAGATATGAAAATCCCCTTTTTCGACCGCGTCTACAACCTTACGGTTGAGCATGAGGTTCTGGACGTTGGCTTCCGGGATGATGACCCCCTGGCGACCGGTGAGCCCCTTGGCTTCACACACTTCGAAGAAACCCTCGATTTTCTGGTTCACCCCGCCAATGGCCTGGACTTTTCCCTTCTGGTTCACCGACCCGGTGACGGCGATACCCTGGTCCAGAGGGATGTCGGCCAGGCTGGAAAGCACGGCATAAAGTTCCGTTGATGAAGCGCTGTCGCCGTCCACGCCGGAATAGCTCTGTTCAAAGGTGATGCTCGCCGAAAGGGTCAGCGGCTGGTTCTGGGCGAAGGTCCGCCCCAGGTAGCCGGACAGGATCAGGACCCCCTTGTCGTGGGTATTGCCGCTCATACCAGCTTCCCGTTCAATATTGACCACCCCTTTGCGTCCCATGAAGGTCTCGGCCGTGATGCGCGACGGCCGGCCAAAGGAAAGATCGCCGATCTGGTAGACGGCCAGCCCGTTTATCTGTCCAACCACCCCGCCGTCCACATCGATCAGGATGGTTTCATCCACGTAGGATTCATGGATCTTCTCTTCATAGAGATTGTAGCGAAAGCGGTATTCCTGGAAGGCCTTCACAACAAACGTTTTCGTTACCAGCTTGGCTTGCTCTTTGCCGGCCCAGTAATCGGCCTCCTTTAAAATACCCACGATGGGCCCGAACCGCAGGGAAAGCTTGTTTTTATTGGCGATGATCTTTTCCCCGAATTCAACAATGGCGGCCACCCCGTCCGGCGAGAAGGGCCGCAGGTTTTCCTCTTTGCAGACCCGTGCGATGAACTTGGCGTATTGCTGGACGGTTTCCGCGGTCCGTTCGACCTCGTAATCGAAATCGGCCCGTACCTTGAAAATCTTGTTGAACTTGGAATCGTAGTTTTGCAACACCTGGAAGATCTCGTATTCGCCCAGAAAAATCACTTTTACGTCCAGCGGGATGGGCTCCGGTTTGAGCGATGCGTTGGCATAGCCCATGCCGGCCGGCACATCTTCAATATAGAGTTTTTTGTTCTGCAGGGCGCGCTTGAGAGCTTCCCAGGCAAACTGGTCCATGACGATCGATTCAGTTTCCATGATCAGGTACCCGCCGTTGGCCTGCAGCAGAGACCCGGCCTGCACCATGGTAAAATCGGTGGTGGCGGCCCCCATGTGGGCCCGCTTTTCGATGCGGCCGAAGACATTGGGGTGGGTGGGGTTGGGTTCGAAGATAACCGGCGCGCCACTGGCGCCGGTCTGGTCGACCAGCGGATTGACCATGTAGCGCCGGAAGGAGGGTTCCTGCGGTTGGAAAAACATGCCCTTAACAGGGCTGTCATTCTCTTCCTGAGGCAGAAAATCCTCCACGTTTTCAATGAGATCCGCCTTGACCTCCTCCAGGTAGGCCGTAATGGTGTCGCATTCTTTATACGTATCCACCAGGTGCGCCAGGCGCTCGGTGACCACCCGCTGGGCCACCTGTCCGACCAATGCCTCGAGTTCGGTCGACATTTCCTGTCGCACCACGTTGACCTCGCCCACCGTGGCCTTGAGACCATCTTGAATCACCTGCATCTCCGCTTCCAGTTTTTTCTGCTCGGCATCCGGCAGGCTGGAGAATTGACTGTTGGTGATGGGTTCGCCTTCAACCAGCGGGATCACCTGGTATCCATCCGGTGTCCGGCTGATGGCCAGACTTTTTTCGCCGGCCATATTGGCCACGTTGGACAGAATTTCCTTTTCCTGCCCACCATATTTTTCCCGAACGGCGGCCTGCTGTTCCTGAAAAGCCTTGTCATCATAGGCTTCCGGCAGTCGGGTCTTGAGGACATCCACAAGGCGCCCCATCTGCTTGCTGAACAGGGTTGCCTTGCCGGGCGGTACGCGCATGGCCCTTGGCCGGTACTTGTCCTGGAAATTATTGACCATGCACCAGTCGTCCGGGATGGGCAGTTCGCAGGCAAAGCGGCCCACGATGTCGTTCACGATGGTGGTTTTCCCGGTACCGGCCTGACCGGTGACAAAGATATTGTAGTCGGGGCTGTCCATGTTTAATCCGAAATCGATGGCCTGGACCGCCCGCTTTTGGCCAATCACATCCTCCAGGGGATCCAGTTCAGCCGTGCTTTTGAAATTGAACACCGAAGGCTGGCAGGCACAGCGCAGGTCTTCCACGTTCAGCTCGCATGCATGTTTCATCGAAAGTTCCTTTTAATCTTTAAATTATAAAGGTAACACACGTTTTGCCGCCTTCCGACTTGTCACTCTACAGTGGGTAATACGCATTTTCCCTCCCCCGATCCCTCCCATCAAGGGAGGGGAGTATGTCCGACTCCTGACGCCAGACCTCCGACCTCTTGCCCTTCCTGACTCCCGGCTCCAGACTCCGGACGCCCTGGTTTTCCCGAACTCTGACTTCAGGCCTCAGATTTCTTGATCTTAACCTTCAACCCTCTACCTTCCACCTTATACCTAAAACGCAAAGCGTTTATTCTTTAGGTACTTCACCTAGCAGCCACTTCTTCAGGGCTCCTGTAATCCAAACCGCCGGTTTGGTAGAAATCGCATATCCGATACAGGCAAGCATGACATACAGCATAACTCTTCCCGCAGTCGACAGGTCAGGCGGGGCAATCTGGGGCGCCACCAGGATCGCGGCCAGAAAGGCCAACAGAATCCGATAGGAATCCGGGTGAAAAAGGACGTAGAATAAATAATAGGACAATGTTCTGGGCTTATCCGGCACTGTATCCTCGCACTGGTTTCCGGGCGTCGGCTGTGGTGGTTCTTAACACATAAATGCTGTCTGAACTGTAGGATATAGCTATGAAAAGCAGGAGGTGCAAGGCGTAACGTATAAGATATAACAGAATACAGGGGGCTGGGGGCAGGAGTCCGAAAATCTTCCTGACTCCGGACTCCTGATAACTGGGTTTTCTTTCAGCCTGCTACCTTCCACCTGCCTGGTATTTCGGCCGTTCACCCTCCCCCAACCTCTCCCGTCAAGGGCATAACTTCCAGAGATCAGTGGTCAGAAGTCGGATGTCAGACTTCCGATCTCTTGGTTTTCCCTGACTTCAGGCCTCCGACCTCAATGACCTTTCTGACTCCCGACTCCTGATCCCTGACTCCTTTGATTCCGACTTCCGACCTCTGATCTCAAGATTTTCCTTCAACCCTCGACCGTCTAACTTATACCTGGCGTCATTAAAGGTCTGCCCTGTACTTCCGCAACAATCCCCGTAGCTGATCATACGTCAGGCCAAGCAAATGCGCGGCCTTTTTGCGGTTGTATTTGGCATCGGCCAGGGCCTTTTTCAGCAGGTCACGTTCAAGATCGCGCACGGCTGCCTTGAGTGGTTTTGGGATCGTCTTCGGGGCAGCCGACACCTGCGGTTTTTCCACAGCCGGTGTTGCGTCCGGGGTGAAGGCCGGACTGTAAGGTGACCGGAAGGGATCCAGGTCGATGGATTCGATGAGGGGGGTGTCTGTCCGGTAAACTGCTCTTTCAACAGCGTTTTTAAGCTCCCGAATGTTACCCGGCCAGGGGTGGCCCTCCAACTGCCGCAAAGCAGTTGTGCTAAATTCCGGGCTATCGGGCCGACCCAACTCGTAGCCCATGCGCTGGGCAAAATGATAGGCCAGGAGGAGAATATCCCCCTGTCGTTCCCGCAGCGGCGGCAGGAAAAGGACTTCGAATGAAAGCCGATCGAGCAGGTCTCTTTTGAAACGAGCTGTGTCCGCCAGGGACGGCAGATCCACGTTGGTGGCGCCGATGATGCGCACATCCACCCCCACCGAAGTCGATCCCCCCACCCGTTCGAAAAAGCCGTACTCCACAACCCGCAGGACCTTTTCCTGGGCCTCGATGGGCAGCAGACCGATCTCATCCAGGAACAGGGTACCGCCGTCAGCCGCCTCGAACCGGCCGGCTTTACGCTGCTGGGCACCGGTGAAGGCCCCTTTTTCGTGTCCGAACAGTTCCGATTCGATGAGCGTGGGAGCCAGGGCCGCACAGTTCAGGGAGACGAAGGGGCCCTGCCAGCGCCCGGAGAGGTAATGCAGGCGCGTGGCCGCCAGCTCCTTGCCGGTTCCCCGTTCGCCCACCAGCAGGGCCGGCCGCTCCACGGGAGCGATCCGGGAAAGTCGCTCCTGGAAATCCAGGAAGGCCTCGGATTGTCCCTGGGCCTCGACAGCGACATCGGTAACCGATGACTGCGGGTCTGGTGGGTGTGACGGGATTGTTCCCATAGATATATTACACCACAATATGGTTAAAATTGCCCTTATATGGCCAATCTAACCACATACCGACAATATGTCAAGAGGCCATATTTCCCAAATTTTCAGTTGTTTAAATCTATTTTCGATGTTCTGGCACACAATCTGCTCTATAAAAGCTAAAAAAACAACACCCGGCCCGGGCGGCCGCGTAAGGAGGAGAAACATGGGCATCTTCACTCGATTTCGAGACATCATCAGTTCAAACCTCAACTCAATGCTCGACAAAGCCGAGGATCCGGAAAAGCTGATCAAACTCATGATCCGCGAAATCGAGGATACTCTCATCGAGCTGAAATCGGCTTGTGCCGGGGTTATGGCGAGCCAGAAAAAAGTCGAGCGCAGGCTGGAAGGCGCCCGGAGCCGTGAGCAGCACTGGGCCGAGCGGGCCCAGCTGGCAGTGGATAAAGGCCGCGACGATCTCGCCCGGGAAGCCCTGGTTGAAAAACGCCGTTTTACCGACATGGTCCACTCCCTGGAAGAGGAGCATATCGAACACGGCGCCACGGTGGCACAATACAAGGACGACATCCGCCAGCTGGAAGAGAAACTGGCCAGCGCCCGCGAAAAGCAGCGCCTGCTCCTCCAGCGCCACATCCGGGCCAAACGGAAAAAGGAAGCCCGGGAAGAAATGCGGCGGGTCGACAACTACACCACAATCGCCAAGTTCGAAGAGTTTGAAAACCGCATCGAGCGCATGGAAGCCGAGGCCGACCTGGTCAATTTCGGCCGCAAATCCACCCTGGACGAAGCGTTTGACAAATTAGCGGATGAAGATGATATTGAAAAGGAACTGGCTGCCATGAAATCTTCCCGGGAGATCCAGGGAAAGCATGGCGAGGAGTAAGACCCACGACTCCTCTCCTTTTTAACCCACGAAATGGAAAGTAACTGAAATGAGCGCGGTTCTGATCGTACTGATTGTTTTCGCCGGACTGGTCCTCTCGCTTGCGATTGTCGGAGGCACTATCCTGATGTCCATTCGACTGCGTCACGGAGGGTTGTCCAAAAAAGGCCGCCAGAAACAGGTCGATGAGGCTGAAATGATTCAAGAAATATATAGCGGTCTTTCCAAAATGGAAGAACGCATCGACGCCCTGGAAACCATTCTCATGGATCGTTCGGGAAAGGAAAAAGAGTAATGAAAAGATTCAAACCCAGATCGGACCGGGGTCTCTACCGCTCCCGCAACGGAGCCATTGCCGGTGTCTGTCGGGGCCTGGCCGAATACTATGATTTCAGCGTTTTCTGGCTGCGGATGATCGTGGTGGTGCTCATGTTTGTCAGCGGGTTCTGGCCGGTATTGTTTGTCTACTTCGTGGCGTCGCTGGTCATGAAACCGGAACCGGTGCGCCCCATTCATAACGAGGATGAACAGGATTTTTACGACAGCTACGTGCATTCCCGCCCCAACGCCGCCCGGCGGCTCAAACGCCGTTTCAAGAACCTCGAACGTCGGTTGCAGAGAATGGAAGACACGGTGACCGGCAGGGAATGGGAGTGGGAACAGAAAATGAATGGGTAGCCGGGCGGGATGCCCGGCAGGATTTTAGGTTGAAGGTAGAAGGCTGAAGGTGAAAAAAACCAAGACCAAAAACCCTAAATTCAAAACCAGCTAGCCCTTGACACTCATGGGTTAGCTGGTTTTCTACTTTATACTTTATACCTTATACCTTCTACCTTTATACCTTATACCCTATGCCGGGGCATCCGCATCTAAGCGGACCAGGTCGGCATCATCGAAACGAAGCTCTACCGCCCCTTCTTCGGGCGCTTTGTACAAGGTGATAACCGCTTCGGCGATGGGCGTGATATAGGGCTCGATGGGGAATAGATTACGGGTCCGCAAACGGGTAACCAGGGCTTGCATGCCGCTGGTGATGGCTTTTAGAATCGCTTCACTGGCATAGGTTTCTTCGCAGAGGAAGGAAAACTTGCTTTTTTCCAGCATGGAAACCAACACTTTCTTGGGATCCCTTTCGGTGACCGCGTACTCTCTGATCTTGAGCTGGTTGGTGGTGTCATCGCGAGAGATCATATATTTTTGACGCATGGTGTCGCTCCTTTTCAGCCGGATTCATCCGCTTCGTCATCCGCGTCTTCATTTTCGGGTTCCTCCGGGATTTCCTCCGAATTCGCCTCTAACTCCAACGCCTTTTTAGCAAGCTTGCGCTGAAGTTTCTCTTCTTTCTTTTTCTTCCGTTTTAATTCTTTCTGACGTTTTTGAAACGAATAATTTGATCGGGCCAATGGTTTCTCCCCGTTTAAAGGTTAATAATATCGGCATGCTATCTAAAAGCCCCCCTATGAGGCAAGTTCAAACCGGGCTCGTGCCTGTTCGCACACTGGATCGACCGGAATCTCAAGACCCGCAGGTAAGATTTCACGTCAAGTAAACGTAAACGCCTGGGGAACTACCCCGCCCTGAAAACGGGTTTTTTCTCGGCAGTCGAAGGAAATGCGGCCCACCGCGCAGTAAGCACCACAACAAATGCACGGATTCGGTCCGATCATGGAACTCCATCTGAAGTTAGGGGGGTGAGGCGCAGGCGTTTAGTCTGCCGCCGAATTCAGATGGTTACCCGGAACAAGACGATTTCGTCTCAGGGCCAAATAGATTCGGAATGATCGTCGCTTACAACTGATAGCTAACTTATAACTATGGTAAGGCAATTGCGGCCGGAAAGCAACCCTTTGTCGCTTGCCGGTATCAAAGACCGGCGGCACTTTCTGGACTGCCTCCCGGCGAGAGCGCTCTTGATCAGGCCGGTGACCCGAGCGCTGCCCGGCCCTGTTTTCTAGCCCGACGGGGTGAAAGAAAGCCAAAGGCGCCGTTGCCGGTATGCCGGTTTCCTTTGGGACCCCGCCGTTTGCCGGTTGATCTTTTGGGGCCTCGCTGGCGCGGCTGATTGCCACCCGCCGGTCCGGGGACTTTGTAATCGAAATATTCCAGGGTACGCCGTTCGACAGGGCGGCCAATGGCGGCGTTGATGGCCCGGGCCATTTGTTTGTCTTCTCCGGTGAGCAGGGTAAAGGCTTCTCCGCGGCATTCGGCCCGGCCGGTCCGCCCGATCCGATGGATATACGCTTCGGGGGTTGACGGCATATCGTAGTTGATCACGTGCGATACCTGCGCGACATCGATGCCGCGGGCCGCGATGTCCGTAGCCACCAGGATCTGGTATTTACCCGACTTGAAGCCACGCATGGCATCCCGTCGCCGCGCCTGGGACAGGTTGCCCTGCAGCGACGTTGAACGGTAGCCCACTTTGGCCAGTTTTCCGCCTAATTGCCGAGCGCGATGCTTGGTGCGGGTAAACACCAGGACCGGGCCGGTGGGTGTCTTCCCCAGCAGTTCGAGCAGCAGGGCTGTTTTCAAGTGGTGAGCCACCGGGTAAAACGCATGGCTCACCGTGTGGGCCGGGGCATCATTGCCGGCTTGAATCTTGACCGGGTTGTTCAAGATATTGTCTGCCAGCCGGTGTACAGCGGCCGGCATGGTCGCTGAAAACAGCAAGGTCTGGCAGCCGGTTGGCGGCAGGTGGGTCAGGATGCGGCGAATATCCGGTAAAAATCCCATGTCGAACATCTGGTCGGCTTCATCCAGCACCAGCATTTCCAGCCGGGAAAGGTCTACCGTTTGCCGCCCAATATGGTCCAGCAGGCGACCCGGGCAGGCGACCACGATATCGGTCCGTCGTAATTGTTTGATCTGGGGTTGAATGCCGACACCGCCAAAAACCATGGTACTGTGCAAACCGGTACGGGTGCCCAGAGATGTAATTGTCTCGTGGATCTGTTCGGCCAGTTCCCGGGTAGGGGCGATGACCAGGGCGCGCAGGGTCCCGCGTTGACCGCGCATCAAGCGCTGCAGCATAGGCAGAACAAGGGCCGCGGTTTTTCCGGTACCTGTCTGGGCCAGACCGATCAGATCCGCGCCCTGCATAATTTTGGGAATGGCCTGTTTCTGGACAGGCGTGGGGGTGGTATACCCGGCGGCGACGATATTGGCCGCAATCCGGGAATTAAACGAAAAATTTTTAAAACTCAAGTGATTAAATTCCTTATACTATTAGTGATACTTGGGTATAAGCGCAATGGTCCGCAATAGACCGTGCTTGGCAAGGCAGCCGGGCAGATTGGCCCAAGGCTGAGATAGCCTGGCGTAAGCGCGCATATACAGTAAAGGGCACGCTTCCTGAATATGGAGGCGTGCCCCTTTTTCAATTGAACCGCGGGATATTAAACTACGGTAACATTGGCTGCGGCGGGACCTTTGGGACCTTGTTCGAGGTCGAACGAGACCCGGTCGCCGTCATTGAGGCTTTTGAAGCCGGTGGCGTTGATGGCGGAATGATGTACAAACACATCGGGACCATCTTCCTGTTCGATAAAACCGAACCCTTTTTGGTCGCTAAACCATTTCACTATTCCATTGGACATAGACTTATCCTCCTTTCATAGAATTCTCAAAATTTAATACTGGAGGATACAACACCAAGAAAGGATAAGGTCCTTCAGAAGAAAATCGCGTCGCAATTGGTCTGCGGCGCCGAGTTGATTGGGCAAACAGTAACACCGTTTTGGGAGAATGCAAGTTATTTATTTATTTATTTTTTCGATTTCCCTTTTTTGGGCATTCAAACCGTTCAGGATTCCAGTTGCGGACCTGAGCCCGGGCCGTTACCATTATTCGATAGAAATGACGGTCTTTTCGCGCTTTTTATGTTCCTCTATTTCCACCAGGGTTCCGCGAATTTCATCACTTTTTGCCAGATCAGCGATCAATTCCACATCGATGCCTTTTTTGGCCAGCGATTCTTTCAGGGTGGCAGGCACGAACCGGGACACAAAGCGCAGCATCCCCAAAGGAACGGAAATGGTGGTCTTGGGATCGTTTTCGTCGTTTTCGTAAACGCGTATCTTCAATTTAATCATAAGCTTAACTTATAGTTCCGGCTTCTTCATTTTCCTTCAACCTTCTACCTTCCGCCCGCCTGGTATTTCGGCCGTTCACCCTCCCCCGGCCCCTACCGTAAGGGAGGGGAGGTCTTTCTGACGCCAGACACCGGGCCCCTGACGCCTTGGTTTTCCTTCTACCTTATACCTTACACCCTATACCTTCAGCCTTCAGTCTTCAGCCGATCTACCTAATCACCATCTCCCCCAACCCCTTATCTTCAAGAAAATCCGGGTACAAATCATAGGCCGGCTTCAATATGGGCAGCAGCTTGATGGTTTTGGGCACATTGCCCCGGGCCACAACCAGGCGTCGGGTCAGGGCCGTTACCAGGTTGGCCTTGCCGTGCCAGAACTTGTGGGCGAAGTCGGCATTCATGGTCATGGTGACTTCGGGATCGCCGTCGAAATCGCCTTTGACAATCTGGGTCTCGTCTCCGCTGGCATCGATGGTAATCACCGCCGACGGATGTTCATACCGGAACTGGACGCACAGGTTGGTCTTGGCCAGGGCCGGACCGATCTCCCGGTTCTCTTTGAGCAGTTCATAAAAGTCGAGGAGCACATCGTAAAGCATGTCGGAATCTTTGAACACATTGGTCATCTCGCCCGGTTTGCGGCCGGCAACGCCCGGCTGCAGGTCCTCGGCGAGGACCGGCAACGGTTTGACCCGGGAGTGGTAGGCTTTGCGCACAATGGCGATCACCGCCTCGCGCTCGGGCTCCACCGGGTTGTAGAGCATGGCGCCGTCTTCCATGGCCGTGGTGGCCACCTGCTCGATTTTTTCCAGGTTATCGGAAATGCCGGCCTCCTTCAGGTTCAGCGGCATCTTGGTCAGGTGGGCCAATTGACGGTTGAGGGTCCGGATTTTCTCGATGGCGGCCAGGGCCGCTTGCTTGCGGACCCAGTCATCGACAAATCCCAGGCTGCCCAGGGCCCGGGCGGCCATCCCGCGGGCCTTGTATGAACTGGAACTGACCACTTCGCTCAAAGAATCGATCTCATACTTGTTGACGAGCTTGGACACGAAATCCAGCCGGTTGGTCTTCAACAGGCTGCGCCCGTGATCAACCACCTGTGGGAAGGCGATGCCCAGAGCCACGGCAATATCGGCGTAGCGGCCAACCTGGGACTCCAGGTTGTATTCCATCACTTCCGGCAGGATAATGGCATTCGCCAGCCCGTGGGGGATGTGGTAGACGCCGCCCAGAGCGTGGGAGATGCCGTGCACCATCCCGACCATGGAGTGGGAAAAGGCCACGCCGGCCAGAAAACTGCCCACCAGCATGCTCCCGCGGGCCTGGAGGTCATCCGGCTGGGCGCAGGCCTGGAGAATATTGTTGGCAACCAGCTAGATGGCGTGCAGGGCCAGGGCATCCGAGGCCGGTGACCACTCCTTGTCCACATAGGCCTCGATGGCATGGGTCAGGGCGTCCATCCCCGTGGCCGCCGTGAGCCGGCCCGGCATGGAGACCGTAACCTCGGGATCCAGAATGGCCATTTTCGGCAGGAACTGCTCCTCGGCAAACGGCAATTTGACGTCGCCATCCGGATCGGCAATGACCGCCACCTTGGTGACCTCGGACCCGGTTCCGGCAGTGGTGGGAATGAAGATCGTGGGCAGCAATTCCTCGTTGCTGTCGAGCAGGTAGGCCCCCATGTGATCAGCGACCTTCCCCCCTTTCACCACCAGGATGTTGGCCACCTTGGCCGTGTCGATCACACTGCCGCCGCCAATGGCGATGATCATGTCGCACTTGTGTTTGACGGCCAGGCCGGCACAGGTTTCCACGGTCTTTATCGTCGAGTTGGGCGGCACTTTGTCAAACGTATAGACGATGTCGATAGCGGTATCCTTGAAACCCGCAATGACCTTATCCACCGGCCCGGCTTTTACCAGGATCTCATCGGTCACCAGGATGGCCCGGCGTTTGCCGAACGGTTTGAGCGCTTCGCCCAGGTTGCCGAGGATGCCGATCCCGTAGACCAGCTTGGTGGGGAGTGAGAATTCGAAGTATTCGGGTAGCATGGTGTGCTCCTTCCAAAAGGCTGTCTCAAAAATGTCTTTTGTTCCAATCTCCGCGTCAGGCGCGAGGTTCCAATCCTCGAAATACTTGAGTATTCCTCCGGTTGGAACCTCACGGCCGCCTTGACCTTGAACCAAAATCCTATTTTTGAGATAGCCTTTGAGTTTAGGTTCCTTTTTCTTTCACCTCTCTGCCTATGATGCTGCCCAGAGTTGCTCGGCGCGTCACAAGGGGGAAAGCCAAAACCAACCCATGGATCTTAACTTTTTAAACAACTCCCGCCAACTGTTCTTTTGCACCCTGGTAGCCATCATCGATCAACTGCAGGGATTGTTTGACGGAAAAGTTCAGCAGGGATCGAAATCCGAGCATCCGGGTGGGCGCTACGATCGAGATCCTGGGCTTTGCCTGGCCGCTCCAGACCGGGTTGCCGGCGTGTAATGTCGCCTGGCAGGAAGCGATCAGCGATTGCTCGAAGACCAGCTCGGAAACTTCACGAACCCCGCGCGGCTCCGGTTGGTCAAACTGGCCCACGGGCGACAGGAGCACCACGATGATCTCCTCGGCGCCCTGCTCCAGGGCCGGGAAGAGCGGCGTGTTCGCCATGACGCCCCCGTCCCAGTGCGGTTGGCCATCGATCGTCTGCCAGGGAAAAAAGCCCGGCAGCGCGCTCGAGGCCATCACATGGTCCACGTCTATGGTTTTCTGATCGAACAGGTTGATTTGGTTCGTGTGTATATTGACGGTGGTGATGAGAATGTCCCGCGGACTGCGGCGCAGGACTTCCAGGTCAAGGGCGTTGGTGATGGTGTTGCGCAGGGGGCCGGTGTCCATGAGCGGCCGGAAGGTGGGCGCGAAAAGAGCGAACCATAAAAACCGCAGCAGCCGGCGGCGGTAGGCCTTGCTGCGGTCCAGGGTTTTCCAGATATGCATCAACTTTTCCAGGGGCATGCCGGAGCCGATGGCCACGGCGTTGAGGGCCCCCACGGACGTCCCGCAGATCAGATCCGGATCCCAGCCGCTCTCCTGCAGATAATTCCAGACCCCCACCTGGAAGGCTCCGCGCGCGCCGCCGCCGGATAAGATCAATGCTCTTCGCATAGTTTCCTTTCTATTTCAAAAACGACCTTGCATCTCTCACCGTGCGCATACCGGACACAGAGAAGGTCAAAACCTGAAAATCCTATTGTCTCGCGCAGAGACGCGGAGACGCAGAGAAGGTCAAACGCAGAAGCCGGGTCAGCTCCACTGACAATGACCTTTAAACCTACAATTCAGGTTTTATCCCGCGAAGCGGGACCAACTAATGGTGTTCTCTGCGCCTTTGCGTCTCTGCGCGAGATTATGATGTTTGGTTTCCCCGCGAAGCGGGCTCTGTGATCTCTGTGTGCTCTGTGCGGGAAATGGTTTTTAAGTTTTAGCCTGCGCGCCATTCCAAATCTCATTGTGCCAGGCAAGCTCGCGTTCCTGCACTGTATCCACGAAAAAATCGATGGACTTCATGGCCCTGAAGCCTTCGTAACCTTCGTAGATGAAATCGATGATTTTGCCCATGCCGATCATATGCGCCGTGGTCCGCACCGTTTTGAGGGATAGCGCCACAATCCATTTCTTACTTAGCTGGTGAAACGCCCGGGTCACATCGGTACTCAGGTTGATCTGATAAATCCGCTCATCGTAGTTGTCCAGACTGCGGTAGATCTCCTGATACTGCGCCATATCCAGGTCGGTCCCGACACCGGCCGCCAGCAAACCGTCCACCATGCGGTCGTCCAGCCGATCGGACAGTTCGTGCAACTCGATCACCCGGCTGACAGCCGATACCATGCCCGTATATACTTTCCCCTTTAGGATTTTCTGCAGCTTCTTGATACTGGCGTCCCGGAATGAAAAATCTTCCGGAGCGTAGAGTTTTTCAAAGAAAAAGACCCCGATCTTTTGGTACTCGGGATCATTTTTCAGGTCGCTGTAGGTGGCATTCAGCCGGTTGGACTGAAATCCCTGCAGGGCGCGTTTCAAATTCAAAAAATCGTTTCCTTCAGCCGATTCTGTCATTTCGGTTTCTTTTTAGCGGCCCGTTTCTTCCGGGCCGTTTTCCCGGGAGCCGCCTGTTTTTTCAACCGGGCTACCTCCCGGCTCAATTTGTCGATCTTGGCTGTAAGAGCAGCCACCTGGTCCCGGGAGGCGAGATTCATGGCCGCCAGGGCCTCGTTCATATGCCGGTCCACCCGTTCTCCGATCCAGTTTTTAAGTGAATCCGTGTATCCGGTGATTTCCTTCTTCAGCCGGCTGCCCTCATCCCGGGAAAGTTGCTTGTCTTTGACCAGCGTCCCCACCACCTTGTCCACTTCATCTTCGGCCATGGTGAGGGCATTCTGCCACAGGGACGTATATTTTTTGGCATAATCCGTCAACGTGTCCCCTCCCTTGCGCAGCAGCTGCATCATGATCCGCGGCGAAACCACACTGCCCTTTTCCTTTTTGTCCTGGCCGATCAACCGGGATACGATCGCCGCGGTGAGGTCTTCACCGGTTTTGTTGTCAATGATCGACACCTCTTCGCCGGACTTGATCAGTCGGGCAACCTGCTCCATGGAGACGTATTTCTTGTCGGTCGTATCGTACATCTTGCGATTGACGTATTTTTTAATCTTGTGCATTACGCCTCCATGGTTGGTGGAAACCAGCTTAAAAACGGGGCCCGCACCGCCGCCCAAAGCATCTGGCGGCGATATCGCCAGGTGGATTCATATTCTTAAAACCATGCACCCCGCAACAAATGTCGACCTGCCCTGCGCCTTCGCGACTTGGCGCGCGTCAGGGGTATTGAGTTTTGTACCGTATCATAGAATCTGCCGGCGACATATTTTTTTATCAACCGCAGCCGGCCTTGCTACGGGCCAATCTAGCTGGAGAGATTTTCAAGGGTCTTTTTACCCGAAGCCCGCAGACGTTCGGCTACCAACCGGCTATCTTTGTCAAGACCCTGAATGAGCTCCCGGCCGCCCGCGACGAAATCCTCCAACCGTTCTTTGGCTTCCGATCCGAAATCGTCCAAAACCGTCCGGCTGTTTTTCACTACGCGGTCAAAGGTCTTGCGGGGATCTTTACGGGCCCGGCGGTAAAACTTGCGTCCGTCTTTCAGGTATCCGTCCACTTTCCGGCGGGCATCCTTGCGCAGATCCGTAAGCCGCTCCCGGCTGTCATCAGCCAGGGTGTCGATGGACCGGCGGGGGTCCCGGCCCAAATCGGCCATAAACGCGATTGAGCTGTAAGCCGGGTATTCAATGTATTTGGCCTTATAATACTCGAGCCGGTCGGCCAGATCTTCGCCGGTTTCCCGGAGGGTCTGGATCGTCTGGTAACGCGAATCGGCCTGGGCGGTTTTTTTACTAACTTTTCGGGTGGTTGCTTTTTTTGTTGTCATCTTGTTTCTCCTTGAGGTTTCTTTTTTGCCCGTTTTGGGGCGTGCTTATAAATGAGTGAAAATCCCACTTGCTTATTATGACGCATTGCGTTATATTTGTCAAGCCCAACCCTTAAAATAGCCGGCCTGGAACCTGGCCGGTCGTGACAATATTAGCTATTGCATAAATTCTGGTTTTCTATTTTAATTGGCGGCCTATCCCCTGTAATATTGTAGCTTTATACGCATCACCCCGTACGACCGCCCAATTAAGGAGACATTAGATGGCTAAACCGATGACCAATGCCGATAATTTCTGGTTATCCATGGATGAACCCACCAACCTGATGGTGATTACCGCTTTCATGGAGTTCACCGAGCCGTTAGATTATAAGCGGCTGCTGGCCACCATCGACAGCCGGCTGGCTTCGTTTCCCCGTTTTCAAAAGAGAATCGTCAAACCCAAGTCCGGCGTGGGCCTGCCCACCTGGGAAACCGATCCCAATTACGACCTGCGCTCCCACATCCACCGGATCGCCCTACCGGATCCTGGTGACAAGGCCGACCTGCAGGAGATGATCAGCAACCTGACGGTGACCCCCCTGGACCCCAATCGCCCGCTGTGGCAGATCCACCTGATCGAAAACTACGGCGCCGGCTGCGTGCTCTTTTTCCGTATTCACCATTGCATTGCCGACGGCATCAGCCTGATATACGTCCTGCTCTCGACCGCCGATACCGACCCGGACGCCCCCTGGCCGACCGGGTCGGCCGAAAAAAAGAAACCCGCCTTTTCCATGCGATCGGCCCTGCCGCTGGCGTCCTTGATGGACACCGCCCGGGAAACGGTTTCCAAAACCAAGAAAGTGGGCACGGCCCTGGTCAAAGAGGTCAGCAAGGCCGCCACGGATCCCGAACACCTGAAAAACCTGGCCCGTACAACCGGACGCGTCTCGACTGATTTTGCCTCGGTTCTTTCGCGTTTGACCATCATGAAACCAGACCCCAACACGCCCTTCAAAGGGCGCCTGGGCACCCGCAAAAAAGTGGCCTGGTCCGAGCCGGTTTCCCTGGCCAAAATCAAGGAAATCGGGCGGGCCATAAAATCGGCCACGATCAACGACGTCCTCATTTCCACTGTGACGGGCGCCATGCGCAGCTACCTCAAGACCCGCAACGTCCCGGTCAACGAACTGGATCTGCGGGTCACGGTGCCTTTCAATATTCGCAACCCGGGAACCGAGTTTGAGCTGGGCAACAAGTTCAGCCTCGTCTTCCTGCCCCTGCCGGTTTACCTCGAAGATGCCGTCCTGCGGCTGAAAGAGGTAAAGCGGCGCATGGATCGGCTGAAGACATCGCCGGAACCCTACATCAATTTCGGCCTGCTCAACGCCATCGGGTACCTGCCCCCGGACTTCGCCAAGAAGACCGCGCGCCTGTTCGGCAATAAAGCCTCCGGGGTAATGACCAACGTCCCGGGTCCGCGAGAGCCGCTGTACTTTGCCGGCAGCCGGATTCACAACTTCATGTTCTGGGTGCCGCGTAGCGGCAACATCGGCCTGGGTATCAGCATTCTCAGTTATGACGGCAAAGTGACGGTGGGCATTGCTTCGGATGAAAACCTGATGCCCGATCCCCAGGTGCTCCTCGAAAGTTTCAATGCCGAGCTCGATTATCTGCTGAAACTGGTCCAATCCGGAAAGATTGAAGAGGATCCCCTGGTGCTGCACGATCGCTATAGTGAAAGCAAGGACCAGACTAAAACGGAAAAAAAGAAGGCCTCCCCAAGCCGGGCGCCGGGCGCTTGTCGGGCCCTGACGAAAAAGGGAAAGCCCTGCAGCAAAAAGGCGCGTCCCGGTTCGCGGTTTTGCGGTATTCACCGTGACCGGGAAGCGGAAGATGACCGCCTTAAGGATGTGGCCCGGTTGATGAAGGAGCTGACGGAATGATGTCGGCCAAGATCGTTGAAAATGCCCCCGGGCGGTTTTATGTAAACACGCGCTGTATTGGCTGCACCATCTGCCCGGAAATTGCCCCGGCGAATTTTGCTTCCAATCTGGAAGAGGGGTACGAGTATGTTTGCAAGCAGCCGGCAGATCGGGATGAAGAATCGCTGTGCCGTGAGGCGATGGCGATATGCCCTGTAGATGCCATCAGGGACAATGGCCTTAAGTCCGAAATCCGGAATGTTCTCAAGGCGGACGCTGCAAATCCGAAAAAACAAAACGCCGGTTGCAGCAAATAGAATAACGGGATTTGAAAATGTTTGCCGTTTTGGATTTTGAATTTTGACATTGTTTCGAATTTAACACGCGATGACTTTTTATAGTTTCAAAAATACGACACGCGCAAGACTATTGAAAAGCGCTTGGATGTAACGATACCGGAGGTTACCTTGAAGCAAATCGTCAGTATCAGTCTGGGATCGAGTGAGCATGATTATGAATTTGAGACCGAGTTTCTGGGGCAGGAATTCAACGTCATCCGCCTCGGGACCGACGGCGACATGGAAAAAGCAGCCGAGATGCTGCTGCGCTGGGACAAAGAGGCGGATGCCATCGGCCTGGGATGCGTTAAATTCCCGTACGGCTTCGGCCCCCGTTACCTCACCCGCAAGCACGTGGACAAACTCCGCAAGCTGGGTTCCCGGATCCAAACCCCCGTGACCCTGGGCAGTGCCCTGCGCGATGTCTCCTTTGAGTGGTCCCTGCGCTTTATCGAGTATAAATTCGGCAACTATTTTGACGAAGCCCGGGTGCTCTTTCTCTCCGGGATGTCCAACTACCGGATTGCCCGGGTCATGTCGGAGTTTACCGACAACCTGACCTTTGCCGACCCGGTTCTCGAAAACGGGATTTCCAAGTTTGTAAACTCTCTGGAAGGCTTGAAAAAATACGCCCACAGCGCCCACGAGGTGCTGCAATGGATTCCCAGCAAACGGCTGACCTCATCGGTGGTGCCCCTGCAGGCCTGGAATGGCTACATCCTGAAAAAGGCCATGCAGAAAGCCAACATCATTGTTGTGCCATCGTACAATTTTTACGATTACCTGGAGGACACCTCCCTGGAGGAACTGGGTGGGAAAATCATCATCACCTCGACGGCTTATGACGACCGGGTTGAATTCCTGAAAGAACGGGGTGTCGACGTCATCATCGACACAACGCCCAAAATCCTGGAACGGGTGGTGGCACCCAATGTCCTGGAGGCTTTGATTATCGCCGCCCTGGGGAAAAAACGCGACAACATCCGCGCCGATGACCTGCTGGAAATCATCAGCACCCAGAAGATGGACCCGCGGGTGGTCTACCCATCCGGTAATCCCCGGCGGGTGAACCGGTTTGCCTTTGTAATCCACCCCCTTTCCAAAGAATTCCTGAAAAAAGACAAGGCCGTAGATTTCATGGTGAGTTTTACCCCCCCGGCCTTTCTCGATGCCGTCGAGAAAGTGATCGCCTATGCGCCCCCGTGGGTTTACTCGCGGGTTACCGGCATCAAATCTCCAACCGGCGTGGAAACCGAGGGGTGGCTGATTACCGTGGGCGGCACACCGAAGCAGATGCTGGCACACAAGCCTGAATTCACCTATAAACGCCTGCTCCAGGCCGCGCGGATGGCCAAGCGCATGGGGGCCCAGATCATGGGCCTGGGCGCCTTTACAAAAGTGGTGGGCGACGCCGGGGTTACCGTGGCCAAAAAAGCCCAGCTCCCCATCACCACCGGCAACAGCTATTCCGCGTCCGGGGCCCTGTGGGCCGCGGCCGACGCCGTCCGGCGCATGGGTTTGATCAAGGTGGAAAAAGGCAAGAAGATCGCTGGTAAAACCATGGTTCTCGGGGCCACCGGCGCCATTGGGTCGGTCTGCGCCCGCCTGCTGGCCAAAGCGTTTGAAGAGGTTTGTCTGGTTGGCCGCAATACCGCCAAACTGCTGGCGATGAAGGAGTCCATACTTAAAGAGACACCGGGTGTTTCCATCAAGGTAACCACGCAGCCCGATAAGTTCGTGGCGGATATGGATGTCATCGTGACAGCCACGTCCGGCGCCGGTAAAAAGGTCCTGGACATTACGAATGTCAAACCCGGCTGCGTTATTACCGATGTGGCCCGGCCCCTGGACCTGTCGCCGGAAGACGTTGCCAAGCGCCCGGATGTGCTGGTCATCGAATCGGGCGAGATCGAACTGCCCGGCAACCCGGAAATGAAAAGCATCGGCCTGCCGCATAAGGTGGCCTACGCCTGCCTGGCTGAAACCATCGGCCGGGACATCGAATGGGAAAAGGTCAGGGAGATCTACAAGCTGGGTCTCAAGCACGGCATGAAACTGGCGGCCATCTCGGGGGTCAACGGTGTCTTCACGGATGAAGACATCGCCGAGGTCAAACGGCTGGCATTGGAGGCCCGCACAGCAAGTGGTCAGAAGTCGGAGGTCTGAAGCCAGGAGTCCGGCGTCAGGGGTCAGGGGTCAGAAACACGCCCCTCCCTTGACGGGAGGGGTTGGGGGCGGGTGAACGGCCGAAATTTCAGGTGAGTGGCAGGTAAAAAGCTGAAGGAAACATTGGAATCAGGTGTCCGGCGTCAGAAAGGCCAATGCGTCGGGAATCGGGAGTCAGGCGTCAGGAAACATCAATAAGCCGGGAGGCGTTCGTGAAACAGATCATCAACATCAGCCTGGGACCAGGCAATGACGATTATGAACTTGATGTAGAATTCCAGGGGCAGAAATTTGCCATCCAGCGCATCGGGGTGGACGGCGACCTGGACCGGGCGTCTGAGCTCATGCTGACCTGGAACAAACAGGCCGATGCCATTGGCCTGAGTGGCATTCAATTCCCCTATACCATCGGTTCGCGGGCCATGCCCGACCGCAAAACAGCCCGGCTGCTGAAAGAGGCCAAGCAGCTCAATACACCGGTTACCGTAGGCAGCCTCTTGCGGGATGTCAGCCACGAATGGTCCCTGCGGCACACCCACTTTATCTTTGGCGGCAATTACTTTACCAATGCCCGGGTGCTCTTTTTTTCCGGCATGGCCAACTCCAAGATCGCCCGTGTCATGCAGGAATACACCCCGAATCTGCAATTTGCCGATCCCCTGCTGGAAGAGGGACTGCCGCGCTTGATGAGCTCTTACAACGAACTCGAGCTCTACGCCGGCCGGGTCAAGGGGGCCTTGAAATGGCTCCCGGGACGCCGCACCGTCACCGGGGTCGGACCGGTTAAACAGGCCGCCGATTACCTGTTGCAGCGCGCGGTTGAGAAAGCCCAGGTTCTGGTGGTGCCTTATTACGGCTTCTACCGCTACCTTGATAAACTCAGCGCGGCGGACCTGCGCGGCAAGGTCATCATCACGACCACGGCGTACGCGGACCGGGTCGCTTACCTCAAGGAAAAAGAGGTGGGCGTCATCATCGACACCACACCCAAGCTGTTTGACAAGGTAATCGGCGTCAGTGTCCTGGAAGCCCTGTTGATGGCCGCCCTGCAGCTGCCCGATGAAAAAGAGAGCTCCGACGATCTACTGGAAGTGATCAGCGAGATGGAAATGGAGCCGCGTATTCTCTACCCGGGCGGCACGGAGCACCGGGTAAACCGCTTTGCCTATATCGTCTATCCTTTGAACCAGTCCTTTTTAAAGAAACTGAAAACGATCGAGGTCGTGTCCGAAGTCGCCCCGGGCGCCATGGATACCGTCGAGAAAATGATGGCCTACGCCCCCCCGTTCGTCTACTCCCCGGTAACCGGCATTAAATCACCTACCGGCGTGGAAGCCCAAGGGTGGCTCATCGGATTGGGCGTAACCCCGGAGCAGATGCAGGCCCATGGCCCCGAGTTTACCACCAAACGGCTGCTGATGGCCGCCCGGCTGGCCCGGCGGCTGGGCGCCCAGATCATGGGCATCGGCCTGTTTCCCAAAGCGATGCGATCCGCCAGCCTCGAAGTCTCCAAACATGCAGTCCTGCCAATCACAACGGGCAACAGCTACCTGGCCTCGGCGACCCTCTGGGCCGCGGCCGAAGCGGTTCGCCGGATGGGCCTGACCAAGGTCAAGAACGGCAAAATTTTAAGGGCCCGGACCATGGTTATCGGGGCCACCGGTGCAATTGGTGCCATCTGTGCCCGCTTGCTGGCCACCGCCTTCGAAGAGGTGCACATGGTGGGCCGCAACATGGCCAAGCTGCTCACCCTGCAGGAATCCATGCAGGCCGAAACCAAAGGTGTCGAACTGCATGTCTCTACCCGGGCAGATACCCACCTGGGCGATATGGATGTGGTCATCGCCGCCAGCGGCGGAGCCGCCAAGGTTTTGGACATCATGCGGCTGAAGCCGGGCTGCGTGGTTACGGACACCACCCTGCCTTCGGTCTTTAGAGCCGACCAAATCGTCAAACGACCGGATGTACTGGTGATCCGTAGCGGAGAAATCCTCCTGCCGGGCAATAACATCGAAATGAAAGACATCGGCCTGCCGCCGGAGGTGGTGTACGCCGGGCTGGCCGAGACCATCATCCTGGCCCTGGAAGGCCGCTTTGAGACCTACACGGTGGGCAGCGAACCCCAGTGGGAAAAGGTAAAAGAGATTTACCGGCTGGGGCTCAAGCACGGCATGCAGCTGGCATCGATTTCAGGGGTCAATGGCACGGTAAGCGACGAAGAAATTGCACGCGTCCGTGAGGCCGCCCTGAAGGAGCGTAAAAAACGCTGAGCGTCGACTTTGGAGTCAGGAGTCTGCAAATTCATCAAACCCTGAGATTGAAAATGGTTTCTCCTCCCCCTTGACGCGCGAGGCCGGGTGGGGGTGATGATGACGACGCCTCACTGTTGAAAGGAAAGCGTGCAAGACGGTTGGTTCACCCGCCCCCAACCCCTCCCGTCAAGGGCATAACTTCCAGAGATCAATGGTCAGAAGTCGGATGTCAGACTTCCGATCTCCGACCTCATGCCCTTCCTGACTCCCGACACCAGACACCCGACTCCCTGGTTTTCCCGATCCCCGACCTCCGACCTCGTGGTTCCAACTACCGCCTTCTACCTGCGACCTTCCCGCCTGGCGAGCGCAGCGAGCCGCTTTTCCCTTGCCGCAGCGGTCAAGATACGGTATAACGCAATGCGTTATGTCGATCATTTGACCACACACGCACACCCCTTCCCCAAAACAGCGGAGCAAGACTATGGGAATTACGATCGTTCAGAAGAGCAACCTGGAAAAACCCAAACGCAATCCGAAAATCGCCCTGGTTCTTTCGGGCGGAGCCGTCTCCGGGGGGGCTTTCAAGCTGGGTGGCCTGCGGGCCCTGGACCGTTTCATGGTCAACCGGGATGTCCGTGATTTCGACATGTTTGTGGGGATCAGTGCCGGATCCGTCATCGCCGCCTACCTGGTCAACAATGTGTCGGTGGAGGATATCCACACGAGCATGATCGACCGCAAAGGACCCCTCGCGGCTGTCAAACCCTTCGAGTTCTACTCGCTCAACAAGACGGATATCCTGAAGACGCCCCTGCATATCCTACAGGATCTGGCGTCGATCACATCAAAGAAAGTCTTGGGTTTTGTCAGTGCCAACAATATTTTTCGCAAGCAATTTCGACAGCAACTGTATGCGTTCGCGACCAATCCCAATGCCGCCGGTTTCGAAAAATTCACGTCCTACTGTTTTGAGCGCAGAGAATTGGCCGTCAATCACCCATCCCTGCCGTGGCACTACCTGCCCAACGGCCTCTTTAAAACAGACCGTATTGAACACGCCACCCGCCGGAACTTTGCGAAGAACGCACTCTGCAACAATTTCAACGAATTGTTCCGCAAGACGGGGAAGGAATTGTACATCGTCGCCATGCACCTGGACACAGCACGGCGGGCGATTTTCGGTCATGACCAGGACAATACCACCACAGTTACAAAAGCCATGCAGGCCTCCATCGCGTTTCCGCTTTTCTTTAAGCCGGTCACGATCGACGGCGCCGATTATATCGACGGCGCCGCCATCAAAACAACCAGCATGGATTTTGCCATTGAAAAGGGGGCGGACCTGGTCATCTGCTACAATCCTTTCCGGCCCTTCAATCACGCATCGTTCGATGAAAACAACCCGGATGGCCGCAAAAGGATCAGCATCGCCCGGGACGGCATTGCCGCCGTGATCAACCAGGTAAATGCGCACGATGCTGCACACCCGCCTGATGCACGGGATAAAGCATTATCGCGACAATCCGGACTTCAAGGGAGACATCATCCTGATTGAACCCACGGAACATGACGACCGCTTTTTTGACATGAACCCCTTTTCGCTCAACGACCGTCGCAAGGCTTCCACCCGGGGCTTTGAATCCGTGAGCAATTCGCTACGCAAAAACAAGGCGGTCTTGAACAAAATTCTCGCGGTCTATGGTATTGAAGCCCGACCCGAGATGGCTTGAACGCCTCTCCCACGCCCATGTTTGGAATCAGGCCGATTTCCTGGAAGCTACAGCCTAAAGACCTCACGAAAGGCAATGCTCCCGAATTCCCGCCCGCAGAACGTTTCAGAGAGGTACGCTCAAAAACTTATATTATATCAAACTGTTAGAAAACTTACCTTGACAATTTTCAGTTTTCCTCCGTTAATGTTTACTATTTAGCACCGCCGCGGGCGCTATTTCGCTTTCCAATTCTCAAATTCAACGCAGCACAACCATAAACCTTTCGGGCATACAGGGGCAACCTGCCATACCTGAAAGCCGTTGGACCGTTCGTTCAACCAGGCATCCGGAATCGGCTGCCTGTGGCCGGACGGAACCATGCGAGTCACTTACGTACAGAGGAAACGGCCATGCCGGCAAAACCCACCTATCAGGATCTCGAAACCCGAATTCAGACCCTCGCAAATGAGATCGAGACTCAGCGGAGATTCAAGAAAAACCTCGAGGCGCGGGTTGCCAGCCATGAAACATTGCTAAAAAATATCCCGGATGTGGTCTATTCCCTGGACAGCGCTGCCAAAATTGCATCCATCACACTTCCCGGCATGGACTTTTACGGGTATGAGCCCGCGGAAATCGTAAATCGTGACTTTGCTGAATTCATCCACCCGGAAGACCGCGAGGCCGTGGTCGCCTACTTTTTAGAGGGTGTTGAAACCCGGCGGAAATGGACGCGCGGACTGGAATTTCGCGTTCTCGCCAAAAACGGGGACAGTCACTGGGTGGAGGTGAATGCCCATGGTGAGTTCGACAACCAGGGCGGCTACCTGCGGAGTGAGGGCGTCATCCGCAACATCAATGCCCGCAAGGCATCCGAAACGGCGCTGCACCAGACCAAAGCCGACCTGGCGGCCAAAGTGCAGGAAAAAGCAGCCGCCCTTGTGCGCGCCAACGAGTTGCTGAAAAACAAAATAGCCGAAGAAACCCGGGCCAATGAAGCCCTCAGGAGGAGTGATGCACGCTATCGGATTCTGTTTGACAGCATTAGCGACGCCGTGTTTGTTCATGCGTTAGCAGAAAGCGGATCTCCAGGTAAATTCATAGAAGTCAATGACTTGGCGTGCCAACGCTTGGGCTACCGCCGGGAAGAGCTATTGCAAATGTCTCCGGTAGATATCGGCCTCGATCAACAGCCGGACCTCGCGAAAGGCCGCCAACTGCTAAAAGACCGGTATTTGCAGATCCAAACTATCCATGTTGCCAGAGATGGGCGGCAGATTCCCGTGGAAAGCAATGTCCGCCTGTTTGAAATGGACAACCAAACCTACGCGCTCTCCATCAGCCGCGACATTTCAGAACGCAGGCAGGCCGAGGATGAAAAAAACAATCTACTGGCCCAGCTGCAGCAGGCCCAAAAAATGGAAGCGATCGGTACCCTGGCCGGCGGCATCGCCCACGATTTCAACAATATCCTGTTTCCCATCATCGGCTACACCGAAATGTTGCTCAACGAGGTGCCGGCCGGCAGCCACATGAGTCAAAGTCTTGGCGCGGTTCTCGAGGCCACGGGCCGGGCCCGGAACCTGGTAAAGCAAATCCTGTCATTCAGCCGCCAGGCCGATCATGAAAAGAGGCCGGTGCGTATCCAGACAATTGTCAGGGAGGTGTTGAAACTGAGCCGCCACACACTGCCGACCACGATCGAAATCAGCAGCTACATTAAAAACGATTGCGGCCTGGTGATGGCGGACTCCACCCAGATCCACCAGGTTGTGCTGAATTTGGTGACCAATGCCTTCCACGCCTTGGAAGAAAAAGGCGGGCAGCTGCGCGTAACACTGAAAGAGGTTGAATTGACAGCTACGGATTTGCCGCACCAACGCTCAGTCCCCGGTAAATATGTCTGCCTGACCGTGGTAGATAACGGCCCGGGTATGGACCGTCGGGTCTTGGACCGCATATTCGATCCTTATTTCACGACGAAGAAAAAGAATAAAGGGACAGGCTTGGGACTGGCTGTGGTTGATGGTCTGATAAAAAGTCATGGCGGCCATCTAACCGTAAAGAGCGAATCCGGCAAGGGCACCGCGTTCCAGGTTTATCTGCCGCGTATTCGGGCCGGACAGGTCCTGAACGACGATAAACTCAGCCCGCTTATCTTAAAAGGCACCGAACACATCCTCCTGGTGGATGATGAAGAATATATCGTTATCCTGCAAAAACAGCTGCTCGAGGGGCTCGGTTACAGAGTGACCAGCCGCACGAGCAGTGTGGAAGCCTTTGAGGTTTTCCGAGCTTCGCCAGGTGATTTCGACCTTGTTCTGACCGATTTGACCATGCCAAACTTAACCGGCGAGCAGCTTGCCCGGCGGATGCTGGTAATCCGGCCCGATATCCCGATTCTCATCCTGACCGGCTTCAGTGAACGCATTTCAGACGAGCAGGCCCACGCGATGGGTATACAGGGCTTTTTAATGAAACCGGTGGTGCTCAGCCACCTGTCGCAGGCCATCCGGCGGGCATTGAACGGCAATGCTTCCAGCTAGAAGTCAGCTCAAAAGAGCCTGTTAGGCGCGCAGGCGGATCAGGCCTTCCTGGGTAACCGAAGCGACCAGATCCCCACTACGGGTATAAATCCGTCCGATATTCAGGCCCCGGGCACCGGAAGCGTTGGGACTTTCCATGGCATACAGCAGCCAGTCGTCCATGCGGAACGGCCGGTGAAACCACATGGCGTGATCCAGGCTGGCCACCTGCATGTCCGACTCCCAGAACGTGTGTCCATGGGGATAGAGCGCGGTGCCCACCAGCCCGAAATCAGAGGCATAGGCCAGCAGGTATTGGTGCACGACCGGATCGTCGGGAAGACGGTCGATCGCCTTGAACCAGGAGAAACGCTGCGCATCGCGCTTTTCCGGTGAAAAGGGGTTGATAGGACCTACAGGCCTGATTTCAATTGGTTTTTTACATAGGATTTTATTGCGGATCGCCTCCGGAATCCGGTCGGCAACCCGCACAGCCAGCTTCAGCTCCGGTGTGATGCCATCGGGACCGGGTACTTCGGGCGTCCGGGCCTGGTGATCGAAGCCCCCTTCAACAACCTGAAATGAGGCGGCCAGGTTGAAAATGGCCCGGCCCCTCTGCACCGCTACGACCCGCCGGGTGGTAAAACTTTTACCGTCGCGGATACAGTCCACGTTATAGACAATCGGTTTGAGTGCATCGCCGCTGCGTAAGAAATAACCGTGCAGGCTGTGCGCGACCCGGCCGGGAGGCGCTGTCTGGTAGGCGGCCGACAGCGCCTGGCCCAGTACCTGGCCGCCGAACACCGACCCGAATCCCAGGTCCTGGCTCTGGCCCCGGAAAATATTCTCTTCGATTTTTTCCAACTTCAAGAGGGTCAACAACTCTTCAAGAACATTTTCCTCAACGCATTCGTTGCTCATGGTATTATGCCTTTTTTAAGCATGCCGCTGGCCCATCAAGCCTGGCCTTGAATCCAAAAACCAAAATCATGCATCGGGCAGAGACGCAGAGAACATCACAATTTTGTCCGGCTTCGCCGGTTAAACCTGAAAACCATTTAGGTCCAAGCCATTAAGTGGTTTTGCGCACGACAGTGCGCCCAATCCTGATTTTGGTTTCCTCTGCGTCTCTGCGTCTCGGCGCGAGAATTCTGGTTTGAAGGTTTTAGGTACCTGAAAAATTAATCGAATGAAACGATAATCTCATCTTTGGTCTTGCGCCATTTGGACGGCAAGAGCTCAAGATCCGGTGTCGGATAGCCCACTGCCAGCAGGAGCGGAATCCAGTAGTTGTCCGGTATATTGAAGGCAGCCCGCACCCCCTCATGGTCGAATCCATCCATGGGGTGCGTCTCGAGGCCCAGGCTGGTAGCAGCATACATCAGCCCCATGGCAAAAAACCCCGTGTTTTTAACCGCATAGGCTAAGCTGGCCTCAGGACTCCAGGCATAGAGAGATTTGGCGGCATCGAGAAACCAGTCCCGCTGGTCAGGTCCCATGGCCCCGCTGTCCAGCATCTCCTTCCAGTTCTTTTCAACCGTGGGGTGTCCCTCCTGCCAGCCATCCTTATCGGCCAGGACAATCAGGGTAACCGGGGCTTCCACAACCTTGGGCTGGTCCCAGGCCAGGGCTTTGAGCTTTTCCTTGGTCTCGGTATCCCTCAGGACCATGAGGTTCCAGGGCTGCAGATTGAAACTGGACGGGGCTTTCGCCGCAAGCTCTATCATTTCAGTGAGCAGCTCTTCTGACACATCCCGATCGGGGTTGAAGAAGTTGATGGCTCGTCTCTTTTCGGCAATCTCTTTATAGTTCATTTTATCCTCGTATTTATATTTTTTTCATTGTTTTTGGGTAAATCGCTCCACTGCGGCAGCAAACACCAACCGGGTTCAAAGGATTCAAGCAACACGATGATCTATTACGATCCGCTCAAGTCTCGGTATGCCGCGGGTACATTCAAGCCCGGGTGAACCCAGTCAAACAGGGCATAACCGCGAAATTCGGGCATTTTGACGCGCTTTACCGTTTCTTCAAGTGACAACCCATCGTCGATCGCCGCCTGGACTTTATCCTTAACGGCCGCAAGGTAATCAATATGCCACTTGATGTCCTCACGCCCCATAACGGATCCGTGTCCCGGCACTATGCGCGCGTCGTTGGGCAAGAACGCATAGACCGTTTCAAGCGTTCTCAAGGTTTCAATCAAATGGCCCTCCAAAAGCCAGGGCAGGGATGGTTTAACGGTGATAATGGGATTGCCTGTCCATAGCACTTTCGCTCCGGGTTCCCATACAAACAGGTCCCCGCCTGTCTGGGCAAAGCCAAAATCAAGAATATCTACCGCCTTGTCCCCTAAATCCAGGGTGATCTTGCCGCCTTTGGGGACCAATATATCACCGGTGCGGGGAACAATTTCTTCAATGCCACGGCCTGTGCCGAAGTTTTGAATCATAAACTCGGTATCTTTTTGGAAATGTTCGTCAATATATTCTTTTGTGAAGCTATGCTGGATGATTGCCGCGCTCTTTGGCAAATACATGTTTCCATAAGAGTGGTCCCCGTGAAAACTGGTATTCACCGCGAAAATAATCGGCTTGCCGGTTTCCTTGCGCACCAGCGCCTGCACCTGCCTGTTCAGGCGCTGGTTTAACATCGTATCGATAATCAACACGCCCTTTTGACCGATAATGAAACCGCCGCTCGTGGCAACCGGTCTACCCTGTTTTTCAAGTTCCTTGGCATCACTGGGGTAATAGGCAAACACCCCATTTTTAAGCTTTTCCGAAATGAGCACAACTTTATTGCCATCCCATACAGGTTCTTGGGCGTAAACAGTGGCAAATCCAAAGACAAGGGCACTCATCAGGGTTATGTATATATATTTTTTCATGGTTTGGTTTACCTCTTTCATTGATTCATAGGCGAACAGTGCCTAATCGGCCGGCACATCAATCAGGATAAAATCCGCATCCTGTTCAGCGGCCAGCGCAAGGCTTGCAACGCCGTCCAGCCGGGCTTGATCACGTGCAGACAGCGTGTGGCCGTTGACCCGCAAAGTTCCGGCCGTCAGGTAAATGAACAGCTTGCGGTCCCCAGAGGTGTCGTGTGCCAGTTGACGGCCGGCCTCCAATTGCGATCGGTAGATGGTGGCATCCGTGTGAAAGCTTACGGCTCTGTCTTTTCCCTGTCCGGAAGCAAGTGGAAACAGGACATTCCGGAAGTCGGCTTCCGCGAACTCTTTTTGCTCATAGGAAGGGATTAGTCCCGCCTGATCAGGCAGAATCCAGACCTGGTAAAAGTGCAGGTCCTGATCCGCTTCGTTATATTCTGAATGGGTCAACCCGGTTCCAGCGGACATCCGCTGGACCTCTCCGGCCCGAATCACCCCGCCGTTGCCCATGCTGTCTTTGTGAGAGATCTCACCTTTTAAAACGATGGTGACGATCTCCATTTCCTCGTGGGGATGGGTGGGGAACCCGGTCCCGGGTTTGACGATGTCGTCATTGAAGACCCTTAATTTTCCATGCCGAATATTGGCCGGGTCGTAATAGTTCGAAAAGGAAAAGAGCCAGTATGTCTGCAGCCAACCCATATCCGTGAAATGCCGTTGACTGGCTGGTATGATGTTTATACTCATGGTGCCCTCCCGTCGCTCTCTTCAGCCGAGGCGACATTGGCCTTGCCGACTTTCTTAAGCAGGCTGCCAAGCGTTTGCAGTTCGCCGCGGTCCATTACGTCAAAGACCTGTTCGGCAATCTCAGCATGGATTGGAAATATGGTGTCAATGAGGCTGAAGCCCGTCGGCGTCAGTTCCACTGAAATCCGCCGCCGATCCGTGAGGTCTTTTACACGGACGACCAGTTTTCTCTTTTCAAGGTTATCGATAACCGTGGTCATATTGCCGCTGGTTTTGAGGATCTTCCGGCCGATGTCCCTCTGGCAGAGCGGCCCGAGGTGATACAACGCCTCCAGGACACCGAACTGGCTGCCAGTCAAACCGGAATCAGCCAGGTGCCGGTGCATCCGGGTCGTTACGGCATCGGCCGCGCGCATCATCTGGGTGTATGTCTTCAAAACGGTCCGCTGGTGGTCTGTAGTTCGGTTATCAGGGGTCATGATTACCTCGTTTTGAATTAGTTTAACATTAAGCTAATTAACGTCTTACAAATGTCAAGCGCTGTTTTTTGGATTTGGAGCGACTTTATCTGAATGAAAAAAGGGAAATGCCTAACACGGCGGTAGAAATACAAAGCGCATAAAACCAGAAACCTTTGCATCGCGCAGGGACGCAGAGGCGCAGAGCAGACCAAGAACGGGATTTGAGCGCACTATCGTGCGAAAAACCCTAACCCTTTAGATCTAATGGTTTTCGGGCTTTTCCGGCGAAGCCGTACAAATGTTTGTTTTCTCTGCGCCTCTGCGTCTCTGCGCGATGATCGTTTTTTAAGGTCTGCGGGTTTTGCTCACTTTGTTATGCAAGCTTCTCGAGTGAAACTTCCAGGGCTTGAAGGAAGACGTCGGCGTCCTTTTTGTTGAAACATATGGGAGGCTTAATTTTAATGACATTCTCGAAGGGGCCGTCGGTTCCGGCCAGGATACGAGCCGCCTTGAGCTGGTTTATCACCTTGTCGGCCAAATCGGTGTGCGGTTCGCGTGTTTCCGGATCCTTGACGAATTCGATCCCGAGAAAGAGGCCTTCTCCGCGCACATCCCCGATCACCGGAAACCGTTTTTGCAAATCATTCAGGCCGGGTTTTAAATAGTCCCCGGTTTCCCGGGCATTCTGTTGCAGCCCCTCTGACTCGATCACATCCAGCACCGCCAGCCCCACCGCGCAGGCCACCGAGTTGCCGCCGAAAGAGCTGAAAAACTCCAGGCCATTTTCAAACGAATAGGCAATGGCGTCGGTGGTGACTACCGCCGCCAAAGGATGCCCGTTGCCCATGGGTTTGCCCAGCAGGACGATGTCCGGGATCACGGCTTGCATTTCAAAACCCCAGAACCAGCGGCCCAGGCGACCAAAGCCAGTCTGCACTTCATCTGAAATACAGACAATTCCTTGTTCCCGCAAAACCGGGTAGAGGGCGGTCAGGTAACCATCCGGCAAGGGCACCTGGCCCCCGCAGCCAATGATCGGCTCACAGATGAAAGCCGCCGGGTCCCAGCCGCCATCACTGAGCAACGCGGCCGCATCAGCCGCGTACCTTTGACCGGCATCGTCGCCCCGGTAGGGACCACGATAGGCATCCGGGATGGGAGCCTGGAGGATATGTTCCGGCTTGCCCGGCCCACCGCTGTGCTCGAATTTGTAGGAACTGATTTCGATCCCGGTTACCGTGTTGCCGTGGTACCCGTGCTCCAGGACCATGACCTGCTTGCGACCGTTATGTGTCCGGGCCAGCCGAACAGCCAGATCCGCGGCAGCACTGCCCGAGTTGACATAGAAGACTTTGTTCAGCGGTTCCGGAAACTTAGCGAGTAACCCCTCGGAATATTCGTGGAGCTGATCATACAGATAACGGGTGTTCGTGTTGAGACGGGCCATCTGGTCCTGCCCGGCCCGCACCACCCGGGGATGGCAGTGCCCCACATGGGGGATGTTGTTGTAAAGATCCAGATAGGTATCCCCGGACGCAGCGTACATGTACTGAAAAGCTGCTTTTTCCATCTTCAATGGTTCGGAATAGCTTACTGAGAGGGCCTTACTGAAATAGGTCTCGCGGCGGACGAGCTCCTGGTCAAGGTGGAGCACCGGCTTCTTTTCAAGACCGGCAGCCTCTCTGAAAACAGTGTTAACGGCACGGGGGTTCAGGCTGAGCCATCTTTCCAGCATCGCCCAGGCCGGCTTTTCACTTATGGTGATGTAATCACTGTCCGGTTTGAGGGTCTTGGCGTGGGCCGAATTGCAGACGCTGGCGCACAGCCGGCCGGCCACCAGGTAGTAAAGTAGGTCGACTTCCGAACTCTCCAGGGGCAACTCGGCAGCGTAGGCCCGCAGCATATGGCCGGCCCATTTTAGCGGATCGTCTTTACCCAGCATGGCATAAGTGAGGGCGATGGCCACTTCGTTGACCAGCGGTGTGTAGCTCATATCCCCGAAATCGATGATACCGGATACCTGCCCGTCCGTGGTCAGCAGGTTCTGCTCGTTGGCATCCCCGTGGATGACGCTCCGGCGTAAACTGTAACGCTGGGGCGCTACAATCTCCTTGAATTGCATATAAAAATATTCCACCAGCTTTTTTTGCCGGGGATCTTTGATAAACTGAATATGCGCCATCGGCAGGGCCAGGTGCTGCAGGTCCCACTGATGGCAGCGGGCCTCGATACCCGGATGATGAAAATCCAGCAGCGCCTGGTCCAGATAGGCCAAAAAGGTACCCAGCGAGGCGAACAGATCAGGTGTGTGTTCTGCCTGATCAAAAAAAGTCCCTTCGACAAAAGCCAGCAGGCGATGCAACGTCCGGCTGCCGTCCGGGTTTTCCACAACGGACAGCAGATGGCCATCGCGGTCCGGCTGCGGTACCGAAAAATTGTAGGGCAGGCTCCCGGCCAGCTTAAACAGGACCTGGTTTTCAGCCTCGAGAAAGGACCGTTCCAGGGGTGAATCCAAGTTCTGCTTCCATACAAAGTTCCGGCCGTCTGCGCTAGTCACCCGGATATTCAGACTGGCATACCCCTCCAGATCCTGTAATTCCGGATTCTCTATGCCGTAAATTGATCTTAGAATTTCTCGTCGGTGCATCTGCGGCCTTTTTCAGAACTGTACGTAAAAATCTGTAAGCTTCCGTTATTACTTGAAAGGCATATTACTCGAACCTGCGATCAGGGTCAAGAAGCTATCGGGATAGGACTTCAAGTATAAAAGCCGATGTTGATTCAGCTCCGTTTACCCGGTCTGCACCAGCAGCAGGCAGGGCCGCCATGGCCGGAACAAGCGGTGCCCAGGAACCGTCGGCCAGGGCAGCGGGCGAAACACTCAACGATCGCAGGTGCCGGCGGGTGAATGCTTCTAAAACCGGTGCTTCCCGAAAATCGCTACGGGACACAAAGCCGAAGGGTACATCGGCCAGGTAAACTTCAGCGAGGGTGCTGTAGCCAGCTTTGCCGATGACAACGTCTGCGGCTCTGACCAGGTCCGGATGATAGATATTGGATCGGACAGGCAATCGCACTATCGATCCGGTCTGTTCAATTTGATCAGAGTTGCCCGGAATTACAAGGAAAATTTCATCAGACAGGTCCCCGGGTTGGAAGTATTCTGCTGAAGTAGCTGTACCCCCCAGGGTAATGACCACCAACTGTTTACCGGCGGGCACCCCAAGTCGTTGTCGAACTTCATCTGCCGGTGTTCGCGGAAGCCGACCGATGGGCGGCACGACCAAATCTGGGCTGCCGACTGCGCAAACCGGCTCGGTCTGCACATGATAATCGGCCTGGGCAAACAGGGCTTCCAGGTAATTTATGTGTGGTTTCAGTCCGGATAGATAATCGCTGTAGCCGGCATAAATCCAGTCCCAGGTAAAATTCTCGACCAGGAGTGACGGCAGTCCGGCCTGATGGGCAACGGCGATACCCAGGGGAGCAATATCGCAGATTACAAGGCGACAGCCCAGTCCGCGCAATTTATCAGCATTAACTTGGAGCTGTTTTTCGTCCAGGGGATAGAACGCCTCCAGGGCTTCAATCGTGGCGGGCAGGTTTTCTTCCAGGGGGGAGTGCTGGACCAGCCCCACATCGGTTTGCAGGGTGTGGCAGGTAAATGGGCCGGACAGGCAGTCGTCAAAAAACCAGCGGGGAACGGTGGAAAAAATTTCGAACCGCACATCCGGTTGGATCGCATGCACGGCATCCATGACCGCAGCCGCCCGGGCAGCGTGCCCCAGGCCGTGGGCGGAAATAAAATAGGCGACGGCCCTCTGTGAGACGGTCTTCATGTGTTCAGCAGGGCTGAGCTGATTGTGTCGATTTCCGGAAAATCGATGGCCAGGGGTTCACCCCGTAAGTTCCGTCGGAAAACAGCTTCGCTGTCAGGCAGGCTCCCGATAATGGCTGCCCCATCAAGGGCCCCGGCGATTTCCTTTTCCAGATCCGGTGTCGTGCGATTGAGGATAACGCTCACCGGCAAGCCGGCCTCACGGGCCAGTCCGGTAACTCTCTGCGCCATCATGATGGATTCATAGGAGGGGTCCACCACGTTGATAATGTGGTCGCACTGGCCATCCAACCCCCGCCCGAAATGTTCCACCCCGGCCGCGGCATCCACAAGGACCAGGTCATCCCGTTCAAGTGTCAACGCGCCGAAAAGCATCCGAAAAAGTCGGCCGATGGGACAGGCGCAGCCTTCGCCGAAATGGTGGATCTTGCCCACGGACATAATCCTGACCCCGTCCGCGTCAGTCACACAATCCTCTGGCAGGTCAGCGACTCGCAGGCCCTGGGGAAACAGCGCCGGCGGACCGCCGAGGCCGCCTCCGGGGGCAGTCCTTTCCCGGAAGCCCTTTTTACCGCCCAAGCTGTCAAGGAGCGGCTGCGGCATGTCCACGCCCAGCATCCGGTAGAGACCGATGTTCGATTCGTCCGCATCTACCAGCAATACTCGCCGGCCAAGTTTTTGTATGGCCCGGGCCAACAAAGCCGCTACCGTACTTTTCCCGCAGCCGCCTTTTCCGCATACCAGCATCTTCATGGTGCACCAATCTACCTTCTGCTTTTTGAATTGAAATGTTCCTTATTTAGGCGGATTAACTCCCTAAGGCAAGAATATTATCCCAAATATGACTGGTTTCCATGCCCGTTATAAGAATAAGAGATAGGATTCGCTATAAAAATGATAAGACGCGGAAATTTCAAGCTTAGCACTGTGCCGGTCTGCAGGAGGTAGTTTTCGGTTCAGGGCAAGGCCGTAGGCTCGTTTGCAACCGCAGGCGTAGGTATTGCCACGTTGAGGATTGGGGACGGACGAGAACGCAGCTCTGGGTCGAAAAATGCCTTCTGCGGACCGGCACTACCCGATGGCATCGAGCAGCGACCCGAGCATGTCTTCTTCTGCCTGAACTGTTTTGAGGTTGGCTTTGTATCCAATCGTCGTCGGAATGGCCGCGGTCACTTCCTCGACCAGATCGACATTGGAGCGCTCTTTTTCAGCGGTGGGGTCTACAAGGGCCTCAGGGTTCGGAGGGCCGGGCGTGTCAACCTTTTGTATATCGGCCCGAACACCGGTGTTGTCTTCCGTGGACATGACCGTCCGGCTTTTTTTGAAACCGTCGGTCTCCACGTTGGCGATATTGTCGGCTTGTACATCGAGCTTCTTGCCAAACGCCCGTACACCCGAAATCGAACTTTGAATGGCCGGCAGCATACTACACTCCTTTGATGGTTGCCCGGGGTGACGCTACGCATTAACAGCACTCTCGATAATAGCTATCGGCCAGAAATGATTTTTCTTTAGGAATAGAAGCCATATCGGAAATGGATTTTGGTCCAAGGTCAAGGCGGCCGTAAGGTTTGAACCGGAGGAATACTCAGAGTATTTCGAGGAGTTAGACCTTGCGACCAACGCCGAGATTGGGCCAAAAGGCGTTTTTGAAATGGCTTCGAAAAAGGCAGACCCCGAAGCCTTGGTAGACTCCGGGGTCAAAGGGCTGCGCTTTTTAGTTTAATTTCAGAACAGATTCAGATCAGTGCGTAAACTCGTATCGAAAGGGAAGTCAGTGGAAGCGCTGACGTCTTATGCTACTATATATGGTTTGTTGTCAAGATAAATTTCGATATATAGTATGTTTTTAGAGACTCTTACAGAATGGTTATGTCCCCCGGGAAAACGGTGAATAGGGATCCCGCGTAAACGGGGCCGCTGGTTTGACGGCCGGACGAATGGTGTCTAGTAGTTTTTCATACAGGTAGATGGTACCGCCGATCATCTGCCGGGCACTTTCTATTTCCGCGAGCGCCTGCCGGTCTTCTATAAACGCCGCGTACACCTCAAGAAAGCTGGCGGCATCTTCCATATCGTAAATGGCCTGATCGAGATCCCGTGCCCTGAGGGTCAAAAAATCACTGTGCTGGGTTTTCGCGATGAAGCGAAAGTCTGACAACAACCGAATCTGATAGTCGGCCACAAGCCTGGCCTGGTGAACATACAGGTACGTTTTCTGGATATAGCCCAGCTGTTGCTCCGCGCTGCTCCGGCCCGCTTCGTTGGCGGCGGCATCGTGCAGGCGGTCATAGATATTGTCAAGTGCCCGGGCGTTTACCCGGCAGGCTGCAATCGCCTGCCGGATCTCGTTTTCGAAATGATCGGCAGCCACCAGAACCGTCCGGTTCCGGGAACCGGTGTCATGGGCACACCCGCCCAGAAACGCCAATACCAGTAGGCCGGCAATTGCCTTTGAAATTGTTTGCATGGTTTGCTCCCGATGGTTGTTTGCCGCTGTTTGAGCCGGCCGTCCTGCCAGGCAGGATACGACCAGGACGAAACGCCTTATTGGATGGATTGCCCGCAACAGGCAACCTGAACTTAACATAGGCAGTCTGCCGACACTTTCATCGGGAGCGTTAAAAAAAAATGACCGGCCCCGGGGCGGATGAAACCGCCACCGTTACGCGGCCGGCCAAACTATCTTAAACAGCTGTCATTACGAATTAAATAGGTATAGGCTTACTCACGCCCCGGTACGATAATACGGGAGTCTTCTTTTTCCTTCATTTTTTTGGCTTCCTCGATCATTTGTTCAGTGGCTTTTTTCATCGCTTCCGGAAATATCGCCAGGGCCTCCTTGAAATTATTGGCCGGCAGGGCGCCTTGAATGGGAAGCAACCCCTGGGGTGTCATCAACTGGGTGGTGCCCACATAGATAGCCGCCCGGCTCGTGTCCTCGTTGCCATCCGCGTCAACCGGCACCAACCGGCGAATAGAGGCGACCTTTAAATCGGTATACCCCTCTTCCTTGTACAAAATTGATGTATCTACCGTGAAATCGACACCACTCAATTCATCGTTGCTCATGGGATCTCCTCATGTTGTTTTTCGTGCTGGTTGGGTAAACGCCTGGAATCCGCAAGCTTGCATACATGACTTCGCGCGGTTCGCAGTCCAGACAATAAAGACTAAAACGGACCGCGAGTCAATCTATATTCGGGAAAAGCACTATAACTATTTGTTTTCAGGACAAATGCAGTGTTGAGGCCGGTCGAGGCCGTTGGGCCAATGCCGCTGGGCTCTGTGATTGCGCCTGGTTGTAACGGTTGAGATTTTCTTGGATAACCGATCGAACCTGCAACAGCAGCCGATCCCGGTCTTCCGGTGTGAACCCGGCAACGTCAATGGGCTTGCCAATCTCGACATGTACGGTTCCTGGGCGAATAAACCGTTGTTTTTTAGGAAAAAGGGCGTAGCTGCCGGTCACCGTCACCGGTACGATCGGCAATCCGGTCTGCAGGGCCAACATTATCCCACCCTTTTTAAACGGCAGCAACTGACCATCCGGACTGCGCGTCCCCTCGGCAAAAAAGAGCGTGCTCACCCCGTTTTGCAGGGCGGCAATTGTTCGGCTGAGCTCCGCACGGGATTTTTGAGAGTCTCCCCGATCAATAAAAATAACCCCGGCACGGCGCGCGGCCGGACCGAATATGGGAATCCGCGAGAGGGACAACTTGCCGATGAAGTGCAGGATGTTGGGAATTGCCAAGGCCACCGCGGGTGGATCCAGGTGGCTGACATGGTTGGCCATAAACACATACGATCGCTGTGGGTCGATGTTATTCAGACCGGATGTTTCCAGGTGCACGCGATTGGTCAAGAAAATGAGTCGGGACCAGATCTTGCCGACAGCGTAGGGCGCTCTTCCGGTAGGACTGAAAGGGGCCAGCAGAACGATGGGGACAAAGGCCGCCAGGGTGTAGACTCCGGCGGTGCCAAACCCCCAGACACAGAGTGCGGCTGCTTTGAGTTTACCCATGCAATCTGCATAAGTGAATGATTCTGTTAGGACAATATGAAATTTGTAAAAGAAATGTAAAAGCCGCGGGGAAATCCCCGCGGCCTATCTCGCGTGGTTTGCAGGACAACCTTCTGTCTTATATCTGCAAGCTTCAGGCTGAATGTTTTAGGTACATCACCGCATACGTTTCCGGACCGGTGTTGATGCCCAGAGACGGCCCAAACCGGGCGGAATATATTTTTCGGCAATTGAATGAGGATTCAAAGACCCCTTTGAGGTTCTCTACGGGCGTCGTTTCCTTGGCATGCACAATGGCCAACGTAATCGAATTGCTACCGATATCCTCAGTAATTTTATCCATCATGGCCAAAATCATGTTTTTTTGTTTGCCGAACAGCTTATCCTTTATGGTCAATTTACCGTCTTCGAATTCCAAGACCGGCTTGACACCCAGGGCCACCCCGAAGAGGGCTTTCAGCCCGCTTATTTTTTTGCCCTTGCGCAGGTACTTCAGCGTTGGAATGGCCATGAAATTGGACATCTGGGCCCGGGTGCCGTACACGGCCCCCGCGGCTGACTCCAACGGTTTACCGGTGGCCGTGGCCTGAGCTGCGGCCATGACCACCATCCCCTGGCCCATGCTGGCAAGTCCGGAATCGATCACCTTAACCCGACATTTGTGCTGCCCCTGGAAATCTTCCACAACTTTCAGCGCGGTGTTGAACGTTGCACTCAAATGGGAAGAGCAGTGGATGATCAGCAGTTCATCATATTTTTGGACCAGGTTCAAAAATTCCAGGGCATAGTCTTCATAGGAGACCGGGGCAGTAGACATCTCCCCGTAATCGTAGTAGTTTTTGTAAAATTCATCCCGGGAAATATCCACCCCGTCCTTGTAGGTTTTACCGTCCAGAATCACATTGACCGGCAAAATGTGGATGCCGTATTTGGCAACGATCTCAGCCGGTAGATCCGCTACACTATCTGTAACAATTAGTCTTTTTTTCATTGACGCTCCCCCTTTGCAGCCAGTTGCGAGCCTCCGACCAGAACCGCCACCGCTGCAATAGTCATTTAGCGGGGAGCAGGGCCCCCCTCGATAGTTTACGCTAACGTAAAGCGCAACCCTATTCGTATCCCAAGTCCTTTGTCAATCCTATTTTCATGTTCCTGCGATCTTTCCTATTGATCCAAAGCCGGTGTTTATTGTATTTTTAGAAGGTTAGCTTTCACGCCTTTAATTCCAAGCCTAAAAGGGATGTACTCCATGCAAGCGAACGGTAAAACACCGCTGTTTCGCCGGCGAAGTCTGCTCATCTTCGCTGTTGTCGCCGGCCTGTTGATCCTTTATGCCATCACCGGTTTCTTGATTGTCCCCCGAATCGTTCAGGCGGTGCTGCCCGAAAAACTTTCCGCTTTGACCGGCCGAATGGTCACTTTGGAGTCTTCGGCATTCAATCCATTTACTTTAGAAATCGAGCTGAATAAATTTACCATCCTGGAAAAAGACCAGACACCTTTTGCCTCGATCGGACGCCTGTATGCCAATGCCCAGTTGATACCTCTAATTGTCGGCAAGGCAGTTCTCAAAGAGATGGCGATTGATGATCCGAGGCTATCCGTGTTGCGCACAAACAAAGGGTTTAATTTTACCGATATGATCCCGGCCGCTGCACCGGGCTAAAAAACGGCGGAAGCGGAACCCGGTGGCGAAATACCGGCTTTCTTGATAAAAAAAGTGGCTATCTCGTCGGGACACATCACCTTCAAGGACCAGACGGCCGGCAAGGGTTTCAGCCTGGCGCTCCAGCCAATATCCGTAACGGTGGAGAATCTGGGCAGTCACGAAAAGGCGCCCGCTCACTATACGTTTGAAATCAGCACCCGTTCCGGAGCTGTCCTGACCGGAGAGGGAACCGCCGACCTAAACGACCTCAGTTCAACCGGGCAGGTCAATCTAAAAAACCTGCCGGTAACCCAATTCGAACCCTACTACCGCCAATTTATCAAGGCCAACATCAAGTCCGGCAAGGCTGGTTTCTCCCTTGCATACCGGTATCCCGCCGGCCCTAAAAGCCCATTGCCTGCCGTGGACGATGCGCAGGTGGAATTAAAGAATTTTGTGATCACCGGCCCGCGCGGATCGGTCCACATGATCGATATGCCAGAATTTGCCGTAAGCGGTATTCAACTTGATCCGGAAAAGCAGACCATCCTCGCCGGCCGAATAGGCCTGGTCGATACACAGGTATGGGCTGACCGGTCGGAAGATGGCGGTATTTACCTGATCGAGGCGTTTATCCCCACCATCCCCAAATCCGCTGAACTGGAAAAACCTTCAGCAGAGCCTGCCACCCCACCGTGGCTGGCCCGCCTTGAGCAAGTTGAAGTCGACAACCTTGCGCTGACAGTGAAGGAATTATCGGCACAGAAGCCGTCCGTTTACAGCATCGAAAAGATAGCCTTGCGAGCAGCCGATATTGAGTATAACACCGCCGGCAAGGAGGGGTTGCCGCGGATAGGGCAGGGCACCGTCGCTTTGGAAAAATTGAAAGTCGCTGCGGCGGAAGCCGAGGAGGCGATTGTCGCGATTCCCGGAATAGAGATTGACGGTATCCGATTGAATCCCGAAAGTCGGGTGCTATCAATGGAAACCGTTGCCACGCGCGGGGGCGTTTTTTCCCTGCTGCGCGACGCGGCCGGTCGCCTGAACCTGGTTGAATCGCTGCCGGCGCTCATGACGGCCACAGGCGCACCGGAGGAAGAGACGATACCGGCGGAACCGGCCAAAGAGGCGCTCCTGGTGGCGCACATCAACAAGGTGTCGGTTGAGGACTACGCCGTGGATTTGCAGGACCTGAGCACGCCCACCCCCGCCGTGCTGCGGCTGGATCGGATTACCGTAAATGCCGACAATATTTCCACCGCGGCGGCCGAAAAAGCGTCCCTTGCAGCCAGTTTGCGTTGGGATGAGGGCGGCACCCTGAGCAGCAGCGGCTCTCTGACCCTGTCACCCCTGGCCGGAGCAATGGACGTCAAAGCGGAAAAGCTCGCGGTAACACCGGTACAGCCCTATCTCAACGAAAAGATCCAGGTCCTCATCACCAGCGGTGATGTAAACACTTCCGGAAACGTCGTTTTCCGCATGGATCCTGAGGCGGGCTTCATCGCCGGTTTCAAAGGTGACAGCCTGATCGCCAATTTCGCCTCGTTGGACAAACACCTGGGTAAGGATTTCCTGCGCTGGAAGAGCCTGCAATTTTCAGGCATTGATGTGGACATCAACCCCCTTCAAATCGCCCTGGATGAAATCGCCCTGGCCGATTTTTATGCCCGGGCCACGGTGAACGAGGATGGAACCGTCAACCTGAGTACCGTTCTGGAATCCGAGGAAGCCGCCGGCCAATCTGACACAGCGCAGACCGCCGAAGATAGCAGCCCACCCGCCGCAAAACCACCGGTCGAGGACCAAAAGGTCTCTGGGGAAACAACCCAACCAGGGTCGGGTCAACCGATACCCCCGATCACCATCAAGGCCGTTACCCTACAGGGCGGCACCGTCTCGTTTGCCGACCGTCTCATTAAGCCCCATTTCAAAACAGAGATGCTGGAGTTGGGCGGCAGCATCTCCGGCCTTTCATCCGCAGACCTGGCCCGGGCGGACGTCTTTTTAGCCGGACGCCTGGAAGACCACTCCCCGCTGAAGATAACCGGAAAGATAAACCCCCTGACCCACGACAAGTTTACGGATATCGCCATCGAGTTTCGCGATATCGATCTGAGTCCTTTCACCCCCTATACCGGTAAATATCTGGGCTACAAATTAGAGAAAGGCAAACTTACGCTGATTCTAAACTACCGTTTGTCCCAAAACACCCTGGTGGCCCAGAATAAAATCCGGTTCAACCGCCTTACCCTGGGAGAGAAGGTGGACAGCCCGGATGCCACCAGCCTGCCGGTAAAACTGGGGCTGGCCATCTTGAGCGACAGCGAAGGCAATGTCGAACTGGACCTGCCGATTAGCGGCAGCGTCGACGATCCAGAATTCAGCCTGGGATCCATTGTATTGAAAGCTGTCGTCGGCCTGATTACGAAAACCATCAGTGCTCCCTTTGCAGCGCTGGGAGCGGCCTTTTCGGGCGGTGCCGAATTGAGCTACATCGATTTTGAAGCGGGACAGGCCGGCCTGGGTGAAGAGCAGGCCGAGACCCTGACGAACCTGGCGACCGCCCTCGTGGAACGCCCGGCCCTGAATCTGGAAATCACCGGTATCGTAGATCCGGAGGCCGACGGGGCCCAGCTGCGCACCACCCGGTATGACGACCTCATCCAGGCCCAGCATTTCCGGACCCTTTACAAGGGCGGCCAGGCGCCACCGGAGGAAGAGCGGCCCGCCATGAGCGCAGAAGCCCGTGAAGCCTATGTCGCCAGGGCCTACCAGGAGGCCGACATACCGAAACCGCGCAACGTGGACGGATCCCTGAAAGAGTTGCCGGTTGATGAAATGGAAAAACTGCTATTTACAGCCATCACCATCACACCGGCGGATTTGCGGCATCTGGCAATGGATCGTGCCGAAGCGGCCAAAAGCCGCCTGTTGAAAGATGAACGGTTGAATCCGGAGCGTCTTTTTATCACCGAACCGATTATCACGGCCCCTGTGGATGCGGCCGAACCTTTACGCCCCCAGGTTAAATTCGCAATCCCGGAGTAGGGCGGAAAACACCTATTATTTCAAATCATTATGTTTGTTGGGGTGTGAGCGGAAAAGGGGTGTAAAGCGCAAGACGGTACTTTGTGAAGGGTGCCGTCGACCTGTCCGGTCGGGGTCAGCAGGCCGAATCAAGGGCCAGGCCGGCCGCTAATTCGCTCTCGAGCGTGGCCCGGGTCAATTCCCAGGTGTGGTAGTCCAACTCAACCCCGCGCCAGCCGACGTAATCCATCTGCCGGTTTACCTGGTTCAACGTCATGTGGGGCTTTTTTACCAAGGCATTGGTAAGACTGCGCATATACCCGGGAATCGTACTGGAATCCAACCCTTTGTTTTCAAGCCGCTGCCGGAGAACCCGTTTAACGGAACCCAGGTAGGACTCGTTTATGGGAAAAACAGGGATCTTCATAACTCCACTATATATAGATAATTTAAAATTTCAACCACTATATGTTGTAATATCGGTTCGGCCCAGGAAACCTTTAGAGATAAACTGGAAGACATCCCGTAGGGAAAGAACTGAACTGAATTGTGCGCCCGATACAGTTAAAGATTAAACATTTTCATAGCCGCTCGCAACCTAAAAATGAACCTTACGAGGCCGCCGAAATGAGATAAAAATCGCCTGTCGTTCTTACGGTCTGATTTTGTTGAGGGTTTTCCAGCCTACCGTGGTTTGGCCGGCGACCAAATTTTTGCAAGACCTTTCGATCCCGACCTCGCGGTCGGGTCCGAACACCTCCCGCAGGACGGTTTTATCCACAGCGGTGTGATCCCTGCCAGGGGCGCACCACGCTGCCGGATATAACGTAGAAAAGCATGTCGCCCGGCAACCGTCACCCTATAATGGCCCTTGAGACCTTCCGGTTGACAAGATCAGAAAAATCCGATTAAAACGCAAAGACTAAGGGAGCTGTATCAACATCAATTGATGGCTTCACATACCGCGGCAGCTTGCAACCCGGCCGGCTGCCGACCTGTCCAGAGCAAATTGGCGTAAACGCTAAGTGCGGTGCAGGCCGTAGCAATTTAATGAACAATCAGATTTCAAGGGGTTAATTATGCACAAACCGTGGGTATACCTGTTTTCCGAGGTGGAAAAAGCTGAACAAACTGTGAATGGCGACTGGGAAGCCATCCGGGGTCTTTTTGGAGGCAAGGGGGCCAACCTGGCCGAAATGGTCAGGATCGGCCTACCGGTTCCGCCGGGCTTTACAGTTACAACCGAGGCCTGCAACGCTTACCTGGAAATGGGGCGTGAGTTCCCGGAAGGTATGTGGGAGCAGGAGCTGGCCGCCCTGAAAGAAGTGGAAGCCCTGACCGGAAAAAAGTTCGGTGACCCGGAAAACCCATTGCTGATCTCCTGCCGCTCTGGGGCCAAATTCTCCATGCCCGGCATGATGGATACGGTGTTAAATATCGGCCTCAACGACGATACCGTCGTCGGCCTTACCCGCCTGACCGGCGATGAGCGCTTTGTCTATGACGCCTACCGCCGCCTGATCCAGATGTTCGGCAGCGTGGTCATGGGGATAGATGATGACGTATTCGAAGACATCATCGAGGCCCAGACCATTAAGAGCGGGGTCAACGGCGATGCCGACCTGACCGCGTCAGACTGGAAAGCGGTTACCGAAGAATTTAAAATTACTTTTCGTAAAGGCGCCATGCGTGATTTCCCCACGGATCCCTATGATCAGCTGCGCATGGCCACGGAAGCCGTATTCAAAAGCTGGAACGGAAAGCGCGCCATCGACTATCGCAATGCGGCGAACATTCCCCACGATCTGGGAACCGCGGTCAACATCGTGGCCATGGTTTTCGGCAACATGGGCCCGGACAGTGCCACCGGTGTGGCCATGACCCGCAATGGAACCACCGGCGAGCCTGAAATCGAAGGTGATTACCTGATCAATGCCCAGGGCGAGGACGTTGTGGCCGGTATCCGCCTCACCGAAGAGATCCAATACATGCAGTCCCAGCTTCCGGATGCCTACGCAGAGCTGGTCGCGATCGCGAAAAAACTGGAGACCCATTACCGGGACATGCAGGACATCGAGTTTACCATCGAAAAGGACAAGCTCTGGATGCTCCAGACCCGCGACGGAAAACGCACGGCCCAGGCCGCGGTACGAATTGCCGTGGATATGGCCGAAGAGGACCTGATTACCAAGAAAGAAGCCGTTTTGCGGGTAACTCCGGAACAGGTGGATTTCTTCCTGCATCCTCAATTCGACGCGGATGCGATCGAGTTGGCCCGCCAGGACGGCTCTTTACTGGCCACGGGTCTCAATGTGTCTCCGGGTGCAGCCTGCGGTATGGTGGCGATGGATGCCGATCTGGCCGAAGCCTGGAGCAAAAACGACGGCAAACCCGTCATCATGGTCCGGCCGGAAACCAAACCCGACGATGTACATGGCATGTTGGCTTCCCAGGGCATCCTGACCAGCCGGGGTGGTCGTACCAGCCACGCAGCCCTGGTGGCCCGGCAGTTCGGTAAACCCGCCGTAGTGGGTGTGTCCGAACTGGATATCGACATGATCAAACGCCAGATACGGGTAGGCAGCGAGGTCATTCGGGAAGGGGACTGGCTCTCCATTGACGGCAACACCGGCGAAGTCTTTACCGGCAGCCTCAAAACCAACATCCCGGACATACAGGATCTGTATTTAATCAAGCTGCTGAGCTGGGCGGACGAATTCCGTCGTCTCGGTGTTTGGGCCAATGCTGATTATCCGGCCGATGCCACACGGGCCAGGGAATATGGCGCGCAGGGCATCGGTCTGTGCCGGTCGGAGCACATGTTTTTCGAGGCCAACCGGTTGCCGCTTTTTCAGAAAATGATCATGACCGATCGCCCCTACGAACGCCGCGAAGCCCTGGCAGGGCTGCTTCCTTTTCAGCGCGAAGATTTTGCCGGGCTCTTCAGGGCCATGGATGGGCTGCCGGTCATTATTCGTCTCATCGATCCGCCTCTGCATGAGTTCTTGCCTGACCTGGTGGAACTCATGGGTGAACTGTCGGATCTGAAACTGCGCATCAAGCATGCCGGCACCCTCGTGGAAATCGATGAGCTGCTGGAAAAGATCAAGATCAAAGAGGCCATTCGCACCCGGGCCTTGAACCTGAAGGAACAAAACCCGATGCTTGGCCTGCGGGGCGTGCGCCTGGGAATCCCTATCCCGGAACTGACAACCATGCAGGTCAGGGCCATTTTCGAGGCCGCCTGCCAGGTGGCGGCCGAAGGCATTCAGGTGCTGCCCGAGGTGATGATCCCGCTGACCAGCCACATCAATGAATTGAAAGTCCAGCGCAAAGTCCTCGAGGAAGAGGCCAAGCGCGTGATGGCCGAGCAGAAAGCCGAAATCGAATACAAGTTCGGTACCATGATCGAAATTCCCCGGGCGGCCCTCACCGCAGACCAGATTGCCACCAGCGCCGAGTTTGTCTCGTTCGGCACCAACGACCTCACCCAGACAACCTTCGGTATTTCCCGGGACGACGCCGAATCCGGATTTTTAATCGAATACATGGAAGAAGGTATTCTTGCCGAAAATCCCTTTGCCACCATCGATCGTGACGGTGTCGGTGAATTGATGCGCATCGCGGTCGCCAGGGGCCGCCAGACCCAACCGGATCTGGAGTGCGGCATCTGCGGCGAACACGGCGGCGAACCCAAATCCATCGAGCTCTGCCACAAGTTGGGGCTCAACTACGTCTCCTGCTCACCGTTCCGGGTGCCCATTGCCAGGTTGGCGGCCGCGCATGCGGCGTTGAAGGAATAACTCAAAACGAAACCAGCATCGCGCAGAGGCGCCAAGACGTTCTTCTTAATCTGAGAATCAATGCACAGTCCAGCGCAGTCGGGAAAGCAAACGCGACCAAATTTGTCCTGTTTCGCGCCCAAACGCGATACTGTACGGCCCTTGGTTTCCTCTGCGCCTGTGCGTCTCTGCACGGGCGTATTGGTCTTCAGGGTTCTGGTTTTTGAAGTTCTCACTTAACTGCCACTGTTCGGTGGCGAGTGCCGCGATCACAATGACTTCAAAATCGGCGTGGCTTATTTTTATCTTATCGGGCTTCGGCCTAATCGGTCTTCCGCTGGCCGGATGTTACCTGGCCGGGCAACCGATTGCCCAATACCTGGAGTTCCCGCCGCGCACCCGCTATATCGCCCACGCACCTTTCTCGGCCTGGGCATTCTTCTGCTTTGCCCTCTTTATTCTGCTGGTCATTGGACTGCTGTTGGCGGGAGGACGGCTGCGGTCCGCAGCAACTCAAAAAACCACCGTTTCCAGGCAACGGCCCTTTCCCTGGTGGGGATGGACGGCCCTGGCTGCCGGCCTTGTTTTCTGGACCCTGGCCTGGACCCGCTTTCCCTGGTTTGCCCGCCTGCAGCCGCACACCTTCTTCCCGTTGTGGTTTTCCTTCATCATCCTGATCAATGCCTTCTGTCACTATCGTTCCGGCCGCTGCATGCTGATTCACCAGCGGGCCTATTTTGCCCGGCTTTTCTTCTTCAGTGCCGGGTTCTGGTGGTTTTTCGAGTACCTCAACCGCTTTGTGCAAAACTGGTATTACACCGGCTCCGACTATCCGCCCCTGACCTATTTCATATTGGCAACCCTGAGTTTTTCGACGGTTCTGCCGGCCGTCCTCGGCATGCGGGACCTGTTGCGCACCTTTACCTGGTTGGAAAATCGTTTTCAGGGTTCCAAACCACGGCCAGCGGGAAACACCGCCGCTTTCGCCTGGTTCTGCCTGGCCATATCATCGGCCGGACTGGCCATGATCGGCGTCTGGCCGGATGTGCTCTTCCCCCTCTTATGGGTTTCACCGCTGCTGGTCATCACCAGCCTGCAGCGACTTGGTAGGCAGCCCCATATTTTCACCCCCACTGTTCAGGGTGATTGGCGCCCGGTGGTATCCGCCGCCCTGGCTGCTCTGGTATGCGGATTCTTCTGGGAATTGTGGAATTTTTACAGCCTGGCCCGCTGGACATACAGCGTTCCCCTGGTACACCGTTTCCAGATTTTCGAAATGCCCCTGCTCGGATATGCCGGCTACCTTCCTTTCGGGCTCGAATGTGCCGTGATCGGTAGCCTTATGGAAAGCCGAACCACACCGACGGTGCATGCAGCCCGCCCATAATTAAATATAAATACACTATATATTGCATTTATTTATTGACTTATAACTATATGTTGTTGTAGTTGGTGAATTATTGACACACCCTCTTACTATGAATACCTTCCTGACCATGCTTTTTTGCTTTTCCGGCCGATGGCGCACGGGAAATCAACGTCTGCACAAAAACCCGTTGCAAAATCCTACCAATCTGATATGGACTGGCGCTTCGGTGGCTGCAGCAGCACACGTGGTAAAGGGGGGTTAGGCTGTTTTAATACTACGTACACTTGAGTTGAGCGGTATTCGACTTACTTCGAAGCAGGCAAACAGCATATGGGTAAGAAAATAGGCTTTGTATCCACACGTTTTTCGGGTACTGACGGAGTCTCGCTGGAATCCAGCAAATGGGCCGAGGTTCTGCGCTGCAGCGGGCATGATATCTTCTGGTTCGCCGGTGAAACCGACAAGTCAGCGGAGTGCACCTATCTCGTGCCGGAAGCCCATTTTCAGCACGAACTCAACGACCGGATCAACCAGCAGGCTTTCGGGCAGCGCGGCCGCACGCCCATGCTGACCGAGTCGATTCACACGTTGCGGGCCCTGCTCAAAATGCGCCTGCATGAATTTCTCAACCGATACCACATCGATCTGCTGATTGTTGAAAATGCCCTGACCATCCCCATGCATGTACCTCTGGGACTCGCGCTGACGGAAGCGATTGCCGAAAGCCGCATTCCCGCGATTGCCCATCACCACGATTTCCATTGGGAACGTACCCGCTACGCAGTCAATGCCGTGGAAGACTACCTCGCCATGGCCTTTCCCCCGCGCCTGCCGGAAATGGTGCATGTGGTCATCAATTCCGACGCCCGGGAACAGTTGGCCCTGCGCAGTGGCTTGTCGGCAGCAGTCATTCCCAATGTCATCAACTTTGAACATCCGCCCCAGGTCGATTTGGAGCGGACGGCGGCGTTTCGGGAGGCCATCGGCCTTGGTCCGGAAGACCGCATGATTCTCCAACCCACCCGAATTGTCCAGCGCAAAGGCATCGAACATGCCGTTGCCCTGGTCAAGGCGCTGGATGATCCGCGCAACAAGCTGGTCGTTTCCCATGAAGCCGGTGATGAAGGCTATGAATACTACGACTGGCTCAAAGCCCATGCCGAAGAAAACGGGGTGGATATGCGCCTGGTCTCCGGACGCCTGCAGGACCCCTGGAGCTGCAGTACGCAGCCGGGAGACGTTTGCAGCCTCTGGGATATTTACCCGCATGCGGACCTGGTTACCTATCCGAGCCTGATCGAGGGCTTTGGAAATGCATTCCTGGAAGCCATTTACTTCAAGAAACCACTGCTGGTGAACCGCTACCCGGTCTTCATCAAGGATATTGAACCGCTGGGTTTTGACCTGGCTGTCATGGATGGTTTTTTGACCGCCCAGACCGTGGAGCAGGCCCGAACCTTACTGGATTCAACGCAGCGCCGGAATGAGATGGTTGAACACAATTATGCGCTGGCTGCCCGCCACTTCTCATATGACGTGCTGCGCAAGAACCTGGAAGTTCTCATGGCCGGTCTGCTCGATGAGAGCGTAGCCCCGCTGCTGGGTGATCCCGCCCGGGATCCCCGGGAATGCCTGTTGACACCCGCCGTGCCAAGGCCGGTATCCCAGGCCCTGTAGCCAGCCCGGATCCAAGTTACCACCCCTTTCGCTTGCCATTAGACCAATCCTGTATATGTTTTTATATAACAGGTGAATTGGTGGCAGAACGAAGCACGAAACCTGCTGAATTTGGTTTCACTTCAGCATAAACGCTTTGAGACCAATAGGCTGCCCTCTTGAGGTAAGGAACCGTTATGCCGTTCGTCAAGATGCCCGGAGTCACCGGCAAGGTCTACGTGCCGGAAGTGCTGCCCGGGCAGGCCCAGAAACACCCCTGCCCGGATTGCTTTGCCTGTCAGCAGTGCAGCGATGATCGCTGCACGGTCTGCCGGGGCCAGGGGGCCGTCTGCACCAAGGGTGAACATTGCCGTCAGCGCACATCGCAAAACGAAACTGGCTGCGGCGAGGCTCAAACGCCGTAAGCCAGCGTTACCATCACCGCCAGCAGCAGGAGCAACAGGATGCACAGACACTCCAGCAGTTCGTCAAGCAGTCTGTTCAGTATCGCTTTCGACATTCTTATCCGCTCGCCTGGTTCTCGTAGAAAAAATCCGCGGCCTCTTCGACGGTGTCGAACAAAAGCCAGTCCCGCCGCGGTATTGAATCCTTAACCGTCAGAATTCTTTCAACAATTGTACTTCCATGGTATTCAAAACGTTCCTGTTCCGGGGCCAATCTGTCGGCAGTTTGCATGTCGTGCCCTCCTTTCTGACTGACATAATGCCGGAAGCCTGTGACACATCCGGTCACAGGCTTCTGTTTTTTTTCATATTTTTATTTCCCGGGGTTGCCCCGGCTGGAAATGTTAATTATACAACCTCCTGAGCTTGTAGCTCTTTCGGGGACGGAAAAATCCGGAATGTTCTCAAGGCGAACGCCGCAAATCCGAAGCACGAAATTCGGACTTGGTTTCATCTTAAATTCAGGATTGAGCGGTTTCTATTTCTTTATCGAATTTGTTAGACGCCACACTATCGGCTATCTCAAAAAAGGGGGGGTCCCATGGCACGCGGCGATCAGCTCAGCCGGCAATGGAAAATCATCCAGAGACTCTTTACTGCCACCCGGGGTGTTGCGGTGAGCGACCTGTCACAGGACTTGGGGTGTCACTCCCGGACGGTTTACGGGGATCTGGAGGCATTGCAGGCCGCCGGGTTTCCCCTCTATACCGATTGGGTGGAAGGCAAAAACCGCTGGTCCATCCTGGACAGCGTCAAACGTCAGCCGCCTCTGCCACTAGATCAAATGGAGTTGATGGCACTCTATTTCAGCCGCAATGTTCTGAAAACGCTTAAAAACACGCCCTTTGCCAGCGCCCTGGAATCGTTGTTCGAAAAAATCGTCACAACCATCCCGGAAGACACCCGGACGTACCTTGACAGCTTTGAAGAAACGTTTACCGTGGGGCAGGCGCCCTATGGGCGTCGGAAAGAGGTCGCCCGTTGGATCGACATTCTCAATGCGGCGATCCTGGACCGTCGCCTGGTAGAAATGGCGTATTACACCATTAGCCGCGACCACCAGACCCGGCGGAAGGTAGCACCCTACAAAATCTGGTTTTTCAAGGGCTTCATCTACCTGGTGGGTTATTGCCACCTGCGCCAGGATGTGCGGATCTTCACCCTGGACCGGATCAAGGCGCTGTCCGTCACGGACGAAGCCTATGACATTCCGGCCGAATTCAATATCGAGGATTTCATGAGTACCGGTTTCGGCGTCTTCGTGGGGCAACCGGAAAAAGTGAAGATCCTTTTCAAACCGGCAATCGGCAATTACATTCAGGAGAAAACCTGGCATGCCACCCAGCGGTTGACAACCCGGGATGACGGGAGTCTCGAATTTGAGGTGGAGGTGGCTGCAACCGCTGAATTGAAAAACTGGATCATGGGCTGGGGTGCGGCGGCGACCGTTCTCCAACCACAGTCTCTGGCTGACAGTATCGGCGCGGAAGCCCGGGCCATGGCCGGAAATTACTAGAGGCTAACTCAAAAATATCTTTTGGCCCAATCTCGGCGTTGGGCGCTCGGTGCCAATCCTCGAAATACTTGAGTATTGACCACGATGGGCATTGGCTTCGCTGGCACCTCCGGCTGAAAACTCACGGCCGCCTTGACCTTGAACCAAAAACTAATTTTTCAGATAGCCTCTAATAAAGCCCTTGAAGTTAGCCGGAGAAACGTTTACAGAAACTGCTCCGGACCAATGCCCCCGGACCATGAGAGTAAGATTTGAGTATTTACTATATAGATGGATCATTTGTTCCGGCCGAACAGGCCGTTATTCCGGTTGATGACCTGGCGGTCCTGCGCGGCTTCGGGGTCTTTGACCTGGTGCGAACTTACAACGGCAAGCCCTTTTTCCTGAAAGAACATCTCGAACGCTTGCACCACAGCGCGGCCGAAATCGGGCTGCACGTCCCCTGGGCGCACAAGGAGCTCAACGGGATTGTCCTTGATACACTGGCTAAAAACAATTATCCGGAATCCAACATTCGGATTGTGGTCACCGGTGGTTCGAGTCCCGATTTTACCACGCCCCAAAACAAACCGCGCCTGCTGGTCCTGGTTTCACCACTGCCGAAGCTGCCGGAAACCTGGTATTCCGAAGGTGTAAAACTCATTACCCGGGTGACCGACCGTTTCAAACCCGGGGTTAAAAGCATCAATTACATTCCGGCGACCGTGGCCCTGGAAGAGGCGCGCCGTAAAGGGGCCATCGAGGCGCTATACCTGGACCGCGAGGGCTATGTTTTAGAAGGAACCACCAGCAACATATTCATATTCAAGGAAAAAACGCTGATCACCCCTGGTCGGGACATACTGTCGGGGATTACGCGCAAGGTGGTTCTGGACGTAGCCGCAGCGCATTTTGAGGTGCAGATCAGGGATATATCCAGGCAGGAGCTGCTTGGCGCTGACGAGGTGTTTATCACCGGCACCAACAAGGGTGTTGTGCCTGTGGTCCAGGTCGATGACGCTGACATCGGCGGGGGTTGCCCCGGGCCTTTGACCCTGAAACTGACCGCTGAACTGGCCCGGCGGACGACCCTGGACAATCAGACGTGATCGGGCTGCCCGGGGCATATTATAACTTGGGATGAACGCTACTTGCGTTTAGCGCGTACGGATTGCGCCCAACAGGAAGATGAGGACAACATGTCGGAAAAGCAGGAAACCCCAACAGATGAGAATGCGGAAAGTTTCGAGGCCCTTTTTGAATCCTATACGACCGGAATGAATGAAGATATTCAAGTGGGCGACCGCGTCCGGGGTGACATCATATCCATCGGGCAGGACACCGTCTACATGGACACCGGGACGAAAATCGACGGCGTGGTCGAAAAGGCGGAACTCCTGGATAAAGATGGCGAACTGCCGTTTAAAGAAGGAGATACGTTAGAACTATATGTTGTCGCCCTTACCGAAAGTGAAGTGCGGCTGTCAAAGGCGCTTTCGGGTATCGGCGGTCGGCAGCACCTCGAAGAGGCGTTTCAAAACAAAGTTCCGGTGGAGGGCAAGGTTAAAGAAACCTGCAAGGGCGGCTTTCGCATCGAAATCCTCCAGCAGCGGGCATTTTGCCCAATCAGCCAGATCGACATCAACTACGTCGAAACACCCGATGATTTCGTGGGTCTGAATTTTGAGTTTCTCATTACTCGTTTTGAGGAACGGGGACGCAATATCGTGGTATCTCGCCGGGCTTTGCTGGCGGAAGCGCTCGAGAAAAACCGGGCCGCTTTCTACGAAACCCTGAAACCGGGCGACACCTATACCGGCAAAGTGACCCGTTTGATGCCCTTTGGCGTTTTTGTGGAGCTGGTGCCGGGTGTGGAGGGCATGGTCCATATCAGCGAACTCAGCTGGTCCCGGGTTGAAAACCCGGAGGAACTGGTGGCTTCCGGTGACACCCTCACCGTAAGGGTTTTGAAAGTAGAGACCGGCGATAAAAAAGGACAAAAAAAGATCGGCCTGTCCGTCAAACAGGCTCAGGGCGATCCCTGGGAGACGGTCGAGACCAAGTTTTCGGTTGGCAGCCGCGTGACCGGTAAAGTAACCCGCTGTATGAAATTCGGGGCCTTCGTCGAAATCGCCCCGGGTATTGAGGGCCTGGTGCACATCAGTGAAATGAGTTATACCAAACGGGTCCTGCATCCTGCGGATGAGGTCTCACCCGGACAGAATGTGTCCGTCATGATTAAAAATATCGATCTGGGCCAGCGACGGATTTCCCTGAGTCTAAAAGATGCGGAGGGCGACCCCTGGCTGGAGGTGGAGGAAAAATTCAAGGTTGGCAGCCAGGTGGAAGGTATTGTTGAAAAGAAGGAAGGGTTCGGCATTTTTATCAACCTGGCGCCCGGCATCACCGGGCTGCTGCCCAAGTCGAACATCAGTCAATCTGAGAACCCGGCCAAAATTGAAGGCTGCAAGGTCGGCGAAACGCTGAAAGTCGTCATCCAAAGGCTAAATGCGACCGAACGGAAAATATCCCTGGCGCCGGCGGATGCGGCCGAGAGCGGCGACTGGCAAAATTATTCAGGGCAGGGGGACAGCCAACCGCTGGGTACCCTGGCGGAAAAACTGCAACAGGCGTTGAAATCGAAAAAATAGATTAGGTCTATAGGCTGAAGACTGAAGACTTTTAGCAACTACTTAAAACCGGGAATTGAAACCAGCCATGATCCTTAAACTGGTTTTCATCAAGCAACGCCTGGTTTTACTTCAGCCTACACCACTATGCACAGGAGACAGTCCATGGCAAAAGCAGACATACTTGACCTCGTTATCATCGGCAGTGGACCGGGCGGTTTGACCGCGGGTATTTATGCGGCCAGGGCAACCCTCAATACAGTTATTGCAGAAAAGGGGATTGCCGGAGGACAGGTCACCACGTCGGACGAGGTCGAGAATTGGCCCGGGACGCAGCGGATCAACGGATCGGAACTGGCCCTGAACATGGCGCAGCACGTCCAGGCGTATGAGGTTGACACCATTTCCCGCGAGGTGGCCGAAATCATTCCGGGAGAAGACTGCCACCGGGCCCGCTTCGACAACGATGAAATCCTCGAAACGCACACGGTCATTTTAGGGACCGGCGGCAGTCCACGAAAACTGGATATCCCCGGCGAAGAGGAATTTTATGGCAAGGGTGTCTCATACTGCGCGGTATGCGATGGGTTCTTTTTCAGGGGTAAAACCGTGGTCGTGGTTGGTGGGGGTGACAGTGCCTGCGAAGAAGCGGCCTACCTGGCCAAGTTGGCTGATAAAGTCTACATCGCACACCGTCGCGACCAGCTGCGGGCGACCCGTCTCTTGCAAAAACGGGTTCTGGAAACCGAAAACATCGAGATCCTGTGGAACACGGTTCTGACCGCCATAGAGGTAAAAGGGGACGATGGCGTGGGCGCTGTGGCCCTGCAGGATACGGTTACCGGAGATACGCGCAGCCTGGATACGGACGGCGTGTTCGTTTTTATCGGATTTGTCCCCAACAATAGCGTTGTACCAACCGGGGTCGAGCTTTCTGAAGAAGGGTATGTGGTCACCGATGAAAAATGTGAAACCGCTATTCCCGGCATTTACGCCATCGGCGATCTGCGGTATAAATTTGCTCGGCAAATCATCACTGCCGCCGCCGACGGCTGCACCGCGGCCCTGGCCGCCTCTCATTTTGTGGAGCACAAAAAAGACCAGCAAAGCTGAAAAAACAAACTAGGGTATGTTCCAAAAAGATCGGTCTTGGGTAGAAAAACATATCCGTAACCAACCGGACTTGGCTGATATTGTACCGGCCCTATACAAATGATGGTGTTTCGCCCTAAAGGGTAGCTTTTAGTTCTGGGCAAGGCCGCAGCATTCTATGCAACCGGAGGCGTAGACAATCTACGACGAGGATAGCGCTATGGTTGCGCCTGACGGCTTGAAAACCGGCACTCCGTGTCACAGAAGCGCCTGTCCGGCATAGCCTCCGGCGACGCCGGAAGAACGCGGCCCAGGGCAAAAAGATGCCCTTTAGGACGAGACACCGGTGCCCGTTCACAAACGGTAGGTTCTTGTTTAAAAGACCTATCATGGAATAAACGGACTCGGCTTATCAAGAAACTGCTTCTAGCAAATGATGGTGTTTCGCCCTAAAGGGTAGCTTTTAGTTCTGGGCAAGACCGCAGCATTCTATGCAACCGGAGGCGTAGACAATCTACGTCGAGGATTGCATGGAAGCGAGAACGCCGCCCAGGGCTAAAAGATGCCCTTTGGGGCATGACACCGGTGTCCGTTCACAAACGGTAGGTTTTGGTTCAGAGCAAGGCCTGAGCAGTTTTGAGACCGCAGGCATAGTGAACTATGTTGAGGATCTCAAAACTGCGAAAACGCAGCTCTGGGCCAAAAGATGCCGTTTGTGAACGGACACCCAGCGGACGAGCGGCACCCCGCTTAACAAATTATCCCTCACGAAAGTGGACACCATGCTTACCATCTCGAAAGAATTCACCTTTGACGCTGCCCACCGGCTATACCGCCCGGACCTAAACGAATCCCAAAATCGCGACCTGTACGGCAAATGCAGCACCCTTCACGGTCACACCTATCGGCTCCAGGTCACGGTCTCCGGTGAAATCGATGCCGGTGGCATGATTCTCCATTTTTCCGATCTCAAGCAGCTGGTCCGCGATAAGATCATCTCCCGGTATGATCACGCCCTTTTGAACGATCTGGAAGAGTACCGGGACTTCCCGACTACGGCCGAAAACATGGTTCGCTGTATATTCGACGCATTGCAGCCGGATCTTTACCAGGCAAATGTCGTACTGGAATCCGTCAAGCTCTACGAAACACCAACATCGTGGGCCACCATTACCAAAGATGCTTGAAATAACCGAAATCTTCAGTTCCCTACAGGGGGAGGGACCTTTCATGGGCCGACCGGCCGCCTTCGTACGCCTCAGCGGCTGCATCGAGCCCTGCTGCCCCTGGTGTGATACCGCCTACGCACGTGAAAGGGGTCGCAGCATGGATTTACCTGTCATTCTGGAAAAAGTGGCTGCATTGGGAAAAGATCTGGTCGTCATCACGGGCGGAGAGCCTTTCATGCAATGGAAAACCGGACTTGCAGAATTGGAAACCCGACTGCTGGAATCCGGATACCGGGTGCAATACGAAACCAGCGGCAAAGCGGGTATTCCGGATAGCGTAAAAGGACACGTTGTCTGTTCACCCAAATTTCTGGAACAGCGCTGGTGTTTCGACACCCAATATGTCTCCCGGGTGGATGACTTTAAATTTGTGGTGGTGGATGATTGCGAGCATGTATCAAATTTTGTACGCACTCATAATATACCATCGCAAAAGGTCTGGATTATGCCGCTGGGGGCCACCCGCAATGAACAGCTGGCGCGACTGGCGGACACCTGGAACTTTTGTGAAACCCACAACTTCAATTTTACTCCCAGGCTGCATACCCTGGCGTTTAACAATAAGAGAGGCGTTTAGGTTGAAGGCTGAAGGAAAATTAAAATGATCTCAGTAGACACTGTCATAGTTTTGTCCGGCGGTATGGATTCAGCGGTACTACTGGCGAAAACAATAGCTCAAAACAAGACTGTCACCGCCATCAGCTTCGACTACGGCTCCAAGCACAACGCCCGTGAACTGCCCATGGCGGCGGCCTTTTGCCGTACGCGGCAGATAGAACATAAAACCGTCCGGCTGCCCTTCATCAATGACCTTTTCAATTCCAGCCTGCTCCAAACCGGAGAGGCTATCCCTGATGGCCACTATGAAGCAGAAACCATGAAAAGCACCGTGGTCCCCTTTCGCAACGGCATTCTCATGTCCATCGCCGTGGGCCTGGCCGAATCAATCGGCGCTAAAGAGGTCCTGCTCGGGTCACATGCCGGCGACCACTTCATCTATCCGGATTGCCGCCCGGAATTCAACGCGGCCTTTGCTGAGGCAGCCTACCTGGGGACAGACAAAAAAGTGCAAGTGCGCTTCCCGTTCGCTGATCTGGACAAACGCGACATCGGAGATTTGGGACGGCGGTTGGAAGTTGATTTTACCCAAACCTGGACGTGCTACAAAGGGGACGATATCCACTGCGGCACCTGCGGTGCCTGCCAGGAGCGTAAATACGCCTTGCGCCAAGAGGAGGGGCTCGACCCAACTAGTTATGAATACTGAAAATACCGATATCAACCCCCTGGGTAAAGAGGTCGTGCATAGCCAGTCCTACCATCCCGGCCACTTGTATCCGGTTGCACGGGCCGAAGGCCGCAACGCGATCGGGCTTGGTGAAACGCTTCCATTTAGCGGGGCGGACATATGGAACGCGTACGAGATATCATGGCTTAACAAACTCGGCCGGCCCGAAATCGCCATCGGACAATTTGTTTTTCCCAGTGATAGTCCGAACCTGATAGAGTCTAAATCTCTGAAATTGTATCTCAATTCCCTAAACCTGGAGCGTTTTGACTCGGTGGCGGCCGTGAGGACCACAATTGCAAAAGATCTGACTGATAAGGCCGGAAGGCCGGTTGATGTGGTCCTCTACCAGATCGATGATTTAGCAATAGCGAACATCAACAAACCGCCCGGTCGGTGCCTGGACAATCTGGAAATCGAGGTTCACGGCTACCGGATAGATCCGGGGACTCTAAGCACGTTGCACGCAAAGGCCGAGGAAACCCTTTACTCCAATCTTCTGCGCACCAATTGCCCGGTTACCGGTCAACCGGATTGGGGCACCGTCATCATTCGCCACCGGGGCCCACAACTCGATCCGGCCGGATTATTGAAATACATCGTTTCCTATAGGGAACACACAGGGTTTCATGAAAACTGCGTGGAGAGAATTTTCTGCGACATTTTAGATCGTTGTAACCCGGAACAGCTTTTCGTCCAGGCCCAGTTCACCCGCCGGGGCGGGCTGGATATCAACCCCTGGCGCGCCAATTATAATGTTGTGCCGGAGTTTGTGAGGTATGTGAGGCAATGAAATACAAAAAGTCGGACGTCGGACATCAGATGTCGGAAAGGGCCTGGTTTTCGCATTTCTGACCTCAGACTTCCGACATCTGACCTCCGGGTTTTACCTGCTCCCTTCTCCCACCATCGAAAACGGCGCCCAGAACATGGAGTGGGCATAGGCATAGACAGCCTGGTTGGTATTTGGATCCCGATAGGTTCCGGTATCCAGAAGTTTCAACATACTCTTTTGCAGAGCCACTGCTCTGGAAAGAGTAGGATCAGCCTCCTGCTGGCGAAACAACTCCGTGGTCAGCAGCTTGGCTGAGGCACTTTCAACCGGCCAGTTGCTCACCAGCAAAGCCCGGGTGCCGGCATAGAAGAACGCCTGGCCCAATCCGGAGACCGCCTCACTACCGGCGCCCTGGCCGGCGGCCGTGTTGCAGGCCGACAGGACCACCCAGTCCGCGTTGAGGCGCAGCCCCATGATCTCGCCCATGGTCAAAATGCCGTCGTTGTCGGCATCGCCCGTCACAGTTGGGGAGGAGAGCGCCAGGGCCGGTTGTAGCAGGCCGTCCAGGTCGCCCGGCACCAGGCCATGGGTGGCAAAGACCAGGACCCGACGATTGGACAGGTCTGTATTCTTCACGGCCATTTCGCTGGCGGATTGTCCCAGGAAAACATCATGGACCATATCCGCATTCAGAGCCCGGGCGATGGCCAGGACCTCTTCCCGGGTGTCCGGCAGGGGCTGGAGCATTTCCAGGGTGGCGGAGGTCAATTGGCTTTCATCCAGGGAGGCTTCTTTTGTGACGCGGATAGCGCGGGTTGAAATGGCCGGCGAGCCAGGGGCGCTTTGTCCGGCAGATGCAACAAGTGCCTGCTCTTTGCTGAAAACCGGATCCCCGAATCCCGCCAAAGCCCGGCGCTTAGGATCGGTCTCCGGTAGTGATCGCAGCGTAATCTGTGAGCCGGGTGAGGGTAGCACCGTTAAACTGTAGTCTCGGACCAACCAGGGGACTTCCCGATATTCAGATAACGGTAGTTTCTTAATTGTTTTCAAGCTCTTGTTACTGGCGGGCAGTAATGCAAACGGCAGATGCCCCAGGGGCCCGTCCGGGACGATGATCAGGTGTTCGGCCTGCTTCCAGGAAGCGCGTACCGGTTCCAGCAGCGTTTGATACAGCTGGTGGGCTGTGGCGATATCGAATGGGGGCAACGCGTCCAGGGAGGCGCCCTGTGGTGTCACGCTGTCGCGGATATTTTGCACATCCCCGGCGATCGCTTTTTCTCCAATTGGAATCGCCGCGAATTCTATGCGGCCTCGTCCCGATAGCGACCAGACAAATATTGTCTCATTACCGCTATAAAAAGATAGTAACGCTTCATCTTGCTGTAGAGTTGCCTGGACCGCAGAGAGCTTTTTGGGTCGTGGGCGGGTAAGTTCGGCGTAGGCTGGAAAATCAGCTTCGATTTCCGCCAATATGACGTCCCGGGCCTGGCGCAGCTGGCTGATCTCCTTCTCGAGAGCCTTCTTCCGCTTGCCTCCGCCGTCGGTTTGAGCTTCCGAATTCAATAGCACGGCATCCTGCTCCTGGCGAACCAGGTCGGCCAGTCGGCGATCTTTGGCAGCAATCCGTGTGCTACTGGCCGCGACGGCCTGCTGAACAGCATGTCCCCGGATTGCATCCGCCAGAAGAAAAGTTTTTTCGGCGGCCGCGTTCATATCCTTCTGATTCGCAGCGATAAGGACCATATAGGTCTCAACGATAACTTTCAAGCGCCGGTTGAAGGCAACCTGGGCACCAGCCTCGTCTCCAGATGCTCGGCTGTGTTTTAAAAGGAGCGGCACGGCACTGTTAAAATTCTTCTCAGCCGCGTTGCTGTTTTTCTGCCGGTACTGGGCTGCTGCAAGCAGTCCGCGAATTTCTGCGGTCCGGTGGTGGCTGGCCCCATATTGGCTGCCGGCGGTCTTCAGTGCGTTCGTCAGCTTTTTTTCAGCCCGGGAATACTCTTTATTGGCCAAGAGGGCGTAGGCCCAGTCCGGATCATCCTCGAAGCGGAGCTTAAAAATCCGGGGAGTGTACCGCAGGTTGTCCTGGATAATTTTAAACTGTTCGAGGGCTTCCGCGGGCCGTCCCTGGGCCAGCAGGGCCTTGGCCAGTCCATGGTGAGCCAGGTTCAAGTCCAGCTGCCAGCAGTTGAAGCCGTATGCGCGATACCCTCCAATTGCTGCCCTGGTTAACACTTCTGCATCGGCATACCGCCCCTGTTGATGGAATAAACGCCCGAGCATGACCAGGGTCCGCAACCGGGCGTTCGGGGCACCGCCTGTATATGAAACCCGGTTGAGTGACTCTCTCAAAAGCAGCTCAGCCTCCACCGGCCGTCCCTGCATCAGGATAACTTCTCCGAGGTCAGGCATTAATTGAGTTTGCGTATCGTAAAATTGCACCTGGGCCAATTCACTTTTCGCCTGCTCGCATAGTTTTTGTGCTTTTCGATAATATTTTTCAGCTTCAGGGTAATTTCCCCGTACACACGCCAGTGAGGCCCGCCCCAAAGCATAGTTGACCATTGCCTGATATCGTCCGGAATGAGACCTGGTATGTATGGTAGTCCCGCCGCTCATGTAGCGGTAGGCGGCTGAAAAGTCCCCAATGGCAGCATAGCTTGCGGCCAGGTGGGGCCGATAATATTTTGGCTGCCCAAGGTGGCTTTTGCCAAGGGCTGCTTTAATGATTTCGATTGCTTCAAGGTATTGGCCGCGGTTCATGGCCTCCCGGCCCTTTACGAAGAGCTTGTACGACAAACACTCATGCGGCTCGCTGGACCACCTCCCTTTATTGCACCAATATTGACTATCTTCGATGAGCCTGTCGATATCGACCGGTTCGGGTGGCTCATCATTACAGGCCTCCCGGTCGAAACTTGCCAGGTAACCGGGGGGTGCCAATTCTGCCGCGACACCTGCCCGTGGCGGCGGTGTAAATCCGTGCTCACCGCCGGCACTGATCCGCTGGGCGTCTTCCAGCGACAGGTTTGAGGCGGTTTTGCAGGAAACCGCCACAAAGAGAAAACCGATTAAAATGAAAGGAAAAAAGCAGCGCCAAATTGAAAACCGATCAAGCAAGGGCATTTATTTTCTCCAAAGTAATCAATAGTATCACGCAGAGACTGCCATAGGCTCGGTCGATTAGACAGTCCTCTTTCCAAAACACTATTTTGAGCCTTCCCCTACCAGCGAAAACGGCGCCCAGAACATGGGGTGGGCATAGGCGTATACAGCCTGGTTAGTTTTAGGTTCCCGGTAAACGCCCTTATCCAGGAGTTTGAGCATGCTTTTCTGCAGGGCTACCGCCCGGGAAAGGGTAGGATCGGCCTCCTGCTGGCGAAACAGCTCCGTGGTGAGCAGTTTCGCCGAAGCACTTTCCACCGGCCAGTTGCTAACCAATAGCGCCCGGGTACCGGCATAGAAAAATGCCTGGCCCAACCCGGAAACCGCCTCGCTGCCCGCCCCTTGACCGGCAGCCGTGTTGCAGGCTGAGAGGACCACCCAGTCAGCATTCAAACGCAATCCCATGATTTCGCCCATGGTCAAAATGCCGTCGTTGTCGGCATCCCCCGTCACCATAGGGGAAGAAAGCGCCAGGGCCGGTTGTCTCAGCCCGTCCAGGTCGCCCGGCACCAGGCCGTGGGTGGCAAAGACCAGGACCCGGCGGTCGGACAGGTCTGTTTTCTTCACGGCCATTTCGCTCGCGGACTGCCCCAGGAAGACATCTTGGACCATATCCGCATTCAAAGCCCGGGCGATGGACAGGACCTCTTCCCGGGTGTCCGGTAAGGGCTGGAGCATCTCCAGGGTAGCAGTGGTCAATTGGCCCTCATCAAGGGAAGCTTCTTTTGTGATGCGGATGGCGCGGGTTGATATCTTTCCCGTAATCGCCTGATTAGCAGACAGGACCGCAGCCTGGTGTTGATTGAAAACCGGGTCGCCGAAGCCCGCAAAGGGGCGACGCTTTGGATCTGATTCAGGGAGTTGTCGCATTGTCAACAGTGTCCCCGATGACGGCAGCACGTTGATACTGTAGTCGCGTATAAGCCAGGGAACCTTGCGGTAACCTGTCAAAGGCACTTGCCCAGTGGATTTAGGGATGTTGTCGGCGGTTACCAGCAGACCAAAGGGCAGGTGACCCAATGGCCCATGGGGTACGATGATCAGGGTTTTTGCACCTTTCCAGGCAGAATGTACCGGCACCAGCAGGCCCTGGTATAATTACTGGGCAGCCGGCAGATCAAAGCGTGGGAGGTCACTCAATTGGCGACCTTTGGGAGTCAGGCTTTTCCGGATCGATATAATCCGCTGGCTGATATCGGTAGTGCTCAACTCCAGCATCGCAAACCCGGAGGGGCCCTGGCCGGCAACCGACCAGACGAAGGTGTTTTCATGGCCGATATAAAAGGCCAGTAGGGCTTCGTCCGGTTTGAGGACGGATTTTATCTCAGCCAGTTTTTTGGGTCGCGGCCGGGTAAGTTCGGCGTAAGCCGGAAAGCCCTTTTCGATTTCATCCAGCAGAACCCCCGGGCCTGCTTGAGCTGCTGGATCTCTGCACCCAGACTCTCAGCCCGTTTGCCGCCCCCATCTTTCTGTGATTTTGCATTCAGCAACACCGCGTTCAAAGCGGTAATTTTCTTGTCGGCATCCTGGACCCGGCGCACCAGCCCGGCCAGGCGGCTGTCCCGGGCCGCTACCCGTAAACTACTGGCAATGACTGCCTGCTGGACGACCTGTCCGCGGATGGTATCGGCCAGGGGAAATGTTTTTATCGCTGCTTTTTCACCTCCGCCCTGGGTGGTGTAGATAAATGCCATATATGCTTCGGCAATCCGAGCCAGTCGCCGGTTGAAAGCCACCCGGGTATTGGCTTGTCCTGCTGCTTCACGTTGATAAGCCACTAAAATTGGTAATGCCTGCTTGAAATTCCGGCCGGCCTGGTCCAATTTTGAAAGCCGAAATTGGGCCACGGCCAAAAGTCCCCTTACTTCCACTGTTTTGTGGTGACTGTTTCCGAATTGTTTTGCGGTCGCTTTCAAAGACTTGGCCAGCTTGGTTTCCGCTGCAGGGTATTGACGGTTGGCCAGCAGGGCAAAAGCCCAATCCGGATCATCGGCGAAACGCACCTCGAAGATGCGGGGGGTATGGCGCAAGTTCCGCCTGATTTGCTCAAACTGTTCCAACGCCGCCGCCGGTTGTTCCTGGGCAATTAAAACGCGGGCCAGGTGCTGATAGGCAACATTCAGATCGAGGTTCGAGCATTTGTCGCGATAAAACCGGTAGCCACCGACGGCCGCTTTGATCATGGTGGCGGCATCGTCGTATCGCCCTTGCTGATAATATACCCGTCCCAGGTTGACCATTCCCCTGAGGCGGGCATTTATTCCGGCCAGATCATAGCCGGCCCGCTTTAGCGATCTGCGCAGCACGAGCTCGGCTTCCACCGGACGGCCCTGCATCATCAGGACCTCACCAAAATCAGGCATAAATTGGGATACGGTATCGTAAAATACCTTGTGTCCGGTTAACTCGCGCCCCTTGTCACACAGCTTCATGGCCTTGCGGTAGTGGTGTTCCGCTTTGTTGTACTTGCCGCGGATGCGATTCAGCGTGGCCTGGCCCACCTGGTAATTGACCTCCACCTGGTACTTGCCGGAAAGGGAGCGATAAAAATGGGAGTTGCCACCGCCCATACTGAACCGGGCGGCGGTAAAATCACCGATGGCCGCGTAGCTGGCAGCCAGGTAAGGACGGTAGCGCTCGTCTCCTTTTCCCTTATCCTCGGCCAGGGCGGCTTTAAGCAAGGTGATCGCATCTGTATACTGGCCTCCGTTAAGGGCTTCCCGGCCTTGCATAAACAGACGGCCTGACAAGCAAAATTCATATCCCGAAATGTATCCTCCGCAGCCGTCTTTGATCTTTTTTATCTGCTTGTTGATATCCAGTTGCTCTGGTGGGGTGTCATTGCAGACTTCCTGCTCAAAGCCTTCCAGGTATTTGGGATTGATCAATTCCATGATCCCGGCCCGCGGCGGCGGGGCGACCCCATCCTGACCAACTGCACTGATTTTCTGGGCATCCGCCAAGGAAATTTCTGAGGTAGTCTTACAGCCGGCCATGTATCCTATCGGAACTATAAGAATCACAATAACAGGGGGTTGGCTATATGATAGGCGTGAACGCTTGAACATCGGCACCTCCATTTTCCGTCGAAAAGTTGGTCGCAGAGAAACTGGACAACAAGCTAACGTTGCCTTGCTGGCGCTTTCAAAAGATGGTCTGTTTGGTTGGGTCTTCTTATAATCGAGTACCCAATGGCACACTATATGTCAACCGGCGGCCGGCCACAAATCCTTTGAAACAGGGGGTGAAATGGTATAAGGGTGGGACCTTGGTCAGGCTCTAAGCTCTTTTGATGGGAAGGAAATTCAAGCGTGGTCGCTCAGTTGAAAAAGCAGTGGTTCTTCATCGGCATTGCTGTCATGATCCTCATCGCTTTTACGCTTCCGGGGGTAGGACTGTTCATGCGCGCCTACAAGGTCCTGAATATCGGGATCTTCCTGACCTTTTTCATTACCGGGTTGACCCTGGAAACGTCGAGCCTGCTGGAACAGCTGAAAAACGTCAAGGTCCTGACCGCCGCCCTGTTGTCGTCGCTGTTTATTTTTCCCGGCCTGGCCTATTTTCTGGCGCAGCTGGCTTTCAAACCCTGGCCGGATTTTTCCATCGGGGCCCTGATCATCGGGGTGGCCCCGGTAACAGTCGCCTCGGGAACGGTGATGACGGCCATTGCCCTGGGCAATGTGCCCCTGAGCCTGTTTATCTGCGTGCTCTGCAACTTCATGTCGATTCTGACCATTCCCTTTGTGCTGAACCTCTTTTTGCAATTCGGCGATACGGTGATCGAACTGCCCGTCCTGCAGATGCTCACCGGGCTGACGATCAAGGTCCTCATCCCGACCCTGATCGGGCAGATCCTGCGGCCGAAATTGAAGGAGATGATCGCGCCCTACGGTAAGGCTTTTTCCATCTTCAACCAGGCCATTGTCCTGCTGATCATTCTAAACGCCGTAGCCAGTTCCACCGGAAAGATTTTAGAAGTGGGACCTGTGCTGGCCCTGGTATTCGGATTCATGATCGGCCTGCACATCCTGATTCTGGCCATGAACTTCGGGATATCCAAACTACTGAAGCTGGACCGCCCTTCTACGTCGGCATTCACAATCCACACCTCCCAGAAAACTCTGACCATCTCCTACCTGGTCTGGGCCGGCTATTTTGCGACCGCCTACCCCATGGCCCTGATTCCGGCCATCTGTTATCATTTAACCCAGATGATTATGGATACGATTGTGGCGCACCGGTTTCGGCGGAAGGAAGAAAAGATCAGGTCGAAGGTATAAGAAAGACCTTTCCACTTAAACCTTCTACCCCCTTATGCCCTAGATCTTCTACCTTAAACCTGATTATTTGTGGTCACGACTTAGATTGATTCAAGGTTATATTCCCGACTCCCCAATCCGATCTTTTCAGCGTACTCCAACTGGTAAGCCCAATCCACCTTTTCATAAATGGCCCGGAACTTGTCGCCACCCGGCTCGGTGTTCTTTTTCAGACAGGAACCCGGCAGGCCGTGCTCATTGTTGACCAGGTCCATGGAGGCCTGATCGATGGCCACCGGGTCCGTGGAGGCCAGAATCCCGATATCACGCACTATCGGCGCATCGTTGAAGGGATAGCAATCGCAGGCCGGTGAGACATCGGTGATGAAATTGATGTTGAGCAACTTACCCGGTTTATTCTGGAGCACCCCCACGGTATATTCCATCATGTTTTCAAGAAACACCGGAATGGACTGGTTCCACTGGATCTGAATGGCTTCGTTGGGGCAGATCAGGATGCATTCGCCGCAGCCGATGCATTTTTCGGGGTCGATTTGCGCTTTTTCATCTACCATTGCGATGGCTGTCTGGGAACAATGGGGCAGGCACTCCTCGCAGGCCACGCAGCGTTTGCGTTTGACCTTGGGGCTGACGGTTGAGTGCTGGGCCAGCTTGCCTTTACGGGAGGCGCACCCCATGCCGAGATTTTTCAGAGCGCCCCCGAACCCGGAGAGTTCATGCCCCTTGAAGTGGGCCACCGAGACAAGGGCGTCCGCCTCCACGATCTCCTTGCCAATGTACACATCCTTGAAATTCTTGAGGCCTACCTTTACAGCGGTCTCCGATTTGCCGCGCAGGCCGTCGGCGATGACCAGGGGGGCATCCACCACTGAATAGGAAAACCCATTCTGGATAGCGGTTTTCAGGTGATTGGGGGCATCACTGCGCGTTCCCGTGTAGAGGGTGTTGGCGTCGGTCAGAAAGGGCTGCCCGCCTTCCGAAGCAATGGTTTCAACTATTTTTCTCAGAAATACCGGACGGATAAAGGCGGTATTGCCAAGTTCTCCGAAATGGAGCTTGACCGCCACCAGTTCACGGCTACCGACAACATTCATCAACCCCGCCCGCGTCATGAGCCGGCCCAGCCGAGTCACCAGGTTTTCTTTAAACGAGGCTCTCAAATCTGAAAAGTAAACATTACTGGACATCGTATCCCCCTTGAAAAATTAAATCTTTTCTAACTTTTGCCTTCAACCAGCTTGCTATCCTGGTCGTTCACCCTCCCCCGGTCCCTCCCGTCAAGAAAACTGCCAGTAGTCAGAAGTCTGACATCAGAAGTCAGAAAGGCCCTGATTTTAGGTTTTGCTGACTTCAGCCTTCAGTCTTCTGGCTAAAAACCTTTCTTTAAAAACCAGAATATGTCAAAAAGCCCGCATGGTTACTATCAACGAAAACAGATTGAAAAAGCTCGCAACCCTTGAAGCCATTTACACCCTGCATGCCGACCTTATGCAGACCCTGGACCTGGCCTGTCGGGCCGGGTGCGATGTGTGCTGTACCCGCAATGTAAGCCTGACCTCCCTGGAGGCCGTCCTGATTTCCAACCACCTCAAAAAGGCTGATCGGCCCGATTTGGATGATAGCCTCACGGCAGCCAAAAACTTACCCCGCTTCCAACCGCTGGTAACAACCAACGGCCTGGCACATCTTTGCCGTCTCGGAAAAGAACCGCCGGAAGAAACCGTCAATCCCGATTGGCGGCCGTGCCCGTTTTTGGTTGATCATCGCTGCTCTATTTATGCGGTCCGGCCCTTCGCCTGCCGCTGCATGGTTTCCAAAACCGTCTGCCAGCAAGACGGTCAGGCGGAAATAGACGATCATTTGTTATCCCTGAATACGGTTTTCATGCAGTTCATCGAGCACGCCGATGTCAGTGGCTATACGGGCAACCTGATCGATATGCTGCTACCAAGAACTCCTGGCGCAGAAAAAAGCAGTCGCATCTCCAACCGCCCCATCGAAATGATCCTCCTGCCGCCAGAGCATCAAAGCCGCGGTCATGACATTATTACTAAATTAAATGCTCTTTTCCCTTAAAAGTCAGCTACTTAATAACCATCCGAATTTCCGCTGCCGTCATGCCGGACTTGATCCGGCAGCCATAAACAACATGGAAATAATTCTGGATTCCGGCTTTCGCCGGAATGACGCTTGGGAAAGTCTGCGCGTTAATTATCTATCTACAAACCGAAAAGCGCCATCGCATTCCCACCACAAATAGCGGCTTTTTCCTCAGCGCTCAGTCCGGCTTCATCCATCTCCTTGAAATAGCGATCCGGCTTGAGCAGGCAATAGTCCGTTCCGAAAAGGATGCGGTCCATCCCGGCCAGGTCGACGGCCAGCCGATAGATGTCCGGACGGTATAAAAAGGGCGAGGCCGCAGTATCGTACCACACGTTGGATAGTGAGGGTTTCACTTCCTTTTTCAATAAGTTATAGAAGAAAATGCCGCCGCCCCAATGGGCCAGAATCAGCTTGTTTTCCGGATATTGTTTTATCAGGTTATAGATCTGGATCAGGGTGTTGGGCGTTTTGCCGGGGTACTTGTGACCCACCGGTTCGTTGGTGTGGATCATGACCGGCAGGTCTTTTTCCCGGCAGATCTCCATGGCCGGTTCCAATTGGTCGCGGCAGCGTTTATCGATTCCGGAGCGATAGAAAGCTAGTTCGCCCATGCCGGAGGCCCCTGCGTTGGCACAGCGTTCCACTTCCTGTTCGTAGTGGGTGGTGAGCGGGTCGAAACAACCCATGGCTGCCAATCGGTCCGGATGCTTGGTGACAGCGTTCAATACATAGTCGTTGTTCAGCTTGCACGTGGACATATTGGCCCAGGGAAAACCACAAACAACCGCTTTGTCCACCCCTTGTTCATCCAACATGGCCAGGACATCTTCGGTGCTGGCCATGTTGGAGGCATCGGAACCGTATAAAAGCTCAAAGGCCGGTTCGTATTGAAAATACGTGGCTTTATTTTCACGGATTCTGCGAGGAAAGATATGAACATGTACATCGATGATCATCGGATGGTCTCCTTCCCGATCACTTAGCATCTATGCATCGCGCGGAGACGCAGAGACGCAGAGAAAACAAAAAATCAATTATGTGCTGCGCTGTCGCGCGAAAACCCAATTCAACAACAATTCACGTTGGGTTTTGGTTTTATCCCGCATAGCGGGAAACAATTCATGGTTTCCCAGCGGAGCTGGACTGTTCGCTTGGTTTTTCACTGGAAGGAAGACGTCCCTGCGTCTCTGCGCCTCCGCGCGATGCATAGGTTTTGATGCTTGCGCTTTAGTGATTCAAATTATGCTGCCTGAGCATCTCGCAGTTATCATTCCATTTTTCGGCGATTTCCACCACCTGTTTGCGCAGCTCGCCATGCTGGGTTTTACAGCTGTCCGGAATGGCCCCACGCAACTGCTGACTTGAATTTTCCACCAGCTGGATAAGCTCCGTGGCGATAATGGCATTCAGTTTCACCATATCTTTCAGGATATCAAGCTGTTCCTGTTGAATGTCCTTCATGTCCCCCCTCCAAAAATTCGCCGACACCAAATTGAACAAATGAGCCCATATGCAGGCTTGACCTTGCCCAACAGGGCTATTATGTTAACCGCATCAATCGCGATTTGTAAAGATTATCCATATCTAAACGGAGGTTCACATGTATTTTGATCAGCCTGGCAAAGTCAATACCCGGGAAACATTAACTGCTGCATATGACAGAGCCCGGGAGCTTGGGCTGGATGAGGTCGTACTGGCCTCCACATCCGGTGAAACCGCCTTCATCGCCCTGGACATTTTTAAAGATTTTCGCATTACGGCGGTGACCTACCACCACGGATACATTGAACCGTTTAAACCGATCATGCCTTACCGTACACGCAAACAGCTGGAAGAAAAAGGCGTGGCGGTCATATCGGCCACCCACGCTTTGTCCGGCGTTGAGCGGGCGGTAGCCAAGAAGCATAGCGGCGTTTACCCGGCCCTGCTTATCGCCGATACCCTGAAACTGTTCGGCCAGGGCACCAAGGTCGCCGTGGAAGTTACCATCATGGCGGCGGATGCCGGCACTTTGACCGGCCAGGACATCATTGCCATCGGCGGTTCCTCCAAAGGCGCGGATACCGCCCTGGTGGTCAAGCCGGCCAATCAATCCAACCTGTTCGATTTGAGAATTCGCGAAATCGTTTGTAAACCCAGACATTTCAAGATGGCCACATGATCTTTATCGCGGGGGTGTCTCCCAAAACAAGGGTAGTCGATCAGACCCCCCGCCTTTGCCCGGCCTGCGGCCTGGTTGTGGCCCGGCTCCAGCGGGTAGACCACTATCTCAGTATCTTTTTCATACCGGTTTTCAGGGTTAAAAAGGGGGCGGAATTCATATTCTGCAACCGGTGTGACCAGCCGGTATGTGATCCGTCTACCGACGCTGCTAATGAAGCTCACCATTTTTCCAGCAGCTGTTCCGGCTGTGGTCGTGCCTTTCAAGAGGACCATCACTTTTGTCCTTATTGTGGGCAGGCCCGGTAAGAGACATGTCATTGAATTCCAAACACAAATCGGCGAACAACCCCACCGAGCGACACGTGGTCCTGGTAGAGCCGGATGTGCACTGGAATACGGGTAATATCGGCCGCACCTGCATCGGTGCCGGGGCGCACCTGCACCTGATCCGACCCCTGGGCTTTTCCCTGGACAGCCGCCAGGTGAAACGGGCCGGACTGGACTACTGGCCCAAGGTCGACTTGTCGACCTGGGATGATTTCGAAAGCTTTCAAAAAGCGCTGCAGGTTCGCTACGCAGAGGTTGTTCTATTCACAAAAAATGGAACCCGTTCCTTCTGGACGATGCCGTCACCGCGACGTCTGTTTCTCATATTCGGATCGGAAACGGGAGGGCTGCCGGCCGCAATTTTGGAACAATACCCGGACGCCACCTACCACATTCCGGTTTCCCGCGAGATCCGCAGCCTCAATCTATCGACCGCCGCCGCCATCGCTCTTTACGAAAGTATGCGGAACAACCCACCAGAACACGAATGGTAAACCAACTTATAAGTGCCGGTGCACTTTTGTTATGGTTTGTTGCGGAATTTAAAAAAAGCAACTGAATCTCTGTAGACCACCACTACCAGAAGGTTTTCTACCAAATTCGGATTGACTTTGACCGGGCGGTGTTTATGTTCCTCCCACAAAAATATCTTTTTAAATAGAAGTGGTTACAACGCCTTCGATCAGGCTCAAGGTCAAGGCGGCCACGAGGTTCTGACCGGAGGAATATATGGAATATTTCGAGGATCCGAACCGAGTGCTCAACGCGGAGATTGCGCTTGAGGGGAGGTTTTTAAACCGCTTCTCCTTATGTATCAGGAGGAATAGATGCGTTTGGACAAGTTTACCATCAAATCTCAGGAACTGATCCAGAATGCCCAGTCCCTGGCCACGCAAGGCAGCCAGCAGCAGATCGAACCGGAACATCTGCTGCGGGCCATGCTGGAGGACAAGGAATCCGTGGCGGTCTCCATGATCCGCAAGCTGGGGGCCGCACCCCGGGATGTCCTGCGGGATACGATTGGTTTGCTTGAAAAGCTGCCCCGGGTCCAGGGCGGGGTCGATGCCTTTCTATCGCCGCGGGCGCGCAAGGTCCTCGAAGCCGCATTTACCGAGGCCACCAAAATGAAAGACCAGTATGTCAGCATCGAACATATTTTGCTGGCCATAACGGACGAAAAAGCCTGCGAAGCCGCCAAAATCCTGGCCGGGTACGGCATCAATCGCGACGCACTTTTACAGGGGTTAATGGAAATTCGCGGCAGTCAGCGCATCACCGACCCCAACCCGGAAGAAAAGTACCAGGCCCTGGAAAAATTCAGCCGCGATCTGACCCAGTTGGCCCAACAGGGTAAGATCGATCCCGTCATCGGTCGTGACGAAGAGATTCGCCGGATCGTCCAGGTCCTCTCGCGGCGCACCAAAAATAACCCGGTCCTGATCGGCGAGCCGGGGGTCGGCAAGACCGCCATCGTCGAAGGATTGGCCCAGCGTATCATCGAGGGCGATGTCACCGAGGGGCTGAAAGAGAAACGCTTGACGTTGCTGGGCATGGGCGCCCTGATTGCCGGTGCCAAATACCGGGGTGAATTTGAAGACCGCCTCAAAGCCGTGCTGAAAGAGGTGGAAGCGGCCGAAGGCGAGGTCATCCTGTTCATCGATGAATTGCACACCCTGGTTGGCGCAGGGGCCACTGAGGGTGCCATGGACGCCTCCAACATGCTCAAACCGGCCCTGGCCCGGGGCACCCTGCGCTGCGTGGGCGCCACGACCCTGAACGAGTACCGCAAATATATCGAAAAAGACAGCGCCCTGGAAAGACGGTTTCAACCGGTTTTCGTGGCCGAGCCTTCGGTCGGCGATACCATTTCCATTCTGCGGGGTCTCAAGGAAAAATACGAGGTTCACCACGGCGTGCGCATCAAGGATTCGGCCATCGTCGCCGCAGCGACCTTATCGGACCGCTATATCACCGACCGTTTTCTGCCGGACAAGGCTATCGACCTGGTTGATGAAAGTGCCTCCAAGCTGCGTATTGAAATTGACAGCATGCCGGCGGATATCGATGAAATCCAGCGTCGCATCACCCAGGCGGAAATCGAACGCCAGGCGCTTAAAAAAGAATCAGACCCGGCCTCGGTGGAGCGTCTGGGCGTCCTGGAGGGCGAACTGGCCGCCCTGAACGAAGACTTGGCGGCCATGCGAGCCCACTGGCAGAATGAAAAAAGCCTGATTCAGACCATTCGCGAGATCAAGGAAGAGATCGAACACATCGGCACGGAAGCCCAGCAGGCGGAACGGGAGGGTGACCTGGCCCGGGTCGCTGAAATCCGCTATGGCCGCGAGAACGAATTGCGCACCCGCCTGGAAAAAGCCAACAATGACCTGGCCGATCTGCAGCAATCCCGTAAAATGCTCAAAGAGGAAGTCGATGATGAAGACATTGCCGAGGTGGTGTCTCGCTGGACCGGCATTCCGGTAACCCGGATGCTGGAGGGAGAACGTGAAAAACTGGTAAAAATGGAAGACCGGCTCAGCCAACGGGTCGTGGGCCAGCATGAGGCGATTGCCGCGGTATCCAATGCCGTCCGCCGGGCCCGCTCCGGTTTACAGGACCCCAACCGGCCCATCGGATCTTTCATCTTCATGGGTCCCACGGGGGTGGGTAAAACCGAACTGGCCAAGGCCCTGGCAGAATTTATCTTCGACAGCGAACAGGCCATGGTCCGGATCGACATGTCGGAATTCATGGAAAAACACTCGGTGGCTCGCTTGATCGGCGCACCCCCGGGATACGTGGGCTACGACGAAGGTGGGTATCTCACCGAAGCCGTGCGCCGGCGTCCTTATGCCGTGGTCCTGTTCGATGAAATCGAAAAAGCCCACCCGGAAGTGTTCAACGTGCTGTTGCAAATCCTGGATGACGGCCGCATGACCGACGGCCACGGCAGAACAGTCGATTTTACCAACACCATCATCATTATGACGTCCAATGTCGGCAGCCAGTGGATTCAAGAGCTGGGTGGTCAGGACCGGGTACAGATGGAAAGCCGGGTGATGGAGGCCCTGCGGTCCAACTTCAAGCCTGAATTTCTCAACCGGATAGACGAAACCGTGATCTTTCAAAACCTCACCGCGGACCAGATTGGGGACATTGTCAAGATACAGATGGAACGCGTCCTACAAAGATTGGCCGCCATGAAGATCGACTTGACCCTGACAGCGGCTGCCGTGGACCTGCTGGCCCGGAAAGGATATGATCCGTCTTATGGTGCCCGGCCGCTGAAAAGGGCGATCCAGCAATATATCGAAAACCCGCTCTCCATGCAGATCCTGGCGGGTGACATCGAGCACGGCGTCCGGCTCGTGGCTGAAACGGACGGTGACAGCCTCCGTTTTGAACGGCGGCCATAATTGCACGGCTATCTGAAAAAAGTCACAGAAACGATCCGGACTCCCGGAAGACGCCCAACAGGATCCTGCCGCGGGTTGCTATTTGGGCAGGGGGGGGATTGAAAACTTCAATTAAATCTTTTGTTTGCAACCTATCACCGGAAATTCACAACAGTGATTTCCCACAAAATAAAGGCCGGTGCAACCGGCCGCAGCATGAATCCGGGCCGGTCGCCTGCGTGAACTTCATATTGAAATCTCGCCTCTGTCAGCGTAATATTTTCGGAAATCTGAAAAAGGACAGATACCAGCAGTGAAAAGATCTGAAAGACTCAGACACTTCTACAACATATTTTCCAGCGAAGATCACGTGTTGATCGGAATCAATGCCGATCCCGATGCCATTGCCAGCGCCATGGCTGTAAAACGCCTGCTCTGGCGCCGGGTGGCCAGTGTTGCCATTGCCTGCACCAATGTCATCAAACGACCGGACAACCTGACCATGCTGCGGCTTTTGGGGGTTCGTACCGTTCTTTTTGAGGATATCGAGACCAGTCGGTTTTCAAAGTTTGTCATTGTCGATTCCCAGCCATCCCACGACGAAATGTTCAAGGCCCTGAAAGCGGATGTGATTATCGATCACCATCCCGATTCGGGGGAAGAGGCGGCCCATACTGATATTCGACCCGCTTACGGGGCCACGGCCAGCATGTTGACGGAATACCTGCGGGCCGCCGGGATCAAGCCGTCCACCAAACTGGCTACCGGGCTTTTTTATGCCATTAAGACCGATACTGATAATTTTGCCCGCAAAGCCGTATTCGAAGACGTCATCGCCTTTCAATATCTCTTTCGCCATGCCAACAAGCACATGGCTCGCAAAATCGAGCAGTCCGAGCTGAAGTTCGAGTTTCTGAAGTATTTTAAAATCGCACTGGAAGAAAAGCGCCGCCGCAAGGGTAAACTATACGTCCACCTGGGCAAAGTGCCTTCACCGGATGTCTGTGTCCTCGTCGCTGATTTTTTCATGCGGGTCAGTACCGTTTCCTGGAGCATCGTTTCCGGGCGGTGCAATAAGAAATTGGTCATCATCTTTCGCAACGACGGCATCCGAAAAAATGCAGGTCAGCTCGCCAGTCAGAGCTTTGGACAGATAGGCTCGGCAGGCGGCCATAAAAATATGGCCCGGGCGGAAATCGCCCATGCGGGATTGAAACGGGCGGTGGACCCGAAAGACGACGCCAAGGTGGCTCTTTGGATTATCCGCAAGATTGAAAAAAGCACCAAAAAACCCAAACCGGCAGCCACCCCCAAAGATGAATAACACTGTACCAACGCGGGTCACGATTCTAGGCTCGGGAACCTGTGTGCCTTCCGTGAAACGCAGTGCCTGTGCAGCCCTGATCACCACCGCCCGGTCCGTGATCGTAATGGACCTCGGGCCCGGCACCATGCGCCGCCTGATTGAAACCGGCACCTCCGTAACCGCGGTCACCCATGTATTTTTCAGCCATTTTCACCCGGATCATACCGGTGAACTGTCAACGTTTATCTTTGCCAACAAATACCCGGATCAAACACGCCGCACGCATCCACTGACTGTTGGCGCCGGAACGGGATTTGCCGCCTTTTATGACAACTACCGCTCGGTTTACGGGCGCTGGATTGAACTGCCGCCGGATCTTTTTACCTTGTTGGAATTCGATACCGCCGGTGAAACTGTCACCACGCTGGCGGATTTTTCAATAACGACCGCCCCTGTGTCGCACAATCCGGAAAGCCTGGCCTTTAAAGTGACCGGGGCCGACGGGAAATCCGTGGTCTATTCCGGTGATACCGATTTCAGCGAAAACCTGATCGACCTGGCTCGCGGGGCGGATCTATTGATCTGTGAAGCTGCCTTTCCGTCTGAATTCAAGGTGCCCGGACACCTCACACCGCCAGAGGCCGGTACGATTGCGGCCCGCGCCGGAGTCCGGTCCCTGGTCCTGTCACACCTGTACCCGGAGTGCGACCAGGCCGACATGGTGGCCCAGTGCCGGCAAACCTGGTCCGGACCCCTGACCCTGGCCGAAGATTTGATGAGAGTGGATCTATGAAATACTACCCTGTGAACCTGGATATTCGAAACCGGGACTGCCTGGTGGTCGGCGGCGGTGCCGTGGGAACCCGCAAGGTGAAAACCCTGGTTGAATGTGGCGGCGTCGTCACCGTGGTTAGCCCCCAGGCTTCGGCAAAGCTGACGCAGATGGCGGCCGATGGTTTGATCACCCTTGAAAGCAGAGCCTATCGCACTAACGATATCGAGGATAAATTTCTGGTGATCGGGGCCACGGACGATGAGACCCTCAACAGACAGATACATGCGGATGCCGATGGTCGCAACACCCTGTGCAACATTGCGGATCGGCCGGAAATCTGTAATTTCATCCTGCCGGCCATTGTCAACCGGGGTGACCTGGTTCTGGCGGTGTCAACATCAGGAAAAAGTCCCGCCTATGCCAAAAGAGTGCGAAAAGAGCTTGAAAAGCAGTTCGGTGAGGAATATGAACCCTTTTTACGCTTGATGGGTGCTATCCGGGAACGGCTGCTGCGTGAAAAGCATGAACCGGAGGCCCACAAACCGCTTTTCGAAAAAATGATTAACGCCGGTCTGCTCGACCTGGTGCGGGAAAATAAAACCGAGCAGATCGATACCCTGCTGCGGGACGTGCTCGGCAAGGGGTACCGGTACCACGAACTGATCAACGGATAAACATTATGGATATCGTTATTGCTGCCGCCATCGTGTTCTACCTGCTGAGTTCAGCCACCTATCTGGCCTTTCTGCTTTCGCAGAAAAAGAACCTGGACCGGGTTGCCCTGTGCCTGTTCATCACCGGTTCGCTATGTCATCTGACCAGTGTCGGCTACGATTTTATGCGGACCGGTCAGATTCCGGTACACAACCTCTACCAGACCCTTTCCATGTCCGGCCTGGCGGTGGCTGCGATATTCATTATTTTTCACTTTAAATACAAACTCAAGGTCCTGGGGGTGTTCGCCGCGCCGCTGGCCGCCCTGATCATGCTGTTCGCCTACCAGGTCCCCCGGGAACCGGTGCAGGCCAGGGCCATTTTCAACAGTTTCTGGTTCGTGATCCATATTATATCGGTATTCGTTGGTGAAGCGGCCCTGGCCATGGCCTGCGGGGTAGGGATTCTGTACATTCTCCAGGAGAATTCCATCAAATCCAAGAAGCGGGGCTTTTTCTACGACCGTCTGCCGTCTTTGGATCTTCTGGACAACACCGGCTGCGGCAGTATTGTGGTCGGCTTCATCATGCTCACCCTGGGATTGGTCACCGGTTTTGTATATGCAAAGTCCGCCTGGGGACGTTTTTGGAGCTGGGACCCGAAGGAGATCTGGTCCGTGGCCACCTGGCTGATCTATGCCGCTCTTTTTCACCAGCGGCTGACCGTGGGCTGGCGCGGCCGCCGGGCGGCCATCATGGCCATCATCGGCTTTGCGGCCATTATATTTACCTTTATCGGGGTGAATTTTTTACTGTCGGGGCACCATGGGCAGTTCACGAAGTAGTGTCCGTACACAAGTGGCATCTTTTGGTCCGGAGCGGCGTTTTCGCTCTCGTGAGATCCTCGACATAGCGTCTGCTAGGCCTGCGGTCTCAAAAACGCTCAGGCCTTGCTCCAAAACAAAATCTACCGCTTGTGAACGGACACGAGATTGAATGATATTCAAACATAATTGCTAAAAGACAACAGCTAATAGCTCTCAAATAACCGGCAACATATTGTTCGTTAGCGATACAACCCAAATCCTGATTGAAATTTTCAGGCTTTGGATAACAAAGACGCATGACTGAAATACTCATACTTGGCCTCAACCATAAAACCGCGGACGTAGATCTGCGCGAGTGCCTGGCATTTACGGACGACCAGGTCGATACCGCCCTGCAGACACTTCGGGCGCAGCCCGCTATTTCCGAGGTGGTCCTGCTTTCGACCTGTAATCGGGTGGAAATGATATTTACCGCCAAGGACCCGGACAAGGCCCTGGCAGAGGCCAAACAGTTTCTGGCTCAATTTAAAAACATACCTGCAGACCGGTTTGAAGAAGCGCTCTACCTGCACCGGGGCGACCAGGCCGTCAAGCACATATTCCGGGTAGCGGCCAGCCTGGATTCCATGGTGTTGGGCGAACCCCAGATCCTCGGCCAGGTCAAAGAGGCTTACCGCATCGCCACGGAACAGAAAACGTCCGGGGTTATCCTCAACCGGCTGCTCCATAAGACCTTTTTTGTCGCCAAGCGCATCCGTACGGAAACCGGCATCGGCAACAGCGCCGTCTCTATCAGCTATGCCGCGATCGAACTGGGGCGCAAAATCTTCGGCTCCCTGGAGGGCAAGAGCGCCCTGCTCGTCGGGGCCGGAGAGATGGCGGAGTTGGCCGTGGAGCATCTGCGGCGGCACAGGGTAAACGATATCTATGTGGCCAACCGAACGTTTGCGCGGGCCGTGGAGTTGGCCGGCCAGTTCAACGGGCAACCGGTAAATTTCGAAGAAATTCAGGATACTCTGCCCCGGGTAGATATCGTCATCAGTTCAACCGGGTCACCTGATTACGTGCTCACCCGCACCCACGTGAAACCCATCATGAAAGAACGGCGTAACCGGCCGATCTTTTTTATCGACATTGCGGTTCCCCGTGATATCGATCCTGACCTGAACCGTCTCACAAACGTTTATGTCTATGATATCGACGATCTCAACGGCATCGTGGATGAGAACATCGAAGATCGCAGCCGGGAAGCGATCAAAGGGGAACGGATCGTGGCGGAGGCCGTGATCCGTTTTCGGCAATGGGTCGATAATTTGAGTGTGGTGCCCACGATAAAAGATTTGCGAGCAAAACTGGAAGGTATTGCCCGGGCGGAACTGGTAAAAACGCAGAATGGTCAGGATTTTACCCCCGAACAGGCAGCGGCCCTGGAAAAAATGGCGAGTGCCATGGTCAATAAAATTCTCCATAACCCCACCGCTCTGCTGAAAACCGGGGGGTGCTATGCAGACAAATCGCAACATATCGATTTAACAAGAAAATTATTTAAGCTTGATTCTTAAATGATAACCGTGGGCCCCCGGCCGCCCCGACACGCCCGGTATTGAATGTAGGCGCATCATCCGGTGAATTTGCAGCTGCGGCCCGCTAATAGAAGGCCTTTACAAGTGCTGAAAAATGATTAAATTTCATCTTTACACCCCCATGATATTGTGTTATCCGTATATTTTTTTGAAAATCAGACAAGTCTATTGATAGGGTTGCTATGAAGAAAAAAGATATCGCATACTTTAAAAGTTTACTGACGGATCAGCTGGAAGAACTCTTAAATCAGGCCGATGATACGGTATCCGGCATGACCACACCCAAAGAGAATTTTCCGGACCCGACGGACCGCGCCTCTCTGGAAGCGGAACGGAATTTTATGCTGCGTATTCGGGACAGAGAAAGCAAACTTATCAAAAAAATCAAAAAAACCCTCGCCAGAATTGAAACCGATACCTTTGGTATCTGTGATAAATGTGGCGATGATATTGCGCTCGAACGTTTAAAAGCACGCCCGGTGACAACCCAGTGCATCGACTGCAAAACCAAAGAGGAAGCCCTGGAAAAAGCCCTTGGACTTTGATCCCCCGGCCTGTGTAGATCTTCATATTCATACCTCTGCTTCGGACGGAACTTTTTCGCCGACGGAAATCCTCGACCTTGCCTCCCACATACAGTTGGGGGCGATTGCCATTACCGATCACGATACGCTGGACGGTTCCCGCGCAGCTCTCACCGCGGGCATTCCCCAAAGAATGGGTTTTATAACCGGTGTCGAGATAAGTGCCGAGCGCCCCGCGTTATTTCCCGGTAAGGGCAGCTGCCACATTCTCGGTTATCGCGTCAACCTGGATGACCGCAATCTCAACCAGACCCTCGCAAGACTTCAAAACGCCCGCAAAGATCGTAATCCCCGGATCTTGGAGCGTCTCCAGTCATTCGGGTTTGACTTGACCATGGATGATATCCAGCAGGCGGCGGGACCGAAAGGACAGCTCGGCCGGCCCCATTTTGCCCAGGTCATGCTGAACAAAGGGTATGTACCGACGTTCAGTGCCGCCTTTGACGACTACCTGGCCACGGGGAAACCCGCATACGTGGACAAGTACCGGGTGGAATGCTCCCGCGCCATAGAACTGATCCGCGCAGCAGGCGGTATTCCCGTGCTGGCTCATCCGGCTCTGCTGGGAACCCCCGGGAGGCGCCTGGAGGATTCGGTCGTCCTGGCACTCAAGGAAATGGGGCTGATTGGGATCGAGGCCTATTATACCGAACACACCCCGGCCCAGCGAGAGCATTATCTGGAGCTGGCCCGGAAACACGGACTACTGGTTACCGGCGGATCCGATTTCCACGGTAAGTTCAAACCGCGCACGAAACTGGGCCGGGGCCGGGGAAATCTACAGGTTCCCATTGACCTTTACCACGCACTGAACAGTCATGCATGAAAACGATCTGGCCGCTCTGAAGCAAACCCTCGGGTACCACTTCAAGTCCTCCGCCCTGTTGGAGGAGGCCCTCCAGCACAGTTCCTTTGTCAATGAGCAGGCCCGCCTATTGGTCAGTAATGAGCGCCTTGAATTTTTGGGAGACACCGTCCTGAACCTGGTTGTCAGTCATCTTCTGATGTTACAATTTCCAGACTTGGACGAAGGTTCGCTGTCCCGCCGGCGCGCCGGTCTGGTAAATGAAACCAGCCTGGCAGATATTGCCGCCGACCTTGACCTGGGCCACTATGTTCAACTCGGCAAAGGTGAAATCCAGACGCAAGGACGCCATAAAAAATCCATATTATCTGACACATATGAGGCTGTTCTCGCCGCAGTATACCTGGATGGTGGTTTCAAGGCCGCGTTTAAATTGATTCAAACGCATTTCCAGGATCTGATTGCGGCCACCCAGGGGGCACAGACCTTTTCGGACTACAAAACCCGGGTCCAGGAATTGGTACAAAAGGCCGGACAACCGCCCCCTGTATACCGGGTGACGGCCGAGTCCGGCCCTGATCACGACAAAACCTTCTGTATCGCCCTGCAGACCGCTGATTACACTATCGAAGGTACCGGTAAAAGTAAGAAGTCCGCCGAACAGGACGCGGCCCGTAAGGCTTATGATTTCTTGTCCGGGATGCCCGGGAAGTGAGTGGGCCGCACCCGAAACCAACCATCCCCTTTATCATCCCGATCTTTCTGCCCCATACGGGGTGTCCCCATCGCTGTGTATTCTGTGATCAGGCTGCCATTACCGGTCAGGCCCGCCCATTACCACCCATAGATCAGATTCGACATGACATCAGGCAATTTCTGACGTATCCGGGAAACCTGCGTGATACCGTCCAGATTTCATTTTACGGAGGTAATTTTCTCGGACTGCCGGAAAAAACCGTCCGGCGCCTGTTAGATCTGGCTACAGAATTCATCGCAGCGGATAGGGTTCACAGCATCCGCTTTTCAACCCGTCCCGATACGATCGATTCCCGACGTCTGGATTGGCTCAGCGGTTATCAGGTGGCCACCATAGAAATCGGGGCGCAGTCGATGGATGACAATGTGCTGCTAGAATCCAACCGCGGCCACCGGGCAGCGGATACGAAAAAAGCCATGGCCCGGCTCAAGCGGGGCGGCTACGAAACCGGCTTGCAGATGATGATTGGATTGCCGGGAGATAACGCCGCCGGAGCCCTGGAAACCGGCCGGCAAATTGTGGCGTTGGCCCCGGATTTCGTCCGGATCTATCCCGCTCTGGTGCTAGCCGGCAGCGCCCTGGCTGACCTTTTGGCAGCCGGGAACTACAGACCCCTGGCCCTGGATTCCGCTGTCGATGTAACCGCCCGGCTTTTTAAACTTTTCGCAAACAACCGCATTCCCGTAATCCGCATGGGACTGCAGTCCTCCGCCGCACTGGACCGGAACCATACCGTTCTGGCAGGACCCTATCACCCGGCGTTCGGGCAACTGGTCATGTCTAAACTGTTTTTCGATAGCGTCCGTCACGAGCTGGACGCCCTGGGTCCTGCTCAAAGGTCGATTTCCATTGCCGTCCACCCCCGATCTGTGTCAAACCTAAGAGGACAAAAAAACAGTAATTTGACGGCGCTCAAAAGCCTTTTTTCGCTCGACACGATTAAAATCACAGCCCAACCGGACTTAGGTGAAACCGAGGTCGTGGTTAATACGGGGGCGCCTGTTTCAATCCTAAACGGAGCCGGATCGCCATGAAACTCCGCCAAATCCTGCTCGTGCTCTCGCTTCTGGCATTTTTATCGGCCATCATCGGCGGCTACCTGTACTATGCGACCATGAAAAAAATCGCATTCCAGGATGCCGAAAAACAAGCAATCAACCGTATCCTGGCCGTGCAGAACAGCCTCTCCGCCTTGCTGTCCCAAAATACCGGACCGGTGCGGACCCTGGCCGGCATGCCGGCTATCCAGATTCTGATCGGTACCGGTTCCAGGGCCGCCCGTGAACGGGCAAACACCATACTGGATCATTTCAGGGAAACCCTAGGCGCAGATGTCTGCTACTTGATGGATGGCAGCGGTCTCACCATAGGCTCAAGTAATCGAAACGACCCGGAAAGTTTCGTGGGTAAGAATTTCAGCTTCCGGCCCTATTTCCAGAAAGCGATTGCGGGTCGACCGGCAACCTACCTGGCACTTGGCACCACCTCGGGAAAACGCGGGGCCTATTCCTCGTTTCCCGTCTACCTGGATAACGGGTCAACCCCCATCGGCGTGGCCGTCGTCGAGGCCCCGATCCAATTTATTGAAAGGAAACTGGGCCCCCATGACGATGCAATCCTTGTGGTAATCGACCCCAGAGGAATCGTTTTCATAGCCAACAACAAGGATTGGCTCTACCACCCTCTCTGGAGGCTTACACAGGATGATATGGACCAGCTCAATCGTTCGCGCCAATTCGGCCGCGGCCCCTGGAACTGGTTGGGATTCAGGAAGACCGACCTGGATAAAGCGGTGGACGCCAGCGGTGTTCGTTACCTCATGCACCGGGTAGAGCTGGACAACAACCCCGGTTGGCGTGTGGTCCACCTGCGCAGCCGCCAGGCGATCACCCGAACCGTCTCCGACCCGCTGATCCGGATGACGGGCCCCATCGTGCTGGCGCTCTGCATCCTGATCGGCGTCTCCGTCCTTTTCCTCTACAACAAGGCCAGCCGCGAGATCCTGCAGCGCCGGGCCGCCGAAGCTGCCCTGCGTGAAAGTGAGGCCCGCTACCGTTCGCTATACCACAATACGCCGGCGATGCTGCACTCGATCGATGAAAAGGGGCACCTGGTCAGCGTGAGTGACCACTGGGCTAAAGAAATGGGATACCTGCCGGAAGACATCGTGGGGCGAAAATTAACCGATTTTTTTACCCCGGAATCAAAAGCCTATGCCGAGGAAACCGTCTTCCGGGAATTTTTCCAAAACGGCTACTGCAAGGATATTCCCTATCGTTTCGTGAAAAAAAACGGCGAAATTATCGATGTGTTATTGTCTGCGATTGCCGATCGCGACCCGGACGGAAAAATCAAACGCACCCTGGCTGTTTCCATAGATGTCACCGAAAGAAAGCGGGCCGAAGAGAAGCTGCGTGAAGCCAAAGAAGAGTTGAGCCGTCACTCGCGGGACCTTGAGCGCAAGGTCGCCAAACGGACCCGGGAAATTACCGGTATCTTGAAATACACCCCGGATGTGGTCTACATCAAAGACCGCCAGTTTCGGTATGTGCTGATCAATGCCCGTTTCGAAGCGCTGCTGGAGAAAACCAATGACGAGGTGCGGGGCTGCTCCGATCATGACCTGCTGCCCAGAGAAGTGGCGGATCAGTTCAATCAGCACGATCGGCGGGTGTTGGCCGAAAACAGCCCCTTGCAGGTGGAGGAGCACCTCCCGCACGGTGAGGATTTGCACACCTATCTGTCCGTAAAATTCCCCATTTATGACTCCCGGGGTCAGGCCAGCGGTGTGTGCAGCATTTCCACGGATATCACTGCGGAAAAGAAGGCTCGGGAGCGGCTCCGGCGCCTTTCCGGCAGCATCCTGGTCAGTCAAGAACAGGAACGGGCATCCATTGCCCGGGAACTGCACGACGAACTGGGCCAGGTGCTCACCGCCCTGCGGATGGATACGGTCTGGATGTATGAACGCCTGAAAGAAACCGACCCGGCGGGCGCCGAACGCGCCTTGACAATGAGTGGCCTGATCGATAAGAATATCGAGGATGTACGCGGTGTGGCCATCCGGTTGCGGCCCGGTGTTCTCGACGATCTGGGCCTGATCGATGCCCTGGAGTGGTATACCGCCGATTTCGAGCAGCGGACCAAAATTACATGTATATTTGAACATTCTGAAGTGCCCCGGCTGAAAGGGAGCATTGCGACGGCCGCCTATCGCATTACTCAGGAAGCCCTTACGAATGTCGCCCGTCACGCGGAGGCAACCAACGTCGACGTCTCGCTGGCGGTAAGCAACCATAGGCTGCATGTTACGGTCAAAGATTCGGGCCAGGGGTTTGATCCGGCAACCCTGACGGAAACCGAAGGCCTGGGGCTGGCCGGCATGCGTGAACGGGCCGGTTTGGCCGGGGGGACCCTGGCCATCGACTCCGCCCAGGGCAAAGGCACCACGGTGTCACTTGAGATACCTATTGGAGACCACTTCGCATGATCCGTGTTCTATTGGCTGACGACCACAGCATTGTCCGGGCCGGGCTTTGCCGCATTGTTGAAGAGAGTGGCGATATGACAGTCGTGGCCGAAGCAGCCGATGGAAAGAACGCTATTTTAAAGGCCCGCGACACCAACCCGGATGTAGCGGTCATCGACATTTCCATGCCGGAGTTCGATGGTCTGGAAGTAACCGCCCGGCTGCGGGACGAGAAGCCGGAGCTGCCGGTGATCATCCTGACCATGCACGAAGAGGAGCAGTACGTGGTCCGGGCGATTGAAGCTGGCGCTATGGGATACATTACGAAAAAATCGGCTCCAGAGAAACTGGTAAACGCCATCCGCAAGGTGCTCGCCGGCCAGCGTTATCTTTCCCCGGAGGCAACTGAATCCCTGGCCCTCAGAGTAGCCCGGGGTGCCAAGGGGCAGTCCCCCCTGGATTCACTTTCGAACCGGGAATTGCAAGTGTTAAAGCGCCTGGCCCAGGGCAACACCAACCGGGAAATCGCGGCCGTCTACAATATCAGTATCAAAACAGTGGATACCTACCGCCTGCGGCTGTTGAAAAAACTCAATCTGCGCAACAACGCCGACATCTCACGCTTTGCCATCCAGAGCAACTTGATCGAGCCTTAGAACCGGGGGTTTACGGTCTCGTCACAGTCCGCACAACGCGTCCCACCCGCATTCATTGGCCAGTCCCCACACTATATGTCATCTGGAAATCGCAATCGAAACACCACCCGGGTTATAACCACGAAGTCGATTTCGATCCCGATTTCGTTAGCAATTCGATTATTGCTTAACACCGAATTTCAGGATACAGATTTCCATAATAAACAGACCGTTATGAAGCCAGACCAAACGATATTCAATTATTGTAAGAAATTCTCTGACAACTATTTCAGAAATAGTCCAATTGACGCTGTCGCCCAGAGCGGTTACTGAAAGATGGTCGGCTCATACCACCGGTGTGGTGTGCCTGTAAGGGCTTCCCATTCGGTGAATGTGTCTTATCCTTTCTCTTATACCAACCTAAAAGGAGGTAATCGCAATGAAGAACACGTTTTTCAAATCAATGTTGGGTATCAGTGTGGTTGTTCTGATCACCCTCGCCTTTTCGACAAGTTCCTTTGCCATGAAGAAACGGATCATCTTCGGCGGCGGTCCGGCCGGTGGAACGTTCCAGGTCGTGGCCAACGGCATCCAGGTCTACAAACCGGTCAAGGAAGTTAAATCGTTTTCCGTCAAGGCCCAGACGTCGGCCGGCTCGGTGGAAAACCTCCGGAAAACCAATGCCGGCAAACAGCAATTCAGCACGGTCTATTCCGGCCATGTCTGGCTGGGCCGCAATGGCAAAATGAAAAACGATACCCGTAAATACACCGACGTCATGGCCGTGGCCTGGCTGTACGGCGCCCCGGCCCAGCTGGTGGTCAAAAAAGGGTCCGGGATCAAGAGCGTCAAGGATCTCGCGGGAAAGAAAGTGGGCGTGGGCAACGCCGGCTCCGGCGCGTTCGCCAACTGTGAGCTGTTCTTCAGCCACATGGGCGTGTGGGACAAGATCGAAAGAAACGCCATGGGTTACAACGATGCGGCGGCAGCATTCGGCAACAATCAGCTGGATGCCTTCTGGCTGTTCACCGCCTTCCCGAGCGGCGCGGTCATCATGGCTGCCCAGACCAATGACATTGCCATGGTCGACCTGGCGGCCGATGCCAAATCTTCCGGCTTTTTCGCCAAGTACCCCTATTTCGGCAAACTGGCCGTCCCGGCCGGGACGTATCGCGGAGTGAACTACGATGCGCCCTCCTTCCAGGACAGCGCCCTGTGGGTCGCCAACTCCAAGGTATCCGCCGATGTCGTTTACAAACTGCTCTCCATGATCTACACGGATGCCGGCCTCAAGCACATGCTCTCCATGAAGAAAACCTTCAAGAACATGAGCCTGAAAACCGGTGCCACCAACATCGTAACCCCGTTCCATCCAGGGGCCGAAAAGTTTTGGAAAGAAAAGGGCATGCTGTAGCAGTCAGCGCGTAACCAAGCACTGCCTGTACAAACCAAACCGGGGTACGGTTTTAGAAATAGAAACCGTACCCCGTACCTGCTCTATCCGGTCCAGTAAAGAAACCCTCTGAAAAGAAGGTCAAAAAGTGTACGACAATCTAAACAAAATTGAAAAAATCATCTTTGACGTCCTGGCGGTCGGCCTGGTTCTTTTCTACTCCTACTCGGCCGTCCTTTCGCCCGCCGCCACCCAGTACCACCGGGGGATTTACGTGATCATCACCTATGTTCTCGTATTTCTTATCTATAAATCTAAAAATAAATGGTTGCGGGGGGTGGACTACCTGCTCATTGTGCTTTCCATTTTTAGCGTGGGTTACTGGATACTGAATTTCGAAGCAATCAATTACCGCACCGGTATTGAAACGAACTTTGACAAGGCGGTGGCTATGATCGGGGTCCTCATAGGCATCGAGCTGGCCCGGCGGGTGGTGGGCATTTCGTTTGTCATTATGGGAACCCTTTTGTTGCTTTACGGCGTCTACGGGGCCTACATGCCGGATCTCTTCTCCCATGCCGGCGATACCTTTCCAGAGGTGTGCACCAGTATCTTTTATAAAAGTGACGGCGTGTTCGGGATCATGGCCAATGTCCTGGCCACGTATGTGCTTTTGTTCGTCCTGTTCGGTGCTTTTCTTGAAAAGAGCGGCGCCCAGAAGTTTTTCATCGATTTTCCCCTGGCCGCGGTCGGGCACAAAATCGGCGGTCCGGCCAAGGTCGCCGTGATCGCCTCCGGGCTTTTCGGCTCCATCTCCGGCAGCGCCATTGCCAATGTCGTCTCCACCGGTGCGTTCACCATTCCCATGATGAAGAAAGCCGGGTTCCGGCCGCACGTTGCCGGCGGGATCGAACCGGCGGCCTCTATTTCCGGGATGTTCATGCCACCCATTATGGGGGCCGGCGGATTTATCATGGCGGAACTTACCGGTGTACCCTATTCGAAAATTATGCTGGTGGCCGTCTTCCCGGCCCTGATGTATGTGTTCAGCGTGTTTATGATGGTCCATTACGAGGCCAAGATGTACAACATTGTCGGCGAGAGAAGCGCGCAGAGCGCCGGTCAAATCCTCAAGGAGCAATGGGTGTACATCGCCCCGCTGGTGCTGATCACCATTCTCATGCTGGCCGGTTTTTCACCGGGCTATTCCGCCATAATTGGTGTCGCCACCTGTATCGCCGTCAGCCATAAAACCGCCGCGACCAAAACAGACCTCACCATGGTCTGGATCATGTCGCTCGTCCTGCTTTTCAGTGTCTCCATGGCAGGCCTCAGGCACGTGGCGGAACCGGCCACAGTGAATAAAATAACGGACAGCGTCTCGGGAAACTGGGTATTGCTGGCCGGTTTGATTCTGGGCGTGGTCATTGCCGTGATTCGGCACAGACGGGGCGCGGATATCAAATCGGAACTGGGCAAATTCGTCGAATCCGCCCGCAAGGGCGCCGAGAGCAGCCTGAAAATAGGGGCGACCGTCGGGGTTATCGGGATTATTATCGGCGTCTTGACCTACAGCGGCCTCATGCTGACCTTTGCCGACATCATCATCGAAATGGCGGCCGGCCGGCTCTGGTTGACCATCTTGTTGATTGCCCTGGCCTCCCTGGTCCTAGGCATGGGTGTCCCGGTTACCGCCGCGTACCTGATCACGGCCGTGGTGGCCGTACCAGCCCTGATACATCTGGGTGTCAACGAAATTGCCGCCCACATGATCGTTTACTGGCTCAGCCAGGATTCCAACATCACGCCGCCGGTCTGCATCGCCGCGTTTGCCGGGGCGACCATCGCCAAAGCCAATATGTGGCGGACGGCGTTCGTGTCTTTCAAGTTTGCCAAGTTCCTCTACCTCGGGCCCTTCCTGTTTGGTTATGTCCCTGGTTTTTCACTGGACGGCAGCGCCACGGACATCATCAAGGCCTTTGTTGTGATCTTCTTCGGAACCTGGCTCTACAGCTACATCCTCAGCGGCATCTGGGCTAAACAGTTCTTCGGCAGAAAACCTAGCACGACTTAGATTTCACAAGACAGGATAAACCAAACGGGCGCGATGATCACTCATCGCGCCCGTTTTATTTAGAACCTATCTCGAAAAAGGCTTTGGGCCCAAACTCTGCGTTGGGCGTAATGGATTTACTTTGAGAATCACAAGCAGGCGAGAACGCCGCCTATATCTAAATTCACCATCGAATTGAAACGAAAAAAAGGGTGCGCTCACAAGTGGTAGATTTTCGTTCAGAGCAAGGCTTGAGCGCTTTTGAAACCGGAGGCGTTAGATCTACGTCGAGGATTTCAAAAGAGCGAAAACGCGGCTCTGGGCTAAAATATGCCGCTCGATTGGAATGAAGAGTGATCCGTCACAAGGGGTAAGTTTTGGTTCGGGGCAAGGCCGCAGCATTCTTGGCGACCGGAGGCGTAGTAGATCTACGTCGAGGATCGCCAAGAAGCGAGAACGCCGCCCATTTCTAAATTCATCATCGAATTGAAACGAAAAAAAAGGGTGCGCTCACAAGTGGTAGATTTTAGTTCAGAGCAAGGCTTGAGCGCTTTTGAAACCGGAGGCGTAGTAGATCTACGTCGAGGATTTCAAAAGAGCGAAAACGCGGCTCTGGGCTAAAATATGCCGCTTGTGAGCGTACCCTATATGTCGTCTTTGAAGAACTGCTCCGGCTCCACCACCACATCCGGTCGGGGCGTGTAATCGGTCGGCACAGTCCCCTCCTTGAAACACTCAAAATAGGTCTCTTTGGATTCCGGAATCGGTAAAAGGCCGGTCTCGGCGTCTATCTTGGTGAACACCACGCCTTCAGGCACCTGGAATACGCGCACCGGTTTGCCGGAGAGCAGGCGCTGCATATATCCCAGCCAGATGGGGCTGGCCGCCCTTGATCCGGTTTCACCGACCCCCAGCGAGGCCTCTTCGTCAAAACCAACCCAGACCCCGGTTATGTAACCCGGCGTATAGCCCACGAACCAAGCGTCAAACAGGTTGTTGGTGGTTCCGGTTTTGCCGGCCACGGGTCGTTTCAGGGCCATGACACGACGGCCGGTGCCACTCTTGACGACCTCCTCCAGCAGGTTGGTCAGCAGGTAAGCCGTGGTCTGCTCGATAACTTTCTCGCGCTGCGGCCGTGCTTGTTCCAGCTCCTTGCCGTCGCGATCCAGGATCCGGGTGATGAACACCGGTTCCACGAAATACCCCTGATTGGTAAACACGGAATAGGCATTCACGATCTCCAGCAGGGATACGCCCGAAGAGCCGAGAGAGATGGACAAATCACGGGGCATTTCAGAGTGGATGCCCAGTTTGCGGGCGTAATCGATCACGTAATCGATCCCGATATCCTGGACCACTTTGACGGTGATCACATTTTTGGATTTGGACAATGCCGTCCGCAGCAGGGTTGGACCGTAAAATTTACGGCCGTAGTTTTCGGGCTTCCATTTGAAATCCAGCTGCTCATCCGTATAGACGATGGGAGAATCGATAATTATGGTTGCCGGGGTATAACCCTTGTCTATGGCGGCCGCGTATATAAGGGGCTTGAAGGCGGAGCCGGGCTGTCGACGGGACTGTACGGCCCGGTTGAACTGGCTGGATTGGAAATCCCGGCCGCCGACCATGACCTTCACATAACCGGTTTCGGCCTCGATGCACAAAAGGGCTGATTGGGCCTTGGGCACCTGTTCCAGGGCCAGCTGCCAATCACCGCTTTGGGCATCTTTTTCCTTAAGTTTAACCAGGATCACGTCCCCAACCTTCAGGGCCTGGCTCGGTTTTTTTATTTTTGCGTAGCGGTAGGATGCGTCCGGATTCGGTTTACGTGCCCATTGCATGTCCGCCAGAGCAATGATACCGCGCTCGCTGCCCATTCGGACGGTTACCGTCCCGGCCTTGTTGTCCACGGCGATGACCACCCCAGTGACGGTCTTGTCTATTTCAAGGGGATTGAGGTCGTACGTCTTTTTCAGTTCACCCGAGAGGGTCTCGATCTCTTCGGCGGTAATGGACCGTAGCGGGCCTCTATATCCCTGTCTTTTATCCAGGGCCTGCAATCCTTTGACGATTTCATCGCGGGCCATCTTCTGCATGTCGATATTGACGGAGGTATGGATTTGCAGCCCGTCGAGGTAGAGCTTATTTTTGCCGTACTTCTCCTCAACATAGCGTCGGATGTATTCAGTGTAGGCCGGCACCTTTTCTATATACCAGTTTCGCCGGGGTTTGATATCCAGGGGCATGTCAATGGCCTCGGTGGCCTGGATGTTGGTGATATAGCCCTCGGATACCATCCGGTTCAACACGTAGATCTGGCGCTGCTTGGCCCGTTCGGGAAACCGGAAAGGCGAGTACCGGCTGGGCGCCTGGGGCAACCCGGCCAGCATGGCGCACTCGGCCAGGTTCATATCTTTGGCGGATTTCCCAAAATAGTTTTCCGAAGCAGCTTCCACACCATAGGCCCCGTGCCCGAGATAGATCTGATTCAGATAGAGGAATAGAATCTCGTCCTTGCTGAAGGTTTTATCGATACGATAGGCCAATATGGCTTCGCGGATCTTGCGGGTATAGCTGCGTTCCGGGGACAACAGGAAGGATTTTGTAACCTGCTGGGTGATGGTGCTGCCTCCCTGTACAATGGTACCGGCCTCCAGGTTTTTAAAAAAGGCCCTGATGATACTCATGATATCAATGCCCCGGTGCTGGTAGAACCGGGCGTCTTCGGCCGCGACAAAGGCCTGCTTCAAACGGGCCGGCATCTGCTCGAGGGGGACGATAAGGCGTCGTTCCTTATAAAATTCACCGATTTTGCGGTTGTCATCCGAGTAGACGGTTGTAATGGTGGGGGGGCGGTAGTCGGTAAGTGTTGAAATCCGGGGCAGGTCTTGACCCAGATAGACAAAAATGCCGACCACGGCCAGGGTACCGGCTATGCCGGCGAGCAGGGTCAACCAGATAAGCGGGCGCAACAAGCGCGAAAAGAGGGTCGGTTTTTTATTGCTGGCGCGTTTTTTCCTGATTTCAGCTGCGCTTTTTTTCGATTTGGGCATTGATGCAGTACTTTCTGTGATTATCTCCGGCTACCAGGTCGCGGGGTGTTCCCTTGCCGCCTGGCAGCGTTCTCGTCCAAAAATAATAATCGGACATGCTAACAGATAACGTTCCGATAGGCAAGCAGTTCAACCAGCCCTTTTCCAGGAATGCCGGCCGGCCGGACAAACAAAAAAAGTTTGACATTACATAATGTTCTGGTTACTGAGTGGTGTTTTAGCGCACCAAAATATGAAAGAGGCAAAAAATGCTCGACTTTGAAAAAACCGGCGGGCTCATTCCGACTATCGCCCAGGATTACGAAACCGGTGAAGTCCTCATGCTTGCCTACATGAACAAGGCGGCCTGGGAAACCACCCTGGCCACCGGCAAGGCGACCTACTTCAGCCGCAGCCGACAGGCGCTGTGGGTGAAAGGTGAAACCTCCGGCAATATCCAGCAGGTTAAGGAGATCCGGATAGATTGTGACGACGATACGGTCCTCTTGAAAGTTGCGCAAATCGGCCGGGCAGCCTGTCATACCGGCCATATCAGCTGTTTTTTCAGAATCGTATCCAAGGACGGCGAACTCGAAGTGGTCGGAAAACCCGTCTTTGATCCCGAGGAGGTTTATAAAAAATGAAGTCGAAACTGAACCTGGGGGTGCCCAAAGGGAGCCTTCAGGATGCAACCCTGGCCTTGTTCAAACGCTCGGGTTGGACCATAAATGTCAACGGTAGGAGCTATTTTCCTGAAATTAACGACGATTCCATCGAGTGTGCAATCTGCCGCGCGCAGGAAATGTCTCGCTATGTCGAAAACGGTACGCTGGACGCCGGCTTGACCGGTCGAGACTGGATTGCCGAAAACAATTCGGACGTACAGGTGGTGCAAGACCTCGTTTACTCGAAGGTCAGCGCCCGCCCGGCACGCTGGGTTCTGGTAGTCCCCTATGACTCACCGGTGCAATCACTGGAGGACATGCAGGGTAAGAAAATTGCCACCGAACTCGTGCAATTTACCCGGCGCTATTTCGCCGAGCGTAAGATTGAGGTTGAAATAGAGTTTTCCTGGGGAGCTACTGAGGCCAAAGTGGTCTCCGGCTTGGCCGATGCCGTGGTAGAAGTAACCGAAACCGAGAGCACCATCAAGGCGCATGGCTTGCGCATCGTCCATGAGCTGATGCAGACCAATACGCAGTTGATCGCCAATCGTCAGGCTTGGGAAAACAAAGAAAAAAGAGCGACGATCGAGCAGATCGCCCTGTTGCTCAAAGGGGCTCTCAAGGGCGAGAAACTGGTAGGATTGAAAATGAACGTGGAACAGGCTAACCTGGAAAGCGTCGTTCAGCTGCTGCCCAGTCTCAACGCCCCGACCGTAGCACCGCTTTACCAGACAACCTGGTTCTCGGTTGAGACCGTTATCGATTCCGACCAGGTGCGGGACCTGATTCCCGAACTGTTAAAAATAGGCGCCGAGGGCATCATCGAGTACCCCCTAAACAAGGTGGTATAAAGTATCCTGGTCCGGAGGGCCAGGCTTTGATTTTTTGCCCCTTTAAGGGGCTTTCAACCAAGTAACCATGTGCCCCTGTGGCCGGCTACAGGGAATCAGGCCGAAGACTGAAGGCTGAAGAAAAACCTTAAAACCAATCTGATCGACTTGATTGTATTAGAACCGGCCTCAAAAAGCGGATCTTGGTTCAATATCAAGGGCAGAAATTAATCGGATAAAGCCTTGTTATTATTGGTCTTTTATCGAGCCGACCTTCAGTCTTCAGCCTTCGACCTAAACACTGGCAGCAGCTAACCCGGCTTGGCCAATTATCTCTAACCTGGCCCTGAAGACCAGGTTTTTAAGGAAACATTCAATGACAACCGCTCGCACCAGAGATATTACCTCCTTCATTGTTATGGATGTGCTGGAAAAGGCCCATGAAATGGAGAGAGACGGTGTGGATATTGTCCACCTGGAAATTGGTGAACCGGACTTTGATATGCCCCAGTGTGTGAAGACCGCCGCCTGTCAGGCCCTGGATGCCGGCTACACCCACTACACCCACAGCCTCGGCTTGCTCGAACTGCGGGAGGCTATCTGTGAATACTACCAGGACACCTATGGCGTGACGGTCGATCCCGGGAACATTATTGTCTGTTCGGGAACCTCTCCGGCCATTTTCATGTTGTTTTCCGCCCTGGTAGAGCCCGGCGAAGAGATCATCATTTCGGATCCGCACTACGCCTGTTACCCCAATTTCATTAAATTTATCGGTGGTGTCCCGGTAACGGTCCCGGTCTTCGAAGAAGACGGCTTTCAATACCGACCGGAGGCCATCAAGGAAAAAATCAGCCCCCTCACCAAGGGAATTTTTATCAACTACCCGTCCAATCCGACCGGCAACTTGATTTCGACGGAGCGTCTGGAAGCCATTGCCGGTCTCGGACCCCATATTGTTTCCGATGAAATTTACCACGGCCTGGTATACGAGGGGAAAGAGCACTCGATCCTTGAGTTTACCGACCGGGCCTTTGTGCTTAACGGCTTTTCGAAATTGTATGCCATGACCGGTATGCGTCTGGGCTATGTCATCGTACCACCCGAATTCGTCCGACCGATCCAGAAGATTCACCAGAACTTCTTTATTTCCGCCAATGCCATGGTGCAAAAAGCCGGGATCACCGCCTTAAAAGAGGCCGGCGAGGACACCGCCCGGATGCGCGACACCTACAACCGGCGGCGCAAGTACATGCTTGAGCGCATCCGGGGGCTGGGATTAGGAATCACGGTGGAGCCAACCGGTGCTTTTTACGTATTTGCCAATGCAAAACATGTCTCCCGCGACTCTTATGCCCTGGCTTTCGATATTCTTGAAAATGCGCATGTGGGCGTTGCCCCGGGAATTGATTTCGGCCCCCAAGGTGAGGGGTACCTGCGGTTCTCCTACGCCACCTCCATGGAGAACATTGAAAAGGGCATGGATCGGTTGGAGAAGTACTTCAAGGTTAAATAATTACAGGCGCTACAGCTTTAAACTGTTACGCCCTGGATTAAAAAAACAACTAAACCCGAAATTCGAAGCACGGAGTGTTTCAAAGGCGAACACCGCAAATCCGAAACAAATTCAAATTCCAAATGTCCCAATGACCGAAACAGATGCTCATCCGTTTGTTTAAGGTTTTGTTTGATCGGTTTAGTCATTGTGCTTTTCTTTTTTGTTTCGAATTTCGATATTCGGGTTTGCGGCGTTCGCATTGAAAACATTCCGAATTTTCAGGTTCTCGAGATGCATGTTAAATCCGCCGAATTTGTGACCAGTGCCGTTAAGCCGGACCAGTATCCCGAGGCCCGCCTGCCGGAAATCGCTTTTGCCGGCCGGTCCAACGTCGGTAAATCTTCCCTGATCAACACCCTGGTCAACCGTAAACACCTGGTAAAGACCAGTTCCACACCGGGCCGGACCCGGTTGATTAACTTTTTTATTGTCAACCAGGCTTTCTACCTGGTGGACCTGCCCGGATACGGCTATGCCAAGGTGCCGGCAGCCGTAAAGAAAAAATGGGGCCCCATGATCGAGGGATACCTTAAGGGGCGCTCCAGCCTGCAGGCCGTGACCCTGATCATGGACATCCGCCGGCTTCCCCAAGTGGAGGAGCGTAATTTTATCGACTGGCTCAACCTCTATCACATCCCGGTGATCCCGGTTTTGACCAAGGCCGATAAACTTTCAAAAAACAAACGGAACAAACAGGTCCGGCTTATTACCGCTGCGCTGGAGGTCGACCGCGACCAGCTTACGCTCTTTTCGGCCAAATCCCGACTGGGCAAGGAACAGCTCTGGGAAATAATTGAAACGCTGGTGACCCGCACGCCGCAAGAGGAGCTGCAAGATGGCATCCGGTGAAGAAAACCGCGGTTTTCGGTCAGGTTTTGTGGCCATTGCCGGCCCTCCCAACGCCGGCAAATCGACCCTGTTGAACCGTGTTCTCGGTGAGAAGATCAGCATCACATCTAAAAAACCCCAGACAACCCGCAACCGGATTCTGGGCGTGGCTCACCTTGCGAAGTCCCAGATGGTGTTTATCGACACGCCCGGGGTGCACCAGGCCCGCGGTGAGCTTCACACGCGAATAGTCGACGTAGCCCTCACGGCCCTGGGTGATGTAGACCTCGTGCTGCTGATGGTCGATCTGGATGCCCCGGCCCCGCCGGCGGAAAAAATGCTGGTAAACGCCCTGGAGAAATTGAAGTGCCCGGTCGTACTGGCCCTGAACAAGGCCGACCTGGTACCGAAAAATGACATCTTGCCGGCTATCGCAGCCTGGTCCCAGCGATTTCCGTTTCGAGACATCATGCCACTATCGGCCCGCTCGGGTGACGGTGTGGACGCTTTGCTGGCCGTTATGGAAACTTACCTGCCCGCGGGGCCGCCTTTTTTTTCCGAAGACAGTCTCACCGACCTGCCGTACCGTTTTCTGGTTGCCGAATTGATTCGTGAAAAAGCCTTCCGACTGACCGGGCAGGAAATCCCCTGCGCGGTAGCGGTGACCATCGATACGTTTAAAGAAGACCGGGTGAAAAAACTCACCCGCATCGCGGCCACGATCCACGTGGAACGTGATTCTCAAAAAGGCATCATCATCGGTAAAAAGGGCGCCAAGCTCAAACAGATCGGCGCCGCCGCCCGCAAGGAAATCGAACAGATGCTGGATACGCGCGTCTACCTGAAACTCTTTGTCCGGGTCCAGAAAAACTGGAGCCAGGACACAAAAGCACTGCGGCGTTTTGGTTACTAGAACCTATCTCAAAAAACGGATTTTGGTTCATAATCAAGGCGGCCATGAGGATCCCCGCGTTGCGGGACTTCCCGCATATTGTTTTTATATAGATGTGGGTCGTAAACCGGAGGTGCCAGCGAAGCCAATGCCCAACGTGGTAAACACATCGGGTATTTCGAGGATTTATTGTGAACGCCCAAAAGCGGCTATCAGCCGAAGCTTGAGCGGAGACTGAAGTTTGGGCCAATCAGGCTTCGCCAAAGGCTGCGCCCGACATGAAAACTTTTTAAGATAGGTTCGAATGATACTTTCCTTTCATCCCTGTTTTGACGCCGATACAAATATCATCGTAGCCGGACGGGATCCTGGTCCGGAAGAGCTGGCCGAGATTCAATCGGCCTCCGCTGTCATTTTGCCGCAGGGCTGTCGCGAGTCCTTGTACCGCATGGCCATCGAAAACTGCGCCCACGTATTCCCGGATTACAGCCACCGCTTTGCCTACCCTGGAAAAACCGGACAGGCCACCCTTTTTAAAAAATTGAATGTGCCGTTTCCGAATACGCTAATTTACAAGGATCTGGAGGATTTCAGTTGTCAACAGTCCTCTGATAACGAGACGTTGCCGATACCGTTTCCTTTTGTTTTCAAATTCGACTGGGGCGGGGAAGGTCAAACCGTCTATCTGATCAACTCTCGCAAGGCGCTGGCCGACAAACTGTATCAGGCCGCTGAGTTCGAAAAGGCCGGGCTGGCTGGCTTTATCCTGCAGGCCTATATTCCCCATGGCCGCCGCTCTTTGCGGGTGGCCGTGATCAACCAGCGGTTGATCTCATACTGGCGCATTCAGCCAGGCCGGCATTCCTTTGGTACGAGCGTGGCTGCCGGAGCCAGCATTGAGCATGATGCCGACGAAGACCTGCAGCAGATCGGTCGGGAGGCAACCCTTGCCATGTGCACCCAAACCGGGATCAACCTGGCCGGTGTCGATATTATCTTCGATGCCTCCGCACCGGGCCCTGCCCCGCTATTTCTGGAAATCAATTATTTTTTCGGGCGCTCCGGTCTCGGGGGCAGCGAAGCGTTCTATCAACTGCTCATTCCTGAAATCGAGACCTGGCTGGCGACCTGCAAAGATTGATTTAGCACTGGTATTGTGTTGCTGGAAACGATAAAGGAAGAGGGATGGATCCCTATCAATTTTATCCCGATGAGGCCGACCTTAAGCGCGAAAAACGCAACGCCCGCGAACTGCGAGCCTCGCAATGGTGGAAACGACGCTGCGCCAAAGGCCGCTGCCATTACTGCGACCGGCCGACCGCCCCGCAGGCCCTCACCATGGATCATGTGGTCCCCATTGCCCGGGGTGGCAAAACGACCAAAGGCAACGTGGTCCCCTGCTGCAAAGCGTGCAACAACCAGAAAAAAAATCTGCTGCCCATGGAGTGGGACGCGTATTTAGAAAAGATGCGTGACGGTGTTGACATTTAATCCTGCGCCTTCCTATAACACGACATTCTCGAACTGCGGCAGCCCCTGCAAGGCTGTGCTTTATCACCGAACCAATCATTAGTTTCAGGAGATCATAATGAAAAAAGGCCTTATCATTCTAGCTGTCGGCGTCCTGTTATTGTTCATCATCGTGTGGAACATCTTCCTGGTCGAAAAGAAGCCGGTTGCACCGGTCCAAGAAAAACAACCGGAGAGAGCCCAGGTCAAAACGGAAGACGGCAAAGCGCTCAAAGTCGGTTTTGTCTACGTCTCACCGGTGGGCGACGCGGGCTGGTCCTACGCCCACAACCAGGGCCGCCTGGCCGTTGAAGCCATGGAAGGCGTCACCACCTCTTTTGTGGAATCAGTCAAGGAGGGCCCTGATTCGGAGAGGGTCATACAGAACATGGCGCGCAAGGGCTTTGATGTCATCTTTGCCACCAGCTTCGGTTACATGGACCCCATGCTCAATGTGGCCAAGAAATTCCCTAAAACCATCTTTATGCATTGCTCCGGTTACAAAACCGCCGAGAACATGGGCAACTACTTTGGCCGCATGTACCAGGCGCGGTACCTTTCCGGTATGGTGGCCGGGGCCATGACGAAAAACAATACGCTGGGGTATGTGGCCGCGTTTCCGATCCCTGAGGTGATTCGGGGTATCAATGCCTTTACCCTTGGCTCCCAGAGTTTGAATCCGGCGGTCGAAGTCCGGGTTGTCTGGACCAAAACCTGGTACGACCCCGCCACCGAAAAAGAAGCCGCCAAAAGCCTGCTCGATATCGGTGCGGACGTGATTGCCCAACACCAGGACAGCCCGGGCCCCCAGGAAGCTGCTCAGGAAAAAGGCGTTTATTCGGTCGGCTATAACTCAGACATGTCGGCGTTTGCTCCCAAGGCACACCTGACGGCCCCCATCTGGAATTGGGGCTCTTATTACGTTGACATTGTCAACCAGGTTAAAAACGGCACCTGGAAGAGTATGGCCGCGTGGCCGGGCATGGACCAGGGGATCGTCGCCCTGGCGCCCTTCGGCGCCATGGTGCCGGCCGATATCCAGAAGAAGGTCTTGGCCATGAAGACTGACCTTACCGCTGGAAAGGTGAAGGTCTTTACCGGTCCTATCCATGATCAGGCCGGCAATGTGAAAATTGCGGCCAATGCATCCGCGGCGGATAAGGAATTGCTGGGCACGACCTGGTTCGTCAAGGGTGTCATCGGCACAACCGAGTAGAAGATGATCCGTTTCCGGATTCATAGGAGACAGGAATTGCCGCTCTGGCATTCCTGTCTCGTTTTATCTGGAGCCGTCTTGCTCTCCCTGGGAATCAGCGCTGCCATGCTCGCTTTCCAGGACAAACCGGCCCTGGAGGGAATTGTGCGCCTGTTCCTGGGAGCCTTTGGTTCCATCTGGGCCCTGGAAGATTGTCTGGTAAAGGCGATCCCTCTTTTCTTGTGTTCACTGGGAGTCGCGGTGGCCTTCCGGCTGCAGATCTGGAACATCGGGGCCGAGGGTCAATTCGCCCTGGGCGCCATCGGGGCCAGCTGGTTTGCCCTGACCTTTAAAGGCCTGGGGCCCCTGGTGATGCTTCCCGGCATGCTCGGCATGGCACTATTTGCCGGTGGGCTCTGGGCCTGCATCCCGGCTGTGCTGAAGCTGCGCATGAAAGCTAACGAAATCATCGTCACCCTGATGATGAATTACATTGCCATTTTATTTCTGGACTACCTGGTATACGGCCCCTGGAAAGATCAGGAAAGCTACGGCTTTCCCATGACGCCGGTCTTTTCGCCCGCGGCGGTGGTGGCCACCACTGGATCAACCCGGCTGAATTGGGGCACCCTGCTCTGTTTTCTCTTCGGTGTTCTCATCTGGATTTTTTTGCGTTACTCCCGGCTCGGTTTCGAACTTATGGCCAGCGGTGAAAATGTCCGTTGCGCCCGCTACGCCCGCCTGCCCTATGAACGCCTGGTCATTCTGGTGATGGTGATCAGCGGAGCCCTCGCCGGTTGCGCTGGATTTCTGGAAGCTTCGGCCAACCTGAACCGACTACAGCCCAGCATCATGGTTGGCTACGGCTACACTGCCATCGTGGTAGCCTGGCTGGCCAGGCTGAATCCACTGTACATCGGCCTGGCATCTTTTCTCCTGGCCGGTTTGCGCGTCGGTGTAGAAAACCTGCAGCTCGATCTGCAGGTTCCGGCGGCCTTCGGTAGCATCATGGAGGGACTGATCCTGCTTACCGTCCTGGCCGCCGGGTTCTTTAACCAATACCGGTTAGGGGTGCATAAAAAGTAATGTCTGCGGAAATTATCATTCTGCTGCTCGCCGCCACTGTTCAATCCGGGACACCGATCCTGTACGCGACCCTGGGAGAAATCGTAACTGAAAAAGTCGGGATTCTAAACCTGGGAGTCGAGGGCATGATGATGGTGGGGGCCCTGGCGGGCTTTATTGCCGCACTGTACACCGGCCAGGCAACCCTGGCTTTCCTGGTAGGCGGACTGGCCGGCGGGCTGTTGGCTGCCCTGCATGGTCTGGTCTGCATTGGTTTCCAGGGCAACCAGGTTGTGTCTGGATTGGCCCTGACGATTCTGGGTACGGGCCTGGCCGACTACCTCGGCACCCCGTTTGTCGGACAGAAAGTTACCGGCTTTTCAGCGGTTCCCCTGCCGCTACTGGCGGATATTCCCGGACTTGGCCCGGTGTTCTTCAACCAGGACCCGTTGGTCTATGGTTCCTATCTCATCGTACCCCTTTTGTGGCTGTTTTTTCGCAACACGAAGTGGGGCCTGCGCCTGCGCAGTGTGGGTGAATATCCTGAAGCCGCTTTGGCTGCCGGCGTGTCCGTGCACCTGTATCGCTGGGCCGGGGTTATCGGCGGCGGGTTCCTGGTTGGCCTGGGAGGGGCCTATTTATCGCTGGCTTACACGCATCTATGGACCAGCGGGATGTCGGCTGGAAGGGGGTGGATTGCCGTAGCCCTGGTTATCTTTGCTTTCTGGCGCCCGGAGCGCGCGCTCATCGGGGCTTACCTTTTCGGCGGAATTATGGCCTTCCAGTTGCGCCTGCAGGCGATGGGGACTCACATTCCTTCTTCGTTGCTACTGATGCTGCCATACGGCCTGACGGTTCTGGTCCTGGTCCTCTCTTCCCGCAAAGGCACCCGAGCCCAATCTCCGGCCGCTTTGGGAATCAACATCGAACCGGCGGAGTGAATATATCTGTGGAAATTCTATATATCTGTAAATATTTATAAAAATGGATTTATGCCAATGGAAGACATGCCCTATACCAAAACATACCCCATCTCATGGGAACAGTTGCATCGGGACTCCAGGGCTTTGGCCTGGCGTCTTCTGGATTTGGACTTTTTCGAAGGTATCGTGGCCGTTACCCGCGGCGGCCTTGTCCCGGCGGCCATCATCGCCCGGGAACTGGACATTCGCCTGGTGGATACCGTTTGTATCGCCAGCTACAGTTGGCAAGACCGCCAGGGCGAAATTGAAATTTTGAAGTCCGTCCAGAGCGATGGGGAAGGCTGGTTGATCATCGATGACCTCGTCGATACCGGCAATACCGCCCGCTCCGTTCGAGAGATGCTGCCGAAAGCTCATTTTGCAACTGTTTACGCCAAACCGGCCGGCCGCCCACTGGTAGACACCTTTATAACGGAGGTCAGCCAGGACACCTGGATCTTGTTTCCATGGGACGCCGAATCAAAATTTGTGCAACCGATCGTCGGATTACGGAAATAAACGCATGCCTAATACCGACCAAGTAATGGTACGCCTGGAAGCCATCTGTAAAAATTTTGGGCCGGTCCAGGCCAACCGGGAGATAACTCTCGATATCAAGGCCGGCACCATCACGGCTCTGCTCGGGGAAAACGGGGCCGGCAAGAGTACCTTGATGAGCATCCTGGCCGGGCAACTTGTCCCCGACAGCGGCAGTGTTTACATCGACGGCCTTAAAGTCTCCCTCACCAGTACCCGCAGGGCCATCCGGTATGGAATCGGCATGGTGTACCAGCATTTCAAGCTGGTCGAAGCCATGACGGTTTCTGAAAACGTGTTTCTCGGTCAGGAATCCGGTCCCCTGCTGAACCGCGACCGGATGCGGGCCCGGGTCCTCGACCTGGCCACAGATGCCGGTCTCGCCGTAGACCCGGATGCCAAGGTAGCCAATCTCTCCATGGGTGAAAAGCAGCGGGTTGAAATACTCCGCCTGCTGCACCGGGACAGCCGGATCCTGATATTCGATGAACCTACCGCCGTTTTGACGCCGCCAGAGGTCAAACAGCTTTTCGGCGCTTTGAAACAGCTGGCCAGCCGCGGAAAAGCCATTATCTTTATCAGCCACAAGCTGGCCGAGGTTTTGGAAATCGCCGATGAAATCGCTATCCTGCGCCGGGGAAGCCTGACCGACCAGATGCCGACCGATATGGTCACATCGCGGGCTGAGCTGGCCCGCAAAATGGTCGGCCGCGAGGTGATCCTGCAGGTGGCACGCCAGCCAGTGGAACACCGGCAGCGGGTATTGAAGATAGAGGGTTTGAGTGACGATGTTTTGAAAGATGTCGATCTTGAGCTTCGCCAGGGCGAAATTCTGGGTCTTGTTGGTGTTGCCGGCAACGGCCAGAAGCGGCTGGTGGAAATTATTTGCGGACTGCAGCGACCGGCCGGCGGCCACATTTCAATTTTAGGAAAGACCTGGACTAAATTTTTCGGCAATACCAACCGGGATAACCTATTGAGCTATATCCCCGAGGACCGGCAGGGGCTGGCCACCTGTCAACACCTGAACATGTTGGAAAATTTCCTTATAACGACACGGCACGCATTCTGTAACGGCCCCTGGCTGTCCAAGCAGCGGGCCCGCCCAAAAGTCTCTGATTTGATCACAGCGTTTGATGTTCAGCCGGCTCGCATCGCGGCCACCGCCCGGCAATTGTCCGGAGGCAATCTCCAGAAACTTGTTCTGGCACGTGAATTTTTCCGGCGTCCACGGTTGATTGTTGCCGAACAACCCACCCAGGGCCTCGACATCGGAGCGACCGAAGAGGTCTGGAACCTGCTGTTGCAAGCCCGCGAACGGGCCGGCATACTCCTGGTTACCGGTGACCTGAAGGAGGCCCTGTCCCTGGCGGATCGGGTCGTCGTGATTTTTGCGGGAAAACTGATGGACGCCTTTGCGGTTGGCGATACCGCCCGGGTGGAACAGATCGGCCTTTTAATGGCTGGTCTGGATCCGTCCGCCGGCAAGGTGTAAGCAGGCCGGCAGTGCTTATTAATCTATTGACATTGTATCGTATCTGTGCATTATAGTATTTCTTTTTAGCGCCCGGTACATTTTCATTTCGTCCCTCTGAATGCCTGCTGAACATACTTCCACGCATCCGACGAAAACACAGGATATCAGCTAAGAAATTTAAGGAGGTTACGTTGTTTAGTTTTCAAAATATCTCGGCTAATAACGGATGGGCCATGGCGCTTGCCGGGGCCCTCATCGTTATGACTGGTTTGACAGTTCTGTCTTTCATCATTTCGCGGCTTCACTGGCTGGTCGGCTTAATGGAGAAAAAGGAAAAAGGTTCCGCTATAACCGAGCCGGTGGGCATCCCTGAAAAATTTCCGGAGAGTCTCGCGGCGCAGGCGATTTTCTATGAACCGCTCATTAAGCAGCTTCCGGAAACGTTTGCGCTGGATGCCCTGTACACCCTTACCCGCGATAACGATTTTCCCCACCCGCATATTACCATTCGCGCCTTTCGCACGGCCGGCTTTCTGGTTTCAAAGGGTGAGGGACGCTTCGCATGGAACGCTACTAAACAAGGTGCTTAAGGAAAAGACATAAATGGACCTCCTACTTCAATTTTTATCCAATACTGGTTACTACCTGGCAGATTGGCGCCACGTGTGCATGATTCTGGTAGGCTGCCTGTTTATCTATCTCGCGATTGCCAAACAGTACGAACCATTGCTGCTGTTGCCCATCGGATTTGGGATCCTGGTCGGCAACGTTCCCTTTTTCAAAGGGTTTGGACTCGGTATCTACGAGGAAAACAGTGTGCTGCATTACCTCTATTTCGGAGTCACCTCCGGCTTGTACCCCTCCATTGTATTTCTGGGCCTGGGCGCCATGACCGACTTTTCATCATTGCTGGCACGCCCCAAACTTATGCTGCTCGGGGCAGCCGCCCAGATGGGTATCTTCTTCACCTTGCTCAGTGCCCTGGGGCTTGGATTCTTGCCGAAAGAAGCGGCCTCCATCGCCATCATCGGTGGCGCTGACGGTCCGACCTCTATCTTTTTGACCGCTAAACTGGCACCGCACCTGATAGGCCCCATCGCCATCGCGGCCTACTCCTACATGGCCCTGATTCCCATTATTCAGCCTCCCATCATGCGGTTGTTAACAACCCGGGAAGAACGGCTGATCCGGATGTCCGAACCCCGCAGACCTTCCAAAAAGGAATTGTTGATCTTTCCGGTTGTCGGCCTGCTGCTGTGTTGCTTTCTGGCACCGGCCTCTATTCCACTGCTGGGCACCTTCTTTTTCGGCAATATCATGAAAGAGTCCGGCGTGGTTGACCGCCTGGCCAAAACGGCGAGCAGTTCCATTATCGACACCGCCACCATCTTCTTGGGCCTGACTGTTGGTGCCAGCACCCAGGGAGACGTATTTTTAACGGGCAAGTCAGTCGGCATCTTTTTTCTCGGTTCCGTTGCCTTCAGCATCGCTACAGCGTCAGGGGTTATTTTTGCGAAAATCATGAACCTTTTCACGAAAGAAAAGATCAATCCGCTGCTGGGGGCGGCCGGTGTGTCCGCGGTACCAGGCTCGGCCCGGGAAGTTCATTTGACCGGTCTAAAGGAGGACCCGACCAATTTTCTGCTGATGCATGCCATGGCCTGCAACTCATCCGGCGTGATTGGCTCCGCCATCTGCGCCGGTATACTCTGGAGCTTCATGGTTTAGCTCCACTCAACGCGACAATCACAGCCCTGCCGAATTTTTCGGCAGGGCTTTTTTTATTGACCGCGCGTAGCCAACCTGCGTGAAAAATGACGCGTTGCGTTAGAATAGCCGCCGATCCTGAACCGGGCTTCGCTTCGGGTGAAAACCTCAAAACTTGGTACCTAAGCTCGTAGAGACTACCATATATTGTGTTTTACTTCGCGCAAACCCTTGTGGCTGTAGGGCTCACGGGGCGACTTCGTGAGAGCACGAATATGGGCCGATCTTTAAAGGGTGCATACCCATGTATGCCTTTTGGTTTTTTCCAGAATTTGGCGGAATAGCGAATTTTCAACCCTTTTCGCCCAATATTTGGCATTTTATGATCATTTTTTCATATTTTTACATTTCTACCCAACATTTGGATTGCGCAAAATAAAAACCCGGCCCCCTGTGAGGGACCGGGTGAATTAAAGTGTTTTTGATGTGGTTGGCGGTTACTTCTTGTCTTTTTCGTCCAGATGCCCCTCTGCTTTTAAAAGCGTCCGGTACCAGCAAGAAAAATCAAACATGCCCCGGGCGGCCTCATCGTTGTTCACGATTCCCAGGCAGAGCTCGAATGCTCCCCGGCCATATGCCGAGGAATACTCATCGTGGGACACCGCCTGTAAAAATTCGCGGATAAGCTGCTGTGAGGTGCGCTTGGTTTTATCGGTGCGGATATCGATAGGGTCCTTCGGCTCCTCAAAAGGATCCCAATTGTCATATCCCTTCTTAAGGATGAATTTCTGTCCGCGGGGAGACATGGTGTCAAATATCGCCTTTTTTCGGGCGGCCTCTTCTTCTGGTGTTATATTACTCATTTTCACTCTCCGGGCTACCCGCATTTTCTTCAGCGTCCGACGGCACCCCCAGGTAAGTTTCATCATATTCGGTCAGGAGAGCCATGGATAGTGGAACCAGCATTTCGCCCAACGTTACATATTTGGATTTGAGATCGGCCACCAGGGCGCTTGAAAGCGCCGTCAGGGCGGCCTGAATCCGATCCAGGTTAGCTGTTGGATAGGATTCACCGGGTTCAAAAGCTGACAGCCCGCAGGTATGTCCCTTGCCGCCGATGGCCGTGGGAACCCCATACAACCGACAGGTAATCGGCCGAAAGTCATACAGATCACACAAATTCTTATCGTTTAGCAAGGCACAGCGGACTGATTCGGCGGCAATTTTTTCCAGAATCTCCTCGTCGGGACTGCCCTCCTTTACCATTTTTCCGGCTCTTTTTTTGATTTTATAGGTCTGTCGATCTGCAAGGTTGGCCCTTTCAAGCATTGCTTCGTGTCGATCCCCCTCGAAGGCCGCTTTAAATTTTTGGTTGACATAGAGGGCCTCGATGAGGGTTAGATCAAAAAGCGCATGGCAGCACTCCGCGCAACCCAGCTCACATTTCACACACTCCGGATAATCCTTTCTAATCCGGGCGAACGCATCCTCGGCAACCGCAACCAGTTCCTCATATTTTTTAAAGTACGGTGAAAAATCAAAATCCATATAGACCTGCCCCTCCAAAGTCGACCCACTCGTCGAATTGATATTTTGTGAAAATCAGACTGCCGATTGTTTCACGTGAAACATTATTTCCCTATGCAGAATTCACTGAAAATGCGTTCTAGTATATCTTCACGCATATGTTTTCCCAGGATCGCGTTAAGATTTAAAAGACACTCGTCCAAATCCAGGGCCGTCAATTCTCCAGGATCTTCACGTTCTTTGCTTTCCAGGGCGGCTTGGGCCGCCCGTAAACTGTTTTGGATGAGTTGCTTTTGCCGTAAATTGGGGGCAAAATCAGTATTCATCGGGCCATGCTGACCACCTGCCACGAATCCGTAAATGGCTTTTTCCAACGCCGCCAAACCCTCGCCCTTAAGGGCCGAAATACGCAGACTGGGGTTCCCACCCCACTCATCGGGTAAAAGGATAGGCTGAGAAACATTTTCCAGGTCTTTCTTATTAATAACAATGAATAGGGGTTTGTCTGCAACTTTTTTGTATATCTCGAAGTCCCCTGCCTGTAGACCATGCCCCTCCTCGACAACAAAAAGGATCAGGTCAGCCTGCTCAATATTCTTTAACGTTTTTTCAATACCGATTATTTCAACAGGGTTGTCAGTATTTTGAAATCCCGCCGTATCAACGATGACGACGGGGATACCCTGAATGTTGATAAAGTCCTCGACGGTATCGCGAGTAGTGCCGGGGATATCGGTTACAATAGCACGGTCATTACGCACCAGCCGGTTCATTAAGCTGGATTTACCGACGTTTGGTCGTCCCACCACCGCCAGGCGAAGCCCCTCACGTAAAATACGACCTTCTCGATAATGGTCGATGATAGACTTAAGCGGACTAATGATTTTGTCCTGTAAAGCAAGAATATCTGCAGCCAAATGGTTTTCGGAAACGACATCTTCGGGAAAATCGATACGGGCTTCATTATGGGTAATCAATTGCTTAACGGTGACCCTGATTTTCTCAATCTCGGCGCGCAATTGGCCGGCCATCTGAGCACTGGCCATTCGGGCGGCCGCGTTTGTCTTGGCATTGATCAAATCAACCACTGCTTCAGCCTGGGTCAGGTCGATGCGTCCGTTTAAAAACGCACGCCGCGTAAACTCGCCAGGTTCAGCCAAGTGGGCGCCCTGTTCCAGAACGAGGTCGAGAATTGAATTTAAAACAACCGGACCGGCATGCGCATTTATCTCGACAACGTCCTCGCCGGTGTAGCTTTTAGGGGCCCGCATGGAGGCTAATAGTACTTCATCGATACGGCGGCCATCTTCCGGTTGCACGATAACACCGTATCGCAACCGGTAGGCCTTGAAGCTGACCGCCTCTGCAAGGTCGTCTTTTTGGATTTTACTACGGAAAATTGCCCTGGCGATTTGAAGGGCGTCGGGTCCGGATATTTTAACGATCCCAACCCCTCCAAATCCGCGGGGGGTGCAAATTGCGGCAATGGTGCTGCGATCCATTGGTTTAGGCAGGCCGCTGGGGGCCTCTGTTTAGATTGTTGCGGCGCTTTTTGGGCATCACTACCAGTTTTCGCAGATAGCCATGGCCCACACTTTTTGTCGTCACGTCAATATCCTCTTTTAGTGCAAGATGTACGATGCGACGATCGTGAGCGTTCAATTGCCCAATGGTGGCCGGTTTGCCATTCTTTTTTGCTTTTTGTGCGGTTTTTTCGGCGAGGTTTTCAAGGTTCTGCCTTTTCTTGGCCAAATATCCGCCGACATCAATACTGATCCGCACCCGTTTCTGACTATTGCGGTTGACCACTTTTTCGACAAGGTATTGGATGGCTTCAAGGGTTTGGCCTCGCTTTCCAATGAGGACTCCGGCTCTGCCGCCTTCGATTTTGTAGGTGATACGTTTACCTTCACCCCGGGTTATGACGCTGGTACCATTGGTGATGCCCGCCGCGATTTTTTCCAGTGCTTCCTGACCGATTCTGGCCGGACCCGAAAGAGTGCCGGTGGAGACACCGATCTGACCAATGTTTGTTGTTTCAAAACCAGGCCCCAGATGGTATGGTTCTCTATCTGCTTGATTTCCTTGAACAATGACCTTTATCTGGGCCTTTCGGGTACCGACCAGCCCGAAAATACCGGTTGATCCCCGGGTGACAACCTCATATTTGGGATTTTCTTCATTTATATCAAGCTGTTGACAGGCTCTTTGGATTGCCTGTTCAACTTTCTTTCCCTCAAACAGCATTTCCGAGGTCATTCACGCCTCCGTTCTTACGCAAATTTTTTCTGAATATAATACTGCTGGGCAATGGAGAGCACGTTGTTGACAAACCAATAAAGTACCAGGCCAGACGAAAAATTGATAAAGATGAAGGTAAAAACAATCGGCATCGCCATCATCATTTTTGCCTGGGCAGGATCCCCCATGGGGGGCGACATTTTCTGCTGCAGAAACATGGAGGCTCCCATGACCAGGGTGAGCACCGGAATGCCATAGGGTGGTTCCATTAGAGGAATGCTGAAGCCGAAATTGAAAAGCCTGTCGGGCGCCGACAAATCATTGATCCAACCAATAAAGGGAGCGTGCCGCAATTCAATGGCCTCATAAAGCATCCGATAAAGAGCAAAAAAAACAGGAATCTGAAGAACCATCGGTAGACACCCCCCCGTGGGGTTTACCTTATAAGTCCGATACAGACTCATGGTCTCCTCGTTCAGTTTCTTTTTATCGTTTTTGTATTTTTCCCGGAGCTCGGCAATCAGTGGTTGAATGCGTTTCATCTCATTCATGGACTTGTAGCTCTTGGTCCCTAAAGGCCACAGTAAGATCTTTAGAATGATGGTAATTAAAATGATCGCCAGGCCGTAATTGGGAACGACGCTGTAAATCATGTTCATAAAATGCAGGCAGGGCTTGGCGAGGAAATCGAACCAGCCAAAGTCAATCAGGTGGCCCAACCCTTTGCCTACGTCGTTAAGCAGGTCCATCTGCTTGGGGCCCATGAACAACTGGTGTTTTATCACGACCTGCTGTCCAGGTTCAATCCGGGTACCGGGGTGAACATACTTGTTCGTCAGCACCTTTTTGGTAGCCCCCAGCACAAGTTCCGCTTTGATATTGGGATCCGTCAATAGGCCGGTTAGAAAGTAGCGGTCCTGCAAGGCGATCCATTCAATGTTTCCATTGTATGTGTTCGTTTTTTCGATGCTTTTGATTTTAATCTGTTCGAGTTCGTTATTTATGAACGCGCTGGGGCCTTCGAACGTGTAAGATGTTTTTTGAGGTCGGGGTCCGGCCAGTTCTACAGCTGGCTGCTCTTCCAGCGGGCCGGTGGTGTGATTCACTATGGCGATATCAAGATCGATAAGGTATTGGCCGGGGTGAAAGGTGTATGTCTTCACCACGTCAACGCCATGGGGACCTCTCCAGGTAAGAACCAGGCTCTGTTTCTCACTCTCAACAATCAAGTTGGTCGGTTGGTTCCCGATAGAGAAGATGGCCTTGTGGGCTTCACCCAAACGACTGTCTTCGAAATGAATGCGGGTGGTTCCGTCCTTCACCACCGCCGGTACCAGTTCTAACATGTTCCCGTTTTCACCGACGCGATCCATGTAGTCTTTCAGTCGAAAACTGGTGATTGCAGCCCCCCGTTCACTGATCCGGGTTTCGTATTTATCGGTGGTGATAAGTACGTCACGGGCGACTAAAGGTTGAACCAGGGGAGAAGTGGGGGCAGTTTCCCGGATTGCCTTTTCCTGACCAGTCGCAGGCGGGGCCGGTGGTGCCGGGCGCTTCACAACGGACCCGGATGGCGTTTGTTCCGGCGTGGTTTCGGTCTGCTCGGCGACAGGCGGCGGGACCGGTTTTTTTTCCGTAAAAAAGGCATCCCATATAAAAAACACTAAAAATGATAGCCCGATGGCAATAATCAGTCTTACCTGGTCCATGCTCTTCTCCTGGTGTCACCCAATACGAAAGTTTGCCCGGTATTGTCGTAAGTATTGAATAACGATTTATGTCCCATGTTCATATTGAATTCTTTTATTTCCGGGGCTTATGTTTACGGTAGGGGACCAAAACCACCGCTGTGAAACGGGTGGCATTTTGCTATTCTCTTGATCGACAGGTAACAACCCTGCAGTACGCCATATCTGCGGATGGCCTGATAACTGTATTCAGAACAGGAAGGATAGAATCGGCAATTCCGGCCCAGATAAGGTGAAATGGCCGCCTGATAGAACCTAATTACAATTAGGGGTAACTGTCTAATAGCTATTTCTCCGCGATCCTCAAAAAAATTTCGTGCAGGCACGTTCTCACCTGTTCCCGGGTTGCTGTCGCGGCGCTTTTCTTGGCAATGAGATTGATGTCCCAGGCATCCCCCAGAAGGTGCTTGTTCAAACGGAAAAACTCTCGGCATGTTCTTTTAAGCCGATTGCGGGTCACTGCCGGGCCGACTCTTTTAGAGATGGTAAGGCCCAGTCGTGATCTGTCCCCCGGCCCTTTTTTATAAATACAAAGAAAGTGCTGACGATGATACTTAGCACCGCCTCTGCCAAGAGACAGGTAGTCGCCTCTTTTCAGGAGCCGGTCTTGCTTTGGGTACCCGTATTCCGACATGTTTGCGGTTAAGGTATGCCGCGCGCCGCAGCGTTTATCCGATTGGCCCGGTTTCCTGCGGACCAATGAGAAAAAAGAATCCACCCCGGGGCGCATTCTTTTTTCACGGTGTTTATTCGCTTATAATCCAGCCGGCCAACAGGCGGGGCGCGCTCTGCCTTTGGCTCTTCTCCGGTTGATGATCCGGCGCCCGGCCTTGGATGACATCCGCTTTCTAAATCCGTGGGTCCGGGCCCGTTTGATTCTGCTTGGTTGAAATGTCCGTTTCATTTTAAACGTTTCCTTTTATCTATTCCGTTTCATGCCTGCCGAACGGCGCCTGCCTCCGTCAATAGTCCACTACAATCGGACACAATACACACATACGATTGTGTCTGTCAAGATTGAAAATCATTGATTTAAGCCTGGTGCTCAAATATGTCGAACTCCTCCATGTGAAACTCATTATGGGGGTATATAACCACCGGCTTGGCGGTAATCTGCTCCAACAAAATGATGATCCGGTTTTCCTCCCCATGCAGGTACTCCGCTATTTCGGGATTGACTCGCAGGGTAAAACGATCCCCGGTCATGTCCTGGGCGGCCCGCAGAATTTCCCGGTAAATATTAAAACAAATCGTGCGCCGAGATATTTGATACCCGGCCCCCTCGCAATAGAAGCAGGGCTCACACAAGAGGCTGGTCAAAGACTTTTTGACCCGTTTGCGAGTCATTTGAATCAACCCCATTTCCGAAAAGGGCAGGATGTTGATCTTGCTGCGATCCTTTTTCAATGACTCCTTGAAAGCGTTGTGGATTTTATCCTGGTTGGACTTTCTATCCATATCTATGAAATCGATGATGATGAGTCCACCGATATCACGCAGCCGTATCTGGTAAGCTATTTCCTTGACGGCCTCGAGATTGGTTTTCACGATCGTTTCTTCCAGGTTGTGTTTGCCCACATAGCGGCCGGTATTGACATCGACGGCCACCAGGGCCTCTGTTTGCTCGATCACGATGTAGCCCCCAGATTTGAGCCACACTTTTTTCTGCAGCGCCCGGGAAATATCGCCTTCCAGATTATATGCATCGAATATCGGTTCACTGCCTTCGTAGAGTTCAATAGAATTGCGCAGACTCGGCATGAAGGTTTCTATGAATCTTTTAATGGTATCGTAGGCGCTTTTCGAATCAATGATGAGACGTTCCGCCTCGCTGGTCAGCAGGTCCCGCAGCGCCCGTAAACCGACATCGAGCTCCTTGTGCAGCAGCGCCGGGGCTGAAGCCGCCTGATATCTTTTCAGAATGTTCTTCCAAAGGTTGTTCAGAAATTTCATTTCCCGGGACACCTTGCGGCTGTCTATGCCCTCGCTGGCCGTCCGGGCTATGTATCCAATGTGGTCTTCCCGTAGATCACCGATCATCTCCTTCAACCGGTTTCTTTCCGCCTCGTCTTCGATCTTCCGAGACACCCCGATGTGATCTGAATTCGCCATGAGAACCAGGTAGCGTCCGGGCAGGGAAACGTGGCCGGTTACCCGGGCGCCCTTGGTACCGATGGGCGACTTGGCAACATGCACCAGGATCTCCTGCCCTTCCCGCAGCAGTTCTTCAATGTGTTTTTCGCGGTCAGAGGCGTTAAAAAAATCATCGCTCTCCGCATCCTTTTCTATCGCGTCCTGTTGAACATCACCATTGCCGAAAGCTTGCGCATAGTCATCCTGGCTATACAGACGTTCATCAATGACATCGTTTACATGCAGAAATGCAGCTTGTTCGAGACCAATGCTGACAAACGCAGCCTGCATGCCGGGTAAAACCCGCTGTACCCGGCCTTTATATATATTCCCGGCGATATCAGAGCCGTCTTTCCTCTGGACAAACAGTTCCACGATGGTCCCATCTTCCTGGATAGCGACCCGGGTTTCGTGCTCCGCAACGTTAACTATCAGTCTTCGATACATGGTTTGTTTTCGCTTTTTAGCAAAGTGTGGTGGCGTGCGTTTCTATACCGGCCGGGTGCCCAATTTGACAATGCGTGCGGCGCGAATGCTTTCCTGGTCCAGTTTGAAGATACTCCCGAGAACATCGGCCGGCCGCACGGTTTTACCGGCATCCGTGTTAAGTCTTAAAGCTAACTCTTTTTCAGACGAAATTACAATATTTTCAATCATTTTTTTAAGATCGAGATCTTTCCGGCGACCTTTTTTGCCGGTCTTGGTAAAGATCCAGTCCGGCGCATTTTTGAATTCATCCAGGTGTTGGTGGGTAAACGTGCCGACCTGCAGGGCGACCGAGTATCTTACCGGAGGGGTCTGCGAGCCTTTCTTTTTCCGGGCAGTGGAAATGGACCGGACCTGCAACCCCCGGGGCAATTCCTGGTTCAGCCGGTGGATAAGCTTCTGCTCGTCCTCGTCCTTCAAAATGGCTACCTTGAAAAATTCTTCCAGGCTTTCCATACCCAGAGGCAGGGTGTCCAGAAAGGAAAGCTTGGCCTTGGGATGATGCCCGCGGGTAAATTTAACCGTGATATCGGCTCTTTTAAGCGCGCGTGCAATAATGCTGGCCATTTCCAGGTGACCCAGAAAGCGGGCATCGCCGGTTTTGGAAAATTGGACCTTGACCGAACGGAAGTGTTCGTCGTCTTCCGGCAGATTTGCCGGTGGCAAGCTTTTCCCGCTGTCCGCAATATCGATGGAAAGAAGCGGTGCCAATGATTCGAAATCACAGACACCGCAGTCGTTGCACTCACCGTGCCGGCAGTCTGTAGACGTTTGACCATTCAGGGCCTGCTGCCACTCCGCCTGTAAATACGACTTGTTAACGCCGATATCAATCACATCCCATGGCAGTGGTTCATCGAGGGAACGCATTCGCCGGGTATAAAAATCCATGTCGATATCGCTCTCAACGATAGCCGCCTGCCAGAGATCCAACCTTAATTTGTCTCCCCACCCATCAAAGCGGCATCCCTGGCGATAAGCGTTCACCAGCAAACGACTGAGTTTGCGGTCACCCCGTGACCAGGGTCCCTCCAGGAGGCTGATTTCAGGGTTCTGCCACTTGAATTGGATCCCCGGAAGTTTCAAGGCGCTCCTGAGTCGATTCAGGTTGTCGCGGGATGCTTCCAGAGAAATCTGGGAAGACCACTGAAAAGGCGTGTGCGGTTTGGGGATAAAGGTGCCCACGCTGACATTGAGGTTGCGTCGCCGCGCTTTTTCATCGCGGCTGTGCCGCAATGACTTGACCAACCGGATCAATTCATCCAGGTCTTCCGGGGTCTCGGTGGGCAGCCCGGTCATAAAATAAAGTTTGACCAGTTTCCAGCCCAATGAAAAGGCGTCATCGACCGTGTTTTGAATATCCGCCTGGGAAATGTTTTTATTGATGACATCCCGCAGCCTCTGGCTGCCGGCTTCCGGTGCGATGGTAAATCCGGTTTTACGTACCTTTTTTATCTGTTGCATCAGTTCCGGCGTCAGGGTACCGGCCCGCAGGGAGGGTAGCGAAATGGCGATATGCTGATTTTCACAAGTCTCCATCAAGTATTCCATAAGCTCCGTGATTTGACTGTAATCACCGGTGCTGAGCGATAAAAGTGACAGGTCCTCGTAACCGGTCAGTTTCAGGCTGTCCCGAGACAGCGCGGCCAGCGTACGGGCGGATCGTTCCCGCACCGGCCGGTATAGCATGCCGGCCTGGCAAAACCGGCATCCCCGGGTGCACCCCCGGGAAAGCTCCAGCCGTAGACGGTCGTGGACCGGGCGCCCATAGGGAACCGGGGGGGTGGTCGGAAACGGGGCCTGATCAAGACTGGAAATGACGGTGCGCTGTACGGCGGTTTTGGAGGTTCTTTCCGGTATGAGGGTCTGAAATCCATCGTCGTCATAAACGACCCGGTAGAAAGCTGGGATGTAAACACCGGCAAGGCGGTCCCACGCCTTGAGCAGCACCTCCTTGTCCCGGTTTCCGGCCTGTTTCCATTCGATCCAGGCTGCGGCCATGTCCTGGACAACCTGCTCGCCATCCCCGATGACGACAGCATCAAAAAAATCCGCAACCGGTTCCGGATTGCAGGTGCAGGGCCCCCCGGCAATGACAAATGGGTGGGAGTCGTCCCGATCCCGTGCGTAAAATGGAATGCCCCCCAAATCAAGCATGGTGAGCATATTGGTATAATTCAACTCATATAGAAGGCTGAAACCGATGATATCCATGTTCGCCAGGGGTGTTCGGCTTTCAAGGGTACCCAACGGAATTCCGGAATTGCGTAATTTGGCTTCCATGTCGTTACCCGGCGCAAAAACCCGCTCGGCGCAGATGTCCGGCTGGGCGTTGAGGATGTGGTAGAGAATCTGCATGCCGAAATGGGAAGTGCCGATCTGGTAAAGATCCGGAAAGGCCAGGGCCACCTTTAGAGCAATTGCCTGGTGATCCTTGTGAACGCTGTTGATCTCGTTCCCGAGATACTGACTCGGCTGCTCAACAAAGGGCAGTAGGTCTTGAACGCTTTTTTTGGGCATGTTATAAATTTTTACCTGTGTTGCTGAAGAAAAAGGAATCTAAATGCCAGAAAAATCCGCGGCAAGCAATAAAAACATCTGTATTATAAACAGAATCTTCCTGATTGGCCTGATTTGCGGCCTCCTGTTACCTCCGCCCGCTCTTGCTGAAAAATATAACCGTGAAACCGCAGTTGTCAAAACCGTCAAACGGGTTGGACCGGCGGTGGTAAACATCAGTTCGGAGTATGAAACCCGGCCGGAGCAGAACCCGTTCAACTCATATGGCATGGACCCATTTTTCGAGCGCTTCTTCAAAGACTTCTTTGATCATGGGTACAACCGGCAGCAAAAGCGGACCAGTCTGGGGTCCGGGGTCATCATAGACGGGAACCGCGGCTTCATTCTGACCAACGCGCATGTCATCACCCGCGCCGGTACGATTACCGTTACCCTCAAAGATGAGCGCGAGTTCAACGCCCAGATTGTCGGTGCCGATCCAGATTCCGACCTGGCGGTGTTGAAAATCGACTCACGAGGATCCCTCCCGGATATCCAGATGTCCCGCAGCGACGATCTGTTGATCGGCGAAACCGTGATCGCCATCGGCAATCCTTTCGGTTTTTCGCACACCGTGTCGACCGGCGTGATCAGTGCCGTAAACCGGAGTGTCCGCACCGATGCCCGCACTTTTCACGATTTTATCCAGATCGATGCCCCGATCAACCCGGGAAATTCGGGCGGCCCCCTGCTTAATAATAATGGTGACCTGATCGGCATCAACACGGCCATATATGCCAACGCCCGCGGTATCGGGTTTGCGATCCCGATCAACAAGGCCCGCCGCATCGTTTCCGATCTGATTGCCTACGGCGAAGTTATCCAGGCCTGGATCGGCCTGCTGGTTCAGGACCTGAACCGGGAACTGGTTGAACATTACAAGATCCCCACTGGAAAAGGGGTCATCGTGGAATCGGTTACCCGCATGGGGCCGGCAGATCGTGCCGGCATAAAAAGCGGTGACATTATCATGAAGGTAAACAGCCGCCCGGTGCCATCCAACAGCGCCTTTCAGGATATCATGCGGGCGGTGGCCGCCGGCCAGACCATCGAGATTAACCTCAAGCGCCGGGACCGGTTCATCACAGCCAGGGTCAATGTCACGGTTTTCCCGCCCGAACAGGCCCTGGCCCTGGCCGAGTGGTTGCTCGGAGTGGCCGTCGCCGAACTGGATCGCAACGTCCGCCGTAAATACCGGGTCGCCGCGGAAACGGGTGTGCTGATTACCACCCTGCGTACCGGCACTTACATGGACCGGATCGGGGCCGGACCGGGAGATGTCATTCGCCGCATCGATGATTACAATATCAACAATGTTGAGGATTTTAAGGCCGCCATCGTCAAATTTCGCCGGAAAAAATCTGTGGTGGTGCTGTTGCAGCGCGGACATCGCGGGTACTATATTACGGTTAAGCTATAAATTCGGTTTAAAAGCGCTCTAACAGGCTCAATCTCCGCGTTGGGCCCTCGGGTTCAGCACAGAGTGAAGCGTCAGCGCTATCCTCGAAATACTGACAAGTATTTACCACGCAAGGCATTGGCTTCGCTGGCACCTCCGGTTTGAACCTCACGGCCGCCTTGACCTTGAACCTATTAGAGCGCTTTTCAACTGATTTAATTAAAATATGACACGGCGATTAGCGAGGAAAATTATGACGCGTGAAAAGATAGTCAAACTGCTGGGGTCAAGAAGCCCGGTGGACGAAGTGTTGATTAAAGGTTGGGTACGCACCCGCCGCGATTCAAAGGGTTTTTCTTTCCTGGAAATCAATGACGGCTCATGCCTGAAGAACATCCAGGTAATCGCGGATGAGTCCCTGGCCAATTATGATGATATTCGTAAGGTCACCACCGGCTCGGCAGTGGCGATTACCGGCCGCCTGGTTGAATCCAAGGGAAAGGGACAAGGTTGGGAAATTCAAGCCGAAGCAGTCGATATTATCAACATCGCCCCGGACGACTTCCCCCTGCAGAAAAAGCGACACACCGATGAATTTTTACGCACCATTGCCCACCTGCGCCCGCGGACGAACAAATATAGCGCAGTATTTCGCATTCGGTCGGAACTGGCTTTTGCCGTACATAAATTCTTCCGGGATCGCGACTTTCGGCATATCCATACCCCGATTATCACCGGCAGTGATTGCGAAGGCGCCGGCGAGCTGTTTCGGATCACGACCCTGCCACCCGATAAGGCCGCTATCAAAGATGGGAATACCGACTTTTCAGATGATTTTTTCGGTACCGAGGCCAACCTCACCGTTTCCGGTCAGCTTTCGGCGGAAATGCTGGCCTTGTCGCTGGGCGATGTCTATACGTTTGGACCGACCTTCCGGGCTGAAAACTCTAACACCAGCCGGCACGTGGCGGAATTCTGGATGGTGGAGCCGGAAATGGCGTTCTGCGATCTGGACGGCAATATGCAGCTGGGCGAAGACCTTATCAAGTTTCTGGTTTCCTGGATCATCGATCACTGTGCCGACGATTTGAACCTGTTTGCCCGGTTCGTGGACAAAACCCTGATGCCCACGCTCGACAATATCGTCTCATCCGAATTTGAGCGCCTGCCCTATACAGATGCAATTGAAATATTGAATAAATCCGGCCAAAAATTTGATTATGCCGTGGATTTCGGAAAAGATCTCCAGTCGGAGCACGAACGCTACCTGTCCGAGCAGCACTTTGAAAAGCCGGTCATCCTGTACGATTACCCCAAGGAAATCAAACCGTTCTACATGCGTTTGAATGACGACGACCGGACAGTGGCGGCCATGGATGTGCTGGTGCCGCGGATCGGTGAAATTATCGGCGGCAGCCAGCGTGAAGAACGGCTTGAGGTACTGAAACGTCGCATTGCCGAAACCGGCATGGCGCAAGAGCCCTATTGGTGGTACCTGGATGCCCGCCGTTTCGGCAGTGTGGAGCACAGTGGCTTCGGAATGGGATTTGAGCGGGTCCTGATGCTGGTGACGGGGATCTCAAATATCCGCGACGTGATTCCGTTTCCCAGAACCCCGGGGAGTATCGAATTTTAGGAACACCGACCCCAAACCAGGAGGCAACAATTTTTGGTGTTGCCCAAAATAAACCACCGGCACCCCTACACACACGGCCCGCGGTTACTTCCCCGTGCTGGCCGCGCATTCATTCTTGCCCAGGTCAAGGATCTCCTGTTCGTCCTCGTTTTTTTCCACCAGACCGGCGTTGACCTGCCGGATCACCGCATACTCGGGCGGCTGCTCGCGCATGTTCTCCTTGATGAACTGGATGAAATCGGCTTCCCTGGCAATGTTGTAAATATCCTTATTGTGTTCGCGAATCTCGCCCATCGTGGCGGCCACAACATAGCTGTCAGCGCTGGCTTCGCCCCAATCGGCAAAGTGGCCGGGCAGAGCCACCACCGCACCGGGTAGGGGCGCAATCCGCTCCTGCAAGGTGGCGTAGAGCAGTTGGGCCCAGGCCTCGGCCTGCCCGCCCAGATCTGGCCGGCCCACGGACTGCACGAACACGGTATCGCCAGTGATCAGGAAGCTGTCATCTATAAAATAACAGGTGCTGCCCGGGGTGTGCCCTGGGGTGTGGATCACCTTGACCTCGGGGCCGCCTCCGCAGGCGAAAGTGTCACCGTCAACGCTCGCGCTGTATTGGAACACTGCATCCTTGAAGTCGTCCGGCGGAGCCGTGAAGGTCGCGCCCGAGGTCTGGGCAATGTGGTGGGACCCGGCGATGTAGTCGGCCTGCAGGTGGGTCTCGAATGTGCGCACCATCTTGACGCCCTTCTCCCTGGCAAAAGCGGTGTAGAAGTCCACGTTGCGGGAGGGATCGAAGAGCATCATCTCTCCCTTGTACACCAGGCCGTAGCTGCAGGAGGCCTTGCCGGGGCGGAGGAACTGGTATAGTTCGTATTCCTTGTCCCCGGCCAGGTCCGACACCCGGATGGGAACCAGCATGTTACCCCAGGTTTTGATGCCGCCCTCCAGGTAGCGCACGTCGCCAAAAGATTTCGCCTGGTCCAGGATCTCACCCACGCATTTGGCTGAGCCCTCTTTGGCGCACACGATGTGCACGGGTTTTCCCGTGGGCACCTTGGCCACACTCTGGTCCTCAAACTCCACGAATTCCATGTACGGCACATTCGTCATGTCAAAGGTGCGCGGCCCCTCTATTTGAAACCGGGCGAACTCGGAGGCATTGCGCACATCGAGAAGTAAAAAGTCCGCGTTCTTCTTAGTGATGAGTTCGTACAAATCCTGTGCTGTGTAAGATTGTAAAGCCATCGATCCTCCTCTTCACGGAAAATGCGTAACGCGTTGTTAATGCTATATCTATTCTTTAAGGCAGCGGAGCTTTGCCAAGTCCTCAGCATAGCCGTAAAGATGCAGCCCCTTACTTTCCACAATCATTTCACCATCTTTCACGCCTATCTCCCCAGCCATGTATTCCTTGAGGTTCTGGATCCCGGCCAGGTTGGCCGGCAGGCCGCCCCATAAATCCCAGGAGCGAAAATAGACAAAAAAGTTGAGGGTGTCATCCTGAATGCGGGTATCGATCGATCTTAAACAGGGCGGGTCCAGCAAGGTACAGTCCGAAGGATGCGCCACCTGCAGCACCATCTGGTTGTTGCGGTGCCCGTGATTTTTGTAGGTTTGGATAATCCACTCGATCTGGTTGAGGTACAATTGCCCGTCTTCTGCAAACACGGCGGCGCCGTCCACTTCACGCTTGTCGATAATCTCTGCGTTGCCCTCCTCCCACCAGGCAAACTTGTTGCCGGTCAGCGGTGCCCGGGTAAGCCGTTCACCGTAGGTGTAGGATTCACCGATCTCTTTTTCACCGGTCATCAGATACTCGATATATGAGCGGTCGTAACCGTCCCCGCCGTAGATGTAGGCCTCTTCAACGGGGTTGGGGATACCGCAGGACGGCGGGATATCCGGAATCACCGGATGGGTGCCGGGATACTTCACGTGCCCACAGAAATAATCGTATTCCAGCCGAGTCTGTCCAGCATAAGAGCCTCGGTCAATGGTAAATCGGCGGCCTTCATCGAGAATATCGTGTACCGCTTGAAACCAGAGATCCGGCAGATCGCGTGCTTCAACAAAGTGAATTTTCATAACAGGTCCAACTCCGGTAAGAGGTTATTGTTTCAAAAGGTTCAATAGAGGTAACGCATATTTCTTTTATGGGTCAAGCAGCATCTCGAACCCGTTTAGAAGCTGTTTAGGGGGCCTGTTTGGTCCAAGATCAAGGTGGCCGTGGATAGTGGACCGGAGGAATACTTGAAGTATTTCGAGGATCTGCTATCCGCGCCCAACGCCGAGATTGGGCCAAACAGGCCCCTTAAACAGCTTCTAACAGCGGCTCCATCCGCAGTCCGGGCTGGAACACAAAATGCACCCGCTGGTCCGGTGCAGAGGGCTCCCGCAGTCCGGACACATGGCGCTACTGGTCGTCGGGCGGCCCTCCTCTGAAAAATGGACTTCCGCATCCTCCAGCTGCTCCATAACCTTGCGGTAAATCGGAGTGTTTTGCAGGGCGATATCCAGACCCTTGCCCATGCCGGCGGCACAGCTGTTTACTTCAACATTTTTACCGGAAAGAATGGCGCGCGTGCAGGCGGTGCAGTGTATGGCCTTCATTGATTTGATCAGTGCTTCCGGAGCAATCCCAGCCCGCAGGCAATAGGAAAGCAACACGCCCAGGGCTTTGGTGTTTGCGGTACAGCCGCCGCCTTCCGTACGGATGAACACCTCGATCACACCTTCATTATCGAAGTGGGGATCTACATATAGTTTGCCGCAAGCCGTTTTCATTTTCAGGCTGGGGCCGGTAGTCGCCCGCGGCCGCATTTTCAATTCACCTCTTTTGAGGGTGTCGTCAGCGCTTTTTGCGGCGGTTGCGACTTCAGCATAGAGGGCCTGCACATCACGGGAACCCTGGCGGTAGAAGGTAATGCCCTTGCACTGTGCCTTCCAGGCACGAAAGAATGCTTTTGATACAGCTTTCTTGGTCGTGTGATAAGGTGCGTTGAGAGTCTTGGAAACACCGGCATCAACGCCGCTATTCTGAAAGGCCGCCTGAACGGCAATGTGTTCATCCAGGGAGATCTCATCGGTGGTCGCAAAAAAGTCCGGAAGCTGGTTATTCCCGGTTTTATCCAACCATTCGCGGAAGACCGCCGGCATCATGGCCAATTTTTCGCCATCGAGACACGCCTTGGTATAATTGAAGCCGAAATGCGGTTCACATCCCGAGGAGCAGTCAGCCAGAACCGACAGTGTGCCGGTGGGTGCAATCGAGGTCAGCGCGCCGTTTCTCCGGGGAGTTGCACCGGTTTCGAATTGCTCAAAAAAGGGAGCCGGGCCGCGTTCTTCTGCTAACTGTCCGGAGGTTTCCAGGGCCTGGCTGTAAATGGTACCCATGATCTTTCGGGCAATTTTGACCGAATCTTTGGAACCATAACGCAGGTTCAATTTAATACATAGGTCGGCAAACCCCATAACGCCGAGGCCGATCTGCCGGAAACGCTTGGTGATCTGTTCAATCTCTTCCAGAGGATAGTGATTGGTGGAGATCACCGAATCCAGAAATCGGACGGCCGTGGCCGTGATGGACTCGAGTTTTTTCCAATTGATGCAGGCTTTTCCGGAAATCCAATTGCCCATGACCACCGCATTGAGGTTTATGGATCCCAGGTTGCAAGAACTGTAAGGCCGCAGCGGTTGCTCCCCGCAGGGGTTGGTAGCCGTTATCCGGCCGGCGGCCGCCAATGGATTGTGCTTATTGATGGTATCCAGAAAGATGATCCCCGGCTCCCCGTTGCGCCAGGCGGCCGCGACCATCGCATTCCAGATAGCCCGGGCTTTTACAGTTTTTCGTTTCTTATCATTGAAAACAAGGTCGTAGTCATCATTCTGCGCGGCCGCCCGCATGAAGGCATCGGTCACCCCCACTGAGATATTGAAATTTTTCAATTCACCTTCGAGGGTTTTACTGGCGATAAAATCTTCGATATCAGGGTGGTCAACCCTCAATATCCCCATGTTGGCCCCATGCCGGGTACCCCCTTGTTTGATGATATCTCCGATGGTGTAGTCGAAAATCCCCATTGTTTTTATGGGCCCCGTCGCGCGCCCATCGGTCGAGTTAACCCGATCACCCCGCGGGCGGATATTTGAAAAATCCATTCCGGTTCCGCCGCCGTAGGCTTGTACATCCACGGCATCGGACAGGGTTTTGAAAATCCCCTTGCGGCTGTCTTCCAGCGGCAGGACAAAACAGGCGCTGCCGGAGCCGTTGTTCCGGCCGAAGTTTCTCAGGGTCGGGCTGTTGGGCAGAAAAGTCAGGTCATGAATCAACTCGTAATAGGTCCGGGCCCACTTTTTGCGGGCAGACGCCGAGGTCTCATCTTCTGCGACCTTGTTTGTAACCCGTCCGCACAGATCCTCCCAGGTTTCACCCTCGGCGAAATAGCGTTTTTCCAGAACTTTTAAAGCATTTTGCGATAGCGGCATCTTACACTCCGAAAAAGTTAAACCCCACTGCTGCGCGACCACTCCCAACATATCAATAAAATGACCGTTTTTAATTATTTAATAAAAAAAAGACCGGAAGGAAAAACTTCCGGTCTTTATAACTTACCTGGTAGTGGGACAATCAACAATACCAGGGTATTATTCTAGCCAGTGGTGATCTATTTTCTTCACCGCATTTTCATCTATCACCCAAAGTAGCACGTTCCTTCAATTATATTGGCCCCGGCCAAGGTTGATATAGAAATGCAATGAGGGGCATGTCGAATAGCACCGTTATTTTTTCTGATATGGGCCGGCAACAAGAACTCATAATGATTATTAAGCGGTGAAGAAAATAGATCACCGCTGGCTATCATCTATATATCAAGCATACTAACTTCCAGGGCATTCTCCTGGATAAATTCCCGCCGGGGCTCCACGTCCTCGCCCATTAAAACCGTGAAAATGGCATTGGTTTCAATGACATCTTCGATCTTCACCTGGCAGAGGGTGCGCTTGCCGGGATCCATGGTCGTCTCCCACAGCTGATCGGGGTTCATTTCTCCAAGACCCTTATATCGCTGGAGATTCAGACCTTTTTTGCCCTCCTCGATCATATGTAGAACCAGCGCTTTTTTATCTTTGATCTCGGTTTCAACCGCATCCTTGTCAGTTGTAATAGCGGTAAACGGCGGGTTGTCGCGGTCCAACACCTTTTTACCGAGTAAACTGGCTTTCTGGTAGTTGTTTGAATAGACCAGTCCCCGGCCTATTTTAAGTGGCAAGACATCTTTGCGCGGCCCGGCGGCAAAGGCCGCTTCCATAGAATTTTCAGGCGGCGGTGTAATGATCATCTCATAAACGCCGACATCTTCATTCCAGAGCAAGTCTCCGGCATCATACCCATTGGCCCGCAGCGCCACCTTCAGGCTTTCCATCTTGTCGGGGTCCTTTAGAAAGTCTTTGCCTTCGACGCCTTTTTTAATCAAAAACTCAACGATATCCGCCATGATCCGCTTGGCCTCAATTTTTTCGATAATAGCCAGGTACTCGGAAAGTTCGCAGAGAAACAGATACAACTCATGATCGGCCAGAACGATATCCTTGATTTTCAGGCTGCGTTTTTCACAGGCTCTTTTTAAAACGAAATCGTTGAGTTCGGCTTCGTCTTTTAAATAGATCGGGTTTTTGCCCTTACCCACTTTAAACAGGGGCGGCTGTGCAATGTAAAGATATCCTTTATCAACAATTTCGGGCATCTGACGATAAAAGAAGGTCAATAGCAGGGTGCGGATGTGGGACCCGTCCACATCGGCATCCGTCATGATAACGACTTTATGATACCGGATTTTATCAATATCGTATTCTTCCTTGCCGACACCGGTACCCAGGGCGGTTATGATATTTTTAATTTCCTCGCTGCGCAGAATCTTATCGAAGCGGGCTTTCTCTACATTGAGGATCTTTCCCTTGAGGGGCAAAATAGCCTGAAATCTGCGATCCCGGCCCTGTTTGGCGCTACCTCCGGCGGAATCGCCCTCCACCAGGAAAATTTCACGTTCTGCCGGCTCGGTGTATTGGCATTCCGCCAATTTTCCAGGCAGGGTGGAATCGATGAGCGATCCCTGTTTCCGGGCCAGATCCCGCGCCCGTTTGGCGGCATCCCGCGCCCGGGCCGCGTCCACGGCCTTGGACATGATTTTTTTAGCAACGGCTGGATTTTCTTCAAGGAAAATGCTCAGTTTTTCATTGACCAAAGACTCAACCAGCCCTTTGACTTCGCTGTTGCCCAATTTTGTTTTGGTCTGGCCTTCAAACTGGGGATTCATGATTCTGACACTGATAATCGCGGTCAGCCCCTCCCGGATGTCATCTCCGCTGATCTTGGCCTGAAGGTTTTTCGGCAGGTTGCCTTTCAAAGAATACTGATTGATGGTCCGTGTAAGGGTGGCTTTAAATCCAATCAGGTGAAAACCACCTTCCGCGGTATTGATATTGTTGGCAAACGAAAATATTTGATCTTTATACGTATCGTTGTACTGGATGGCGACTTCCATCTGTACATCGCTTTTGGTACCCTCTATAAAGACCGGCTCGTGCAGAGGGTTATGATGGCGGTTTATATATTTAACAAAGGAGACGATCCCGCCTTCATAGTAAAATTCATTGTTATCCTCGGTGCGTTCGTCCTTGAGTTTGATCCGCACCCCGCGGTTGAGAAAAGCGAGTTCGCGCAGCCGGCGGCTCAGAATATCATAACTGTATTCCGTACTGTTGAATATACTGCTATCAGGTAAAAAATGAATTTTGGTGCCGCGTTTGGTGGTGGCCCCATTTTCTTTTAATTCGTTGGTTTTTATACCTTTTTCGTATGTCTGATGATAAGAGCGGCCGTTGCTGTAAATTTCCACTTCTAAAAAACTGGAGAGGGCGTTCACCACGCTGACTCCCACCCCGTGCAGGCCGCCGGATACCTTGTAGCTGTCATTGTCGAACTTGCCGCCGGCGTGGAGTTTGGTGAGGACGACTTCAACTGCCGGCACTTTTTCAGTCTTGTGAATGCCGACGGGAATTCCGCGTCCGTTGTCTTCAACGGTGATACTGTTGTCCGAATGGACCAGCACTTTAATCGTGTCGCAATGTCCGGCCATGGCCTCATCGATGCTGTTATCCACCACTTCGCAAACCAGGTGGTGCAGCCCGGCCACATCCACATTGCCAATATACATCGACGGCCTGAGTCTTACCGGCTCAAGACCCTCCAGAACATCGATACTACTCTCATCGTATGTTTTTTCCATTAGATACGCATAGGCATGATAACGCTTACAAAACGTTGTTCATCCTCTCCTTCGATAATACACGGTTTTTCTTCATCAATCAGGTTGATAAGGATACCTTCACCCTCCAGGACACTGATGGTATCAATAAAAAATCTTGGATTGAAAGCCATTTCCATTGTGTCACCACCATAGGGAATTTCCATCTCTTCCTTGGATTCACCGATATCGGGATTGGTGGAAGTGATCACCAATTTATCATCTGAAAAACTGAAAATAACCCCTTTGTAGTTTTCAGAACTCAGAATGGACATTCTTTTCAGCATCATTTGGAATTCATTCTTATTCAGCCGTACGGAATGTCCGCCCTTTATTTTGATGATGTCGGCATACTTGGGAAATTCGCCCTCCAGCAGGCGGATGATAATATTTTCACTATCCTTTTTAATTATAAGATGGCTCTCGCGAACACCAATACCAACGGTTCCGTCTGTATCTAAAAATTTATTGACTTCACTGAGGCCTTTTTTGGGAATAATGACACTGGCCTCCATTTCCAGTTGCCCTATCTCTTCCGACAAATAATCTGTCTTGGACAGGCGGCTTCCATCTGTTGACACCATCCGCAGCAGTTTTTCTTCGTCGGTTTCTATTTTCTCTAGATAAACCCCTGTTATATGGGCTCTTTTATCATCTGAGGAACTAATGGTCAGTGATTTTTCTATCATTTTTTTGAGCGCACTGTTTTCAATCTCAAAAAGGCCCTGGTCGTCTATGGCCGGAATACTGGGAAAATCATCCGGGTTCATACCTACGATGTGATATTCAACATTCTTGTTGCTGATCTCGATCCAGTGATTTTCCACCTCATTGACCAGAATATCCTCACTAGGAAAATCACGCACGATCTCAAAAAGTTTACGGCCGTTTATGGCGATGGTTCCACTTGATTCTACAACGGCGGGATAGAGACCCTCAAACCCCGTTTCCAGGTCTGTGACTGCCAGGGATACACCTTTTTCCGTGGCGCTGATCAGGATATTGGAAGTGATGGCAAGATTACTTTTGCGACCGGCCAATCCCTGCACTTTGGACAGCACATCCAGAACATCGCTCTTTTTAATCATAAATTTCATAATGAGTTCCTTTCAAAAAAAGAATCCAGGTATTATGAATATATCCATTTCTTTATATGATTAACCGTTTTCGGCCAACTATCCGAAACTCTATCTTTAATAAATAATTTAAACAGGTTGTATATAAAATCAATTACCTGTTCGTACAGGTAGATTTTCTCTATAACCGCTCCTTCAATATCATCGCCGCTTTCTACCGGAGCGACCGGCGGCGTCTTTAGACTGTAAATATTGAGGCTCTCACCCTTTAAATTGAAACTCCAGACATACTCACCCATGGTTTGGACAAGGTTTATTTCAGTTACGACCGCCCCTTTTTTGAGAGCCAGCAGACCCTCCTCAAGACCCGCATCGTCACCCTTGATGGTAATGGCTTCCAGGACTTCTTCATTTCTGCGTTTCTCAATAACCATACGATTGCCGATGGTCAGCGAATCCAAATTTTTAGCGGCCGCCGGCAAGCGTTCCGGTTCATTTTCTACCAGAAACCACAGCCAGGTTAAAAATTCGTAGCCTATAAATTTATAACGGTTGTAACTGACGCTGACATCCAATATGGTTTATCCTGTAAAAGCGGTAGGTGCAAGTTTGGCAAGCCTGTCTTTTTCTGGTTCCGTAAGGCCCGCTAACAGATTTGCCATGGTATACGGAAAAACCCTGATGAGGGTCAGCTTGAATGTTTTGGAAAAAAGGGTTTCCAACTCCTCATTGGCCGATTTCAGATTGGAAAAAAACCAGAGTTTACCACCCTCATAATCCCAGACAATGTCATATATATTGGGGGTTGCCGGGATCCTGAGGGTGAGGGTCGTTTTTACGTGCTCCCGGATTTCACGCTTCTCATTTTTAGATAGAAAATCGCGACCTGATTCAGCCAGGCGTTTGGACATCTCTAAAAAATAATGTTTCTTCATCGTTTTCGCAGGGATACTTTTTTTGTCGATCCTGAGCGAAAATAGAAACCGGGTGTCTAAAGACACCCCAGCAAGTTCAAATTCCGGTTTGTATGGATTTTCAAAAGCGGCCCACCCGGAGACCAACTCTTCAGATTCATTATCGATATCGGTAATAGAATTCCTCTGTAAGCCTTTCAGGACAGCTTCGTTCACCGGGGCGGGCAATTGTCCTTCTACTTTGTACTGGGTTATGGAAACCGACGAAGATAAAACGCCCATTAAAATGATCCCTGCAATCTTGAATTGCTATACCTGAAATCCAAGCAGCGAATGTCCGGGTGGTAAATACTGATTGACGAATTCCCTGTCTGGGTTCTAAAAGAAAATACAACCATACCAATATATTGTGCTCAATATCATTAAAACATGTATATATAGCCTTTTTTCAGGGTAGTTACAAGATAATTTTAGTCTTTCAGCACCTTGAAAACAACCCGCATTTTAATAAACAAGATAGATACTTTATTCCTTTCTTTTTATATAATTTAAAAGAATAAGATTAATGACTGTTCATAACCCCAATAAGACTTTAAGTTTCTGAATTATATTAATAATATTTAAATACAGAATATCTATATCAACGGGGTCAAAAATAGAGAAACCACCATTTTAATAACAGCTTTGACGGGGTTGCTCATAACCATCAAGTTATGAAAAATCTATCGATAGGTTACAGACAGGCGGCAAATGTATTTTATTGGTGATCTGCATGTTCATTCAAAATTCTCACGGGCGACCTCCAAAAACCTTGATCTCGAGAATTTATATGTATTTTCGCAACTTAAAGGTATAACTGTTGTTGGCACCGGTGATTGCACCCACCCAGGGTGGTTTTCTGAAATCAGTGAAAAACTCGTTCAGGCCGAACAGGGTTTATTTCGCCTTAGAAGAGATATTGAACAAGCCTGCGATCGGCAGGTTCCAAAAGCCTGCCGGGGACCGGTACGATTTATCCTGCAGTCGGAAATAAGCAATATATATAAGAAAGATGGTAAAACCCGCAAGAACCACAATCTCGTGTTTTTTCCCGATCGCACGGCTGCCGGCCGGTTCAATCAAAAATTGGACGCCATCGGCAATATTAAATCGGACGGACGCCCTATTCTGGGGCTTGATGCCCGTAACCTTCTGGAAATATTAATTGAAGTAGATGAAAATGCCTTTTTTGTGCCGGCCCACATTTGGACACCCTGGTTTTCATTACTGGGTTCCAAGTCAGGCTTCGATTCCATAGAAGCCTGTTTTGAAGATTTAAGCGACCATATCTTTGCGGTGGAAACCGGACTCAGCTCGGATCCGGAGATGAATTGGCGGGTATCCCAACTGGACCGCATGACCCTCATTTCCAATTCGGATGCGCATTCTCCGGGAAAGCTTGGCCGTGAAGCCAATATGTTCAACACGGAACTCGATTATCAAAGTATTAAGAAAGCCATTGCAGCGGGAGATGGGAAATCATTTACCGGAACCATCGAATTTTATCCGGAGCAGGGGAAATACCATTTTGATGGACACCGTAAATGTAAAGTAAGACTCGATCCACGGGAAACCCGTAAAAAGAACGGACTTTGTCCGGTATGCGGTAAAGCGCTGACCTTAGGCGTCGCCTACCGGGTTGAAATGCTGGCGGATCGGAAACCGAGGCACCATCAAAAAAATGAGGTTCCATTTTTAAAACTGGTTCCCCTGGTGGATATTCTCTCCGAAATATTCCAGGTGGGACCGGGTTCAAAAAAGGTGCTTGGTGGCTATGATCACGCCCCGAAGACCCTGGGGCCTGAATTTTCAATTCTCAAAGATCTGGACGCGGTAGCGCTGGATAGAGCGGGAATACCCTTTTTGGCAGAGGCGATCATGCGTATGCGCTCGGGCGACATACAGATTGACGGTGGGTACGATGGAGAATTTGGGGTCGTAAAAATATTCAGTCCGGACGAGCGGGAAAAACTATCGGGTCAGCCGCTGCTTTTTCAAATCCCGACTACCAAAAAAGTTCTGCCGCAGAATCTGACAGCCGCTCAGAATACGCCGCCCAAAGAGGCCTGCAAAGCTGACAAGAAGCAAAATAAATTATCAAAAAAACCAATAAAACCGAATATTAAGCTAAACAATGACCAGGAACGGGCCGTCCTTTTTACCCATCAACACCTGTTGATTGTAGCCGGCCCCGGTACCGGTAAAACCTTTACCCTGACCCATAGAATTGCCCATCTCATTGATGAGCAGGGTATCGGCGGACAACGTATTTTGGCTGTCACCTTTACCAACAAAGCCGCCCGGGAAATACGCTCACGCCTGGTCGGGATCCTCGGTACCGAAAAAGATCTACCCGAAGTGGGAACGTTTCACGCGTTTTGTTTCCAACAACTCAAGTCCATCTTTGCGGGCGAACATATCCGGATCATCCCTGATCGGGATAGAGACCAGCTAGTAAAAGAAGCGCTTTTCACAGTGAAAAGCAGCAGCCTGCCGCCGAAACATGATTACCGATTTTTCCGCGACGGCATCATCCGGGCCAAACAGAATTTACAGGGACCTGAAGATCTCCTGGAAAAATCATGCAAAGATACCGACAGCCGTGAATTAAAAGAAGTTTATACCTATTATCAAGATCTACTGCAAAGACAGCATCTCTACGATTTTGAAGACCTTATATTTCTGACCGCGCGCCAACTGGAACAGGATAATTCCTTTAAGAAAAAATTGCTATCCAGGTTCAGACACATTTTCGTAGATGAATATCAGGACATCAATTACGGCCAGTATAGATTGATCAAAGCCCTGACAACAGACAATGGAAACCTGTGCGCGATCGGAGATCCCGGTCAACCCATATATGGGTTCCGGGGGTCCGATCGTCGCTATTTTAACCGGTTCACCGATGACTTTCCGGGTGCGGCGGTTATCCGCCTGACCAGAAATTATCGCAGCAGCAATACTATTTTGAAAGCTGCTCACCAGGTCATCAAGCAAGATCGAAACGGCGGCGACCGCCTCTGCCTGTATTCTGAAATCGAGGGTGAGAAGACCCTGGGAATTATGAAGGCTGCCTCGGAAAAAGCCGAGGCGGTAACCATTGGCAAGCTGATTGAAAATATGGTCGGCGGAACCGGATTTCACAGCATTGATTTTGGAAAAGTTGGACCGGGCCAGGATACCAATCCCAGGAGTTTTTCAGATTTTGCCATTCTTTACCGGACGAACCGTCAGGGGCCACAACTTAACAACGTTCTTTCAAAGGCCGGGATACCCTGCCAACTGGCTCAACGGGATAGCTGGATGGATCAAAAAGATCTGGCCGAACTGATCGTTTTGCTCAGTGTGATAGAAGGGTCATCATACCTGAAGGATTTTGAACGCATTCGCAAAACCATCCATCCCGGTATCAGTCGCAAGACCGCTCAGCAATTGAAAACCTGGTATCTCAAGAACGATCTGACCATCGATGCCCTGAGATATTCGGTACGGCAGTTCCCGGTGGCAGGGCTTACCAGATCCCGGCAGGACCGGCTCTATGCGTTTTTAGGCCGCATCCATACCCTGCAAGGCGAAATGGAGGGATTCAGCGTAAAAGACAAATTGGTCTACCTGATTAAAAACACCCGCCTTTCCGGACGATTGCATCCGGATGCGTCAGACCATGAGGGCTCACAGAGACTGCTGGATTATGCGATACATTTTGGATATGATGCGCAGGCTTTTTTAACTGATCTGGCCTTAAGCCAGGACCCGGATACAGTCGCGGACAATGTAGAGAAAGTTGCCCTAATGAGCATGCATGCATCCAAGGGCTTGGAGTTTCCCATTGTCTTTATTGCCGGGTGTGATCACCAGCGCGTGCCTTATTGCCGCGGAAAGCCGGCCCCGGAAGATCTGGAAGAGGAGCGCCGGCTATTCTATGTTGCGGTTACACGGGCGCAGGAAAAAATCTTTTTCAGCTATGCTTTGAAAGGGCGCCTGTTCGGTCGGACACACCAATTTGAACTGTCTCCCTTTGTGAAAACTATTGAAAAGAAGCTGCTGGCTGAATATACCGTTGATAAACCGGTTCAACCCAAACCCAAACAGGATCAGATGCAATTGTTTTAAAAGGATTATAAATGGAAACCACCCTGATAAAGAAAATAGAACTTAAGAACGGTTTAACTCTTGAATTTATTGATGTATCACGTAAGGTAGCCGGAGACCGCTACCTCGTGGCGTTGAAGACCAGGGTTTCGGTTCCGGTAGCGCCCAGATGGTTTGCGGGTGACGAACCGGACATCCCCGACCCGGGGGATATCATTGCCAAGGTTGGATCCACTGTTGAATTCGAACAGAAAAAAGAGCGGGTATTCGTGGATGAAAGCGAAAAGCCGGTCGTGCTGGAAAATATGATGGCCCTGGCTGAAGATTACGGGGTGCGGTATATAGGACACCCCGATTTTCCCAAAAAGCTCATCTTGAAAGAATACAATGCCGACATCTAACGGCCGCGCCCCGCAACCCTGTATTCACAAAGCGCTGCTGTATATAAACGACACCGATCTCTTCCTGGATGAAGCCGATAAGGCCGTTGAGGTGATGCAGGCGGCTTTTCAAGAGGCCGACGTCGATTTAAAAGATGAGATCATTTTCCTGTTGGGCACTCTTGACCAACCGGAAATTTGCATGTGGCTGCACGCGATCCTGGCTGATCCGGCCCAAACACAAAGCACGCGCCGCAATGCAGCCCTGCAGTTAAGCGTGACAGCGGCGGCCTTGGAGAGCCCGGACGAATTGAGAGCGATACTGCTGGCCGACATCAACCATCCGGACTCGGTTGTGAGGCGCCTGGCCATTCTGGCACTGGGGTGGGAGGGCAATCAGCAGTCGGCGACAGAAATTGCCCGGCTAACTACCGACACCGATGCCTCTGTCCGGCAAGCCGCAACAGCTGCATTGTCCCATATCGCGCAAGAACCCTTAGACCAGCACGCCAAGGAGGGCTAAAGTGGAAAATCCGGTTAAGAATTTCTGGGATTTGAAGTTGGAGGCGCTCAAGGATGCGCTGGAAAAAAATAATTTTGACGTCTACCTGACCCGTTCGGCGGCCGATGCCAAAACACTGGTACTCGATACGCTTCTTCCTGAGCTGGCACCGCAAACAGTCAGCCGGGGCGGGTCCCTGACCCATATTCAAACCGGTATTTATGCGGAACTAAAAGATCGTCAGGGTATCACCATCCTGGATACCTATGATAAAAACCTGCCGCCCGAGGAAGCCTACGAATTGAGACGGCAGTCCCTATTGGTGGATCTGTTTATTACCGGGACCAACGCCGTGACGGAAAAAGGGCGCCTGGTAAACCTGGATATGATTGGTAACCGGGTAGCTGCAATCACCTTCGGGCCTAAAAATGTCATCATTTTGGTCGGCCGCAACAAGATTGTGGTCGATGTGGATGAAGCCATAGAGCGTATCAAGACCTATGCCGCCCCCGTGAACGTAATGCGCCTCGAGAAGAAGACCCCTTGCCTGCAGACGGGTGTCTGCCAGAATTGCAAAAGTCCGGAGCGAATTTGCAATGCCTGGACTATTTCTTAAAAAGCCTTTCCCAAGGGGAGAATTAAGGTTATCCCTATCAACGAGGATCTTGGGTTTTAGGACCGGAACAGACCTCCAGCCATGAAACCGGAGGCGTGCAAATGTTTTCTCGCCTGCCTGAGCCTGGCGTTGTTTTTACTGGCCGCTACCTGCGTGAACGTCGGCGCCGACATCTATATGTATATCGACAGCAACGGCATTCTGCATTTCTCCAACGTACCGACCCCTTCACAGTACCGCCTATACATTAAGGAGCGTCCCGGTCGCGACCCCGAGTTCTCCAATCCTCGCAGTTTTGACCGGATCATCAAGGAAGCGGCCCGAACCCATGGTCTCTCCGAACCATTGCTCAAAGCCACAATCAAAGCCGAGTCCAATTTCAACCCGCGGGCGGTTTCGAAAAAAGGCGCCAAAGGCTTGATGCAGATCATGCCGCAGAATTTCAATTCCCTCAACATCCGCAACCCCTTTAACCCGCGTCAAAATATCATGGGCGGGGCCAAATATTTCAAACAGATGCATACCCGGTACAATGGCAAACTCCCCCTGGCTCTGGCCGCATACAATGCCGGGCCGCACATGGTGGACAAGTACAAGAGTATCCCCCCTTTTCCGGAAACGCGTAATTACGTGGAGAAGGTGATGAAGTACTACTACGTCTACAAAAAAAGCTAGGCGCGGCTTCAAAGCATCCCCTCGAACACAATATCTTCGTTGGACATACGGACAAAATCCTCGAAATACTAAGGGTATTCCTCCGGTTTTATCCGTATGTCCGCCTTGATCTTGAGTCCGAGTGAATACTTGGAAGCCGCGCCCGTGTTTATGATTTACCACTCCAGAGAAAGCGATCGAGGTCGATGGTGTCGTGTTCATCGAAGACAACGCCTTCCTGCTGAAGTCGCTGTTTTTGAATTTCATAGCCCCCAAAAGGCTTCAGGGAAATTTTGCCCATTCGGTTGACAACCCGGTGCCAGGGCAGTTTGTCGGCGGGCGTACTGGCGTGCAGAATCCACGCCACCTGGCGGGCAGCCCGCGGATTACCGGCCAGGGCCGCGATCAGGCCGTACGATGCGATCTTACCGGCCGGGATCATTCGGATGAGCGCTTTTACTTTTTGGGTAAACGGGCTTGGCATGCAGTTCTATTTGGCGGATAATCCCCTGGTCATAAGATCCAGGGGGTTGATAGCCGTTGCGGCCCTTCAGTTATGACCCCGGTTTAGACTGTTGCAGGTATTCGGCAATGAAGGGCAGCAGGTCTTTTTTAATCTCCGGCCGGTCTAAAGCGTAGGCCAGGTTGGCCATCTGGAATCCGGCTTTGCTGCCGCAGTCAAAACGCCGGCCCTTAAAACGATAGCCGTAAATCGGCTGCTCCTGAAGCAATCTGGCCATGGCATCCGTAATCTGAATTTCGCCGCCGGCGCCGCGTTCCTTCCGGCTTAACTGGGTATAGATTTCGGGGGTCAGAATGTAACGGCCGATAATGGCCAGGTTGGAAGGCGCCTGGTCGGGAGACGGTTTTTCAACCATGCCCTTTATCCGCAAAAGATCGGTTCCCGTATTTTCGACATCGAGAATCCCGTATTTGTCCGTCTGGACTGGATCGATTTCCTCAACCGCGACGATGGAACTCTGGACCTCTTCGAATTTGGCGAGCATCTTTCCCAGGACCGGTTGATCCGTTTTCACCAGATCATCGGCCAGTAGAATCGCAAATGGCTCGTCGCCCACGGCATGTCGCGAACACCAGATGGCGTGGCCCAGGCCCAGGGGTTCACCCTGCCGGGTGTAGATAATGGTACCCGATTCCGGGACGAGCGAGTCCAGTTCGCGCAGCAGGGTATCCTTGTTGCGGGCCATCAAGGTGTGTTCCAGTTCGCAGGAGCGATCAAAGTGATCCTCAAGCGCTTCCTTCTTGCGGCCGGTAACGAATATAATCTCTTCGATCCCGGCGCTCAAGGCTTCTTCGACGGCGTACTGGATGAGTGGTTTATCAACGACCGGCAGCATCTCCTTGGGTATGGCTTTGGTCGCCGGTAAAAACCGCGTCCCGAGACCAGCGACCGGAAATACGGCCTTTTTTACGGACAATTTGCTTCCCATGTTCACCCCGATACCGGAACAACCCAACCGAAGGGGTCGTCCGCTTTGCCATACTGTATGTCAGTTAAAGAATCATAAAACCGCTGGGAAAGAGGGCCGACGGAGCCGTCCCCGATTGTAATCAGCTTATCACCGTATTTGATTTCGCCCACCGGCGAGATAACAGCTGCGGTGCCGGACCCGAAGACCTCCCTCAGAGAGCCGTCCGCCTGGGCCTGGAGGACTTCGTCAATACTTATCTTCCTCTCGGATACAGTCAAGCCCCAGCTTTTGCCGAGTTCGACCACCGACTTGCGGGTGATCCCCGGGAGGATGCTGCCGCTGAGTTCCGGGGTGACAATCTCATCGCCCACGACGAAGAAGATGTTCATGGCGCCCACCTCTTCAATATATTTCTGCTCAACCCCGTCCAGCCAGAGCACCTGGGTATAACCTTCTTCGTGGGCTTTGTCGCCGGCCAGGAGGCTGGCGGCATAATTGCCCAGCGTTTTGGCTTCGCCGACACCGCCACGCACGGCCCGCACGAAATCACGGGTCACGAAAATTTTAACCGGGTTGAAGCCTTCCGGATAATATGCTCCCACCGGCGAGAGAATGATAAAAAAGCGATACGTAAATGAAGCCCGGACGCCCAGGAAAGGATCGGTGGCGATGATGGTGGGCCGAATATACAGGGACGTGCCCTCCACACCGGGAACCCAGTCTTTTTCTACATTCACCAATTGCTTAATTGCTTCCAGCACGACATTTTCATCTATTTCCGGGATACACAGCCTTTTGGAAGAACGGTTCAACCGGCGCACGTTCTCCTGGGGACGAAAGAGCTGTATACCACCCGATGGATTCCGGTAACCCTTCAGACCCTCAAAAACCCCCTGGCCATAGTGCAGGACCATGGTGGACGGTTCCATGACGATGGGCTGGTAGGGTTCGATCCGCGGATTGTGCCACCCCTCGTCAGGATTGTAATCCATATTTAACATATGGTCCGAAAAAGTTGTACCAAAGCCCAGATTGTTTTCATCCGGTTTTTCTTTCAGTGTTTGAGCTTTATTGACTGTGATCTGCATGGATCCTCCAGGGGTGGAAACCGATAGTTAATTAGAAGTTAACTCAAAAAGGTCCTTTGTCCCAATCGCGACGTTGGGCACCCAATTTAAATTGTCGATATCCTATAGGGTTTACCACGATAGGCATTGACTTCACTGGCCACTCCGGATCAAGTGTAGCGCCCGCCTTGATATTGAACCAAAATCCATTTTTTGAGAAAGCTTCCAGTGGAAGCCCTAATTTCGTCCTGTATAGAACGAAACTGTTTTTTTTTCAATGCCCGAACCGTATCCCCGGCATCGCAGGTCAGGCCCAGTCCAGGGTTCTTTCAATGGCCTTTTGCCATCCCGCATAAAGCTGCTCACGCTGCTGGGCATCAATATCGGGGGTCCAGCGTTTGTCTTCGGACCAGTTGCGGCGCAGTTCATCCGTATTCGACCAGAAGCCGACACCCAGCCCGGCTGCGTACGCCGCCCCCAGGGCGGTGGTTTCAATAACCCGCGGCCGGATGACCGGCACATCGAGGATGTCGGCCTGAAACTGCATGAGCAGTTCATTGACCACCATACCGCCATCGACCTTCAGTCTGTCGAGAGCCACACCGGACTCCGCGACCATGGCGTCGACGATATCGCGGGCCTGGTAGGCACTTGCCTCCAAAACCGCCCGGGCCAGGTGTCCCTTGTTGACATAGGCGGTCAATCCAACAATAGCGCCCCGGGCATCCGAGCGCCAATACGGAGCAAACAGACCTGAAAAGGCCGGTACAAAGTAGGTGTCCCCGTTGTCCGGTACGGTGGCTGCCAGTTCTTCAATCTCCGGAGCGGAACCGATGAGACCCAGGTTGTCACGAAACCACTGCACCAGGGACCCGGCCACAGCCACCGAACCCTCCAGGCAGTAGACCGGTTGCTGGTCCCCGAACTGGTAACCAACGGTTGTGAGCAGGCCCTTTTCAGATGCAACCGGTGTGTGGCCGGTGTTGAGCAGGAGAAAACAGCCGGTCCCATAGGTGTTTTTGGCCTCACCGGCCCGAAAACAGGCCTGGCCGATCAGGGCGGCCTGCTGATCTCCCACAGCTCCGCAAACCGGAACTTCAACACCCAGGGGACCCTCCGGCCGGGTGACGCCCCAGGGAGCAGCGGCGCTCGAAGGCACGATGGCGGGCAGCATCCGGGGCGGTATGTCCAGGATGCCGCCAATGGTGTCGCTCCATTGCAGCGTTTGCAGGTCCATCGGCAGGGTCCGGCTGGCATTGGTTACATCCGTGACGTGTCGGCCGCCATCCGGTCCGCCGGTCAGCCACCAGATGAGCCAGGACTCAATGGTTCCGAACAGGGCGTTGCCTTTCTCCGCCTGTGTTTGGACACCGGGCACGTTTTGCAGGATCCATTGAATCTTGGGGCCTGAAAAATAAGTGGCCACCGGCAGCCCGGTGGTCACCCGAAAACGATCCTGGCCGCCATCCGCCACGAGTCGCTTGCAGATGTCGGCCGTCCGGGTACATTGCCAGACGATGGCATGGTAATAGGGGTTGCCGGTCTGCTTGTCCCACACGACCGTGGTTTCACGCTGGTTGGTAATACCCAGGGCTGCCAGATCCGCTCCCCCGAGATCCGCATTTTCCAGGGCCTGCCTGATAACGGTTCCCGTGTTTTCCCAGATTTCCAGGGGATCGTGTTCCACCCATCCGGGCCGCGGAAAAATCTGGCGATGCTCTTTTTGAGCGGAGCCCACTGCTTCACCCCGGTGGTTGTAGATGATAAAGCGGGTACTGGCCGTTCCCTGGTCAATGGCGCCGACAAATCGGTTCATGCGATTTCTCCTGGGCGTTTTGAAAACCATATCTAAGCCGATAACACTGTTGACATTTTAAGAAAGTATTAACAAATTGATCTAAATAATCAATAGTTATAAAGATTCACGCCGCTGAAACCGTTTGACTTTACGCAGGCGCTTGGTTATGAACGACGGAGCTTTAACTGGTGCCCAGCCAGAAACGGCATCTTTTGGCCCAGAGCAGCGTTTTCACTCTTTTGGACACGCAGTGAAGCGTCAGCGCTATTCTCGGAATAGCACGCTATGCCTGCGGATTCAAAATCGCTCAAGCCTTGCTCTGAACCAAAATCTACCATTTCTGGATGGACACTAACTGGGAGACCGCAGATACCATGAGCAACAACGATTTAATGGCCGATATCCAGACCAACCGGGTCGGCCTGGATAGCAAATTCAAGTTTAAATGCCACAAGGATGTGAAATGTTTTACAAAGTGCTGTCGCGGCATCAATATTGTACTGACCCCCTATGACGTTATCCGGTTAAAAAACCGCCTGGCACTGACATCTGAAGAATTTCTGGCCATATACACCACTCCCCAACTGTTTGAAAAAACCGACCTCCCGGTGGTGACCCTCAAAATGTCCGAAGACGATGAGAAGTCCTGCCCATTTGTACGTGATGACGGCTGTATTCTCTACGAGGATCGTCCGACGACCTGCCGCTATTATCCCCTGGGGGTGGCCGCCTTGAGCCACAAGGAGGGCGCCGATGACCAGGATTTTTTCTTTTTCGTCCATGAACCGCACTGCCTTGGTTTTGAAGAGGACAAGGCGTGGAACGTGAGGGAATGGCGGGAAGACCAGGGCGTAGACATTCAGGACGAAATAAACGCCGATTGGACCGACCTGGTGGTGCGCAAGCGGTCGTTTCCAGCCAATGTGAAACTGACCGACCAGAGCAAACAGATGTTTTTCATGGTCAGCTACAATATTGATAAATTTAAAGAATTCGTATTCGAAAGCTCCTTTCTGGATCGTTACGAAGTGGATCCGGACACCCTCAAGGAGATCAAGGAAGATGAAATCGCCCTCTTAAAATTCGGCCTGAAATGGCTCAAGGGGGTCTTGTTCCAGGTTGCAGACAATGAAAAGGTGCCCCAGAAAGAGGGCGCTGAAAAGATGCGCAAAGAAATGGAAAAGGATTCCTGATTTTCGATTCAGGGATGTTTTGAAGCCGGGCCATAAACTGCCAGCCGGGTCACCACTTTATGGTGACCCGGCTTTTTTATTCTTTAGAAGTTGATCGCGTAATAAACAGAAAATCCCCACCCTCATGGTCGGTGTATCGAATGTCTGAATATTCAGGCGCTTGAGGTGCATTAAGGATAACCGGCTGGCGGATCTGATTGAACAGGCGGGAGCCTTCGAGAACCCCCCTATTCTTTCCCAGGGCATCCAGTAGGGCTCCGGCAAATACCGAGTGACCTTGACGACCATCATCCAGAACCGGTTCTACACCGCCTGATGTCAGGGCCACACGGGCACGCTTGCCGGCAATCCTCCGTAAGTACTCCGAGGACGGTACGATCAACTTTACCGCCCGTGACAGCGTCCCCGAATAGCAGCTGTCGGCCACCACGATCACATGCTTGGCCGCCATGGCTTTCAAGAAATCGGAAATGGTCCCGGTGGAGATCCAGTTTGCCGAGCTGTTCCTTTCGGCATCCACCGGCAGCCAATACCCCCGGTTTGCATCTTTATCCAGCCAGCCGTGACCGGCATAGTAGATGAGCAGGTTATCATGCGGGGTTAACGTGCGCCTCAGGCGGCTTAGCTCGTCGATAATTTCCTTGCGACCTGCGTTGATCAGGTAGGTGACCTGGAAACCGTAGGCCTCCTTTAATAGTCTGCCCACAGCGCGGGCATCATTGGCGGCGGTTTTCAGATCCCGGATATTTTGATAGTCATCATTGCCGATCAGCAGCGCGCGATAATTTCCAAAATCAATATCGGCCAGCATCCGGGCCTGCTTAGCAACCTTTCGGCGCCCCCGGGCGCTCGCGGCGAAACGACCGCGGGGGTACTTTTTTATATAGGCATCGAAATCCGCTGGATTCTTGCTTGCTTTAACAGATACCCAGAGCGCCACCTCGGCCTGTTCGCTCTGCAGAGATAAATACTGGGCAGCCAACCGACGGGCATGTTCGGCATATTGACCATGCGGATATCGCTTCAAATAGGCGTTGAAGTCTTGGGGGTCGGCACTGTCTTTTATCGTGTTCCAATAGGCCAGTTCCTGTTTTTGGGCATCCATCCGAATCAGGTTTTCCATGCGTGCGGCGGCGATGCCGGCAAACAGGCCGTCCGGGAAGGCTTTCAGGAAATTCTGGAAATCATTTACGTTGCGGCTGTCCTTGACAGCGGACCACATTTTGACTTCGAGGTTCTGTTTCTCGTTTTCAGCAGCGGTGAGATTTTTTATCCGCTGACGTGCAGCTGTGGTAAAACGACCGTTTGGATATTTTTGGATATACACCTGGATTTCAGAAATGTCGGTGCTGGCCTTTACCTGGTCCCAGAGCATGAGTTCTGCATCGATTGCGGCAGCCTCGGTAGCTGAAGCTTTGAGTTTCTGGATCCGGACGGTGGCCAGATCCACAAACAGCCCTTGCGGAAACCGGGCAAGATACATTTCGAAATCTTCGGGATTCGAGCTTTCCTTGATGCTGCTCCAGAACACCAGCTCCTGGTTTTTGTTTTCGCGCTCTTCGATGGCTATGAGAATGGCCGCCGCGGCCCCGGCATAGCGGCCTTCAGGATATTTTTGCAGGTATTTGCGGTAACCGGCCGCCTCCTTTTGCCCGGAGACCGTTTCCCACAGTGATTTTTCCGCTGGACCGGCGTCGGGCAGCGGTTTCTGCTTCGGCGTTTCCCTCTTTTTATTTTCCGTTGAGGAAGCCAACAGTAGATCGGCCGGGATATTTGCCACGGAGACCAACCGGGCTTTTCCAGCCACCGTCCCGGCCACCCGGGTTACCAATGTTTGTTTTTGGGGCAGGCGCATGACGAAACTGCCCTTGCCGCCACCGGCTACGTAAAACCCTGCTCCGGCGACGGCATAATTGCCGGCGATAATACTGCTATCGAAATCGATTAATCGAACCGCGTACTGCTGATCCCAGACATGGGGAAAGGCCGTCCAGGAGCAGCCGAACTCACTCTGCATGGTCACCTTTTCGGCCGATACTTCGGTAAAGCTGGTTTTGCCGTCTCCGCAAAATACCGGTGTCCCGATCCAACGCGCCGTTGCATCCATCTCAAAGTGGATGCGTTTGGTTTTTTCATCCAGGCGAACTTGCAGGGGCACCGGCTTTTTCATAGTGGCCTTGCCCGGCATGGACCCTCCCTGGACAAACCATCCAATGGCATCATTGGTACACTCCTGAGAGCCCTCTTCGGTGCCACAAAGGACGGCTTCGGTGTTTTCATTGGCTTTGAACATGACATACAGGCTGCCGTTAAGTTCATCTGCTGTATATTTTCCAACGGCTGGTCCACAGGCATCGTTCAGGCAGACAGTTACCGAACCCACCTCGTCCAGTATTTCACTGGTAGTGGCGGCACAGCCGATGGAAAATATCAGCATCGTCAAAAATATCAGATAATTACGAAAGTGTATTGACGTGTTTGTTTGATAATCAGGGTAAGTCACTGCAATCTCCTTCAAAAGAGATCGAGATCGACGGCCGGATAGCCGGTCTTAAGCAGTCAATGTCTACAATAAACGAATTAAAATCTAAAAATGGTTGAAAGTCAAACGGACACTACACTGATAAAAAAAGGCCGTCGCCGGAATTCCGGTGACGGCCTTATATCGGCAACCTTAGAAAGAGGGGGGCACTTAATACTCGGTGTAAGCAAGCCCCTCCCAGCTGGCGGTATCCTCCAACCTCTGCCCCAAATCCACCTGAAAGAAATCAGCGATCGGCTGCAGGATTTCCGGATTGTCCAGGTAAGTCTGACGGGCGGCGGTCAGGACCACATCCAATCCTTTGGCGGACATCTTGCCCAATGGGCGCCGGCAATCGCCGGAAGGCATGCCGAGAATGGCCATCAATGCTTTGAGGGCCAATGGGTTCCGGGCCCGGCAGGTCACTTCACCGTAAGGGGTCTCCTCCTTGGTGATCACTGTTACCAGGCCAAAAAGCGGACCCAACGCAGTGTTCAACGCCTTGGCCGTGTCGAGGTCACCGGCTTGTAGAGCGGTCGCCATCCTGGTGATCGCGGCCGGGGCCACGTTGGACAGCACGGAAACGACGCCGGCCGCCCCGATGCCTGTGTCCGTCATCATCTGGTAGGTGAGGGCATCATCGCCGGACAGGATGGTAAACGAATCCCCGCAACATTTCCGGGTTTGGCGCATGTTGTCCAGATTGCCGGTGGCCTCCTTGACCGTATTGACATTTTCGAAAGCCGCGTTCAACAGGGCCAGGTCCTCCGGCAGTAGTTGGGCGCCGGTACGGCCGGGAATGACATAGGGAATGACTTCGGTGCCGGCCACGGCCCGGGCAACGGGAGCCACGTATTCGCGCCGGATTTCGAGACTGCTGGGACCATTATAATATGGATCTACGAGCAGAACGGCATCGGCACCGGCCTGGCTCGCGTGTTCAGCGGCTTCCAGTGCTTCCCGGGTATTGTTGCTGCCTGCGCCGGCGATACTGATGCACTTGCCCTTGCACTTGCCGACCACGGTCTCAACGACCCGGTTATGTTCCTCCCATGACAGAGTAGGGCTCTCTCCAGTCGTCCCAACGGCCAAAATTCCGGTGATGCCGTTGGAAATCTGGAAATCCACCAGCTGCTCGAGGCCCTGGTAGTCTACCCCGTCGCCTTCAAACGGCGTGGCAAGTGCGGTGTAGCATCCTGATTTCATGGTTTCCTCCATGTGATGGGTGTTTCCGGCCCCCAATCGGGCGAACCACATCGCCCTGTTTTTCGGCCGTTACAGTGGTTGCGACGGCTGCTGTCTGGTCGACAACAGCTGCCAGGGTTGACATAACCCGTACAGCTTCTTACTTTTATCACAATTTTTCAGCTTTTATAAGGGCTCAGGCAAGTTGTGTCAATAAATTGTACCGCCCGCCGGTACATAAATCCCTTGCAACAATGCCAAATTCTGATAAGGCAATTTCAGTTATTAACCTCATTTAAACGTAGCAGGAAAACGCAATGGAAAAAGCAAAAGACGTGGAAGAATACATCGCCCAGCAGCGGGCCGCCATCGCACTCAACCCGGAATGCGGTAACTCCCATTACAACCTGGCCGTTGGTCTTCTGGGACAACGCAAATTTTCAGAGGCTGAAAAGGCGCTTTACGAGGCGATTGAACACAGCCCCACCATGGCCGAGGCCTACGTTCAGCTGGGTGGGATCTGCCTGAGCCGGGGCGACCTGGACGGTTGTCTGGATTTTAATACCCGGGCAACAAAAGTCAGGGCGGGTTTTTCGGAAGGGTATGCAAATATCGGTTTTGTGCAGCTGCAGAGGGGCGAAATTGACGACGCCATAAAAAATCTTCAAAAAGCGATCGCCTTCAACTCGAATTTCGTCCAGGCCTACACAACCCTGGCAAATGCCTACCTGATGAATGGGTTGGTGGATGAGAGCATTGCCGCCAACGATAAGGCGCTCAGCATCGAACCCGAATTTGCGGTTGCACACAACAACCTGGCCATCGCCTACCTTGAAAAAGGCGATGGTGCCAAGGCGGTCGAACATTTTGATCGCGCCAAGGCGCTCGGTTTCGAAGTGGCCCCGGAAATCGCGCAGGAAATAGAGGCCCTTCGCTAGGGGTCGCAGCCGGCACCTTTTATTGAAAAGATGTTGAAAAACGGGTACTGATCCAGTACCCGTTTTCTTTTTCCAGTAACCCGCGGATATCGAGCCGTTATGCCTGACAAAATACCCCTAAAATTCTTTTTGACCTCGCGTGACGCGCCCATTACACCCGATCATGATATCTGGTCCCGCCCCCTGCCTGTTGACCGCCGGCCGAACAATGGTTCAAGTAAGGACAATATTGAAATTCAAGTAAGTTATGGTGCGTACCTGTCTGCTGTCGGCCGTTTCTTGGAACTCAATGATTACCGCACCGTATCCGACGCCCTGGGCCATAGCACCGGTAAGTCAGCGACTGTCGCAAAGGTGCGTGGCCTGTCGGTCATTCTGGTTAAACACGGTGAATTTTATCACCCGGTGCGCGTGATTATCGAGACTGTCGCAGGCGAGTATTCCTTCGTGGTTAGCGGCGCGGTATCCAAAGCGGGACGTGGTCATATTGTCGGTGAATTCAAATATTTGGCTGGTCTTTGGGCCGAATTTGACAAACCGGTGATTCCGCGGGTATTTCAATTGGACGAGATAACCACTGAAAACGGTAGTATTATACCCATGTTCAGTGCCCAGTGGTTTGATGGGTTCTGCGAATTTCATCTGACCGACACATTTCCTGGGAACCGGAGCAATCTGGTTGTCTGGGATCAGGATGAATCATCCCATTTTCTGACACGCTCGCAGGCGGCGGATGTGTATCGCAAGGTCGCGCAAACGCTCACAACTACCTATAATTTTTTCACTTTTCATCATATTTCAGCCTGGCACCACGCGGCTGGAGATTTCATTGTCAGACCGATCAACCCGGACCGCATCGATCTGCGCCTGATCACCGTCCGAAAATATGCGCCCCTCATCGAGAACCCTGAACCTGATCCCAACAATATGATCGAGGGATTATTACTCTTTCTGGTGAACCTGAGCCTGCGCAACCGGTTGGACCGCCTGGACGGCACCGGCGACCTGGCCTGGGCGGAAGATTATGCCTTAGATGCAACAATTGATGGTTTTTTCAGTGGGCTGGAAATTATGGCCGCCAAATTGGAATTGCCGGATAGCTTTGCGGATAGCATCAGAAATTATATTCGGGCCTATCCGCCGGACGAACTGCAGGCCCTTTTCTCAGCCGTTGCGGATAAAATGCCCGCTGCCTCCCCGGAGCGGTTTTTCATTCAGGCGCGACTTGGCGAACATGGCGACCATTTCCGTGCCATTTTGGCACCGGTATAGGTTCACGATCAATTGAATCCGGGTACTATATGAGGTACTCGTTTTACCGCTGACCACAAAATAAAGTACCCGCCCCCCCTGCTCTCGATTCTTGTTTTTATAAGCTCCCGAAACTCTGATTTTTATTGACAAGAATAGACAAAAATAATATACCTGCCGCTTGATTTATCAGAATATAAAGGCTCAATCTTTATACTTATTAAGATCAAATAAAAATCCGATTTTGAGAGGAGGTGAGGTGTTAAACCCTCGGGGTATTAGGACAAAATTTGCATTGTTTAGGCTTGAAAATTACTAAACTTTAATGGAGGTAAGAAATGGCAAAACATGAAACCCCTATGTTGGACCAGCTTGAGAGCGGCCCGTGGCCGAGCTTCGTGTCCGACCTGAAGCAAGAAGCTGCGAGAAGGGCTGCCAATCCGGACAACGTTGAATTCCAGGTTCCGCAGGATTGTGTCGAAGACATCCTGGGCGTTCTGGAGTTATCCTTCAAGCACGGTCGCACCCACTGGAAACACGGTGGTATCGTGGGTGTTTTCGGCTATGGCGGCGGCGTCATCGGCCGTTACTGCGACCAACCTGAGATGTTCCCCGGCGTGGCCCATTTCCATACGGTGCGTGTGGCCCAGCCGGCTGGTAAGTATTACAAAGCTGAATATCTCCGCGAACTGATGGCAATCTGGGACATGCGCGGTTCCGGCATCACCAATATGCACGGTTCCACCGGCGACATCATTTTCATCGGTACCCAGACCGATCAGCTGGAAGAGATCTTTTGGGAAATGACTCACAACCTGAACCAGGACCTCGGCGGTTCCGGCTCCAACCTGCGGACCCCGGCCGACTGTATCGGTTCCTCCCGTTGTGAGTACTCCTGCTACGATACCCAGGCGCTGTGCCATGACCTGACCGTCGAATATCAGGATGAGCTGCATCGCCCGGCTTTCCCTTACAAGTTCAAGTTTAAGTTTGACGGCTGCCCGAACTGCTGCGTGGCCTCCATTGCCCGGGCCGACATGGCTTTCATCGGTACCTGGAAAGACGACATCAAAATCGACCAGGAAGCGGTAGCCGCTTACGTGGGCGGTGAATTTGCTCCCAACGGCGGTGCCCATTCCGGCCGTGACTGGGGTCCGTTCGACATGGAAAAAGAAGTCACCGGTCTGTGCCCCACCAAGTGCATGATGTACGACGGCAAAAAGCTGTACATCGACACCGCCAACTGCACCCGCTGCATGCACTGCATCAACGTGATGCCGCGCGCCCTGAGAATTGGTGATGACCGCGGTCTCTCCATTCTGGTTGGTGCCAAGGCTCCTATTCTCGACGGTGCCCAGATGGGCTCCCTGCTGGTTCCCTTTGTTAAGGTTGAAGAACCTTACGATGAGATCAAAGAAGTGATTGAATCCATTTGGGACTGGTGGATGGAAGAAGGCAAGAACCGCGAACGTCTCGGCGAGCTGATCAAGCGCCAGGGCTTCCAGAAACTGCTTGTCGCCACCGGTATCGACCCGGTTATCCAGCACGTTCAGGAACCGAGACACAATCCGTACATCTTCTGGAATGAAGACGAAGTTGACGGCGGATGGGATCGCGACATTGACGCATTCAGAAAAGACCATCAGAGATAGGGAGGAACGACCATGGCATTTGTATCCTCAGGTTACAATCCTGACAAACCGATGGAAAACCGGATCTCGGACATCGGACCCAGAAAATTTGACGAATTTTATCCGCCGGTCATTGCCAAAAATAAAGGCAAATGGCTGTATCACGAAATTCTGCAGCCCGGCGTGCTGGTGCACGTGGCTGAGTCCGGCGACGAAGTTTACACGGTTCGCTGCGGCGGCGCGCGCCTGATGAGCGTCACCCACATCCGCGAAATCTGCGACATTGCCGACGCCCACTGCGACGGGTACCTGCGCTTCACCACCCGTAACAATATCGAGTTCATGGTGGATTCTAAAGACAAAGTCCAGCCGCTGATCGACGACCTGGAAAGCCGCAAGTTCGACGGCGGATCCTTCAAGTTCCCCGTGGGCGGCACCGGTGCCGGCGTGACCAACATCGTGCACACCCAGGGCTGGATCCACTGCCACACCCCGGCCACGGACGCTTCCGGCCCGGTCAAGGCGACCATGGACGTCCTGTTCGACGACTTTAAACAGCACAGAATGCCGGCCCAGATACGGGTTTCCCTGGCCTGCTGTCTGAACATGTGCGGCGCGGTGCACTGCTCCGATATCGCCATTCTCGGGTACCACCGGAAACCGCCCCTGCTTGACCATGAGTACCTGGACAAGATGTGTGAAATTCCGTTGGCCATCGCGGCCTGCCCCACGGCAGCCATCAAGCCGGCCAAGGTGGAATTCAAGGGTGAAAAAGTCAAATCCGTTGCTGTTAAAAACGAACGCTGCATGTTCTGCGGTAACTGCTACACCATGTGCCCCTCCATGCCGCTGGCCGACAAGGAAGGGGACGGTATCGTAATTATGGTAGGTGGTAAGGTCTCCAACCGGATCAGCAACCCGAAGTTCTCCAAGGTTGTTGTCGCCTTCCTGCCCAATGATGCGCCGCGCTGGGATGCGACCACCGCGATTATTAAAAAGATCGTTGAAGTTTATGCTGCCGATGCGCAGAAGTATGAGCGCGTGGGTGACTGGGCCGAGAGAATCGGCTGGGAAAAATTCTTTGAGAAATGCGAGCTGGACTTCACGCATCATCTCATCGATGATTTCCGGGATGCCGCTTACTACACCTGGCGCCAGACCACGAACTTCAAGTTCTAAAACCACATTCCGGGGGACGCCTTTAAAAGGCGTCCCCCGGTACCTGAAAAGGACCCAATATGGAATACGAAGAGGCAAAAACTCTGATTGTCGAAAAGTTGATGAAAAAACAAAAATCCAAGAGCAAGTTCTACTTCAGCGATCTGGCCAAGATTCTCGAAATGAAACCCCGCGCGGCCAAGAAATTTATCAACCAGATGGTTCAGGACGAGACGCTGGAATACTGGTCCAGCGGCAGCACTTCCATGTACGGACTTCCCGGTACCGGCAAGCAGGCGGCTGCTGAACACGAAGATTAATCGGACGCCGCGGAATCGAAGGCCTGTAAGGTTCCCCGTTTGATGTTCCTGGCAGATCTTGATACACACCCGGTGCACAATTTCTTATGAAATGCCCAGGTATTGTCATATCCGCCCTGCACGGCGGAGCGGGAAAGACGATTCTGACACTTGGCATCGTCGCAGCCTTGCGGAATCATGGAAAGCGCGTTGCGCCTTTTAAAAAAGGGCCCGACTATATTGATGCGGGCTGGCTTGCCCTGGCGGCAGGCCGGCCGTGCTATAACCTTGACACCTTTCTCCTGGAACCGGAGACGGTTCTCACGTCTTTCCTGTCCAATATCAATCCATCCAAAGATATCGCCGTCATCGAGGGTAACCGCGGCCTGTATGATGCTATCGATACGGAAGGCAGCACCTGTACGGCCGAGCTGGCCAAGTTCCTCAACCTGCCGGTTTTGCTCTGTGTCGACTGCACGAAAACAACACGCACCATGGCGGCCGTGGTCGAAGGGGTCTGTTCCTTTGATCCGGATGTCAATATCTGCGGCGTGGTGCTAAACCGGGTAGCGGGCGCCCGCCACGAGAACATCTTGCGGCAGAGCATTGACCAGTACTGCCACGCACCCGTTTTGGGAGCCATTCCCAAGCTGCGCCAACAGCGCTTTCCGGAAAGACATATGGGGCTGGTGCCGACGCCCGAACACGCCTGGGCCCAGGACTCAATCGAAGCGGCCCGTGAAATGGCACAGGCGTATCTGGACCTGGATGCGATTCTCGCCGCCGTTGAGGCGGCGGCGCCCCTCTCCCTACCTGTTGACTTCAAGTTGGATGAACAGGCAATACCGGCAATTCGGCCTGTCCCTGGAGATAGACCGAAAATCGGCATTATCCAGGACTCGGCCTTCCAGTTTTACTACCCCGAGAATCTGGAAGCCCTGGAGAAGGCCGGGGCTGAGCTGCTCTTTACCAGTCCCCTCAAGGAAAAAGTGCCGCCGGCAGTGGGTGGTTTTTACATCGGGGGCGGATTTCCCGAAACGCATGCGGCTGAACTGGCAGCCAACGAATCTTACCGATTGGAATTGAAGCGGCGGGCGGAAGCGGATCTGCCGATTTACGCCGAATGTGGTGGTTTGATGTATCTTGGAGAAACTCTCCATCTAAAGGAGAGCGCCTTTCCCATGGCGGGTATTTTACCGGTGGAATTCGGTTTTTCAAAAAGGCCCCAGGGACATGGTTACACCCGTTTAGAAATTGCGGACGATAACCCTTTTTTCAAAAAGGGTATTGAAATCAAGGGGCATGAATTTCACTATTCAAGGGTGCTGAACTGGGATGGCGCAAAAGCCCGGTTGGTCTTCAAGATGTTGCGGGGCAATGGGATTACGGACGGCCTTGACGGCGCCTGTTATAAAAATTGCCTGGCCACCTATACCCATATCCACGCCCTCGGCAACCCTGACTGGGCGACAGCCCTGGTACGCAGCGCCCGCAAGTTCCAGCAGTCAAAACAACCTTAGACCCCTGAGAGAAACGTTGTGACGGACCCGGAAAAAGTGATTTTAAAGCTTGTTTCGGAATCGGACCACCGGATTCCTGCTGATCAAATTTACCAGCACTTTCGAAAACGTGGATGCTATCGCCGTCGCGAGCTACGGGCAGCTATCCGCCGTTTATTGGATTCCGGTGAACTCGGTTACAGCTATGAACTCGGCCAGAGCTTTCTGGAGCGTTCCTTCAATCGCCCCATCCAGGTGACGCCCAGGATTACCCTGGCGCCACCAGGACGCGCCGTAGAGGCGGATCACGCCGGGGTCACGGTACGGCTGGCCCCGGGTGCCGCTTTTGGATACGGGCAGCATCCGACCACCCGCATGGCTCTGACGGCCATCGATCAGGCCCTGGACATGCAAGCCGCAAGTGATGCAAACCGTCAAAATCGTGTTCTCGACCTGGGAACCGGATCCGGGGTGCTCGTCATTGCTGCGGTGAAATTGGGGATTTCGGCCGGCCTGGGTCTCGACATAGACCCTTGCGCCCTGGCCGAGGCGCAGAAGAATGTGGATCTCAATGGGTTGGCAGCGCAGATTCAGGTCAAGAACGTGCCCCTCGATGCCGTACCGGATCAGTATGCACTGATTACTGCCAATCTGCGGCTACCGACCCTTATTGAATATCGAGATGCAATCATTAAAGGATTGCTGCCCGCCGGCCTGTTGATCGTATCGGGCATCAAGTCCGCAGAACAGACGAAATTACGGGACCAATATTGTCAGATGGAAATGAAGGTATTGCGCCATTGGAATGAGAAGGGCTGGGCCGCGTTGTTGATGCAGAAGATGTCAAAATGAAAGGTAGAAGGTATAAGGTTTAAGGTAGAAGAAATAACAATGAACCAAACAAAGAGGGCCCGCTGATTTCCAGCGTGCCCTCTTTCTTTAACCTGATAACTTCGGAGTGCTTACTTTTTCTTCTTTTTAGGATGGCATTCGGCGCACTTTTTTGGGCCTTTTTTCTCTTTCTTGTGGCAGCCGATGCAGTTGGCGTGCAGTGCTTCCTTATGATACTTCTTAATCTTGTCGGCCTTTTTCATCTTCTTGTCGGCCTTAAGTTTTTTACCGAAGTAGCTGTGACAGTCGCCGCATTTCTGGACCGGGTCGCCCTCTTTCAACTCCAATGGTTTGCCGGCGTCATCGTGATGGCATTCACCACAGGCGATCTTGTGATCCACGGCGTGCTTTTTGTGGGTGAACTGCACGATGGCTTTCTTGTGTTTTTTGTACCGGGAGTCGTTCATGGGCATCACTTCCGGTGCGGATGCGGCGTACAGACCCACGGCTAAGAACAGGCTCGCGGCTACTACTGCGATCGTGATCATAAAACTTCTAGACTTCATCTGTTGGTGCCCCCTTTCATAATGTATTTTAACGACATACTTAATTTTTTACGGAACGTCCTTACTTATCAATTCGGCATGGGGGTGTCAAGGCAAAGCGGTCTAAACACACGCAGATAGCTGTATTACAGCGGTTTTGTAAAAATTTCAGGAAGTGCTCCCTGAAGGGGCCTCCTCTTCTTTCTCTTCGGCTTCATCCACTTCTTTCTGGCCAAACATGATCGCCCCCCAAATGCTGATTTCGTAAAGCAGCATGAGGGGGAACGCCATCATGATCTGGGTGACCACGTCCGGGGGTGTGATCATGGCCGCCCCTACAAAAAACAATAAAACGGCATACTTGCGGTTTTCACGCAAGAAGGGGACCGTCACCAGGCCGAGACGGGCCAGAAACGTGATGACGATAGGCAATTCGAAAACCAACCCGAAAGCCAGAAGCAGCTTGGTGGCAAAGGAGAGATATTCCTTCATCGATGGCAGCGCTTTGATGGATTCGGAAGCAAAGCTCAGGAAAAACTTAAAGCCCCAGGGAAAGACGATAAAGTAACCAAACAGGGCTCCGCCGATAAAGAAAAAGGTTGATAATACAACGATGGGTACCATGACCCGGCGTTCATTTTTATACAGTCCGGGGGCGACAAACATCCAGAACTGATAGATGATAATCGGGCCGGCCAAAATCAGGCCGCCTAAAAATGCTACCTTCAGGTAGGTAAAAAAGGCTTCCGGGAGACCGGTGAAAATGAGCTGATCGCCCTTTTCCATGACCGCTATAAGTGGTTGGGTAATGATTTCGAACAGCTTCTCTTTGAAGCCGTAGCAGACTACGAATCCGATGGCCACGGCGATGAAGCTTTTTATGATACGCTCGCGCAGCTCTTCGAGGTGATCGGTAAACGGAATTTTATCTTCTTCATCCATGGGGCTTGGCTCCGGAGGACGGCGGATCTTCCGCTACCTGGTCGTTGGTCGGCTGGTCTGGTTCAGCATGGCTGGCTGGATCTTCGGTTTCAACCTCGTCTTCATCCGCGTGTTCGTGCGGCTGATCTGCAGTCTCGCGTTTATAGGCTTCAATATCGGGGTCGAAGGTCGGGATATCCTTGAGATCGCTCAAGGAGTCCTTGGCGTCCCGGAGATCTTCGTCCAGATCCATGGATCGTTTGAAATCGCGGGTGGCAGATTTGAATTCTCCCATTGCGCGACCGATCGATTTAGCCAACCCCGGCAGTTTTTTGGGGCCGATGACGACCAGGGCCACGGCCAGGATCAGCATTATTTCTGGCATACCCATGCCGAACATATCCAGCTCCTTGGCGGTTTGGTAGCGATCCCTTTTAAAAATTCGGATATCTATCCGTATAATTCATCAGGGAAGGGGCAAAAAAGTTCTAGTACTGGTTTTAAGGAAGGCTGTCAAGATGGATGCACCGACCAATGGGCCAGAAACTAGCCCCCATTGCGGAACTGCCTTGAAATCGGGTTCGAAATCGCTATCGGCAGCGATATCGAGACCCGATCTCGAATTGGGTCCATACAACCTGGCTTCGTTTATTCATCTGTCTTTAATACAAGAAAATAAAGCTTCCCCGGATGCTGCATATACCCGGCTGCCAGTTCGGCATAGGGACCATTGCCCCAGAACAGATCTGCCCGCCCCGGGCCTCGAATGGCCCCCCCGGTATCCTGATTCAGAACGAACCGCCCGAAGCCGGACCATGATTCAATCGTACCGCTGCCATCCACCAGGGGCTTTTCGGTCTCGATAAAAGCCAGCGCCCCTTTGGGAAACAGGCGCCGGTCAGTTGCTATGGAACGGCCCGGGGTCAGTTTCCGGCCGAGCGAGCCGATAGGGCCTTCCACTTCGGTGTTGAAAAATACATAGCTTGGGTTGGCATTCAGGATGTCCTCAGCTTCAGCGGGGTGCGTGCGCAAATATTTTTTAATTGCCTGCATGGACATCTCTTCCCGGGGAATGGCGCCGTTGTCGATGAGTACCTTCCCGATACTCCGGTAGGGGCGGCCGTTTGGGCTGTTATAATGCACATTAACCGGCTCACCGGTGTCCATGTAAAGTTTGCCGGATCCTTGTATGTGTAGAAAAAACAGGTCGATAGGATCATCCACCCAGGCCAGTACATCGGCTTTGCCCGAAAGGGCGTCGTCCGCTTCAATTTCTCGGCGGTCATGGTACGGCACCAGGTTTTGTTCGTTTAAACGTCCCCAGATGGTCTCGCCTTTGAATTTTTCTGAAAAAAGGGAAAGGTTCACGGCAACCAGATCATCCGGGCGGGTGTAAAGGGGATATTGAAAACGACCGCTTTTATTAAAACTGCCTTTCAGAAAGGGTTCATAATAACCGGTGAACAGCACCCGGCCCACCTGCTGCCCGCCGGCAGCCTGGTAGACATTGTAGCGCTCCCTGATAAAACGATTGAGGGCTTCGGTATCAGGGTGCGTCTGCAGAAATTTTCCAAACTGTTCCAGTGATAGGATCACGTGGTCTGCGGCGTAAGTATCTTCTCCAAAATTAAAAAGGGTATCCGGGCCAAGTGCCCGTAAATAGTCAAGGCTCTGCTCAATGGAGGCCGACAGGGCGTCGTAGCACATATCATCATAGAATTCAGGAAGCTTGTGCACTTTCAAACGAACCAGAGGCACCGCTGGTACTTCGATCGTTGGTATTTGCCAACGGCCGCAGCCGATGGACATCAGTAAAAACAGGGCGAGACTGGTGCACAGCAGGCGCCCGAGGTAAGGTACCCTTTTACAGCTTGGTTCAGGCTTGGTCATCTTGTTCATCCAGAGGGTTCTCGGCCAGCTGCCGCGGTCGTTTTTCAACCGGGTCGACGTCCGGCAGGGGGGTGTCCGATTTCAGGGTAAGACCGAGGCCGTCAAATTTGCGGGCCGTTGCCAACACCCGGCGTTCGAAGGAGCCGACCATTTTATTGTAAGATTCCGTGGTTCTTTCGATGTCCCGGCCCAGACTTTTAAAATGACCGGTCATGACCGCCAGGCGCTGGTAGAGATCGTTTCCCAGGGTGCTGATCACTTTGGCGTTCTCCGCCAGGGCCTCCTGGCGCCACCCCATGGCGATAGTTTTTAGTAATGATATCAAGGTAGTTGGTGTGGCAAGAATGATCTGGTGGGCGGCCCCGGTTTCAATCAGGTTCGGGTCCCGGGCCAGGGCGGCCGAAAAGAAGTTTTCGCCGGGGATGAACAGGACCACAAATTCCGGGGTGGGTTGAAACTGGGTCCAGTAGGCTTTGCGGGACAATTGCCGGATATGGGTCTGGACGTGTTTGGCGTGGTTCTCCATCAGCGCTTCCCGTTCATCCGGCGAACCGGCAGCCTGGGCCTCCAGATAAGACGCCAGGGGCACTTTTGAATCGACCACGATGTTGCGCCCCGCCGGCAACTGAATGATCATATCCGGTCGCATGAGGCCGTCCTCGGCACTGACGCTGGCCTGTTCGATGAAATCGCAGTGGTCCTGCATACCGGCCAGCTCCGCCACCCGCTTGAGGGTAATCTCACCCCAACGTCCCCGGACGTGGGGTTTGCTCAGGGCACTGGTCAGTTTGCCTGTCTCCCGCTGGAGGGCGTTCTGACTTTCCGCCAGGGATTCCACTTGCTGGACCAGTCCGCCATAGGCCTTCTCCCGAGCCCGCTCCAGTTCACGGATCTGCAGGTCGTAGCGGTCAAGTGCTTCGTTGATGGGTTTTACGATGTTCCCGATGGTCTTTTGACGGGAATCAAGGTCACTGGCTGCTGCTGAAAAATATTTGGACATGGTGGTTCCGGCCAGATCCATGAAGGCCCGGTTGTTGTCCTGCATAACCTTAAGGGAGACACTGCGAAACAGGTCCGGCAGCTTTTCCTGGAAGTGCTCGAGATTGGCGGCTTTTTCCTCGGCGGCCGCTTTGAGTCCCGTCAATTCCACCAGCTCTCGGTTGCGGGTATCCAGAGCTTTTTCGGCCTGTTCAAGGCGGTTGATGAGTTGTTGGAGCTCACCGGTCCGATGTTGCAGGTTTTCCTGGAGATCGGTACGGGCGGCATTGAATTCTGCCTGTGCCGCCGTTAATTTTGAGTGATACCAAAGCCGGCATAGCAGCCAGGTGGTCAACCCGCCGATAGCCACGACAGCCATGAGCAGGTAAACCGGCAGTTCGACAATACCGCTATGAAAAACCATGGGTGCGTTCGTTTCCGTGATAGCTTCTCGGCCGGAGCGTCTTGATGACTACCAGGCCGATCAGGTGGTTATTTAGACATAAATCCGCCGACGATCAGCAGCAACACGCCTACTGCGAAAGAGAGCATATACAAAGGCATTGTAACGATGTATCTGAGGCCTTTTTGAAGCATCTGCATGGAGATACCGTTCACCCATTTAAGGGTTTCCTGACCGGTTACGTCCACCAGGTTCAACGTTTCCCAGGTGATCTGTCCGGCCGACATCATGGAAGAGATGGCCTGAAAGCCCAGGATGCATCCGCCCAATCTTAAAAATATGAGACCCAGCAGGGTGATTCTATTCATCTGTTTCCTTCTCCAGTCTGTAAGTTCCGCTTTTACCGCCGGATTTTTCCAGCAGGCATATATCCGAAATAACCATGCCCTTGTCCAGAGCTTTGCACATGTCGTAAAGGGTCAAAGCCGCCACCGAGACCGCTGTCAGCGCCTCCATCTCCACGCCGGTTTTTCCGGTCAATTTTACGGTAGCCGTAATTTCTACCAGATGATCGTCGGGCTTGAGAACGAAGTCAACCGCGGCGTGCGTGATGGCCAGCGGGTGGCACATGGGGATGATGTCGGCTGTCTTTTTGGCTGCCATGACACCGGCGATACGGGCCGTTTCAAGCACGTTGCCTTTGGCTACGGTACCCTGTTGAATCTGAGCGATAATTCGCGGGGTCATGCGAATCATCCCACATGCGGTCGCTTCCCGGACAGTGGCCGTTTTTGCGGTAACGTCCACCATGCGTACCTGGCTCTGACTGTCTAAATGTGTGAAATCTGACATTTTGTTTTCGTTTTCCTAGTTGTTTACCGTCTAATAGAACCTATCTCAAAATTTGGATCTTGGTTCAAAATCAAGGCGGCCGCGAGGTTCAACCCGCAGGAATACTAAATAGTATTTTGAGGACTTGAACCGAGGGCCCAACACCGAGTTTGGGCCAAGAGACTTTTTTGAGACAGGTTTTAAGCAAAGAACTCGGTCTTATCCGTCACCGTCGACTTGATCGCATTGAGGGCATCCGTCAGGGTTGCGATGACATTTTCGCGGATGTCCCCGGCCACCGCCAGAATCATGACATCATCTCCCACCGCCAGATCCCGGTCTGCGGCGATTTTGACCTGGATATCCACGATACCGGGTCGCTGCCGGTACTCGGATACAACCTGCTCCAGTCTCTGGTGATCAACCTGGACGCGCAGCCCGGTAACGGCGCGACCGTCCCGTGAGGTGCTCCGTACGATTCCGTTGTGATAAAGGACCATGCCGGCTTTATCGTAATCCGGATGGGCCTTGATGGCTGCCATCACCGTATTCAAATCCATCAGGGCACCTCACTCTCCCGGGCGAGAACCTCCGCCCGCTGCAGGTCTGCGGGAGTGTTGACGTTGAAGAAAGAGAGCAGGTGGGGATCTGCCCGCCGCGATACTTTTTCACTGATAGTTTTCAAGTTTTTTTTCCTGAAAGCACGCATAATCTTGAACCGGCCGTTTTCCACGCTGTGCCGCGCGGTTTCCAGGCAGCTGCGCGAATAGATCGCACATAGCGGTTCCCGGCCCTCGTCCGTTTCCGGCATGACAATATCGATTCCCGCTGAAATACCGTTTAGCACGACCCTGACCATCTCTTCTTTAAGAAAGGGCGTGTCACCGGCAGTGAAAAAAGCATAGTCGGTGCGTGCGTAAAACAGGCCGGTATGGATGCCGGTCAATGCGCTGCGGGACGGCAGTATATCGGTGACGATGGTTGCGTCAAAATCGAGGTAACGCTCCGGTGTGTTGGTTACCAGGATCAGGTCGTCAAATACAACGGACATCACCGCGAAGATCCGGTCCAGGATGCTTTTGTCACCGATTCGCATCAGGGCCTTGTGTTGGCCTTCAAAGCGGGTGTTTTCGCCGCCGGCCAGTATGACGCCCGTACACTCACTTGACATAGTGTCTTCTTTGTTATGAAAAAAAGGTGGTAAAATCAAGAATATTCAGAGTATAAAACCGTTAATGACCCCCTGCCGGGAGAAAAACAAATAGAATGGGTTTACATTTACATAAAGCCGATGCGCCCACCGAAGTCGACCTGGCGGTCGTATCTGTTTCCAGCACTCGAACTCTCGAAGAGGACCAAGCCGGCCACTGGATCGCCAAAACGGCCGTAAAAGAGGGACACCGGGTGGGGTACCACCAGGTTGTCAAAGACGACGCTTACCTGATTCGGGCAACTGTCATGGACCTGGTGGCCAACAGCGGTGCCCGGGTTATCCTTGTGACCGGTGGCACCGGGCTCAGCGACGCCGATGTGACCATCGAGGCCGTAAAACCCCTGCTGGAAAAAGAATTGACCGCCTTTGGGGTCCTGTTTGCCCAGTTGAGTTTCGACCAGATCGATTCCGCGGCCATCCTGTCGCGGGCCACGGCCGGCAGGATCGGCCGGGCCCTGGTCTTCTGTATGCCGGGTAGTTTGAAGGCGTGCAAGTTGGCTTGCAAGGAGCTCATATTCCCGGAAATCGGGCACATGGTGCGCCACATCGATCACGGCTAAAATCGGGTTGCAGAGGGTCTGATTCGTCCCAATTCCGCGTTGTTTGATAATTTGATCCTCGGAATACATTAGTATGCCTGCGGTCAAAATGATCAAGCCGCCTTGAATTGAAACGAATCAGACGCTCTGCAACCCGATTTTGGTATTGGTCGCGCCAGCGAAGCCAGTGCCCATCGTGGTAAATACTGGTAGTGTTTCGAGGCTTTGATATTTGCGCCCAACGCCTAGTTTGGCCCAAAGGTGTTGTTGAGATGGATTCTAAGAATCGGATTCTTGCTGCTGGGGCAGGGGGATTTTAATGAAATCGATACCCCCTTCCTTGAGGGTCTTTTCCTCTTCCGGGGTGGAGGTGCCGCGGATACTGCGTGGTTCGGCCGCGCCGTAGTGTATTTTCAAGGCCTCTTTGGCAAAGTCGCAACCGACATTGTCAAAATTGGTTTCGACAAAACCGACCATTTTTGCACCGACCTGATCCAGGTTGACCTGGGCAGTGGCGGCGCTGGTGCTGCCGCCGATTGCGGATTTGATGGCGAACGTTGAGGGCACCCGACTGACCTCGGTCTCGTTACACACCGGGCAGGTCAGCAGGCCTTTGCGTTTTTGGCTTTTATAGGCGTGGCCGTCTTCGAACCAACCTTCAAAAACGTGGCCCTGGCTGCATTGTAAATCATACGCGATCATACCTAATCCCCTGATAACGATACTCCCGAATTTATACCACAAAACACCTGCATGTAAAAGAAATTATTGACAGACCCGGTGTTTCCACCCAAAATAAGCGCCGTTTAAAAAGATTTTAAAATGCGCCGCGCATCCCGGTGGTGGTTGTTCGGGCGAGGGGATTTTAAACCAGGTATCTTAGCGAGGAAAATACTATGAGAGCCATTGCAATCATTCTCGTTTTAATTCTCTCCGGGACAGGTCTGGCGCAGGCCGAGACCTGGTACGTGACCGACTCACTGGAAATTACACTGCGAACAGGCCCTGAGCTGGACCGAAAAATAACCGCTATGCTGAAAAGCGGTCAATCCATGGAGATCATGGATAAAGGCGAGGAGTGGAGCCAGGTGCGATTGCCCAGCGGCCGTGAGGGATGGGTGCTCAACCGCTTCATTCAAGAAGAGCTGCCCGTGAAGATTCAGTTTGAGATTCTCCAAAAAAAATACAACGATCTTCTATCAGGTGCCGACGAGCCCCTCCAAAAATTGAAGGAAGTAAACAGTGAGAATACGCACCTGCGCACAGAGCTTGCCAGGACAAAACGCGACTTCGGAGCCCTTCAAAAGTCATACAAGGAATTGCGGGAAACCACTACGGATGCTCGCCGGATAAAAAAAGAACGGGACCAGCTGTCCCGGGAGCTTGCCGAAAAATCCAAAGAAACCCGCCGGCTCAAAACCGACCTGGCGAACACCGAAAAGAAAAGCACCCAGTGGTGGTTCATTGCCGGGGCCGGGGTATTGTTTTTTGGATTCGCCATTGGGTTTGCCGTCCGACCGCGACGGAAAAGATCATCACTGTATTAGAACCTATCCACAAATAGTCTTATTGTCGGGCATAGCTCGCAGAGCGAAGACTGATTGCCCGAAACCAGGCGTCTGCGGACCTTTTAATTTGTATAAGCACGCACAATGGAAATAAAAACAGATTTTCTCGTTATCGGAAGTGGTGTCGCCGGACTCACGTTTGCCTTGAAAGTGGCCGAACACGGCACTGTAGCCCTGGTCACCAAAAAAGGCATCATGGACAGCAATACCGCCCGCGCCCAGGGAGGCATTGCCTCTGTATTCGGGCAGCTGGATTCCTTTGACCTGCATATTGAAGACACCCTGGCATCAGGTGACGGACTGTGCAACCGGGAAGTCGTCGAGATGGTGGTCAAGGGCGGACCCGCAAGAATTCGGGAGCTCATTGATCTCGGGGTCCAGTTCAATCTGAGCAAGGAGAGCCGGGGACAGGCGGAGCCCAGCCTCGATCTCGGCCAGGAAGGCGGCCACTCGCGCAAACGGATTGTCCATGCCAATGACATGACCGGCCTTGAACTGGAAACCGTGCTGGTCAACCACGTGTATGCCCATGACAATATAAAAGTGTTCGAAAACCATATGGCCGTTGACCTGATCACCGTCAGTACGCGGATGAAACGCGGGATGGTGACGACCACCCATGAGGATTTCTGCTGCGGCGCATACGTGCTTGCAGCCGAGACCAATACTGTGCACACCTTCAATGCCGGCATTACACTTCTGGCCGCCGGCGGGGCCGGCAAGGTGTATCTGTATACGAGCAATCCGGACATCGCCACGGGTGACGGCATCGCCATGAGCTACCGGGCGGGGGCAACCGTAGCCAACCTTGAATTTGTTCAGTTTCACCCCACCTGCCTGTACCATCCGGATGCTAAAAACTTCTTGATATCCGAAGCCGTGCGCGGCGAAGGCGGCATCCTGGTCGATACAGCCGGACGGCGGTTTATGGAGGCATATGACCCGCAAAAAGATTTGGCCTGCCGGGATGTGGTCGCCCGGGCCATCGACACCGAATTGAAGAAAAGCGGTGACGATTCGGTTTTCCTGGACATTTCCCATCAACCCGCGGATTTGGTGAAAACACGCTTTCCCAACCTGTACGGACAATGTCTGAAATTCGGCGTGGATATAACCACCGAACCCATCCCGGTTGTCCCGGCGGCCCATTACATGTGCGGCGGGGTGGCCACCGATATGTTGGGACGCACGGATATCCGGCGCCTGTATGCTATCGGGGAAACGGCCTGTACCGGCCTGCACGGGGCCAACCGGTTGGCCAGCAACTCACTTTGCGAGGCTCTGGTATACGCGGATGCTGCCGCTAAACAGGCCGTGGCGGATCTGAAATCGATCGATGCCGGCCTGACCGCGGCGCCTTCTCCCTGGGATGAGGTCGGGACGTCCGACAGCGACGAGTTGATCATGGTATCCCACAACTGGGACGAAATCAGGCGCTGTATGTGGAATTACGTCGGTATTGTGCGTTCCGACAAGCGCTTGGCCCGGGCCAGGCGCAGAATCGAAAACATCCAGTCTGAAATAGATGAGTATTACTGGGGGTTTCGGGTCGCTCCGGATTTAATCGAACCGAGAAACATCGCCATGGTGGCGGAGTTGATCGTAAAATGCGCGCTCCACCGCAAGGAGAGCCGCGGGCTGCATTACAATATCAAATATCCTCAGCGCGATGACCGCCGCTGGCTCAAGGACACGGTTCTGCGGCGGCCATTCGTGGGGTGACCGGGATCGGCTTTCAGGCTGCGAATTTCCCGTAAAAGGGGGCTTTGGCCCGGTTGACATCAGAATTATGTGCATTAGTTTTCACCAAAGCCGCGGGCTTTGAATGCAGGCCGATCCCCACCGTAGCGGGAGATGAACAAACCTAGAGATAGCAGTTGCCACCAGGATCCTAAATGAGCACAAAACGGGACTATTACGAAGTACTCGGCGTAGGCCGGGACATTGATGAAAGCGCTTTGAAAGCGGCCTATCGAAAGCAGGCCCTCAAATACCATCCGGATCGGAACCCCGACGACAAACAGGCTGAGGAGAAATTCAAAGAGGCCTCCGAAGCCTACGACGTTTTGCGTGACCCCCAAAAACGCCAGATCTACGATCAGTACGGGCACCAGGGACTTGAAGGTTCCGGATTTTCCGGGTTTGGGGGGTTTGACGACATCTTTTCAAGCTTCGGCAGTATTTTTGAAGACCTCTTCGGATTCAGCAATGGTGGCGGGCGCGGTCGCAGTCGGGCCCGACGTGGGTCGGACCTGCGGCATGATCTCAGCTTGAGCTTTATGGAAGCCGCTTTCGGCACCGAGACCGAAATCGAGCTCAATAAAGCCGAAGCCTGCACCACCTGTGACGGCAGCGGTTGCGAACCGGGCACCAGCCCGGAAACCTGCAGCCACTGCCAGGGGTCGGGCCAGGTGTCCCGCAGCCAGGGATTTTTCACCGCCCGGACCACCTGCCCGCGCTGCCAGGGAAACGGTCGGAGTATTCCCCATCCCTGTCAGCAATGCCGCGGCCGCGGCCAGGTGGTGGCCACCAAAAAAGTATCCGTCAAGATTCCGGCGGGCGTGGACAGCGGCTCACGCCTGCGACTCACGGGTGAAGGCGAGGCCGGAACCCTGGGCGGCCCCACCGGTGACCTTTACGTCTTTATCAATGTGGAAGCCCACGAATTTTTCAAGCGGGACAATTCGGATGTGATCTGCCAGGTGCCCATCTCTTTTGTACAAGCCGCTCTGGGCGATAGCATCACGGTGCCGACCCTGGTGGGTGAAAAGACCTTAAAGATTCCCAAGGGTACCCAGTTTGGGGATGTGTTCCGTTTTCGGGGCGAGGGCATCGCCTCCCTCCGGTCCGGTCGTCGCGGTGATCAGATCATGCAGGTCATTATCAAAACACCGACCGGTCTGACCAAGAAACAGGAACAGCTCCTCAAGGACTTCGCAGCCCTGGAAGCCGACAAGATATCCACCAAACTAAAAAACATTTTCAAGGGTGCCGCCGAAAAAGCCGCTCGATAAGATACGCCCTGATCCACCACTTGTGTATATACACGGGACAGTGAATATCCTGATTATCAGCCATATTTCTGGAGGCAAACCGGCATGTATGAACTGAAAGTCGAAACCGATTTTGCGGCAGCCCACCAACTCACCATGGTCGGTGAAAAATGTGAGAACCTGCACGGCCACAACTGGAAAGTGGAGGTCATTGTTGCCGGAGAGACCCTGGACGAAGGCGGGGTTCTGATGGATTTCGGCATCATCAAGAAGCATGTCCGGGCCGTCATGGAGACCTTGGATCATAAATTCCTGAATGAACTGGAGTTTTTTGGTAACGGGACCCCTCCCTCTTCAGAAAATATCGCCACGTACATAGCGCGGGCCCTGATAGATAAAATCGACAATCCGGCCGTGCGGATTTCCCGGGTCAGTGCGTGGGAGTCGAAGAATGCATGCGCCACCTACATCCCATAGAAGTGGTTTTAAAGCCTCCCCTCGAGTCCAATCTCTGCGTTGGGCGTGTGATCCAAATCCTCGAAATACAGATGAGTATTCCTCCGGTTTGAATAACCCGCCCGCCTTGACCTTGAACCCGATTGAAGGCTTTAAAACCACTTCTTTAGGCTAATCGAAGCCTCCCCACGCGTCCAATCTCTGCGTTGGGCGTGTGATCCAAATCCTCGCTGTTTTTAAACACGGTGAAAGATGCTCAGCCAGAAAAATAAAATCGAAGCCGGACGTGAAGATGTCAGGGGCGGTCTTTTTAACCGCCCCCTGTATCTTTTTTTGGACGGGAATCCGTAGTTTGGGGTACACGCGGGTACCACCATCAGGCATTGGGATAAAGTTCCAGCAGGCGGTTGCCCAGCATGGTGGCGATGCGTTTGAACAGGGTCAACCCGCTGGCCGGCTCTTCGTTGAGCAGTTCTAAAAAGCGGGCACTTACTATTTTCAGTAAACGGGCCGACTCCACGCACTGCCCGGATGCCGAATAGGTCTCGCGTTCGGTCAGGCTCGACCAGCCGATGATTTCCCCGGCATGACGCGCCATATAGACCACCTTGTCGCTTTTCCCCAGAACCAGTTTTATACGGCCGGTCAACAGGATATAAAAATCAGTGGCCCGGTCACCTTCGTGGAATAGAAAGTCACCATCGGCAAAGGAGACTTTTTCTGATAATTCCATGGCCTTTTTTACAAACCCCTTATCCATTCCCCAAAAAAGATCACTTTGTTGAAGTTGCATCTGCGACCTCCTTTCCATGAAACCGCATCCTGTTGGAGATGGCTTCATGATATTATGTGTTTCTGGGTTCCTGCAAACTGGGATTACTACAGTTTGATGCAAGATACCGGGAAGACGCCTGCCAATTTGGCGAAACAGGGTTTTGGCAGAAAATCCGCATTCACCGAGAAATCGCAAAACATCACGGGCGGGTTCCCAAGGAGCCGCCCTGACAGGCGCTCCCCGATATCGTTATGGTTTCCTTCCACAAACGCCATCTTTAGGCTCAAAGCGCCGTTTTCGCTCTTTTGAGATCCTCGAGATAGTGCACCATGCACCACGCATTGGCTACGCCGGGCACGCGCTTTAAGCCATAACCTACCCTTTGTGAAAGGACACAATCAGAGACAAGGCCTTACCGTGCAGTGGATGACTTAGGGTGTCGTTTTGGTTTGTGAGAAGGAATCTTAGCGATAATACGTACGGCGATTTAGCTGGCGCTGTAGTGAGTGGGGAGATTCAAATCGCGCAGACTATAGTTACTATGATAGTATGCCAAAAATAAGTGTCAAGCCTTTAATCTCCAACCGGCCCTGGAGAACAATTGATTGACAAAACCCTCCCTGCCAATAGAATTCAGACATGGGCCATCTATTGAAGCATATCCCGGACCAACTGCCGGAGGAGCTGTTTGAAACCCTTCTGGCGCAGCCCGGCTTCAAATTGGAGCGAATTGTTTCCCGTGGTCATGCCACGCCCGCGGGTCAGTGGTACGACCAGGATGACGATGAGTGGGTTCTCCTGGTGAAAGGCAGTGCCAGGCTGCGGATTGAAGACCAGGAAGAAGAGATACATTTAAAACCAGGGAAATATATTCTCCTGCCCGCCCGCTGCCGCCACCGGGTGGAATGGACCGATCCCGAGACTGATACCGTCTGGCTGGTATTGCACTATTTACCTCGCTCACGATAGGCGGGCGGAGCATCAGTCTGCGACCAGGTCGGGTCCGACCCGTCCATCCATATCCAAGCAACGAACACAAGAGGTCAAGGTGAGCACCATGTCAAATCTAAATCGGATCCCGAGATACCCGCGCTGGTGGATTGGCTTCACACTTTCCGGTCTGCTCCTGATCGGCAGTGGCTGTGTTGAGAAGAAAATGTCGGTTAAAGAGGCCAAGGCGGTTACCGTGTCCATGGAAACGGCTCCATTCGAACCCCCGCCCCGGCGTATTGGAGATATTCTCGATGTCCTCGATCAACCGGGAGTGTTTGATCAAACCGTGACCCGGCGCTACCGTGAATTGGCCGACACCCCCGCACCGGAAAAGGGCGATGATGCCAGCCAGGCGGCATTCTTTTATGAGAGGGGCAAAGCGGCTGACAATCTTGGGCGCAGTCGACAGGCGCTGGAGGATCTCAGGCGCGCCCGCCAATACAGTACGGCAGATGATCGTCACTATCCACGCCTGCTGTTCAATCTCGGCAACCTGGAAGCCCTGTTCGGGGATGTGGACAGGGCCATTGCGCTGACCGAGGAAAGCCTGGCTCTCAAGCCGCGCATTCGGAACTATGAAAAACTGGTCAAATATTACAGTCGGAAAGGAGATTTCAAAGCGGTCCAAGAGAGTCTCGACGCGGGTATGGAACTGGCGACCAAAATGACCCGCAAAGCCCGCAAGAGCCAAACCAAACGGCTCGGCCTGACGGCCCAGATCAACGGTATCCAAGCCCAGTATTTTTCAAGCCAGGGACAACACGCCCAGGCTGAAATCTATTTACGTAAACGCCTGGACACCCTTTTGCAAATGGTGGATCGCAACCCGCGCATCGGGATCAATGCGCGCCTGGACCTCAGTACCAACCTTCGCAAGCAGCGCCGCTTGATAGAAGCCGAGATGGAAGTTCGCAAAGCGCTGAAGGAGGCTTTGGGCCTGGGCGGCCAGACCGGTGATTATACTGCGCGGGCGGTTATTGTTCTGGGGAAAGTCATCTTCAAACAAAATCGGTTCCCCGAAGCTGAAAAGCTGGCCCGGGCCGGGTTGCGGATCATGGAACAATCCGGTATGCCGCCCGACTCTTTTAGCGTGATTAAGGCCCGGCAATTTCTCATCACCACGCTGGGCAGCCAGGCAGATCATGCCGGTGCCGTTCAGGTGTACGACCAAACCCTGAAGTTGCTTGAAATGAACAGCTACCAACATCGTTTGCTGGTGTTAAAACCAGAAATCCTATTATCGCTCATTAAGGTTGGGCGCGTGACTGAGGCTTCCCGCTATATTGACAAATCCTACCCGGTCATGCGAGAGCGCTTTGGAGAGACCCACCGGAAGGCTGCCATTCGGCTGGGCCTCAGGGGAATGGCCCGGCACCATCAAGGCCGGGTGGTGCTGGCCTATGACGATTTTCAAAAAGCCCTGCCCATCATCCAAAAGAAGAATTTTGGCCAGGACAAGGTGGTGCCCCGGGCTATTGCGGAAAGCTACCTGAAACTACTGATGGATATCCGCGGAACCAGCCTTGAGTCACAAAAGAATGTCAAGGCTGATTCCCAGGCGTTTAAACTTGCCGACCGTTTGCGGGGACGAACCGTGCAAAGTGCCATCACCGCGGTCAGTGCCCGCCTGTCCGGTCTTGAGCCGGAGCTTGCCGATCTGGCCCGCAAGGAGCAGGACCTGTCACAGCGCCTGGACGCCCTGCAGGATATTCTATTCGATGTCCTGGCTATGCCGCCAGGCGCCAACCAACAGACTGCCACCGATAACCTGCGTGCACAGCTCAATACCCTTTCCCGGGCTCGGCGGGTGTTCTTGGATGAGATCGAAAGGCGGTATCCCAAGTATTTTGAATTGCGCCGGCCGGGTGCCCGGGGCATCGGCGCCGTAAAAAAGATTTTGCATGCGAAAGAAGCCATGATTGCCATCTATCCAGGTGAGCAGCAGACCTTCGTCTGGGCGTTTGCCCGGACCGGTCCTGTTGAAACCGCCGTCGTTGACATAGGACGTCGTGACCTTGATCGAATGGTCGGGGACCTGCGGCGGGCTCTTGATCCCGGTCCGGTAACACTGGGCGATATTCCCAGTTTCGATCTGAATATGGCCCATGGCCTTTACCGGCAGCTGCTTGCCCCGGTCAAGTCTGGCTGGCAGGGTGCCGACAATCTGATAGTAGTCGCCCAGGGACCATTAGGGCGCCTGCCCTTTTCTGTCCTGGTGACGGACAACGCGTCCCCCGGAAACGACAGCGGAATGCTCTTCAGCGAATATCGACAAACCGCATGGCTGATACGCGAGGCGGCGATTACCCGGTTGCCGTCTGTGTCGGTGCTGACGAACCTGAGAGCCATGCCCGGATTTGAGACCAGACAGGCAACTTTTGTGGGGTTTGGTGATCCGTATTTCAGTCCGGTTCCCCAAGATAATCGCAGCGCTGCGGTTTCACCTCAGGTTATGAATGTCCGGGGCATCCGGGTTACGCAAAAAGCCGATCTCGACAGTGGTGAGGCCAATTCAGTTAAACTTGGTGATCTCAGCCGGCTCCCGGATACCGCCGACGAAATCAGGGGCATCGCAGGGTCGGTGGGGGCCGATCCCGTAAATGATGTGATTCTCGGTGCCCAGGCCTCGGAAACAAAGGTGAAATCCATGGACCTGACCGGTAAGCGGATTGTTGCTTTTGCCACCCACGCCCTGGTTCCGGGTGATCTGGACGGCCTGGACCAGCCGGCCCTGGCCTTGACCTCACCCCTGGTTACCGGGGAAGCCGGGGATGGGTTGTTGACCATGGAAGAGGTGTTTCGGTTGAAATTGAATGCGGACTGGATTGTGCTGTCCGCCTGTAATACCGGGACGGCCGAGGGGGCCGGCAGTGAAGCTGTCTCCGGCCTGGGAAGGGCCTTTTTCTATGCCGGTGCCCGAGCCATCCTGGTCAGCATGTGGCCTGTGGAAACGACCTCGGCGGCCAGGTTGACCACGGGTATTTTCAGGCACCAGCAAGCAGAGATGACCTTGTCCAAAGCCGGGGCAGTTCGCGCCGCCATGCTGGAGTTGATCGACAGCCGGGGGATGGTGGATGCCAAAACCGGGAAAACGGTGGCGAGTTATGCGCATCCGTTGTTCTGGGCGCCGTTCATAACAATCGGCGGGTAGCGCCGCAGCGGGCATATTTTGATCCAGGACGGCGTTTTCACACTTTTTAAATCCTCGACGTAGTGTCACTACGCCTCCGGTTCAAAAAGTGTTCATGCCTTGTCCTGAACCAAAATCTACCCACTGCGGCGCTACCCTATAAAGTTCCATAGAGAGCATTTTTATAAAAATTGAAGAAGTTATAGTGATTTCGATTTCTACCTCTTTTCGAGACCCTGGTGAAACTGCCCCGGAGCAGTTTGTGGCCTATCTGGAACAGCTGGGTGTTGGTGGGGTGGAACTGGAGTATCGGGTGACGGATCGGTTCTTTGCCGGGATGCGGGCACCGTTGCTAAAATCCGGCCTGGAAGTAACCAGTATCCACAACTATTTTCCTTTCCCCACGCGATTTGAAAAATTGAAGCCGGGCGGGGATCTTTTTCTGCTCTCGTCCGAGGATAAAAACGAACGCCAACGAGCCGTGACCTGGACTGCCCGAACGATCGAGCTGGCCAATGATCTCGAGGCCGGTGCGGTTGTGCTCCACTGTGGCCGGGTGGAGATGAAAGCTGGAATAAAAAAGCTGCATCGGTTCTTCGAAGAGAAATTGATCCTTACTCCGGAAGCCCAGACGTTTACCGGACAAAAATTGCAGGAATTTAAATCCCGGAAGCGGGTCTATCTGGATAGCCTGTTGTTCAGTCTGGACCGGCTGCTGCCCGTAGCGGAAAAGCAGGGCGTGATCCTGGGACTCGAAAACCGTGCCCATTATCACGAGCTGCCGGGCCGTGATGATTTTGAGCTTTTGCTGGCGGAGTTTGACGGCGGTCCGGTCGGTTACTGGCACGATACCGGTCACGCCCACCTGGCGGAACAACTCATGATCATGCCCCCTGGGTACCTGTTGGAAAAATACGCACCCTGCCTGGCAGGTGTCCATTTCCACGATGCGGCCGGGCTCAGCGATCACCGGCCACCCGGCACCGGCGAAATCGACTTTGCACCCATCAAACCCCACCTGAAAGCCGACATCCCCCTCGTCATCGAACTCAAACCGGGAACCCCCGGTGCCGATATCCGAAAAGGCATCGATTTTATGAAGAACTTTTTAATGTGAGCTGTAAATCTATTGGTGGACTCGGTTTCTGAGCTACCTCATGGACTCAAGGTCAAGGCGGACGTGAGATTTGAACCGGAGGAATACATCAGGCATTTCGAGGATTTAAATCTCGCGCCCAACGCAGAGATTGCGTTCATGAGGTAGCTCAGAAACCGAGCCTACAATTTGTTACAACTTGTTACCTCCCTGAAAAGCATTCTTCTATAGGTTGATTTATATTCCTTCCACAACATGCGGATTGGCCTACCGGCCCTGCACAAACCCAACCCATCTCCAAAGGAGGAATGTATCATGAACAGAAAACGAATCTTGATTGGCGCCACCATATTTATCATCCTGGCCCTGGTCCTGGCAGCCTGCGGGCACAGTCGTTTTACGGCTTATCGCGACGCCTCACCCGAAAAGCGGGTGGCGTGGATCAAGAAACACATTTCGGATGAATTGAAACTGGATGCCGCCCAGAATGAAAAGTTGGATGCCATTGCGGCGGATTTATTGGATCGCCGTCAGAAGATGAAACCGGCTCACGAAAAAGGACGTCTGGAGCTGGCCACATTGGTTCGGGCCGAGAAAATTGACCGCAGCGATCTCGAGCGCCTGGTAGACAAGAAGCGGATCCATGTCGAGGAAATGATTGACGTGGTCATGGACCATGCCGTTGCGTTCCACCAGATGCTGACACCGGAACAACGCACCCGGCTGGCGGAAAAAATTGAGAAGCATGAGCGGTATGGTGGCCGTTACAGCTGCTGGAAATAGCCCTGTTTCCAGCCACGGACGGCATCTTCGGGCCTATTGAAATGTCCGCGCCTTTGTGCATTCCGCGACGTCGTGTAACTGCGCCTCCGGATGCACAAAGGCTGTGGTCTTGCGACTTCGCCTTTGGCCGCGCCGTGCACGCGTACGGAACCAAAAGCCACCACCTGTGGGCGGACGCGAGTTACGCAAAACGGTTTTAACTATCCACACGGTTGGATTGACAGGTGGGAAGGGCTGATCTTATAAGTAAGGGTGATCTAATAACAAGTGGAGAAACACGATGGATTTGATCAAGCTGAAGGCCTTTTTCATGTGGTGCACCATCATCAACGGCGCCCTGCTAATCCTCTCCTTTGCGGGGGTTGTCCTCGCATCTGAAATGGCGTTCGCGATGCACAGTAGGCTGTTCCAGATATCGCCGCAATCCGTCGCGGAATCCATTTACCTTTTATTGGGCCTTTATAAGATCCTCTGGTTCGGCTTTAATCTCGTGCCGTATGTGGCAGTGGTAATCATTTCCAAAGACAAATAGAAGTGGGCGGGAGAGGCAGATACATGCTACACAGAATCCTGGTCATCGACGATGACGAGAAACTGAACGAGCTGCTCAAAAACTACCTTTCCGATTTTGGGTACAAGGTGCTGTCCGCTACCCATCCGGAAAAGGGGCTGCAGCTCATCGCTTCCCGCAAACCGGACCTGGTGATCCTGGACGTGATGCTGCCGGAGATGAGCGGGTTTGAAGTGTGCAAACGCATTCGCCAGGACAGCAATGTCCCGGTGATCATGTTGACGGCTCGCGGCGAGCTGATGGACCGGGTGGTCGGTCTTGAGCTGGGGGCCGATGATTATCTACCCAAGCCCTTTGAGCCGCGGGAACTGGTGGCCCGTATCCAGACGGTATTACGCCGGATAGTTCGCAATGATACCACCCAGGTCCAGCAGTATGGTGGGCTGAAGATAGATTTTCCGCGGCGCAAAGCCTTCATTGATGACCGGGATGTTGGACCTTTCCACCAATGAGTTTACCGCCCTGAGCCTTCTGGTGCGGCATGTCGGCCGGGTCATGGACCGCGACCAGATCATGCAGGAGTTGCGGGGCATGGACTCCGACGCCTTCAATCGTACCGTGGATATCACCATGAGCCGCCTGCGCCAGAAGCTCGGTGATGACCCCAAACAACCAACCTATATTAAAACCGTGTGGGGCACCGGCTACGTGTTTATAGGAGAGGCACCGCAAGATGCAGACCGGGAGGTTTAAAAAACTGTTCGGGTCGGTCTTTACCCGGCTTTTTTTGACGATTCTGGTTACCGGCTTTCTCATCAACCTGCTGGTAATCGGCCTCTTCGGATTTATCCGCCACAAAGTGGATGCTTCCATGCATGCCCACTTAGTTCAGTATATTCAATATATTACCAGGGACATTGGGAATCCCCCGGACCTTGGACGGGCCCGTGAAATTGCCCGCAATGCATCCATGACCATCCGCTACACAAGTCCCGGCGAGAACTGGTCGACTTCTGAAAATATCACCCCCATTCAAGGCCGGCGAATACACATCTGGCATGAAGGTCCCAATATGCTGGCCGGGTCCGTGCGGGGACGTTATTTTGTCAGGGTTCGCCACGGAAACGGCGAACTGGTGTTTCAAGCCGCCCGGGGCCGCGCCGCCTTGGATGATATCCAGAAGGTCCTGGTAGTGTTGATCTGTCTTTTCACCGTCGTGTTGGTCATGGCCTATCTGGCCATCCGCTGGATCCTCAAACCAATCCGGTGGCTGACAGAAGGCGTGACCCAGGTCGGCGATGGCAATCTGGAGCATCGGGTTCCGGAAGAGCGGGCGGACGAGTTCCGGGATCTGGCCGAAGCTTTCAATGATATGGTCGCCCGGATCAGCAAAGCCATGCATGCCCGCGAGCAGCCGTTGCTGGATGTCAGTCACGAACTGCGCTCACCCCCCTGACCCGCTTGAAGATCGAGCTGGAAATGCTGCCTGAGGGGTCTAAAAAAGAGTCCCTGCGGGAAGACATCCTCGAGATGGAGAAAATGATCACCGATATTCTCGAGGCCGCCCGGATGCAACACAATGCCGGTTCCCTGAACCTCGAGCCCGTGGACCTGGCCGGCCTGATCCGCGATCTCCGCCCTGATTTTGAAAACCAGCCGCCGGGCCTGGTGGTTCCTGGGGACCTGGCTGAAAATATTGTTCCAGCCGACCAAGAAAAGGCCGGCATAGCGCTTAGAAATATAATCGACAATGCCATGAAATATTCCCGGAAAAGCGATCAGCCGGTCGAACTTAGTCTCGAGGATGGCGCCGGATATGCCGTTATCCGGATTGTGGACCACGGCATCGGTATCCCGGCCGAAGATCAGCCTTATATATTTGAACCCTTCTATCGGGCCGATAAATCACGGACCCGCAAAACCGGTGGATACGGTCTGGGGTTGAGTATGTGCAAAACTATCATGGAGGCCCACGGCGGGCAGATTGAAATCAGCAGTACGCTAAACCAGGGTACCACTGTCACCCTTTCATTTCCGAACGAAGCCGCTAAGTAGCAGGTTCTTGACGTTCCCCGTCACGAATCCAGCGCTTATCGATTCCACCACGACCCTCTTTTTTCTATCTCCCTGAAAACATTTGTGAAAGGGATGTTCCCGACTTGGGTACAGTTTATGCATCTGAATTAGGTGCAATGTAAACCTGCACCACTATATCCCAACGTCGGAGGTAAGATGAAAATCCAGGAAAGCCTGGAGCAACTGGCACGCCATAATCTTCAACGGCGGACAGGTGTCGGCCAAATAGATGTAACCACGGAAAAGCTGAAAAGATTCAATGCCATTCTCGATATGTTTGCCGACGATGGCGGCGATCAAAAGAGCGATCCCGGGTTGTCTGTCCTGACTTTGATGTCGGCGCCGATTCAATCCAGCTCTTACGGGCGGATACTGCAGGCCCTGAGTAACCAAAAGGTGTCGGAACCACCACCGCCTGGCGAGATCAAATTGCAGCCCCCGGGGCCGGCAGAGCCGACACCAGCAGTAGTTCCCCGGGAAAGCGGTCCCGACCCGCTGGCCGATGCGGTCACAGAACTCAATGAAAAGGATCGGATTGAGCAAGGTGTGTCGCGGGCGGCTGTTAAGTATAACCTTCCGGAAAATCTCATAAAAGGGGTTATAAAGGCCGAATCCAGCAATAATCCCCGGGCTTTGTCGCGCGCCGGGGCGCAGGGTTTGATGCAACTTATGCCGGCCACTGCCCGGGAATTAGGTGTGGTGGATGCCTTCGATATTGAGCAGAACATTGACGGCGGTGCCCGGTATCTCAGGAAAATGATTGATCGCTATGACGGTGACGTAGCCAAGGCCCTGGCTGCCTACAATGCCGGACCAGGCACGGTGGATCGCTTTAAAGGTAAGGTGCCGTATCGCGAGACGATTGCCTATGTGGACCGGGTTTTGAAATATTCGCAACAGTACGTGTAAACGCAAGCAATTCCATTCACATTACCTTCCTCACCCACAACTGTCTTCGCATCCGGCCATAACAGTATTCATGCGCGGAGCAGGAATCGATTGATTGGGCGTCGCGGACTGACCGGATCGGGATAACGGTCCAGATATCCCACCCGGAGAATAAACTGTGGAACCATACCGGGTCCATGTGCCCGGGCAATCGCTTCTTTTGATGTTTTTTCTTCAAGCTGCTGGGTCATGGGATGAATGGCCAGGTTGTACTCTCGGGCCAGAAGTGCCATGCGCTGGAATTTACGGCCGGTATCCAGGAGATCCGCCACTGTTTCACCGGCACTGGTGATGATAAACCAGCCGCCGCCTTCGCCTGCCTGGGCGGCGGTCTTGGCGATGCCTTTTTCCCGGAAGCTTTTGGTCAATACATCTTCGTGACTCATGAACGCGTTGATATACCAGGCGGCCAACGGACCGATCTCCATACCGGCCGTCGTGATGCCATCGAGATGCAGATCTATTTCATCTTGACCGAAGCGTACCCACTTTGACAGCTCGACCTGGGCCGGCTCGCGCCATGTCTGGTTCCGAAAGGCTTCTACGGCACCTTCGGCAATACAGTCGGCATGTTTGGTGCCGGTTGGAAAATAGAAAAGTCGTCCATCGAAAATCCGCTCCAGTTTAGCCACATCCGCGTTCTTGATTTCAACCGGCTGCATACCCGACTTGACGGTTCTACGCATTTCCAGGCGTTTGAGCGGGTAGGCCCGGGGAGCTGACGGCTGCAGGGCAACTCGGGCCACGGTCGTGTCCGTCGGATTCCGGGCCATGATGCTTACGTCGGTGTCAAAACCGGCGTTGCCAGCTGCCAGACACAAATTTTCAATGAACGCACCCAGTGAGAGCAGCAACTCGCGGTTGTCGGGATCAACTGCCGGCAGCGTGCGGGCCGGATCGAATCCGATCACAAAATTGTTTTGGTCCGGGACCCTAACCGTCCAGGGTTGGGAATTGTGACCGCTGGGCGACAGAGAAGCGTAATGGAGCAGGGCGACTTGCTGCCTGTTCAGGCTGGTTACCGCGCTTTCGGCCGGGACAACCCGACGATCTGGTGGCGTACAGGCGGACAATAAAGGGATGGCGCCCAGGGCCAGGGCACCAGCGGATATACTCGTCTTGATGAAATCTCTTCTCTCTGTATTCATATCGAATTATCTCCATTCGACTCGTCCATAGTCACCTGTTGGTGACATGTGGGGCATATTTTTTTCTTAGCGGAACATGCTGGCGCTCAGGTGGTCAACGGCAGTCAACAGTCGTTGCCAGCCGATCTCTCGCGATAGATCAACGCCACTGAAGTAGCGGGTATGCCGGCTGCGGGTAACCAGATAGTTAATCGCTGCCCCCACGATGGCGGTAATGGCTAAAAAGTCCTCATGGTCGCCGGCTTCCGGCATGAATTCCATAAAAAACTGTACCATCCGGTTTTCACGTAAATCATCCAGGTCGGCGGTTAGTTGGTTGCGTTCGATCAGCTCCCAGGCCATGATTTCCTGGGTCACCGGTCGTTTGCGGATAGCGTCCAGGTAGTTGCGGGCCAGGGCAGGCATCCTTTCCGCAAGCGGTAAGGCCCGAAAGTGGTCAGGATCGCCACCGGCCAATTCGGTGGTTGACGGCCAGAAATCACTATCCTGACCGAATGCCTTCATGAGGCCGGGGAAACCACCAAAATATCTATAAATCAAGACCTTATCGACACCCGCTTCTCGAGCTACCGCATTGATCCCCAGGCCTTTGAAACCCTGCCGGGCCAGCAATTTGCCGACGGTTTTTACAATCAGGGCTTCTGTAGTCGCTCGATCGCGCGGGCGACTGGCAGTTTGTATGTTCGATTTAGATTCGTTGTTTCTCACCGGTGTCACCTTTTAGTGACAAAAATGTCACCGATCGGTGACAGCGTCAAGTCTTTTTTCATTTTTTTCTGTCCAGGGATTGGTGCTTGCCAAATATAAAGATTGTGATTACGCTACGTTGCCTTACGAATAAGGCTTTTATCGATCCATGACCGGAATCTATGCCACCTAAAACCCCTAAGATTATAATTCGTTTGAACCCCGACCAGCTGCGATCATTGGCTGGTTGTCTGGCAGTGTTTGCCTCGGCATTCTGTTTCTACATGTCCACGGTGGCCATCCAGTGGTCCCGGTCACGGGTGACCATTGACGCGTCGTACTTTGTCTTTGCACGGTTTTTATTGGGATTTATAGTGGTTTGCACCGTCATGAAGGTTCGGCAACGCCGCTTGAACATTGTCAATCACCACCTGCTGCTCGGGCGAACCTTTGCGAATTGTGCTGCGGTCTTTTGTTTTTTCAAAGCGGTAACGGCGACCACGGTGGCCCAAGCCAACATCCTCAACATGACCTACCCGCTGTTTATCGCCATCTTTACCTGGATCTTCCTCAAGAAGCAACGTGACCGAATTACCCTGGTGATGGTATTGGTGGCCTTTACCGGTGCCTGGCTGGTTTTGTCGCCCGGCGGTTTCGGACTGAATCCCAAACACATCTGGGGCCTGATGTCGGGCCTGACCGCTGCGGCAGCCATCATCTATCTGAATCTCAGCCGGCAGTACCATGACACCCACACCATCCTTTTTTATATGTTCGGTTTGGGATCAGTCGTGATTTATTTACTGTTTTACCGGCATATTTTTTTTCCGGGCCCGCTAGAATTTTATTATCTGATGCTTTGTGCCAGCACCGGCATTGCCGGTCAGTATCTGCTGACCGTGGGATTTCGGTATGTCACCGCCGTCGAAGGCGGCATCATTTCGTCTACCCGCATCCTGCTGGCAGCCCTATTCGGGCCTTTATTGGTGGCCGAACCGACCCTCACGCTTACCGGCTGGACAGGGGCCCTACTCATTTTCAGCGCCAATGTTGTCCTGGCGGGCCGGAAGACTAAAAACGCCATGGAAAACGGCGTTTCAACGGAATAATCTGTATTCATGACAGAAAGTGGACGTCGGCGGGGTACGATTTGAATTAAAAGTTGCCATCCACCGATTACTGATTATCGTTACGGGTATTCGTTTTAACGATCCCACTAATATTTCAACCAGGGTTTAATTCGGCCATTAAACGGCTGAAGATCATATGCGCTTTTTGCTTTACAACATACGCTATGGCACCGGTATCGGCCGGCAGTTTCACCTGCCGCTGCCGTTTATGGGCCTCTTCAAACGAACCGATCGCAACCTTTCGAAAATCATAAACTTTATCGAGTCTTTGAACCCGGATATTGTTGGCCTGGTCGAGGTGGACATCGGCTCCTTCAGGACCAGCCGCGAGAACCAGGCCCGCACCTTGGCGGATCGGATTGCTCACAGCCCTGTTTTTCAATCCAAATACGGCAGCGGTTCAGTTGCCGATCTGTTGCCGATCTTAAACAAACAGGGCAATGCCCTGATGACCAACCAGGCAATCCAGTCCCGCCAATTTCATTACCTCAAGAACGGGGTCAAGCGCCTGGTTATCGAGATCGAACTGGACGAGGTCAACATTTTCCTGGTCCATCTTTCGCTACGCTTCCGGAAGCGGCAAGACCAGCTCAATGATCTATATGGCCTGATCAGCAAAACCCGTAAACCGGTGATTGTGGCGGGCGATTTCAATGTCTTTCGGGGTGCCCGTGAGCTGTCTCTTTTCAAAGCGGCTTCCGGACTGGTAAGTGCCAACCCCGAGGGCCTGCCTTCTCATCCTAGCCGGGCGCCCAAGCGGCAGCTCGACTACATTCTCCACAGCCCCGAAATCCACGTTTCCCGGTTTTTTGTGCCCCAGGTCACTTACTCGGATCACGTTCCGCTGGTCTGTGATTTTGATATTGCCGCAACGGAAATAAAAACGGTAGAATACAATCAACAGGCCCTGGCAGTACCAACGGAAGCCTTACCTTTTCAAGCAGCGACCCTCTGAAGACATTGCCGGCCCTGCTTTGGAATATCTTTTAACCGTGATGTTCTAACTCACCTTAAGAGCGAGCTATGCTTGGAAAAATACGTGGAAGCGATGAAAAAGGTTTTACGCTGATCGAGTTGATGATTGTAATTGCAATCATTGGGGTCTTGGCAGCCATCGCGATCCCCAACTTTATTACGTATCGTCAGCGCGCTTACGATGCGGCTTCAAACTCAGACATAGAAAACGCATATATTGCCGCCCAGGCCTACTTTTCGGATTATAAGGATGGTAACGTGAGTCTGGCTATCTTGAACGCCTATGGTTACGTCCAGACCAAAGGTGTTGCCCTTGACGTTGTTTCCGGAAGCCGAAACGCACTGCAAATGACCGCGGCCCATTCTAGTGGCAGCAAAACCTTCACGCTCGATAGCACCGGCCATATTACAAAGTAGCCACCTATCTACGTTGGGGCTTTTGAATGTGTCGACTATAGGTCGGGAGTACGTCTGGCGGGCGCGCCATGTCCCGATAGCGACCATGACTTAAATCCGGATAAGATCCAGGTCCACGGACCGGGCCACGCGACTGCTCGTCACGGTGGTCTGCACTGACGCTTTAACGACGGCGGTTCTTAGACATAGGCACTTGCTTTTCATCCAGCCTTACAGCTATAATCAACAATCCCCAGGTTAACAAAAGACCACAAATAACAGTGGAGGCACACCATGTGCTGCAGGACGTTTGCGCACCATTATTGCGCCGTTTGGTTGCTGGCTTTCCTGGTCAGTGGATGCATGACTAAGCCGAATATCAAACTGACTGGCCCTACTTCGGATATCGTAAAAACCTATAAACACATTTCCGTAATGGGCGGACAGTCACGCTTGAAGGATACCGGTGTTCGGATTGAGAAAGGGGACACCTATACTGTTCTAGTGACCGGGAGTATCGATTACTGCCCCAGGGGCGGATGCAAATGGCGGAGTGTGACCCCCGACCTCGGTTGGCCGTTCATTGCCAGGGTCGGGGACCCCGAAACCAGCATTCATTTCCGCCCCCTTTCCACCTATTACAACTCAAACCATTTCACACGAATCCACTATAGTGAGGGGGGCAACCTGTATGTCGGGTACAAAGAGGGGCCGGTAGATACAAACGGCAACGCCTTAAGGCCTGAATGGTATCGAGATGACATGGGATCTTTTTCGGTTGATATCATTGTCTGGCGGCAGGAAGACTGGATTGAAATTACCGGCTTTTTAGAAGACCAGCATGCAACCAACCCGGAAAACCCCGCCTTGGCGGAAGCATACAACGATGCCGCCAAATTCAGAAAGATTGAGTTGGCCAAAGCCGAGACCAACGAAGCGCTGGAAAAGACCAAGCAGCAGTTGGCCGCCGTAATACAACAATCAGGAAAAGCATCGGCGCCGGCAACAGATTCGGGGCAAAAATCCAAGGCGGTGACTGAGCTGGATTCAGCCAGCCAGAAAAAGATTGCGCAGTTGGAAACCCAACTGCAGAAGCTGACCCTGATGCTCGCCGGTTTGGATGATATGAAAAGGCAGCTGAGTGAAGAGCGAGAGAAAAGCGAAAAGTTGGCTGCCGAACTGGATGAATACGAGGCCCGCGAGAAGGATCTGCGTACCCGTCTTGAAGATGGTTCCCGGACAAGACCAGTCATTGTGGTGGCGTCACCTAAAAGCCAGACCCGAACGGAGGCCAGTAAAATCAGCTTGTCCGGTGTGGCTCAGGATGATGGTGGTATCGTTGAATTCAAAATCCTGGTGAATGGTCGCCGTTTGGACGCCCATACCGATAGAGGGCTCGCTGTTGCTGGAGCACCATCAGCGACCAGTGTTGAGTTCTCCGAAAAGATTGCTCTAATTAAAGGCGAGAACCGTATTCAGATTAGGGCGGTGGATACGGATGGCATGCTGGCGGAAAAACAGTTGGTCATTCATCGCCTCGAGGCAAGACGTAACGTCTGGGCGGTGGTGATCGGAATAAACATTTACACGAATGTGGACCAACTATCCTATGCGGTGAATGACGCCCGGGAATTCTATCGTATCCTGGTGGAGAAAAACCGTGTGCCTGCTGAGAACGTTATCATGTTGTTGGATGCACAGGCCGGTTTGAGCAAATTGCGCAGTGTGCTCGGTACCCGTCTTAAAAAGAAAGCCGGCAGGGAGGACATGGTCATTATCTACTTCGCTGGGCATGGTGCCACGGAAACCGATACCCTATCGCCGGATGGTGATGGCCTGGAAAAATACTTACTGCCTGTTGATGCTGACCCCGAGGACCTATATGCCACTGCACTTCCCATGCGCGAGCTTTCTCACATTTTTAACCGACTGCGTTCTGAGCGCCTGATTTTTATTGCCGATGCCCGTTACCGCGGGGCAACCGGCGGCCGGACCATCAGCATTACCGACGGCCTGCGGGCCAGGATCTCGGATAAATTTCTGGACCGAATTTCAAGCGGTAAGGGGCGCATCATTTTAACAGCCAGCGGAGCCAATGAGGTCAGTGCTGAAAAACCGGAGTTAAAACATGGTGTTTTTACGCATTATCTCATTCGGGGGTTGGAAGGTGCTGCGGATGTGAACCAAGACGGTTTGATCACCGTGGATGAGATTTATACCTATGTATCCACCGAAGTGCCTCGGGAGACCGGCCAGGAACAACATCCAGTTAAAAAAGGTACCGTTGAGGGGCGATTGATTTTAGGGGTGGTAAATTAAAGGCCGTCGCCTCAAACCTGCTTTCCAATAGCCGCCATCAATTCGTCACGCGTAATAATGGCCTTTGTATCCGGTACGTGCGTAAGGATATTTTCCAGTCCGCCCTCCTGGCGATCAACCAGGATCACAGCCCTGACCACTTCCAATTCCTCCGACCGGGCCCGCTCGATGGCCTTGATGGTGGAACCACCGGTGGTGGCGACATCGTCTATGATGACCACCGGGTCTCCTGGGGAGAGACCCCCTTCCACCCATTTCACGATGCCATGGTCTTTCTGGGTTTTACGGATTGAAAAAGCGTGGATCGGCTGCCCTTTGAGCTCGGAAGCAAAGGCCGTGGCCACGGCCACCGGGTCAGCCCCGAATGTGAGCCCGCCCACACCCTTGACAGCCAGATCGCGGATTGCTTCGAAGACCAGGTGCCCCACCAGGAACATCCCCCGCGGACTCAGGACTGTGGGCTTGCAGTTGACATAGAACCGGCTCATCCTTCCGGAAACAAGTTTAAAAGACGGTTCTTCAGTGTATTTAAAAGATTTTTCACAGAGCAACTGGATCAGTTCGCTTTTCATGCGCGTTCCTTTTCCGTAAATTGTGTATGGCGACACCTGGTATAAAGGGGTGATCGTTGACTTTAACGCGTTGATTCGATATTAAAAAGCCTCCACTGAAATGGAAGAAGCACGCTTTATGGGATTCAGTGGAGGCTCCGAGTAAGGAAAACTGGGGACAGCACTCCCTAAGCTCAATCCGGGTCATATCAACATATCCTTGAGGGGTCAATCCCCGTGCGCTGGCTGGCAGTGACTGAACGTTGATTACAGCACAGAAAGTGAACCGCGACATGATGAATCCGGGTGCCAAAGACGCCATTATCCGCATGTTTCATGTCCACAAGCAGTTCGGGGCCAAAAAAGCGCTTGCGGATATTACCCTCGACATTCAGAAGAATGAATTCGTTCTGGTCACCGGCGCCAGCGGCGCCGGCAAATCCACCCTGCTGAAAATGCTATATTTGGGGGAGCCCGTATCCGGGGGGCAAGTGCTGGTGGATGGGATGAATCTTTCCCGGATATCCCGCAAACGAATTCCCTTATTGAGAAGAAAATTCGGCATCATCTTTCAGGACTACAAGCTGATTCCCACCAAATCCGTTTTCGACAATGTTGCGCTCGTCCTGGAAGCCGCCGGTAAAAAGCGCAAGCTCATCGAAAAAAAAGTGAACGCCGTTCTCAGAACCGTCGGCATGGAAGACCGGCAAAAAACCCTGCCGCCCAGTCTTTCCGGGGGTGAACAGCAACGGGTCGCCGTGGCCCGGGCGGTCGTGGGGGATCCGGACATCATCCTGGCGGACGAACCAACCGGCAGCCTTGATCCCGAATCGGCGGACATCATTATCGGCCTGCTGAAAAAATTTCACAACCGGGGCGGCACCCTGATCATTGCCACCCATGACCGGTCCCTGGTTGAAAAGGCCGGGGGGCGTATCGTGCGTCTTGTGGACGGCCGCGTGCAGCCTGTAGAGGGTGTTGAAGCCAAAGACAATGCGACTATACATTAGAAAAGCGCTGACCGATATTTTCGACAACCGGTTTCTCAACACGGTGACCATCCTGACGATAGCGGTTTCCATCCTGATCGTCAGCTCATTCTCGCTTTTTATCCTGAATACGAACAGCTTGCTGGAGTCCTGGAAAAACAGCATCCGGGTCATGGTGTACCTGAAACCATCTACGGACCCCAAAATGTTCAAGTCCCTCGAAGCAAAAATAAGCGCTATGGGTGGCGTTGAAAGCGTTGCATTCATTCCCCGGGCAGAGGCCCTGCGGCAACTCAAGGCCCAGATGCAGCGGCATGCTTCCCTGCTGGATCGGCTCGAACGCAATCCGCTGCCGGATGCCTTCGAGATCCGAGTGGCCGCCGAAAGCCGCAACCTTGCGAACGTGGAGAAGCTGGCTCGCCAACTGGAACGCCTGGTGGCCGTGGAAGAAGTCGAATACGGGCAAAAATGGCTTGGTCGATTTTCGAAGATGATCAAGCTATTTTCACTGGCGGGATACCTGCTGGGCGGGATGTTTCTCATGGCCGCCATCTTCTTTGTAGGCAACACGGTGCGGCTGGTTATCTATTCGCGTAGGGATGAGATCGAAATCATGCGCCTGGTGGGAGCCGAACCAGGATTCATCAAAGCCCCATTCTACCTCCAGGGTCTGATCCAGGGCTTTTTGGGCGGCGTACTGGGGCTGGTGGGGCTGCTGGCGGCCTACCATGCGGTCTCTGCCCAGGTCCAGCAGGGGTTCGGCACGGGTGTTTTGCATATTCAATTCCTGCCGCTGCCGGCTTATGGCGGGATCATCCTGGCCAGCATGCTGGTTGGCTGGCTGGGCTGCTTTTTGTCGTTGAAGCAATATCTAAAACCATGAACCCAGTTCGCCCTATTTTCAGGTATTTTCTTCTCACCGGATGGGTGTTGGCGGCCGGCCTGTTGTGTCTCAGTCCGGCGGTGACCGACGGCCGCACAACCCAGGAAGCCCAGATCAAAGTAGACCGGTTAAACCTGCGGTCCAAACCCAGCTTGAAGAGCCGCACCCTCGCGGTGCTCAGTCGCCCGACCCGGGTCGTAATAGTCGAGAATCAAGGCAAGTGGTTGAAAGTAAAATATAAAGCCACTGTCGGCTATCTGCGCAACACCCCACGTTATGTCAAAATTATGACCACCGAGTCCTCAGGATCACCGTCGCGGCATGACATGACCCAAGCCCGCGAGAAAGTGAAGACCTTACAGAAAAAAATTAAAAGCTCACATGCAGCAGTCGTGTCGTATGCTCAGAAAGAAGCAGCGGTTATACGCAGTCTCGACAAAATCGAACGGTCACTCCACCGGGCCCACCAGAGAGTAGCGGCCGGACGGCTTGACCTGGCCCGGATTGACAGGGAGCTCAGCAAATCCCAGGCGGTCCTTGACGAGCTGAAAAAGCAGATTCAAATGACCGAAGCATATGCATCCGGCCGCCTGATGGCTCTGTATAAATTGAGCTGGCTGGGTCAAATCAATATTCTGGCTTCGGCCGACTCCATGGGGGCCATGCTGCAGCGGGAGCGGGCCCTTTCGAAGATCCTGGAACAGGATGAGCAACTCCTGGAAAAACTGGACCGGGACTACAACCAACTGGAAGCACTACAGGAAAAGCAGCGCAAGCGCAGGGCTGCAAAGGCGGTGATTGAACACGACTACCGCCTCAGAGCCGATGAAATGGGGACCGAGAAACAGCGTAAATCATCGGTACTGTCTGAAATCAGGAGTAAAAAATCGCTTGAGCTGGCGGCCATCGCGGTTTTTAAAGAAGATGCGCAAAATCTGGACATGGCCATCCGGCAGCTCGGAAAAGACCTAGAAAGGGAGAGGGTGCGAGCCGCGGCCACCACCAAGCCGCCGCCCATCACGCTGCCGGATAGCTTCATCGCCCGTAAAGGCTTGCTAAAACTACCCGTCAGGGGTAAGATCAAAAACCTCTTCGGTGCCTATAAAAACGAGAAATTCAATACCATGAATTTTCGCAGCGGTATCGATATCAGTGCGGACAGGGGTGAACCCGTCTATGCCGTTTTTCCCGGCCGGGTGCTCTATTCAAGCTGGTTCAAGGGCTATGGCAATATGCTGATCATTGACCATGGCGGTCATTACTATACGGTGTATGCCCATGTTGAAGAGATATTTAAGCAAAAGGGCGAGGTTGTAGAGGATAATGAAGTCATCGCCACCGTTGGTGACACCGGTTCCCTGGAGGGACCGGGACTCTACTTCGAAGTGCGCTATCACGGGAAACCACTTGATCCTGCTATTTGGATTCGGAAAGGATAGAAGCCTTCAAAAATGTCTATTGCCCCAATCTCGGCGTTGGACGCTCGATTGGCGAGTACAATCGCCCCCGCAAGGAATGCTACAGATTGTAGGGCGGGCCAAATCATCGAAACACTTATTGTATTCCTTCGGTTTCAACCCAGCGTCCGCCTTGCTTGTCGGGCGTAGCTCGTAGAAGGTAGACTGGACCTTGGGTTATAATGCTTATTTTGAGATGGATCCGAAATATTTAGACAGCTTCTAAAAAGGTGCGATTTATGACGCGTAATAACAGACGACAACCACGACTTTGGCAAATGATGATTATCGCGGTTCTTTTCCTGGTGATTGCCACCGGGTTTACCCGTGAGTCTTCGGCGGACAGTGAAGCGGTTTATAAAGGGCTGAAAACATTCGCAGATGTCATAGAGATGATCGAGAAAAACTACGTGGATCCCGTGGATACCGAGGAATTGGTCCAAAAGGCCATTCAGGGGATGGTGAGCAGCCTTGATCCCCACTCCCTGCTGCTGCCGCCTGAGGAGTTCGGGGATCTGCAGATTGACACGAAAGGCAAGTTCACCGGCATCGGCATCAGTATCAGTATCCGTGACGGGTTCGTGACCGTCGTATCACCCATAGAGGGCACCCCGGCCTACCGGGCCGGAATCAAGGCCGGTGACCGGATCATCAAGGTCGACGGCAAACCGGTGAAAGACCTCCGGGAAGCCGTAAAAAAAATGCGCGGTCCCAAAGGGACCAAGGTAGCGGTGACGGTTGCCCGCAAAGGCGAGCCGGAACCCATTGAGTTCAACCTGATCCGGGATGTCATTCCGATTCAGAGCGTGCGGGCAACCATGCTCAAACCGGGGTACGGTTATGCCTGGGTTACCCATTTCAGGGACCAGACGGTTAGAGACCTTGAAAAGTCACTGAAAAAACTGGAGAAAGAACATGGGGCCCTCAAAGGGCTCGTGCTGGATCTGCGGGATAATCCCGGCGGTCTGCTCCCCCAGGCCATCAAGATGTCCGACCTTTTTCTCAGCGAGGGCGACATCCTTTCCATTAAGGGCCGACTGAAACGCCACACCCGTGCTTTCAGTGCTCACCAAGATGATGACGATGTGACCTACCCCCTGGTGGTACTCATTAATGGCGGCAGCGCCAGTGCTTCTGAAATTGTAGCCGGAGCGCTTCAGGACAACAAACGCGCGGTCATCATGGGGACGACGTCCTTTGGCAAAGGTTCGGTACAAACAGTCGAAACGCTACGGGATGGGTATGGCCTGAAACTGACCATTGCCCGGTATTACACGCCGAAAGGACGTTCCATCCAGGCCAAAGGCATCGAGCCCGATATAACGGTCTATCATTCCATCCTGGATCAAAAGGATCTGGCGGCCGACGAAAAGCGCATGCTGAAGGAGAAAGACCTTCAGAATCATTTGGACGCCGAACCGGTTAAATCCGGTGATGATGCAAAGCAAAAACAAAAATCACGCCAGAAAAACAGACAGCCCGGCCACGGTCCGCTTGATCCGGAACGCCTGGCGTCCGACAACCAGGTGGTGCGGGCGTTGGATATACTGATGGGTTACGATATTCTAACGAGCGCCCATCCATAAACGGCATCTTTTGGCCCAGAGCGGTGTTTTCGCTCTTTTGAGCACGCAGTGAAGCTTTAGCGCTATCCTCGGAATAGCCTGCTATGCACCACGGGCATTGGCTTCGCTGGCACCTGCGGTTTCAAAATCGCTCAAGCCTTGCTCTGAAACAAAATCTACCATTTCTGGATGGACACTAACGAGTACCCGGCCGTAATACGCCGGATTGGCCAGCCAGAAAGCGCAAGCATGGGCCCCGTCATGACGCTGGTGAAGTCCTGAGAAAGAACTGCGGATGTCTGTACTGGGAGACCTGATCAGGAAGGTATATGGCTAGGAAAAAGACGGCCCGAAAACGTTCGACCGGAAAAAAGAGCACCAAAAGAAAAAGTACCCGCCGAGAATCTGCAAGCACCAGCTTGTCCAAGATCCTGGGCGTTCTGGCTGTTCTGGTGGCGGTCGTGGTTACCACGGCGATCACGGCCCACTTTATCATCGCGCCCCACCGTTCCAGGGAAGCAAAAAAGCCGGTAGCAACCTCCACCAAGCCCGTTCCCAGAGAAAGGCCGGCTCCAACGCAGGCTGCCGTTCCTCCGACCGTCACCAAGCCACCGACGTACGAGATCTATCCGACGCGGGACTTTCCCGGTGACCGCCCGCCCATGCCGCCCGTCGAAAGAGCCCGCCCGGCAGTGGCCATTATCATTGACGACATGGGGTACAATAGAATCATATCAGAGAAGTTCTCTCAGCTGAATACCGCCCTGACCTTTTCGGTTTTACCGCATAGTCCCTACAAAACGAGCATCATTAAAAATGCCAGTGACCATGGCATTGAGATTATGCTCCACCTGCCCATGGAGCCCAACGAGTATCCCAAGGTGAGTCCGGGACCCGGTGCATTACTCGCTTCGATGAGCGCAGATGAATTGATCGATCGACTGAACCGCAACCTCGATGATGTCCCCCTTGCTAAAGGGGTCAACAACCATATGGGCTCCGGGCTCACCAGCAGTTCCTTTCAGATGAATCAGATTTTTTCGATATTGAAAAAGCGGGACCTCTTTTTTATCGACAGCCGCACGACCAAGGAGACGGTTACCTGGCAGTCGGCGCGCTTGCTGCAGGTGCCATTTTCACAACGGGATATTTTTCTCGATCACGTTCAGGAGCAGGCGTTTGTGGAAAAGCAAATCCGGGCCTTGATAAAAGCGGCCCAGCGGCATGGCGAAGCGGTGGGTATTGGCCACCCTTACCAGGTGACCCTGGAAGTACTGGCTGAAATGCTACCGGAAATAAAAAAACAGGTGGATATCGTACCGGCTTCGGAGGTGGTGCACCTGATCCCCTATACATAGAAGCGGTTCTAAACCCTTCCCTCGGGCACGAGCCCTGCTTTGGCGCCCGGTTTTCAACCCGTCCGGCGCAACCGTAAGCGCTAGCCTATAAATACCAGTTGTATCCCGCCTGGTAAAAAAGTCACGGTCGCTGCACCTTGACCCCGAGTGAAAGCTTTAGCACCGCCTCATTAAAAGCCTTGAACGCATAAGGTTGAATGGTGGCCTGGCAGGCGCTATTCAACGACCATTAAAACCTGTTCTGTCGCAACCTTATCATTTTCCTTGATACTGATCGATTTGACGGTTCCGGCGACAGTTGTGGGGATCGCATTTTCCATCTTCATGGCTTCCAAAATGGCGACTTCCTGCATTTCGGCCACAGTTTCCCCTTCTTGTACCAGAATCTGAATAATCGTGCCGGGCATCGGCGCCTTAATTTCCATGCTCATATCCTTTCCTTTTGTTGGCCCTATCGTACAGGCCTCTGATTTTAAAGACGTTATCTTATAGAGTAGGACCGGGAGACTGTCAAGACCTAAGAAAAGCCCCGGTTTCGCGACATACACGTCCGCTCGGTGTAGACGGCGCCCGAATTCGATATTCAAAGGGGTTTACCATAAAGAAAACGGAAGAATTGCCGATACTCTCAGCAGGGGTGCGGAGACGAAGGTGTCGAATCCGGACGCAAGTGTTCGACGGCCCGGTCTGGTGAAACCGGCACCAAATAGGAGTAATAGAAGGTAGATATGCATAGCCGTACGATTGAAAATGATCTTGAAAAACGGGTGGAAGCGCTGGAAGCCGAGATCACCCGTCTGAACGGTTTACTGGCGGTGGAAACATCACGGTCGACTGAACTTGAAAAAGCCCGGGATTTTGAAAAAGAGGAGAACCGTGCCAAGAGTGAATTTCTGGCCAATATGAGTCATGAATTGCGGACGCCCTTGAGCGCGGTTATCGGATTTGCCGAATTGCTTATGGACATGGAATTGGGGGAAGACCCCTACGCCTGCGTCAAGCTCTTGAAGCAATCCGGTGACGGTCTGCTCTTGCTGATAAACAATATTCTCGACTATTCAAAAATAGAGTCAAAACAGATCCGCCCGGACCGGATCGGTTTTGACCTGCGGGTTCTGGTAGAGGATGTGGCGTCCTTGCTGGCGATTCAGGCTGAGCAGAAGGGTCTTGAAATGGCCTGCCTCATCGACAAGGCTATACCGGCTCAAGTTGTCGGTGATCCACAGTATATCCGGCAAGTTCTGGTCAACCTGGTGGGCAACGTAATCAAGTTCACCCAGCAAGGCGAAGTGTTCATAGAGGTCAAGCGCCCGATGCGGGATCCAAAGGGTCCCTACGATGACTCGGTTTCCCTGGAATTTTCAGTCGCCGATACCGGCATCGGTATCGCCCCTGAACACCAGGCGCGTATATTTGCCAGGTTCTCCCAGGCGGAGGACTCGACCGCACGCCGTTTCGGCGGCACCGGACTGGGGTTAACCATATCCCGCGAGCTGGTGGCAGCAATGGGTGGGCAGCTGAAATTGGAGAGTGGGCCGGACAAGGGCGCGCGCTTCTGGTTTCGCTTGGACCTCGCTCCGGGACAGCCCCCCCCCCACCCGGTTACGCCGGCCCGAGTTGACGGTAGACCTGGCCGGCACCCGGGTGCTCGTGGCCGACGGGAACGCTACCTATCGCAAGATTATAGAGGACATGTTGGGTGAAATGGGTTGCCAGGTAACCGTCGTGCCCGATGGCACCACGGCTCTGGAAACCCTGATCCGGGCTGAAGAGGAAAAGAACGGCTTTAACCTGCTGATCATGGAGCTGACCCTGCCCGGACTGGACGGCTATGATTTGGCCCGGGCCGTGCATCGATCAAAGCAGTTGCAAGGCTTGTCACGCATCGTTTTGACATCCATGACCCGGGGGCGCCAGGCACGCCGGATGCGGGAACTGGGCTGCCGGGGCTATTTGACCAAACCGGTGCGCAAAGCGGTTCTCCAGGAAGTGATCGCTGAAGTTCTGGTGGGCGGCCACGATGAATCTTCCGACCCGACTATGGTCACCAAACACAGTGTGGCCGAAAAGAAATTTCGAAATGTCCATATCCTGGTAGCAGACGATTACGAGATGAACCGGCGGTTGGTCGAGACCTATCTGAAAAATGACGGTTTTTCGGTTCACCTGGTGGATGACGGCCACAAGGCCGTGAAGGCTTTTCGGCGGGGTCGCTTTGACTTGATCCTCATGGATATGCAGATGCCTGGTCTGGACGGGGTGGCTGCAGTCAAAAAGATCCGGGAAATCGAAATTCTCGAAAAAGAAGTGATCGGCGGCCGGACCACTCCCATCTTGGCCACCACGGCCGACACCTCTCCCAAAGCCCGGGAGCGCTGCCTGGCAGCCGGCATGGATGCATTCATCACCAAGCCGCTCCAACAGGCTAAACTGCGCAGCCGGATTGAAGCGTTGTTATCCGGAGCACCTTCCGAAACGGGAAAGCGACCGGATCTTGAGGTAAAAGGTCTTCCCACCGGTAAAAGCAACGCGGCCGCCAAGGCCCCCATTGATCTCGAGCGGGCCCTGCACACGGCCATGGGCGATACCGATTTCTTAAAAGAGCTGCTGGGCATGTTCACCGATGCAACTGCCCGCCAGCTGGTTGAAATCAAGAGCTCGACAGCCGTCGGCCAAACCGATACGGCCGAGAAATATGCCCACAAAACCAAAGGCGCGGCCGCCAATCTTGATATAGAGGGCATCCGGATGACGGCGGTTGACCTGGAAGAGGCTGCCCGGCAACACGATGTTTCTGAAATCGAACAGCAGACGACCGCGCTGGAACACCAGCTCAAGGCTCTCAACGAGTTTGTTCAAGCTAACTGTCCGGCCTAGCCGGCCAGCGGGCCGGACGACTAGCACGGTGCTCGATTTTCGTGAGACCTGTATCGGTTGTTGCGTAGAATGACAAAATTGTGATAACACCTTTCCGTGCTTATCAATTCACCGTCGCCTAGCAACCATGCCGCCCATGGAAAATAGAACCGTACTATTCGTCGATGATGACCGGATTACCCTGAAGGCCCTCGAACGGGCTATGCAGACGGAGCCCTACCGCTCGCGTTTCGCTCTGAGCGGCAGCCTGGCGCTGGACATCATGGACCAGGAGACGGTGGATGTGGTGGTCACCGACCTGATGATGCCCGAAATGGACGGCATGATGCTGCTGGATTGGGTCCAGGCGGAATATCCCCATGTCATCCGGGTGGTCCTGTCGGCCCTGAGTGACACCGACACTATTCTCGAGGCCATCAACAACGGCAGTGTCTACCGCTATATCGTCAAGCCCTGGAACCGGGAGGAATTGAAGATAACCGTCCGACAGGCCCTGGAGCTTTTCGAGATTCAACAGGAAAAGAAAGGGCTGCTTGAACAGCTTGAAATGAATAACCAGTTGCTGGAACAAAGGGTTGCCGAGCGAACCCAGCAGCTGTTGAATATCGACAGCCAGGCCGAAATCGGCAAGCACGTCTCCCAAATCGTCCACAACCTGAAAAGCCCACTGCAGTCAGTTTTTGCAACCATTGATTTGGCATCTCTAAAACTGACCAAAGAAAAACCGGATCTGGACTACATTAGCTCTTTGCTGCGCAGAATGAAAAACAGTGCCATGGACCTGGAGAAGATCATCCGGTCTATCCTGCTTCACGCCAGCACCAATTCCATGCAGGACACTACGGAAGTCGATGTCAACAGCATCGTTACGTCTGAATTGGAATTTTTCCGGATGAATCCGATTTTCCGGCGTGACATTGAAAAAGAGGTCAAACTGACGGAACCGCCGCCTATGGTGTACGGGCATCCCGTGCAGATTAAGCAGATAGTAAACAATCTGATCACCAATGCCATCGATGCCATGGCGGACAGTGATGATAAGCGGCTTTCCGTAGCCACCCGGCTGCAGAACCGTGATGTTGAACTCGCCATCGCTGATACAGGTATTGGTATCGGCACCGATGACATGGCCAGAATCTTTTTACCGGATTTTACAACCAAACCGCTGGGCCAGGGCAACGGGCTGGGCCTGGCCAGTGTCAAAACCATGGTAGAAGCCTACAACGGAACCATCTCGGTAGTATCCGAGAAGGGCCAAGGCACCACCTTCAGTGTCCGGCTGCCGCTATCGGGGCAATCCGGTCTGCCGACTGCGTGAAGCAACCACCCCATGAATTGGTTTTCTAATTATCTGATTTCTTACCTACTATCGCCACCCACCCTTCCTTAGGCAACACCTCGAGCACCTCCAAGCCTTGAGCAGTCATTTTATCCATTACCGCGGCTTTATTTTGCATGATGATACCGGAGGCGATCATGATCCCTCCGGGAACCAGGCGGGCCGGCAAGTCATCCAGCAGCTGCACGATGACCTCCGAAAGGATATTGGCCGTCACCAGGTCGTATGCGGATGACACCGAGCTCACGAGGTCACCGGCTGCAACCCGGAACTTAGTCGGATCGGCTCCGTTGAGCCGCAAATTTGTGGCCGCAATTTGAACGGCCAGGGGGTCATTGTCGATGCCCAGCCCCCGTCCGGCCCTGAGTTTGGACGCAGCCGCCATCAAAATACCGCTGCCGATGCCGACATCCAGGAAAGAGCAGCCCGGCTGCAGGTACTTTTCCAGCAGCAGGATGCAAAGCGAGGTTGTGGGATGCGTTCCCGTTCCGAACGCCATCCCGGGATCTATTTCCAGGACCAGGTCATCCGGGCGGGGGGTGAACTGCCGCCACGTGGGTTTGACCACAATGTTGCGGCCGATGCGCTCCGGAAAGAAAAACGCCTTCCAGGCATGCGCCCAGTCTTCTTCATCGATTTCGCTGCAAACCACCCGGCATTGAATCCCGGTCTTGCGTCCGAGATCCACCAGGGCGTTTTCCAGAACCGCCAGTTCATCGCCGACGCGCTCATCCCGGGGCAGATACCCGGTCACGGCAGCCTTTTCCGGCAGGGGGGCGGCATCATCGCCCCAGTCCTCATCCGGGTCGATTTTAGGGTCATCAATGACCACGCCCTTGAGGCCCAGCGTATAGAAGCGATCGGCAATGAGGTCGGCTGCCAGGGCCTCGTCGTCGAATTCAAACAGGACTTTTACGGCCACCCATTTCATGTTCGTTCTCCGGCACGGGTCCATTTTTTGCGGGGCGGATTGAAATATCCATGCATCAGGTACGGATAAGCCTGGCGGACACGAGACAGGCATGTGCGCATACCCAAAGGGCGGGTCCGAGCATCCAGGACTTCCATGGTTTGCCAGTAGCGCAGCGGATCGTAATTGAGGTTGCGCCACTGGATCATATTGATCGGATAGTCGGCCAAAAACTTCAACAGGGCTTCGTGTTCAGCCGGAGAGTCGGTAAAGCCCGGACAATTCAAATAGTTGATGGAGACAAACCGGCTGTTTTCTAACGCAAGGGCGATACTGCTGAGCACATCGGTAAACCGATAGCCGGCCGGTTGGAAGTAGGCCTCATAGTATTCCGGGCGTACGCTGTTCAGGCTGATGCGGATGCTGCCCAGCCCCGCCTCAATCAGTTTCTCCAGGGCCGCCGGGCGGCTGCCGTTGGTGTTCATGTTGATGGTGCCGTTTTCAGTGGCGGCCCGGATCTTGCGGATGGCCGGTTCGATGGATTCCGCCGCCATGAGCGGGTCACCTTCGCACCCCTGACCGAAACTCACGACACTGTGCTTTACATCCCGGATATGCGTCAGGGCCACCTGGGCGATTTCATCCGGTGTAGGGGTAAATGCAATCCGGTTCTGGCTGGCGGGAATGGCAGCGGATGTCTGCAGGGAAATGCAGCCCAGGCAGCGGGCATTGCATGTTTGAGCTGTGGGCAGCGGAGCCTCGTAGCGGCCCAGGAAAAAGTTCTTGCCGGCCGGGCAGCCGTAAGTCAGGGCGCACTTTTCCAGGTGGGCGCGCAGGCGGTTGTCGGGCAGCACTTTCTGTTTCCGCTTGACCCCCCTGGCCACAGCGTCAGGTTGCATCCGGCGCAGGTCCTGCCGGGGTTCCGGATCCACCTGCAAGGCCGCTGTCCGGAACCCGTTTTTATACCAGCCGACCGCGCCGTATGAAAACAGCGGCAGAAACCCGGCGGACGTTTCTTCCTCGTAAGCACTTACGCCGGTGATCACATAGCCGGGTGAATTGAAAGCCGCTACCGGATAGAGGGGTTCTCCCGGGGCATAAGGATTTTCGGAAACCACCTCGTAGCGTTCCCGGGCCAGATTCCACAGTAACGGGCGCCGGTCGGGTAGTAGCATCAGTTCACTGCCATGGGGCATTTTGATGCTGTTTTCCTCGGTCAGCGGCTCCCTGGCCGATCCGGCCATACTGACCGCACCGTAACCTTCCAACTCGAAGATATCGCCGTTGGCATCGGCTACGACTGCGGTGATGATCTTTCCGGAATGGTCGGCCGGTTGGGTGCGCGCTTTTTGAGAATCCATGTTAAAAGCCTACAATAGTTGAAACAGTGCCTATCTCCAAATCCAATCAAATGTCCGGTCACGCTGAGTGTCGCACCAAGGCCTTTCTATACAACGGTGCGCCACCTTGTGGGGGCTTTATACCACCGCTGCAGCCCGGGTTACATTGGTGCCTTCGGCTCGTCGTCTTGCGCCTCGCCAATGGCAAGATGATAACAAGCGTTAACCATAGGTTGCCAGCCGTTGGGCCAGGCCGGAACGCCGTCGGCCGGTTTTGTCGTTTTTGACGGCGATTTCCAGCGCTCGGGGAGAGCCTATCAGGATTACCAGCTGTTTACCCCGGGTCATGGCGGTATACAACAGATTTCGCTGCAGCAGGATGAAGTGCTGGGTCAGCAGGGGGATGATCACCGCCGGGTATTCAGAACCCTGGGATTTGTGGACGGAGATTGCATAGGCGAGGATCAATTCATCCAATTCACCGAAATCGTAGTCCACATTCCGGTCGTAATAGTTGACCCGCAGTACCTTTGCTTTGGGATCGACGGACGCGACCGTCCCAATGTCACCGTTGAAAACATCTTTCTGGTAATTATTGCGCAGGTGCATCACTTTGTCACCCGGGCGGAAGGCAACCCCGGGTATTTTTTCCGCCGCCGGGCGGGCATTGAGCTTTTTCTGGAGAACCTGATTGAGATTGATCGTGCCGACCTCGCCTTTATGCATGGGAGTCAGCACCTGGATATCTTGAACGCGGTCAAGGCCGAGGCTCTCCGGCAATGTCCGGGTGCACAATTGGCAAATCCGGGCAACTGCATCGTCCGGCTGCTGGGCTTCAATAAAAAAGAACTCCGAACGGCCCTGTTCGATGGCCTCACCATCGAGGTCAGGAAACAAGCCTCTGCGGACCCGGTGGGCATTGAGCACGATCGGGCTTTCTTCAGCCTGTCTAAATATCGTATTCAGGGAAAATACCGGAACGATGTCGGCGGCAATGATGTCGGCCAGAACATTGCCCGGTCCCACAGAGGGCAGCTGGAATGAATCCCCCACCAGGATCAGGATCGCAGGGGCCGGCAGCGCCCGGGTGAGCTGGTACATGAGGATGGTATCCACCATGGAGACTTCATCCACAATCATGACATCGGTTTCCAGGGGATTGTCCCGGTCCCGCTCAAAGTATCCTTCCGTGGGATTATAGCCCAGCAGCTTGTGGACGGTAGCCGCCTTTTTCCCGGTAACCTCACTGAGGCGGCGGGCGGCCCGGCCGGTAGGCGCCGCCAGGCTGATGGTTTTGCCCAGGCTCCCAAAGACCGCACACAATGAACGAACCAAAGTGGTTTTGCCGGTACCCGGCCCGCCCGTGATGACACCCGCCCGGTGGGCCAGAATCCCTTCGACCACCTGCAACTGCTCGACCGATAGCTTCAACGCCAGGTTTGTCAGGACCTGCTCGGTGATTTGTTCGGCGTTCATGTTCGTGTCGGTGAGCGGTACGGACAAAAGGGCATGCAGCTTGGCGGCAATCCCGATTTCCGCTTCGTACAGGCGGTAGTGATAAACAGCCGGCGGACCGCGTTCCGGGGAAGGTTCCATCACGATTTCCTGTTCGGCGGCCAACTCTGAAAGGGCCGTTTCGACCAGGTCCGGATTTATTTCGAAAGCGTCGAAGCACCGCTGCTTCAATTCATCTGCCAGGCAATAGGTATGCCCGTTTTCGGCGGCCTGCAGCAGCAGGTGGAGCAGGCATTCTCTGACCCGCAGAGGATCATCCCGGGCGGCCCCGGCATTGATGGCGATTGTTTCGGCGATGTGAAATCCGATCCCCGGAATGTCGTGGACCAGGCGGTAGGGCTCGGTGCGCAGGATTTTTTCGGTATCATCGCCGTATGTTTTTACGATCCGCTGGCAATAGGCGGTTTTGATGCCGTTCTCCTGTAAAAAGGCCATGAGACTGCGCAGGGCGTGCTTGGCCTTCCACTGGCTGGTTATTTTGAAGGCCAGGACTTCGCCGATGCCGGTGACTTCCTTGAGCCGCACGGCATGATTCTCAATCACATCGATGGTGGCTTCTCCAAAATGGGCCACGAGCCGTTTGGCGGTCTGCCAGCCGAGACCGCTGATCAGGCCTGACGAAAGGTACTTGACCAGCTCATCCCCGCGATCGGGCACCAGTGCTTCATAGGTCTTAATCCGCAGTTGGGGACCGTATCGGGGGTGGGTTTCCCAGCGGCCGGTGACTTTCAGGGTGTCGCCCGGCGTAGGGTTCGGCATGGTCCCCAGGATCGTAACCAGGCCATCGGTTTTTTCGATGCGGAAACGGGCGATGGTATAATGGTTATCACGGTTGTAGAAGGTGATCCGCTCGATGTGCCCCATTAGTGTATTGGTTTTGGTATCGCGGGGCATACCGTCTAGGCCTCGGTGTCTAAAACCCAGGTCGCGGCAGCCAAAAGGTCGGCGGCCACAACATCGGGCACCAGATTTTCTCTTTTGAGGAGTGTCTGAGCAGTTTCGAAATTACCGGTCTTCACCAATACGGCGGCCTTGCATCCGGCCTTATGGGCACACACGATATCCTTGGCACTGTCGCCCACCATGATGGTGGTGGATACGTCGATGCGGTGGGTCCGGGCAGCCTTCTCGATCAGGCCGGTTGCCGGTTTGCGGCAATTGCAGCCGTCGTCCGGGGTATGGGGACAAAAGAAGACATCGTGCACCCGTCCGCCGTGCGCTTCAATGGCGGTACACATCCGTTTAAAAATATCCTGGAGAATTTCAGGTTTTACCCACCGGCGGCCGACAATCGATTGATTGGTGATGACAATAATCCGAAAACCGGCCGTGGTCAGCTTTTGCAGCGCAGTGAGACTACCCGGCAAAAACTCGAACTCTTCCCAGGTTTTAATATAATCGGCGGAATCCCGGTTGATGACACCGTCACGATCTAGGAAGATATACTTTGCGGGCGCGTTGGGCAAGGTATTACTCGGCAATGGTAAATGCTCCGGGGAACCCTTTCTGACGCAGGGCGGTTTTATATTCAAGGGCCGTTTTGTAAGAAGTGGCCAACCCTATGCGTACCCCGTACAGTTTGCCATGGTCCGGATGATAATAGGGCTTGATATGCGCATTTTTATACCGGCTGCTCAGTTTGGCCTTATAGCGCTTGGCATTGTTGGGGTCGCTGAACGCCCCCACCTGGAAGGTAAAGCGCCCCTTGTTCCAATCGACCGGCTGGTAGGCGGGTGGTTTGGCCCCGGTTGCCGGGGAAGCTTTCACCCGGCTGCCCAGGGCGGTAAGTTTTACATTGGCCGTGCCGGGGCCCACCACACCCAGTTTTTTGGCAGCCCCATAACTGAGGTCGATAATGCGGCCATGTACGAAGGGGCCGCGGTCATTCAGGCGGATATCAAGCTTGCGACCGTTATCCCGGTTTTCCACGCGGACCCAGGTTCCCAGCGGCAGGGTTTTGTGGGCGGCGGAGATCCCGTACATGTTATAACGTTCACCGTTGGCGGTTTTGCGTCCGTGAAACTTTTTGCCGTACCAGGACGCCTTACCGCGCTGGGTGAACCCGGCGGCCGTGTCAACCGGATGATACCATTTGCCCATGACCTTGTAGGATTTCTGGGTAGCCGGCGGGGGCTTTTTGGCTTTTGGTTGCGATGGTACGTATACCGGGTGCTTGTGGCTGGCCGGCTGCCGCGGTGGCGGCTGGCTGGCGCAGGCGGACAACAGGACCGCGGCAACGGCCAGCATCAGGGCCAGGCAGAGAGGTCGTCCAATTGGGCGCATGCAAGGCATCATTGTGAACCGGTTAAGCCAATACTTTTCCCGCCGCTTGCCGCGGGGCGCGTTCAATTAAATGCGATCTTGACCACATCGAGCATCTTTTCCGGGAAGTGAAACTCGATGTCCTTGAGGACCTTTTTGGGAATATCCTGGAGGTCCTTTTCGTTCCACTTGGGCAGGATCAGGGTCTTGATGCCGGCCCGATGGGCCGCCAGCACCTTTTCCTTGATGCCGCCCACGGGCAGGACCTGTCCCCGGAGGGTGATTTCGCCGGTCATGGCCAGGTCCTTGTGGATGGCTTTGCCCGACAGCAGCGAGGTCAGGGCCGTCAGCATGGTCACCCCGGCCGAAGGACCGTCCTTGGGAATCGCACCGGCCGGCACGTGAATATGGATATCGTGTTTACTGAAGAAATCCTCGTCCACCCCGAGCTGTTTGGCGTTGCTGCGGATGAAGCTCAGGGCGGTTGTAGCCGATTCCTTCATGACATCTCCCAGTTGCCCGGTGAGGGTCAAGCCTTTTTGGCCCTTCATGCCCGTGGCTTCAATAAAGAGTATTTCGCCGCCGGTCGGGGTCCAGGCCAGGCCCATGACAACCCCGGGCGTGGAGACCCGGCTCTTGGTCTCGGTGTTGATTTTTACCGGTCCCAGGTATTTGGCCACACTGACCTTTTTCACTGAGACGGATTTGACATCACCTTCCACAATGGTTGCGGCCACCCCGCGGCAGATGTTGGCGATTTCACGTTCCAGGTTCCGCAGACCGGCCTCCCGGGTGTATCCGGCAATAATCAATTTTACAGCACCCTTGGTGAAGGATATCTGGTCGGATTTCAGACCATGGGCCCGCCGCTGCCGGGGAATGAGATACCGGTTGGCGATCTTCATCTTCTCATCCAGGGTGTAGCCGTGCAGTTCCAAGACCTCCATACGGTCACGCAGGGCCGGCGGGATCGTATCGAGGACATTGGCCGTAGTAATGAACATCACTTTCGAAAGGTCAAAAGGGACATCCAGGTAGTGATCTGAAAAGCTGAAATTCTGCTCGGGATCCAGCACCTCCAGCAGGGCTGAAGAGGGGTCACCGCGGAAATCACTGCCCACTTTGTCTATTTCGTCCAGCATGAAGACCGGGTTGTTGGACTCCGCCCGGCGCAACCCCTGGACGATGCGGCCCGGCAGGGCGCCGACATAGGTCCGGCGATGGCCCCGGATTTCGGCCTCATCCCTTACGCCGCCCAGGGAGATGCGGTGGAATTTACGGCCCAGCGAGCGCGCGATCGATCTGCCCAGGGAGGTCTTGCCGGTGCCCGGAGGGCCGGCCAGGCAGAGGATCGGTCCCTTGGACTCAGGCTTGAGTTTCCGGACGGCCAGGTATTCCAGCACCCTTTTCTTGGGTTTTTCAAGTCCGTAATGGTCCTCATCGAGCGTTTTGCGGGCCTTTTTGATATCCAGGATGTCATCCGTACTGGCGTGCCATGGCAGGGCCGTGATCCAATCAAGGTAGGTTGAAGCCACCGTGTACTCAGCTGAGGACGGATGCATTTTGGACAGGCGGTTGAGCTCCCGCTCCGCCTCGTTTTTGGCTTCCTCGGGCAGATCGGCGGCCTCGATCTTGGCCCTGTATTCATCCACCTCGACCGTAGCTTCGTCGCTTTCACCCAACTCTTCCCGGATGGCCTTGAGTTGTTTGCGCAGGTAATACTCCCGCTGGGTCTTGTCCATGTCGCCTTTCACCTGGGTCTGGATCTTATTGCCGAGTTCCAGGATGTCCAACTGCTGGTTGAGCTGCTTGGTGACCTCTTTAAGACGCTTTTTGACGTTGGCGGTCTCCAGGACCTTTTGTTTGTCTTCCGTGGGGCTGTTAATCGTGGACGCCACCATGTCGGCCAGGATACCCGGCTCCTCTATGGAGCTGGACATGGAGGCGATCTCCTTGGGCAAACCGGGCGAAAGTTCGACAATGCGGTCAAACAGGCTGATGATGTTGGTTTTCATCGCCTCGACTTCCTTGCCGCTGTCCCCTTCGTCGACGATATCTTCGATATCCGCCCGCAGGTAGGGCTCCTTCTGGCTGAACTCTTTGGCCTTGAAACGCGCCAGGCCCTGGACCAGCAGTTGGGCTTTATTGTCTTCGGTCTTGGCCATTTTGAGAATCATGGCGCTGGTGCCGATCGCCGCAAGGTCTTCTTCGGGCGCAGATTCTTCTTTTGATTTACTTTTCGATACGAGCAGACCGATAATGCGGTCCTTGCTCATGGCCTCATCCACCAGTTTGACCGAATGGTCTTCGATCACGACCAGCGGCAGCACCATTTTGGGAAATAGGACTGCATCGAAAAGGGGGAGTACCGGCAGGTTGTCAGGTATATTTTCAGTTCCGAAATCGGTAGACAATTTTTTTTCTTCCATGGTCGCCTCCGGGGTAAATCCGCGTACAATTAGGTTGAGATGCGCTATTCATCGGTAATCGGAACGCTATGCGTAACGTTTTTTTGCTTTTTGGCCAGCCGCAGTTGCAGAAAACCGTTGGAGTATGAGGACGACACCACTTCGGTGTCTATCTGGGCCGGCAGAAACAGGGTCCTTTCAAACTTACCGTACTGAATCTCCGCCAGCCGGTAGGTTGAATTCGCAACCAGGGATGATTCCGTCCGCCGACCGAAAATCCTGACCGCCTTGCTGTTTATCTCGACCTCCAGGTCCTCCTGGTCTACACCGGCAATTTCGGCCTGTATGATGATTTCCTCCGGTGTTTCGAAAATATCCATCTGGGGGGTCCAGGAGTGCTCCCCGGAAGAAAACATCGGGTTGGCCGGCCGGGGTCTGAACACGCCCCCAATTGATTTTCCATACGGTCCTCCGATGGGTAGACTGCTTCCAAATCTGATCTTGATATAGTCCATGGCCGGCTCCTATAGTAAAGCCCCGCACGGTGCGACCGCTGCCGGCGGGTGTTTGAGTGCTTTTGGTAACCCCAAAGTTTCAGATGAAACCGGGTCTTTGAAAGGTGCAACGCTTGCCTGAACAGGCTAAACTTAACACCGCGTTGGCGGTTTGTAAAGCGGTCAACGCCCTGGGCGAATTGCGCTCTTGACAAGGAATCACAGGTGGTTAATGTTTTTTTATAGAGTAGCAGGATTGCTAAACAGCGTCTAAAGGAGGACCACCATGACCATCGTCAAATGGGATCCGTTTCAAAACGTCACCGCTTTGCAGGACCGCATTAACCGTATGTTCGAGGACTCGTTCTCCCAGGCCAGGGGGGAGGGGGAAATCTCTTCTTACGGCTGGCGGCCGAGTGTCGACATCTACGAAGTCGAGGGGGGCATCGTCATTAAAGCTGATCTCCCGGGTGTCCTAAAAGAGGATGTGGCCGTCGAGGTAAAAGATAACCTTTTGACATTAAAGGGTATACGCGACGAAGAGGATGATCTGGGCGATCAGTGCTACTTCTGCCAGGAAAGGGATTTCGGGCAATTTCAACGGACTTTTACCCTCCAGTATCATGTTGAGCCGGAGAAAATAAAGGCCTCTTTTAAAAACGGCGTTCTGAAGGTGACGATTCCGGAGCCGGAGGAAGAGAAGCCTAAGAAAATCCGGGTTAACATCGATTAGAAGCTCTCTCAGCAAGCCTTTTGACTCAATCTCTGCGTTGGCCGATCATATCAAATCCTCGAAATACCTGATGTATTCCTCCGGTTTGATATGACCGGCCGCCTTGACCTTGAACCAAAATTCATTCTTGAGGAAGCTTCTAAGTTTCTTCAATCAAGAAAATGGCCAACAGTTTCGAGTGATATTCAAAAAAATAGACAATTGAATCTCTTTGTTTGGAAGTGTTAATGACGCAAATTGTACAAGCATTTCTAATTCACGCCTAAGTCCCATCCCCATTGAAAATACGGTTTATTACGGCTATAATCCGGTATGACCCAAAACCCTTCACGCCCCCTGTTTCTGGTTATCGGTCCGCAGTATTTTATTTATTTCGGGGTGATGGGCGTTTTCCTGCCGTTCTTCAATCTATACTGTTATCACCTCGGTTTCAGCGGCTTCCAGATAGGGGTTCTGTCCGGTATTCGATCGGTGGCCCTGGTGGTGTTTCCACTGTTCTGGGGGCTGGTGGCCGATCGTTTCCATGCCCGCCGTAAAATCTATATCGGCTGCAACCTGGCCAGCACCCTTTTCTGGGCGCTGCTTTTGTTCGCCTCAGATTTCAGCACCATGGCGGTTATCATTGCCCTTTACGGTATGTTCTACGCCCCCATCATCAGTTTCCTGGAAGCGTTCACGATGGACGCCCTTGGCGATGACAAGCAAAGCTACGGTCGGCTGCGGGCCTATGGTTCCATCAGTTTTATCCTGACCGTGCTGATTCTCGGTAAGGTTCTCGACCTGGCCGGGGTCGGCATTATCGTAACTTTGATTCTGGCCGGATCCCTGGTGCAGGCCGTGGCCGCCTTCAAGATACCGGACGTACAGATTAAAAAGCAGGCCAGCGACCGGGCCGGATTACGATTTTTCATCCGTCCCCGGGTGCTGGTGTTTCTGACCTGTGCTTTTCTGATGCTGGTCAGCCACGGGACCTACTATGGATTTTATTCCATCCACCTGGAGACCCTCGGGCTGGACAAAACCTTCATCGGTATTTCCTGGGCCCTGGCGTCCACGGCGGAAATCCTGGTGATGGTGAAATCGGACCGCTTGTTTGCCCGGTTTTCCCTCGAGCGGGTCCTGATGTTTTCCTTCATCGTGGCGGCCTTGCGCTGGGCCATCTTGTTTGTCACCGCATCCCCGGGCATTATCCTGTTGTCCCAGGTGCTGCATGCGGTTACCTACGGCACCTTTCACGTGGCCAGCATTCTCTACATTGATAGACTCACACCCGATGCCTCTAAAACCATGGGGCAAGCGGTCAACAATGCCGTCACCTATGGGCTCGGCCTGGTAGTCGGGTTTCTGTTCAGCGGGGTTCTTTACGAAAGCTTGGGAGCGTATAGACTGTTCGGGGTCAGCAGCCTCATTGCACTGGTCGCCGGCGGCGTATTTTGTTTGTTGTATCTTTTTGAGCGGAAGCAAGCAGCATAAGCGTTGCGGGGCAAGCCTAATACCCTAAAGACGAAAGACCTCTTTAAAAGGTTTGGTGGGAATATGTTATCCAGAGTTCTCCTGGCGGTTTTTACCTGTTTTGCGTTCCTTTTCATGGCGACGCTATCCGTGGCCCCTTACCGGTTTGATTACCTGGTCAAGACCATCCCGATCTTGTGTCTTGCGGTGCTGGCTTTTCACGCTATTCCAGGTTCTAAAGGAAAGTTGCTCGGGGTGGGGCTGCTCTTTTCCGGTGCTGGCGATATCCTGTTGCAGATCGACGGGGTCCGCTTTTTCGTGCACGGGCTGGGAGCATTCCTGATCGCCCACCTTTTCTATATAGCTGCGTTCCTACGCCGGCCGGCCCTGGTCCGGGCCCGCCTCCCGATATTGGTGGCCATTGCGGTATACGGATGTATCATGGGCTTTGTGTTGTTACCCTGGCTGGGCGAAATGCTCGTGCCGGTGACAGTATACCTGCTGATCATCCTGGGCATGGGGATATCGGCATCCCTGGGCACCGAAAATCACGCCCTGGTCATCGCGGGCGCCTGTTTTTTTATCGTTTCGGATTCACTGATTGCCGTCAATCGATTCCTGACGCCGGTACCCCTTTCCGGTTACCTCGTCATGGGGACCTACTATGCGGCTCAGCTGCTCATCACCATCGGATCTGTCCGGAATGCCGGACAGAAGTTGCGGGGCGCGGTGCCGGGCAAAAAATATCAATAAATATGAGTCGTTGTAATGTGGTTTTCCTGTGGACAGCCCTGGTTTATAGATCCGTTATCGGCAGCAACCCATCCGGTTGACCAGGGGGATCTGGTCCACAGGTGCAAAGGGCCTTGACAGATGATTTGTAAATCTTAGCCTATCCTATAGATCTATATAAAACCAAGCACCGCAAACCCAACCGCTTCAACCGGAGTCGCACATGCAGATAGATTTGGATCCACTGTTTTTGGCAAGAGCGCAGTTCGCGTTTACCGTCTCTTTTCACATCCTGTTTCCGGCCTTCACCATCGGTCTGGCCAGCTGGCTGGCGGTGGTGGAATGGCGTTGGCTGAAGACCGGAGATGAACGCTTCAAGGAAGTGTACCGGATGTGGGTAAAAATATTTGCCGTGACTTTCGGCATGGGGGTTGTTTCCGGTGTGGTCCTGTCCTACCAGTTCGGCACCAACTGGTCCGTTTTCTCCGACAAGGTCGGCAATGTCCTGGGTCCGCTTTTGGGCTATGAGGTGCTGACCGCCTTTTTTCTGGAAGCCTCTTTTCTGGGCATCATGCTCTTCGGCTGGGGGCGGGTCAGTCCCAAAATGCACTTTGCCTCCACGGTAATCGTCGCGGCGGGTACTTTACTCTCCGCGTTCTGGATCCTTTCGGCCAACAGCTGGATGCAGACCCCCCAGGGTTTTCGTATCGGGGCGGACGGCCTTTTTTATCCGACCAACTGGATCGAGATTATTTTCAATCCCTCCTTTCCATACCGTTTATTCCATATGGTGATTGCGGCTTACCTGACAACCGCCTTCGTGGTGGGCGGCGTTGGCGGCTTTTACCTGCTGCGCCAAAAATTTGTACCCCACGCCCGCATCATGTTTGGCATGGCCATGATCATGGCAGTGTTTGTGGCGCCTTTGCAGCTGTTGGTAGGAGACATGCATGGCCTCAATACATTGGAGCACCAGCCCGCCAAGGTAGCGGCCATGGAGGGCCTCTGGGATACCCAGCGGGGGGCACCCTTGAAACTCTTCGGCTGGCCGGACCAGGAAGCCGAAGAGACAAAATATGCCCTGAATATCCCCAAGCTGTCCAGCCTGATCCTGACCCACAGCCTGGACGGCGAAGTCAAAGGCCTCAAGGACTGGCCTAAAGAGGAGCGGCCCCCGACAGCAGTTGTGTTCTGGTCTTTTCGGATTATGGTCGGCATCGGGATGGCTATGATCTTGACCGGTGTGTTTGCGGCAGTCCTTCATTGGCGCAAGCGCCTCTTCGAAACCCGCTGGTTTCAGTGGTGGTGTGTGGTGCTGACACCGGCCGGTTTCATTGCCGTGCTGGCCGGGTGGTGGGTCACCGAGGTGGGCCGCCAGCCGTGGATTGTCTACGAGGTGATGTTGACCGCCGAATCGGCTTCTCCGGTGGGTGGACTCCAGGTCGGCCTCTCCTTGCTGGCCTTTATTATCATCTACCTGCTGGTATTCGGGGCCGGTGTTTACTACATCGCGCGACTGGTGCAAAAGGGGCCGGGAGAAAGAACCCAGGATGCCTACGGAACCCACGGGGTGGACAAGCCGCCCATTGTAACCGACCTGGTTGCGGAGTCTGGAGGTGAGCATGTTTAATTTCGGAGACGTTATCGACCTGCCGCTGATCTGGTATGCTCTGATTGCCACCGCCATATTCCTGTATGTGCTCCTGGATGGGTTTGACCTGGGGGTCGGCATCCTGTTTCCCTTCGCTCCGTCGGACACCTGTCGGGATCGGATGATGAATTCCATTGCGCCTTTCTGGGACGGCAACGAAACCTGGCTGGTCCTGGGCGGCGGTGGGCTGTTTGCGGCCTTTCCACTGGCCTACGCTATTCTCATGCCGGCTTTTTACATGCCGGTGACAATCATGCTCCTGGGGTTGATTTTAAGGGGGGTGTCTTTCGAGTTTCGTTTCAAAGCCGAAGGCCGCTCGCGCCGGCTATGGGACTACCTCTTTCATTTTGGATCACTGGTGGCCACCCTGACCCAGGGGATGATGCTGGGCGCCTATGTCCAGGGCATCCAGGTCTCCGGCCGGGCTTTCGCCGGCAGTGCACTTGACTGGCTGAACGCATTCAGCCTGATGACGGGTGTCGCCCTGGTCTGCGGTTATGGACTGCTGGCAGCGGTCTGGTTGATCATGAAGACTGAAGATATCACCCAGGATTGGGCCCGCAAGTGCGCCGGGTACCTTTTCGGATACGTGGCCCTTTTCATGGGCCTGGTCAGCCTCTGTATGCCGCTGATGAACGATCGAATCCGGGAACTCTGGTGGACCCTGCCCAATTTCTACTTTCTCAGCATCATGCCGCTTTCCTGTGTGGTGATGTTCGTGCTGCTCTGGCGCAGCCTGCACCACCAGTATGAATACCGGCCCTTCTTTCTTGCCCAGGGTATCTTTCTGATGAACTACATTGGCCTGGGCATCAGCATGTATCCCTGGCTGGTACCCTTCGAGGTCACCTTTCGCAAAGCCGCGGCCGTACCGGAATCTCAGTCCCTCCTGTTGGTAGGCACCGTTATCATGCTGCCGGTCATCCTGGCCTACACGGCGTATTGCTACTACGTTTTCAGAGGAAAAAGCTCCCATGAGGCCACTTACTGACAAGCAGAAGCAGTGGGCCTGGTTTGTCGGTCTGTGGTTCGCCGGCCTGGTCTCGGTGGCGCTGCTGGCTTATACTTTTCGTTGGATTATCCGACTTTAATTGCTCGCCAGGCGTTTAGACAGTTCACGCCTGTGGGGTAGCCATTTAAACAGGTCAATCAATATGAAAGCAATCTGGAACGGTCATGTCCTGGCGGAAAGCGACGCGACGGTTGTGGTCGAAGGCAACCATTATTTTCCGGAAGCCTCACTTAAACAAGACTTTTTTCAGGACAGCCCCACCAAAACAACGTGTCCCTGGAAGGGCGAGGCGAGCTACTATTCCATTGTGGTCGCCGGTGAAACCAGCACGGATGCGGCCTGGTATTATCCGGCACCCAAAGATGCGGCCAGAGAGATCTCCGGCCATGTCGCCTTCAGGCAGGATGTGGAAATAACCGACTGATAAAAAATCCGGTGTCAGGACTATTCTCCTGGCGCCCCTGCAAACAATTCCCGGATCTGAAAATGCGATTAGGCTGGCTTGAAAGGCATTTGATGAACAATCGCCTGCGGCCCTTCATGCAGCGGGCTCTCGAAGGCCGCCAATTGCTGCGCATGGGGGGGGCCATGCCGGGAGCACATGTTCTGGAGATCGGCTGCGGGAGCGGTGCGGGAATGGATCTGTTGGCGGATCAATTCCGCGTCGGGCGATCGGACGGTTTTGATCTTGATCCCGCCATGCTGGAGGTTTGTGCCGACCGGCATCGACGCAATCCCCATGTCCATACCTGGCTGGGCAATACCCGGCATATCCCCGTTGCCACAGCGACCTACGATGCAGTCTTTGATTTCGGCACCCTCCACCACGTCCTGGATTGGCAGGCCGGTCTGACGGAGGTTTTCCGGGTCCTCAAACCCGGCGGCCGGTTTTATATCGAAGAGATTACCCGCCAGTTTATAACCCACCCCCTGTGGCGTCGGGTGCTGGACCACCCCCAGCAAAATCGTTTCGATGTCAATGATCTGGTCGACGAGTTGAACGCTTGCGGCTTTTCCGTATCGCATTACAAGCAGCGTTTCGGTTTATTCATTTGGGCTATTGCCGATAAACCATGATCTAGATATAAAACAGGTGCGGGTAATCCAAATTGGATACCCGCCTTCTGTCAACGAAATGGTATCTGATCGCTCTGAGGCACAATGAATATGTTACGGGATTATGCAACCACAGACCTGGATCAAGTTTACGAAATGATCCAGAAGACGATCGCAATCTCTTATCCAGATCATTACCCAGGGCGGGCGGTTCAATATTTCCAGGCCTATCATTCTGAGGCCAACATTAGCAAACGTGACGAGTTAGGCGAAATCATTGTTATCGAAAAAGAGGGAAAAATTGTTGCTACCGGCTCGCTGGTGAAAGATGAAATAACAGGTGTTTTTATCCTGCCCGCTGAACAGAAATCCGGTTTGGGAAGGCAGATTATGCTTGAACTTGAATCAAGGGCCAGATCAAAAGAAATTTTGACGATTACCCTGCATGTGTCACTACCGGCGCGTAAATTTTACGAGAAATTGAATTACTCACTGTCGGGCCAGCAGGAAACCGAGGTCGGTGACGGACAGCATCTCAAATACTGGATTGGGAAGAAGCGCATCTGAAAACGATGCCTTTTAAATGGTACACTCCAGTTGAATGAAAAACAGTTATTAGGGTGAATCAATGCAAGTCTTTAAAACAGTGGTTTTCATCCTGGTGGTAACATTGGCAGCGAGTCTGGCGGCCGCATCTTTTCCCGATAATAAAGTGGTGGGAAAAATCGTCTCTTATGGTCTCTACGCAACAACGGGAAATGCAATTGAGCTGCCCGCGCCTAATGCAGCTGCTGGAAAAGCATTGATAAACGCTGGATATACTCACCGTGAAACAACGGACACAATTCCAATGTCCCTGGGCAATACCTTTGGATTCAAATTTCGTATTTCAAACATCCCGACTGATGTAACATCCCGATTCAAATTTGTCTGCCGACATCCCCCCATAAAAAGCGCTGGTGGAAAACTATTGCAGGCGTCGTCCTATGAGCTTAACGGGTTGTCTCCGGTAAGTTATATAGAAGACTTTTTTACCTATGAGTTATCAACCCCCGCAGAACTTGTTTCCGGTGACCGGACGCTGGAAATCTGGCGGAATGGTAAGAAATTGGTTTCAAAAACATTTATGGTGAAATAGCCTCTGTTTTTTGGCCGGCGTGTTTTGCTAGCAACCAGGTATCAAAACCGGACATCCAGAATAGTGTTCATTTGTCCGCCTTTGCACCGAACCCTAAAAAGGAGATGCCCCATGATGAGAACCCTTGCATTTTTTATCATTTTATCGCTTTTCAGCCCCTGTGCATTCGCGGATGAGACGTTTCACCGTGCTGCGGCCGAAGAACTCTTGCTGCTATCTAATCCGGATAAAATGATGGATCAGGTTTGGCCCCACATAGCTGGGATGGTGGATCAACAGTTCAAACAAATGGATGCACCTGAGGAATTAAGGCCGGTTTTAAAAAAGTATACGAACAAGATGTTCAACGTTATGAAGGCGGAACTGGGCTTTGAAAACCTGAAAGAGGACTTTATAACGATTTATGTCAACACGTATTCGGAAAGCGAGATCCGGGCCATATCCGATTTTTACAAATCTCCGGTAGGTAAAAAATTCTTAGAGAAAATGCCGAAACTGATACAGGAATCCATGCGGATAACCCAAAGGAATATGCCCCGGATGATGCAACAAATACAGGCTATTTCCGAGGAGATGGTTGCAGAAATTGAGAGCCTCAAAAGCCAAAACTAAAAATGAAAAGTAACAAGGCAGTTCAGCAGTCCTATGAATCCAAAAAGCTTTCGATTGAAAAAAGTATCAGCATGGGCAAGACACCCTATTGAGACTAGCATTCAGCCGTCAGTCAAACCAGGTACGAACCACTCTCTGCAGGAGCAAACTCCGTGAATGGAAAACAGCGTATATTAACTGCCCTGGAAAGAAGAGCGCCGGATTGCGTTCCCTTATATATACACGGTATAAACGAAGCCCCCATCATCGGCATCGGCCGACATCTCACCGACGGCCTGCCGGAAGTCCGCGATTTCAGGCTCATGGATGATACGGAAAAGCTTAAAATGGTGGATACGCTTTTTATGATCCATGAGCAATTTGATGTCGACGGCATCACCACGTTTGAAATCGGGCATGAAGAAAAGGTCGATGACCTCCATGTGCAGGATCGTTTTGGGGTGATTTATAAGTTGTCACCGCACGGTATTCCCGTACCGGTGGGCCACCCGGTCAAAGACTTTGCGGCGCTGAAAAAGTTCACACCCCCACAGCCCCTGAAAGAGGACCTGGGGCTCCTGGACCTTGCCATCGACAGATTCAAGGGCGAGAAGGCGACCTTCTGGCTCATGCGGGGGATATTTGTACGCTCCTGGCGGCTGATCGGCATGACCAACTACATGCTGAATCTCTACAACGATCCCAAATTCCTCCACGCCACGGCGCAAATGATGCTGGATTTCAGCCTGGCCCAGCTCGACCTGCTGGTGGCGGCCGGTCTGGATGTCCTGGTAGTCGAAGACGATATCGCCACCAACAAGGGGCCCATGATCTCGCCGGACCACTTCAAGGAATTCGTCAACCACTACAATCGGCAGATTGTTACTACGGCCCACGAAAAAGGACTGAAAGTGGTTCGTCATTCCGACGGGAACCTCTGGCCCCTTTTGGACCTTCTGCTGGAGAGCGGGTATGACGGACTCAATCCCCTGGAACCCCAGGCTGGTATGGAAATGAAAAAGGTCAAAGACTATTGCGGCGACCAAATTTGCCTTTTGGGGAATATTGACTGCGTGGATCTCCTGCCTGAAGGAACTGCCGCGGAGGTTGAACAGGCCGTTATCCAAACGATTTCAGACGGAGCCGCGGGCGGGGGCTTGATCATCTGCTCATCAAATTCCCTGCACCCCGGGGTGAAACCCGAAAACTGCATGGCGATGTTCCGGGCCGTGCGCAAACACGGCCGGTATTGAAAGCCCTAAACGATGACGCATAAACAATCCTGGGCCATTTTCTGGCTGTTGTTCCTGCTTTACATGTTTGATTACATGGATCGCATGGTAATCGTGTCCCTGTTTCCCTTCCTGAAGCAGGAAATGGGCATGACCGATGCCCAGTGCGGCCTATTGGTTTCGGCTGTCTACTGGACGATCCTGATCTTCTCCTTTCCCGCCTCGGTTCTGGTGGATCGCTGGAGTCGGACAAAGAGCATCTCCATTATGGCCGCGCTATGGAGCCTGGCAACCCTGGCCTGCGCCTTTACCCGGAATTTTACGCAGCTTTTCATGGCCCGAGCAGCTATCGGGATTGGTGAAGCCGGCTATGCGCCCGGTGGAACCGCCATGCTCTCGGCCAATTTTCCCCAGGAAAAACGTGCCCGGATACTGGGGTTGTGGAATGCATCCATTCCCTTGGGAAGTGCTCTGGGGATTGGCATCGGCGGTTGGGTCGCCCACAACTTCGGCTGGCGGCATGCCTTCGGCCTTGTGGCGTTTCCGGGACTGATTCTCGCCATCGTCATCTATTTTGCCAGGGACTACGAGACTGTGGCCCTGGTTCACAAGGAAAAGACCGGTGAAGAGAAAAAGATGCGCTTCGCGGACATGGTCCACCAGTTTACCCATAATAAAACGCTTTTGTGCAACAACCTGGCCTTTGCTCTGAATGTCTTCATAACGACCGCTTTGCTGACCTGGCTGCCCACTTATTTCCACCGGTTTGATGCGTTGGCCATGGATAAAGCCAGCATGAAAGCCAGTTCCATCATGGTGCTGGCCATTATCGGGGCGCCTCTGGGCGGCTTCCTGGCTGATCTGTGGCAAAAGAAAAAGGCCAATGCCCGCCTGCTGTTCCCAGCCCTTTCATCGTTGCTTACCGGCCTTTTGCTGCTGCTGGCTATCTCATTTTGTCGCGGTGCTCTCCAGTACGGGGTATTCTTTCTTGTGGGGATTACCGCGGTGGCTTTTGTGCCGGCCTGTATAGCCGTGACCCAGGATGTGGTCCATCCCGGGCTGCGTGCGGTCTCCTTAAGCGTGAATATCATAATCCAGCACCTGTTGGGCTCCAGTCTCGCACCGGTGGTCATTGGTAGACTATCGGACATTTACGGCCTTGACAGGGCGCTGGCGATTCTACCTCTGTTTGCGCTGCTTGCAGGGAGCCTGCTCTTTTTAGGCACTTTATTCTATAATAATGATCTATATATTGACCACGAGACCCAAACGGAATCGGGATGAAGGAGACAACCAATGTTTAAGGTCACCAATACCGGGACAGATCGTTTGGATATTGAGCTGCGGGGCAAATTAAATGCGGACGACATGCGCGCTGCTCTGGATGAACTGGTCGAAAAATCACAGGGCATCGAAAATGGGAAGATGCTTTATGATGTCGTTGAGTTCCACATCCCCTCCCTGGAAGCGATCGCCATCGAATTTTCCCGTCTGCCGGCGATGCTGGCACTCATGCAGAAATTCAGCCGCGCGGCGGTGTTGTCCGACAAGCACTGGTTGAAGAAAATCAGCGAGTTGGAGGGTGCCCTGTTTCCCGGCCTGGAAATCAAAGCCTTCAATCGCGATCAAAAAGAAGCCGCCGAAACTTGGCTGTCTGGATAAATTGGTGTTTTCCGTGCGACAAAAAAAGGGGGCGGCAATCTTATTGCCGCCCCCTTTTTTATAGAAGCAAAAAAGCATGATGTGCGTGCAGATAAAAATAAGATGTGTCCATCCACAAACGGTGGATTTTGGTTCAGTAGAAGGCCGCAGCCAATTTACAACCGGAGGCGTAGTAGTGCTAAGTCGAGGATTGTAAATTGGCGAGAACGCCGTAATGGGCCAAAAGACGCCGTTTGTGGTTGGACACTAAGGGTTCATTTCATATGAACCATTCAACGGTGCCACATGCTTTTCCCACACCCGATTGAACCGCTCAGGATCCTTCACTGGCTTTTTAATCATTTTCAGACACAATTCCATCTGCTTTTCAGTGGAACCGGTCTTGGAATAGAGCTGCAGGGCGAATTTTGAGAAATCCCGGACCATGAAGTCGAAGATCTGGTCCATGACATCATCTTCCACGCCTTCGATTTTCGCTTTTTCGATGAGCACCTGGCCATAGGCCACCAGGGTGAACAGTTCGCCCAGGTTGAGGAGAAAGTCGATGTCCTTGGCCTGTTCCTTGTCCGGGGTGGCAGTAAGCAGAAACTCCTTGAGGACCTCTATCTGCTCTTTGAAAATATTCAGGTTGGGCAGGTCCAGGCTGTTGTAGGCCAGGGCACTGTCGTGAAACTGGATTTTACCCAGGCCCTTGGTGGCACCCTGGTTGAAAAGAAAGTCGTCGTTGACCTGGGCATCCATTTTCGGGATTTCCGGAAACTCGGCCGGATTGAAGAAATAGTTGGCCATGAACTTGATGATCAGGGCCATGTTGACGTGGACGGTCCCTTCGAGTTTCGGTAGGGCGCGGATGTCCCGGGCCGCCATTTCGAAATACATATCCTTTTCAAAGCCCTTGGCGGCAATCACATCCCACAGCAGGTTGATGACTTCTTCACCCTGGGTGGTGACCTTCATCTTTACCATGGGGTTGTAAAGCAGGTAGCGGCGGTCGGTTTCCGAGGACGCCCGCATGTAGTCGGACGCCCGGTGGGCAAACATCTTCATGGCAGCCAGGCGGGTCCAGGCATCCACAAAAAATTGCCGAATGTGGGGAAAGTCTGTGACGGCGTGATCGAACAGGCGGCGGTTGGACGCATGGGTAATGGCCTCATAGAGGGCATGGGTGCAGATACCGATGGAGGCCCAACCGAGGTTGTATTTACCCACATTGATCGTGTTCAGGGAGCTGTCCCAGGCCTTCCGGCCGGTACTGAGGATATCGTCGTCCGTAATCGGATAGCTGTGCAGGGCATATTCGGCAACATAGTTTTGCGAATTTACAACATTTTTCACACATTCATAGTTTTCGTGGTCCGTCTCCACGGCAAAGAACACATATTCGTCGGTTTCCGTATTTTTGGCGAAGGTGGACACCAGGGCTGCTTTGTTGGCGTTGCCGATATAGTATTTACCACCGTCGGCGACATACTTGCCTTCCGCCAGCGGGGTCAGGGCCATTTCAGATGAATAGAGGTCCGCACCATGGGCTTTTTCGCTGAGACCGAAGGCAAAGATACCGCCTTCTTCGAGAAGCTGCGCGGTTTTTTCCTTGACCTTTTCATTGTCGCCCATCCAGATCGGCCCCAGGCCCAAGATCGTAACCTGCCAGGTATACCAGTACTGCAACCCGTAAAACCCCAATATTTCATTGAAAGCACAATTCCGGTAGGTGTCCCAGCGTTTATCGCCGCCGCCGTATTGGGCCGGGGTCAGCAGGGTGGCGAATACTTTTTCCGTTTTGACAAACTCGAGAAAATCCGCATACCAGACCCGCTCGTGGTCGTCGTGCTTCAATTTTTCCTTGCCCTTGTTTTCAAAGAACGCGACGGTTTTCTTCATTATCTCCCTGGATTGGGGATCCAGGTGTTCAAAGGTTTCGTTTTTGGGGTGCAGCAGCATGGTGTGACTCCTTATGTTTGTTAGTATACTAACTTTAAAGACAAATTTTTTTCGTTCTCTTGAGATATGTTGCCATTAGGATTCAAGGGTCCGAGGGTCAAGAGGCCAAGTGTTTTAAGGCCTTGAAGGTGTTTTTGCATTTTACTCGAACCCTTGGCCCCTGGAACCCTGGGTTTTCCCATCACATCAAATCTTTTAAGAAACGCTTGAGCAGCACCTGCTCTTCCGGCTTGAACACTGACAATAGTTTTTCATTGGCCGCCCGCCGAAGCGTGATAAGCTCATCCTTCATTTCATCCGCTTTTTCAGCTGTATAGAGGCGACCCACCCGCCCGTCATCGGGGTCGGCCTCCTTACGGATCCAGCCGGCCTCAGCCAATCTGTCCAGGACACCTGAAAGGGTTGCTTTGTCCAGGACCAGAAACTTGCCCAATTCGGCGGCGGTGAATCCCTCCTGGTACCAGAGCGCTTCCAGCACCAGGTGCTGGATATTGGTCAACTTAAAGGGCTTCAGGTCCTTTTTAAACCGGCCATGGGCCTTCTGATACGCCTTGGCCAGCAGAAAAATAGTACAGTCGGGCATATTGGGTGGCAGCTTGCTCATCTAAACTCCTTCGTGTACGAACCATTTAGGGGCAAACCAGAAGATTGTCAACAGAAAAGAGAGATCCAAGACTGGTGCAAGGAATTATCTATACAAATGCATAGTATTTGGGGTGGGTTTTTTTCTCCTCCCCCTTGACGGGGGAGGTCAAGGGAGGGGAGATGTCTGCGAAAATGCAAACTATTTCTTAACGTTATTAGCCAAACGAATTTTGATGGGGATCTAATTTCGCAGTGAGCACATAATGCACTTTCGATTCCCGCACCCTTTGCAGACTTTCATCAAAATCTGCACCAAGCCGACAGCTACACAGGTCCAGAAAAGTATGAACAACGGGAGGTTGCCCCACAACCAGGGCTGGGGAAAGGCCACCAGAGTGATGACCGCCAGGGCCAACCCCATATAATCGCGAAAATTATACGGTGCCTCATCCCGATCTGGCAGCAGGCGGGTGATCTGGCCGGGAATGACGTGCCGGCAGTCGGTGAGCCGGATCTCGCATTTGGCGCAATAGGCATATAAAACCAAGGGAACAGATATCAGGATCAAAACGGCGTAAAAGGCACCCACCCACTTATTGACCTGCCAGATGGCCATAAAGCCGATCACGATCGCCAGACCTTCCAACAGCAGGCTGGTCACGCCGTGAAACTTAGAATTCATTTCTGTTGTCCTCCAACAAGTCGGGCTTTCGTTGAACACTGGATCCCGGGTCAAGTCCGCAATGACCACAGGGCTTCTCTATATCCGGATTCTGTGCAGTGCATTACTTTTGCCAGTATTTCCGTCTTCGTCAAGAATTTTCCTTGCAGGTTTCGGGGAATTTATGAAATATTCTGACGGACTTAATCGTTTACGGAACCATTCAGATACGGAGTTGAGCGTTTCATGTACAAAGAAGGCGATCACGCAGAGGCAGACATACCGGTCGATGTGGCGGCGGTGACCGCTTGCATTTCAGTGACCCAGAAAGAGAACGGGGAAATCCCCTGGAGCAAAGATGATAAAACCGACCCTTGGGATCATGTCGAAGCGGCCATGGGTTTGACCATCGGCGGTGAATATGGGTGTGCCCGACAGGCCTTTGAATGGATGCGGTGGATGCAGCTTGAGGACGGCAGTTGGTATTCCGCCTATCGCAACGGACTGCCGGAAGACTGCACCCGGGATACCAACATGGCTACCTACATCGCGGTGGGGCTCTATCACTATTACCTTACTACCGGGGATTATGGCTTTCTTGAAACCATGTGGGAAACCGTCCGCAAAGGCATTGATTTTGCCCTGGCGTTTCAGCAGCCCACCGGCGAATTCTACTGGGCCATGAGCCCGGAGGGTGTGGTGGAGCAAAAAGCCCTGCTGACGGGTTCCAGCTCGGTCTATATGAGCCTCAAGTGCGCGGTATCAATAGCCATTGTGCTTGAAAAAGAACACACTGCTTGGGTCCGGGCCATGGTGACCCTGAAAGATGCCCTGGCCACCCGTCCCCACCTTTTCGATCAAACAAAGTCCCGGTTTTCCATGGATGGCTTTTACCCGGTCCTGACCGGTGCCGTGACCGGTGCTGTCGCGCAACAGCGCATCGAGAGCTGCCTGGCCAGGTATTTTGTTGCCGGCCAGGGGGTTAAATGTGTTGACGACGAACCCTGGATTACCATTGCCGAGACTTCGGAGCTCTGTCTGGCCATTGCCGCAGCCGGCGATCGACGACGCGCAGCCAGAATTTTCGGGTTGTTGCAGGATTACCGCTACCCCGATGGCTCCTACTGGTGTGGTTTTACCATTCCTGAGCGGACGATCTGGCCGGAGGAAAAAATTTCTTGGACCAATGCCGTGGTACTCATGGCGGCCGACGCGATCTACCGGCTGACACCGGCTGCGGGTCTTTTCGATCACGATTTCTGGCAAAATGCCGGCCGTGCGGCCGAGCTGCGCGGTGCATTTTCGGGTGACTCGAAAACCTCCGTTCCGGCGGCTATAAATTACTAGCGGGACAGGACATTGCGAAAAGATCATCGTCCATACGCGGTTAAGCGGGCCTATCTCAAATTTCAGAAATTCTACACCAACCGCTACATCCGGCCCCAGCTTGAATTCCTGGGCAAGGGATTCGCCTTCATGAAACCCTGGAATGTTCGCCTGTTTGGTACCCCCATTGAAATTGGCGACTACGCTACGGTTATCGCTGCCCCGGACAACAAGGTTCGTCTTTCCGTCTGGCCGGCGGCCGAAGGTCTGGGGCGTATCCATATCGGCCGGTACAGCCTGATCTGCCCCGGGGTCCGAATCGGCTCGGCCCATGCCGTGACCATCGGCGACAACTGCATGATTGCCAGCAATGTCTATATCAGCGATTCGGACTGGCACGATATCTATAACCGGGTTTCCATGGGCACCACCGCACCGGTCACCATTGAAGAAAATGTTTGGATCGGCGACAGCGCCATTATCTGCAAAGGGGTGACGATCGGTGAAAACAGCATCATCGGTGCCGGGGCGGTCGTGTCCCGGGATATACCCGCCAATACCATCGCCGCCGGGAATCCGGCCCAGGTGGTCAAGGAACTCGATCCTTCCGAACAGATGACCAAGCGGGACCAGGTGTTTTCAGATCCCGCCCGTCTGGCCCGCGAGTTCGATATTCTCGACCGGGCGATGTTGAAAGACAATACGTTCCGACACTGGATGAGGTATCTGATCTCTCCACGCAAAGACGATTAGAAACAGTTTCAAAAGGGGCCTTTTGGCCCAATCTCTGCGTTGGATGCAAACTTCAAATCCTCGAAATACGATAGTATTCCTCTGGTTTAAAGTTTGCATCCGCCTTGACCAAAAACCAAAATACCCCTTTTGAAACTGTTTCTAAAACATGAATAACCCATCCGGAGGTCACCAAGATGGCAACAAACGAAACGAACTCATGGCGGGAGAAGGTGGTTTCGGCTGAGGATGTGCTGGAGAGGATCAAACCCGGCATGGGGATCTTCCTTGGTACCGGGGTAGCCGAACCCCAGCTCTTGATTGAGACCTTGATGCAAAAGGAAGCTCCCAATCTCCAGGACCTGGAATTGATCCAACTGGCCAGCCTGGGCAGCGCCATTTCACTGGATACCATCAAGAGCCACAAATACCGTCTGAAGACTTTTTTTTCAGGGTGGGTGGCCGGCGAGGCTATTGCCAGCGGTCGGGTGGACCTGGTTCCCGCCCGGTTTTCCGGAATTCCCCATCTTATTGCCTCCGGGGTCATCAATATCGATATCGCCTTTATCCAGGTCACGCCTCCGGACGATGCGGGCTATTGCAGCCTCGGAGTGGCTGTTGACGTCGCCCGGCAAGCCATGGACAGGGCCTCGCTGGTGGTGGGTGAAATCAATCCCCAGATGCCGGTGACCTATGGTGACACCTTCATTCCGGTATCCGATCTCGACCTGCTGGTGGAAAGCGACCGGCCCCTGATCTGTTTCGATCGCTGGCCGCTGGACGAAGATTTTGACCGGGTCGGGGAGAACGTGGCGTCCCTGATCGAAGACGGCAGCTGCCTGGGGTTTTCCATCGGCCCCGTGTTTGAATCCCTTGGCCGGCACCTGGTGCACCGGCGCAACCTGGGTATTCACTCACCCTTTGTCACCGATGCCCTTATGGATCTGATTAAAAGTGGGGCGGTAACCAATCGTTACAAGCAAGTGTGGCGGGGCAAATCACTGGCCCCTTATGCTTTTGGAACGAAAGAAATGATTCGGTGGCTGCACCGCAATCCTCTGGTGGAATTCCAAGCCGTCGACAAGGTATGCAGCCCTTTGCAAATAGGACTCAATAAGCGCTTTGTAGCGGTTCTGCAGGCCCGCAAGGTGGATCTGTCCGGTAAAATAGCCCTACATGTCAGCAAGGGTAACCTGGTGATGGGACCCGGTGAAGTGGCGGATTCCTTAAACGGGGCGGAGATTTCCAGGGGCGGCAAAACCATTGTGGCCCTGACCAGCCGCAATCTACAGGGAAAATCCAACATACTGATATCCCTGGATGAATATCCTAATCACCTGGGCCAGAATCACTCACTGGACCTCATGGTAACCGAATATGGGGTGGCCAATCTCGCCGGCCGGACCATCCGCGAACGGGCCCAGGCCCTCATCGACATTGCCCATCCGGACGACCGTCAGGCCCTGGTGGAGCAGGCCAAGGCCAAAAACATCATCTACAAGGACCAGATCTTTCTGGCCGATTCCGCCTATCTATATCCCGAGGACGTGGCCACACAGCACGCGTTTAAAAATGATACCAAGGTGCGCTTCAGGGCGATCCGGCCGTCTGATGGGGAGCCCATGCGGCGGCTTTTTTACCGGTTTTCCGACGAGGCGGTCTATTATCGGTATTTTACGTCCATCAAGGCCATGCCCCATGCCAAGATGCAGTCGTATGTGAACGTGGACTACCGGGTCGCCCTTTCCATCGTCGGCCTGGTGGGTGAACCGGGACAGGGCCGGATCATTGCCGAGGCCCGCTATGTCAAGGCCGGCTCGCAGCCTTACGCGGATGTGGCCTTTGTCGTCGACGGTGAGTATGAAGGCCTGGGTATCGCCACGTTCATGCTGACCATGCTGGTAAAGCTGGCCAAAGACCGCGGCATCCTAGGCTTCACCGCCGATGTCCTGGCTTCGAACAAAGGTATGATGCGGGTCTTTGAAAAGAGCGGGCTCGCGGTCGAGGCCCGCCTCGATTCAGGTGCCTATGAATTGACCATGCCTTTTCAATCATCTGAACCCGCTTAAAAGGGGGGTACTTGGAAATAGTGCAAAGTGTGCTGGGGTTGGCGGCTTTCGTGGGTCTGGCCTGGTTGCTCAGTGAAAAAAGAAGCCGGATCAATATCCGCGTCATAATCGTCGGTCTGGTTATTCAGTTGCTGATTGGTGTGCTGCTGCTCAAGCTGCCGGTGTTCAGGGATTTTTTCCTGGCCTTGAATCGGATGGTCCTCTCTCTCGAAGAATCCACCCGGGCGGGAACAGCCATGGTGTTCGGCTATCTGGGCGGCGGTCCGCTGCCGTTCGACGAAAAATTCCCCGGATCGAGTTTCATCCTGGCCTTTCGGGGACTGCCCCTGGTGCTGGTTATCAGTGCCCTGTCCGCCCTCCTGTTTTATTGGAAGATTCTACCGGTGGTGGTGCGGGGATTTTCACGCGGTATTGAAAAAACCATGGGGTTGGGCGGGGCGGAAGGGTTGGGGGTTTCGGCCAATATTTTTGTCGGCATGGTGGAAGCCCCCCCTGTTCATCCGGCCCTACCTGAACCAGATGACCCGCAGTGAGCTGTTTACCCTGATGACCAGCGGCATGGCCACCATTGCCGGGACCGTGATGGTGCTCTACGCGAGTATATTGAGCCGGACCATTCCCGATATCATGGGCCATATCTTGACCGCTTCGATTATCAGCGTCCCAGCCGCCATACTCATATCAAAAGTTATGGTTCCGGAAACCGACCGGCCCACCCCCGGCAACATCAAATTACCGGAGGCCGCCAACAGTGCCATGGACGCCATTACCCGGGGTACGGTAAGCGGCGTCCAACTGCTCATCAACATTATCGCCATGCTGGTGGTTCTGGTGGCCCTGGTTCATCTTACCAACCTGATCCTGGGCTTGCTGCCCGACATGGGTGGCCGCGCCCTTACCCTGCAGCGGATTCTGGGCGTCCTTATGGCCCCGGTTGTCTGGCTAATGGGGATCCCCTGGGCAGAGGCGACCACTGCCGGCGCCCTCATGGGCACCAAGACCATCCTCAACGAATTTCTGGCCTATCTCGATCTGAGCAAGCTCCCGCCCGACGCCCTGGCGACCCGTAGCAAGCTAATCATGACCTACGCCATGTGCGGATTTGCCAACCCGGGCAGTCTCGGCATCATGATCGGTGGTTTGGGCACCATGGCACCGGAAAGGCGCGATGAGATCGTGGCCCTCGGTTTTCGGTCCATCGTAGCAGGCACGCTGGCCACCTGCATGACCGGGGCAGTGGTCGGTTTGATCGGTTAATGGAAAATCTTTCCTGAAAGTTCGAAATCACGTATTATATTAAATTACAACCGGCCACTTGAAGCGCGCCTAATTTCAATCGCGCGACCTGGATGAAAAGGAGCGTACCATCAATGAAAGTATACACCGGCAGCGGAGACAGGGGCAAAACCAGCCTGTTCAGCGGTGAGCGGATCGCAAAAAATGATCTGCGCATCGACGCCTATGGCGATGTGGACGAGCTGAATTCGATCCTGGGCGGCCTGATTGCCGGTTTGCCGAAAGCCCTGACGTCGCTTACCCTTGAGTTGACCCGGATTCAGTCCGACCTGTTGGATGTAGGTGCCTGGCTGGCCACAACGCCCGGATCATCGGCAGAGGAGATGCTGACGCCGTTTAGGCCTGAAAAGGTGGCCTGGCTGGAAGCGGCCATCGATCGGCTGGATGAAAACCTACCGCCCCTGAAGGGGTTTATCCTGCCCGGGGGCCATCCTTCCGGAGCACAGGCCCATGTGGCCCGCACGGTTTGCCGAAGAGCGGAGCGGCATGCCCTCAAAGTCGCGGATTCCCCCCGGGAGGGGTCGGTCATGGTACTCCTCACCTACCTCAACCGCTTGTCGGACTATCTGTTTGTGCTGGCCCGCTATTGCAACCATGAGACCGGCACGGCCGAAGCCCTCTGGGAAACTACCCGTGTGAAAGATGCCGCAACATGACACCTGCCATCTTTTCAGCAGCATTGCTTGCCCGCCGATGGCTTACCGAAACCAGTATCGAGCTGCGACTTGAGCGGCCAAAGGGTTTCGATTTCAGGCCCGGTCAATACATCCGCCTGTATCACGAAGTCCTGGAACGGGATTATTCTCTGGCCTCCGGACCTGACGATCCTGAACTGAGACTGGTTGTCCGTGTGTTCCCCCAGGGCCGCGTATCCACCTTTTTGAGCACCGTTGCCGACGGAACGCAGCTGTCTTTCCACGGCCCCATGGGTTACTTTGTTTTTCAAGCTTCGGACCGCACCCCGGTCTTTATCGCCACCGGTACCGGGGTTGCCCCGTTCGTTGCCATGAGCCGGGCCGGATTAAAAGGGTATATTTGCCTGCACGGTGCCAAAGATCATCAGGGCCTTTTGTATCGCCAAGATCTGGAAAAGAATGCCTCGCGCTACGTACCCTGCCTGACGGAATCCGCCACACCTGATAAATCCGTATTCGCCGGCCGCGTGACCGCCTATCTCGAGCGCCTGGATACCGGGCGTGCGTACGATTTCCACTTGTGTGGCCATCAGGACATGATCCACGACGCGTTTGGGATCATCGATGACCGCTTTGCCGAGTCGCATATCCACTCCGAAGTCTTTTATTGACGCAGATGGATAACCGCTTATGTTAAGAATAACGGTATCTTCATAGGATGCCGCGTTTGCAAACCCAACATGCGAATGATGAGCGGAGGTCCATCATGATTGATAAAAATACCATCTGCGCGACCATACGCGAAATATACCCGGAAATTGGAGAATGCGGCATCGATCTCGCCGTTGACTTTGATGAAAAGAACAGTGCCTGGACAGTCGAATTGAAAAAGGATGGCCGCGTCCTGAAAACCTTCATTGAAACCACGGATGCCGATGCCTGTATCACAAAGGAAAACTGTATCGGACTCGGGGTTGAAATTGCCCAATTGCAGGGCAATATCGAACGGTGGCCGACTTAACGGATCTTGCCGATCCTGCTTATTACATATTGTATGCCAGCCGATGTTTCGGAACCGCAGAAGGGCTGGGCCCTGATGATACACCCGGCCTTTATTGGAACAACATAAGCACCTGTCTTTACGAACTGCCGCACCTTTGCAGATCCTGTCTGATCCCCGCGGTCGATCCTATGGCAGTCTGAAGCGGCTATACGTCCGTTCGAAACTCAAAATGGATTCGCCGTTTATGAATATCCCATAGGTTTCTAAATGCCTAAAATCCCAAAAGGTTGTGCTTTTTCCCGTCGTTGTTTTGTGACCTGTGCCAGCAAATAAATTTGCAAAGCCAGCTAATCTATGCGATCAATATAGATTATATTTTCGGGCGATTAAGAGCTCCCTGGTTTCCTGGGGTTGTTTCTCCACATCAATTTTTCCGGAGACCGGCTGAGCACCCCTCCCCATAGACACAATTTTTCTGATGGCTGCGTAGAATTTTCTCAATAAAAAATTCCATCGGCCGATCTATATTTAAGACTGTCTACAAAAGGGTGTTTAGTTCCCGGCGGAAACTTAAGAGGCTGTGAAACGGCAAGGTGGCCGCAAAGATCAGGCCGGATGAAATGATATTTATTTCAATGTGTTGCGTCGAGTACCAGGCCAGAAACTGATTGACAGCCTTTTTAAGATAACATCTATTTCTTTCAAACTTAAAACGTATCTACAATGAACACCCCTTGCTACAGGGACTTGCTCGGGAGAATAGCGGGATTTCTGATTATGAAACAAATTGAATTCATTGGAAAGTTTGTGTTCTTAATGATCCTGGTTCTCACTTTCAGCTATACGCCCGAGGCCGGGGCTGCTTCAAAGCGGGCTTTCATTGTTCATAGTTATGAAAGTAACCACGTCTGCGGTATTCCCCAGAGCAATGGGATTGAAAGTGTATTAAGGACGCATTTTGGGCAAGGCCTTTCGATCAAATCCCATTTTATGGACACCAAGACGATCAACAGCACGGCTGAGAAAATGCAGGCTGAAGCCCAGCTAGTGATCAGTGCAATAGAAGAATTTAAACCGGATATCGTATTTACCATTGATGACAATGCTTTTCGTGAAGTCGGCCTTCATCTGGTTGGAAGACCGTTTCCAGTGGTTTTTTCAGGTATGAACGGCCAACCCGCCACATACAATAAAAGAGCGCGATTTTTAGATGATGGGATGCGACCGGTCGCCAATATTACCGGAGTTTATGAAAAGCTGCATTTTCGGACTGCCCTCAACGTTATGCGGGGAGTAGATCCAAAATTGAAACACGTGGTGGCCTTGCTTGATAAAAGCCCAACCGGCAATGCCATAAGGGTTCAGATGCAAAAGGAACTCGATGAGAATCCAGCCGATACCCTGGTCACCTTCAAACAGGTTGGTACCCTTAGCGCATACCTGAATGAAATTGATAAAATCAACCGGGATAATTCCATCCAGGCTGTTTATCCCGTTGTTCTCAGTATCCAAAATGACCAGGATGAAAGCATTGGTTTCCGCGATACGATCAAAGCTTTCATTCAGAAATCCGAGAAACCGGGCATGGCGCTCAATTTTATGTTCGCCCGTCTGGGACTTTTTGGGGGCGCCTCGGTGGATTTTGGTGCCATGGGGCGTCAAGCTGCCCAGTTAGGGGCCAAGCTTCTAAAAGGCGAAAACATTCAAAGTCTTTCAATTGAGATGGCTGATGAATATTTGATTACCTTCAATATTGCCCGGGCGAGAATGCTCAACATTGCCATTTCCGACGAAATCATTGGTGCTGCGGTGATTTTTAACCATATGGAAATATTTCCGGTGGCTGAGCAAGGCGACAACCAATTGAGTCAAGCAGGCAACTAATCACACACCGCACGAATATCGTTCGGTTCCATTCTGAAAAAGAAATATGACGACGGTTAATTTTAAAGACTCAATTGCTTTCAAGCTTTCCATTGCACTTCTCTTCCTGCCGGTCCTTTTTACCATGGTGGGCTTTTTTCATTTCCAGCAAATCGAATCCCGCAGAATAAACCGTTTCTCTGAGATAAAACTGCGACAGCTCGAGAAAGTAACCACGGCGCTGATGATTAATTACAGAGAGACTTTTAAAGAAAGAACCCTGCGCCTGGCATCAGACAATCAAATCATTGTACCCTATAAGCTTAACGTTCACTTTCAGCTCAAAGAGCGCCTCTCGATTCTATACAGGCAAAATGGACTGGAATCTCTCGCGGTCATCACACCGGAGGGCAAAGTGATTGCCACTGCAGGGGAAAAACATTTCAACGATATCCATGCAGCCAGCTATCTGAAACAGTTCAATTTGGCCCTGGCGGCATCAAACAGCACTTTTTTCTGCGCGCTTCCTTCAAGGCAATTGGGAATTGCCTCTTTCACGCCGGTATTATCCGGACGCAAGGTCATTGCGGTGCTCTATATGACTAAACGCGTCAGACTGGAACATGCTTTTTACAACTGCGTGTTAATAAGCCATGCGCAAATACAATCTGTGAGCAGTAATGCGACATTTCTAAAAGCATTGGTTCCTGAGGCCACTCCAATTGACGATTTTGCGCGGTTGAAATTAGCCAATAAGGAACTCTTCGTTTCGAAGATACCAATCCCCGGCTTTGTAAATTCAGACTACTATTTAATTGCAGGATATGATGAGCGGCAGACCTTTAAAGAAAAGAGAGAAATTGCATGGTTTGCGGGTATTATTAGTTTGGCCGTATTTGTGTTGATGGTTTTCTATGCAATTATATTAAGCAAACAGATGACCAAACCGATATCTCGCCTTGTTGATATATCTAAGGCTATTTCTTCAAACAACAATGATGTCAAATGGTTAAATCCTCGAAAAGATGAAATTGGTATTTTGAGCGAGTCTCTTAAAACCATGACGGAAGCGTTACAAAATACCATCCAGGAACGCCTGCAAGCCGAGAATGAGTTAAAAGAGAGTGAGGACAAGCTGCAGAGCATATTCAAAGCCGCACCCACGGGAATCGGCTTCGAAAAAGGACGAATCCTGGAAATTGTGAATGAAAAACTCAGCGAAATTACAGGGTATACCGCGGAGGAACTGATTGGAAAAAGTGGCCAGCTGCTCTACCTGGATGAGGATGAATATAAGCGCGTCCTGAAATTAGCGGATTCACAGATTAGAAAAATTGGTACCGGCACGGTTGAAACAATGTGGCGGCGTAAAAGTGGTGAGACAATAAATGTCCTACTAAGTGCAACCCCTCTAGACAGAATGGACCTCGCCCGGGGCATTGCCTTTACGGTATTGGATATCACCGACCTTAGAAAAAATGAAACAGCCTTGTCGGAAAGCGAGCAAAAATATCGGTCCACCATGGATGCCATGAAAGACCTCGTTTTCGTCTGCTCACAAGACTACAAGGTTGAATACATGAATACCGCCATGATTGACAAGGTCGGGCACGATGCTACTGGCAAAAAGTGTTATAAAGTCATCAATAATTTAATAGATAAATGCAGTTGGTGCCCTGGTGAGAAGATCCAGGACGGAGAATTCGGGGAGCAGGATATCAAAAGCTCCAAAGATAACCGCTCTTACCATATTTCGCACACCCCCATTATTCACGCGGATGGTGCGGTCTCGAAAATGGCTGTCTTCAGGGATACCACCGATCTGAAAAAGATGGAAGAAAGGCCTCATAAGGGACAAAAGATGGAGTCCATTGGTACCCTGGCGGGGGGGATTGCCCATGATTTCAACAATATTCTATTCCCAATTTTGGGGTATACGGAATTGTTGCTGATGGAGGTCCCCGATGACAGCCCCCTAAGAAACAGCTTACAGGAAATTCTGGCCGGAGCGACGCGCGCCAGAGAGCTGGTAACCCAGATATTGACCTTCAGCCGTCAGACAGAGCATGAGTTAAAGCCCGTCAATATCTGTCTTATCGTTGAAGAGGCCTTGAAGCTTATTCGGTCGTCTTTGCCAGCGACCATCGACATACAACAGGTGATCGATCATAAATGCGGTAATGTCTTGGCGGACACAACTCAGATTCACCAGGTAGTCATGAATCTTGTGACCAATGCCTACCATGCAATGTTGGGGCAAGGCGGCAAGCTGACCGTCAGCTTGAAACAGAATGAACTTCCGGAAGAGGTGCTCGATGGTTCGATTTCCAATCACGATACTTATATTTGTCTTTCGGTGGCCGATAGAGGCACGGGTATTCAACCGGATGTGCTGAGCCGGATATTTGACCCCTATTTTACCACCAAAACAGCAGACAAGGGGACCGGTTTAGGGTTGGCGGTCGTGCAAGGAATTGTGGAAAAACACGGTGGTCACATTCTCGTCAACACAGAAATCGGCAGTGGTACCGAATTCCAGGTTTTTCTACCGGTTCTCAAAACCAAGGCCGCCTTTCTACGCAAGGTTGAACACCAGCCCCTTGAAACAGGCAATGAGCATGTACTGCTTGTGGATGACGAGCCCGCTATAGTGAGAATGATTAAACAGATGCTGGAAACTATGGGATATCAGGTCACTGGCTGCACAAATAGTCTGGAGGCATTGAAGATTTTCAGCGCCAAGCCGGAGACATTTGATCTCGTGGTTACGGATATGACCATGCCGAGCTTGACCGGAGATCAATTGTCTCTGAAACTGTTTGAAATCCGTCCAGACCTTCCGATTATCCTCTTGACCGGATTCAGTGAAACGATCTCCCGCAACGAGGCTCTGTCTCTGGGCATCAAGGAGTTTCTGATAAAGCCGGTGGTAATGCAAAAGCTCTCCGTAGCTGCCCGCAAAGCTCTTGGCAAACAAATGCCGGTCAACTGAAAAATAGAAGGCTACAATTCGGAGATCGCAAGTCGGAGGACAGAAACAAAGGAGTCGGGTGTCTGGAGTCCGGGGTCAGTAAATACTCCCCTCCCTTGACTAACACCGAATCACCCGCCCGGCTTTGAGATCGCTCAAGTAGGCACCGTCCCGGACTACCTGCTGCCCATTTATAAACACGTGCCTGATGCCATCCGGCTTTTCCGCCGGCCGGTTGGGATCCTCATAATTGTAAGCCACAGTTTCAGGATCAAAGCAGACGATGTCGGCGACTTTGCCTCTTTCCAGGGTCCCGGTGTCTTTCAACCCGAAGCGCTCCGCCGAGGCGCCCGTCATGCGGTGGATGGCATTTTCCAGTGAAAACAGGTGTTTTTCGCGAACATAGGTCCCCAGGATGCGCGGGAAGGTGCCGGCGCCGGCCGGATTGGGAAATCCGGCGGCTTTGACCAGGGCGTCGGTTTCGAAGAGGCAATAGTCCTTTGCCAGGACCTTTTCCAGGACCGCTTCATTGGCGGGGTCCCCACTGTAGGAGTGAAACAGCATCAGGGTGGCCCCATTGCTTTTCGCCGCAAGCCGCATCATGGCCTCGAAGGGTGAGCAACCCCATTTGCGGGCCACTTCCGGCAGGCGCAGACCATTTATGTCCGCATACTCCTCGAGCGCCACATCCATTACCTGGAAGTCTTTATATCCAAAACCGACCAACTTAAATCCCATGGCCAGCTCAACTCTCAACCGGGCCCTGAGATAAGGACTCTTAAAGGCCCCGGGCATTTTTTCCAGGAACCAGAAGGGGATCGGGGCCAGGATGGTAGTGTTGCCGCAGGTATACGGGAAGGCATCGATCATGACATCCAGACCCCTGGACCGGGCCGCCTCCACCAGCTCGAGACATTCGTCGGCGGTTGACCAGCTGTTACGCCCCACAAAGATGAAGTGCGACAGCTGCAGTCCCATGCCTGTTTCCTCGGCCAGCGATATGGCCTCCTTGAGGGCGCGGACGTTGTGGGCCGATAGGGAGGTCAGTGGGTAGCAGGGCGACAATTTCGATAGCGCCTTCATGTGAATGGTGACCGGCTTGCCGGCCTGGGCCGCCGTTTTGCAGAAGGCCGCCAGTTCTTTTTGGGAGGAGAACATGCCCGGGTCGTATCCCAGCCCGAAGCTGAGACCGCAGGCCCCTTCATCCAGGGCGCGACGCGTATTGGCCAGGCTATTGGCCAGGTCCGCCGCCGGCATTTCACCGCGATCGATTTTGCTGTTAACGTAGCGGACGGCGGCATGCCCGACCAGTTCCGCCAGGTTGACAATGCTGCCTTTTTCCTCGATATGGCCCAGGAATTCGTCCATCGACTCCCAGCGGTATTCAAACGGACCGGCCTTGACGATGGTGGCCAGAATTTCGGTCCGGGCTATGGCCGCTGCGGTCATCGGGGCCGGCGAGATCCCGCAGTTGCCGGCCACGACTGTTGTAACGCCCTGCTCGACGAGGCACTTCAGTACCCGGGGATGCTCCTCCCAGGGCAGCACCCAGTCGGCATGGGAGTGCATGTCAATAAACCCGGGCGAGATGACCAATCCTTCGGCATCTACTATCCGGTCGGCGCTAGGCGCCTCATCCGGGGCCGCAATGATATCTGTAATCCGGTCGTCTTCCACCAGCACACTGCCGGGAATAGCCGGTCGGCCGGTGCCGTCCACGATAGTTCCGTTTTTAAACAATGTCGCGGTCATTTCATCTCCAGAGCAATGATTTTCTCAATGTGAACAACATGACATAATACCTGTCTGTAAACAAGCCGAACAGAGTAGCGAGCGCATTCCCTGTAGCTTGTTGGAGCATAGCGGAAATCCCGCTTAGCGGGACTGCAGGGAGCGTTCAATCACATCATGGGGGTTGATCAGAAACTAGGGAAGTTTATTTTGACTGAAGAGCGGCTGCGGCACCTGTAAGACTATCCAGATCGAATAACGGCTCCGGATCGACCGTCACGCCCTGGACACTGACGGAAAGATGCAGGTGGGCCCCCGTGACCCGGCCGGTTGCGCCCGAATGGCCGTAGGCCTGGCCGCGTTCCACCCACTCCCCTTCCTTTACCATTACCCTGGACATATGCATCGCCATGGATACCACCCCGTTGCCGTGATCGATCACGACGGTATTGCCGGGTAAGTAATATTTTCCCACCAGCACCACTTTGCCGGCCGCGATAGCCTCTATCGGGGTTCCCTCCGGCGCCCGGAAATCCAGGCCGGTATGGCGCCGTTTGGTTTCGTTGTTGAACGTTCGCCGCAGGCCGAAACGGCTTAGCATGATGCCCTCCACCGGTCGGTGAAAGGGGATCTTCCACCAACGTTGCGGTAATTCCGTGCGCAGCGCACCCCTCATGGCGGCCAGTTCACGTTTGATCCGGCCATGGATCTCCTTGGGCGGTTTGTTCATCCCGGGGGCGACCGAAAGTGCCTCCCGGGGGAATTCTTTGGGGAGCAGCTCGATGAATTTTTGGTAGGTTCTGTTGCGGCCGTCAACACGGGCACGGACCCGAATGGATCGCACCCCGGGCTCGGCATTCATCCCGGTTCCCAGCATGGCCAGGGCGGTATAAGTTTGGGCAGCAGGGGTAATCGAGGGTGTGATGACGCGCTCAGACCACTCTATTTCGACGGCCTCCAATTTCCCGGATGACGACAACTCAACGAGGAACGGCGCGCCGACGGCCACGGTCTCGGGGACCACCAGCGTTGCCGGTCGGTTAGAGCCGGCCTTGCCGGCCATTGGCCATAACAGTCCAATGGCGACAGTGATAATAATCAGATGGGGAAGAGTGAGCGGTCTATTGATAATGGGTGCTTGCATTCAGATGTTTGAGGTCCGGAGGTTTAGTTGCACTAAGCTCATATCAAACACTATCATTGGATTCCAATGATAGTGTCTGATATTGGAAGCTATTTTAAGAACGGATTTTGGTTCAAGGTCAAGGCGGCCGCGGATAATAAACCTGAGAAATATTAATAATATTTCGAGGATTTCATATTCGCGGCCAACGCCGAGATTGGGCCAAAAGACTTTTTTAATAGTTTCTAACGGACGATTTGTTTCAATATCCGCTTCCCATTCTCACTCAGCCCCAGGCTATCGATTTCAAGGGCCAATTGCCGAACATCGCCATTACCGCCGGCATAGCCGTTAAGCCGGGACACGGCCGTGGAATTGATGAAGTCCTGGTTTTGGGGATAGATCCGCGACATTTCGGATGTCAGCCGGGACTGCCGTTTGAGCATATATTTCTGGTGGTAATTTTCCCCCAGGGTGAATGTGCGCAGCGGCAGTACCTGGGTCCGGATGGTCCGTCCCGTCTTTTCAGCCAGAGCCGCCTGGGAGGCATCGCCGACCCTTTGCTGCTCTTCATTGTGGTAGAACACGGCATTCATGTACTGGCGCATCCAGCTCTTGCTGGTGGGTGTGTGGCTGCTCCAGAACACCGCCAAAAGATCCGCATAGCTGATCACCCGGGGATCGTAGTCCACCTGGACAGCCTCGGTGTGGTCGCCGATATTACCGTAATCCGGATTTTCCTGCTTGCCGCCGGCATACCCCACCCGGGTGCGAATGACGCCTTCGATCATCCCAAACTGGGATTCGATGTCCCAGAATCACCCCAGGCCAAAGGTTGCCGTTTTGTATTCTGCCGGCGCAAGTTTGTCGATGGCCGGCAGCCTATCTGTTTTTTGTATATCTTGTGCTTGTGCATACATTTTATGGTTCCCGGTATTTGTGTCCGGCTGAGCTGCGGAGGATTCGCGGTTCTGGTTGCAGGCGGTGAGCAGCGCCATCAGGGCCAGTACCGGCAAAACCGTTCCCAACCAGGCATATGGGTTGCTTGACTTCATCATACCCCCACTTTCAAACTCCCTGAGCTTTCATTCCTGTCTGAACGCAAAATAAGACCGATTTTCGAAATGTCTGCAATAAACTTATTCTAAAACAATTCCGGACAGGTAGATCATTGCCCAGCAGCATGAGCGCACTGGCGTAATGGATCAGGATCTGTAAAACAATTGTAAAACCACCTTTGCGCGTTGCCCTGGCACCGTAATCCAGCGTATTCTTCCGCGATTTTACAATATACTCGTTCGGCTCAACAAGTAAGAGGAACAAATGAACTCTCCTGAACTGCGTATCGGCGATCTGATCTGTGACACACCCATTGTACAGGGCGGTATGGGGGTCGGCATCTCCATGTCCAGCCTCGCGTCTGCGGTAGCCAACCAGGGCGGCATCGGTGTGCTCTCGGCGGCCATGCCCGGCTTCATGCAGCGGGACCTGAAATCCGATATGCGAGCTGCCTGCATTCGCGGGCTGCGCGATGAGATCGCCAGGGCCAGGAAATTGACCGATGGCATCCTCGGGGTGAACATCATGGTCGCATTGACCAACTATGCCGACATGGTGAAGGTTTCCATTGAAGAAGGCATCGACATCATTTTTTCCGGTGCCGGCATGCCACTGTCCCTGCCTGAATTTTTACCGGCCGGGGCCAAAACAAAGCTGGCGCCCATTGTCTCATCCGGACGCGCGGCCATGCTGATCTGTAAGAAATGGTGGAATCGATATGAACGGTTGCCGGACGCCGTCGTGGTGGAAGGTCCCAAGGCCGGCGGCCACCTGGGTTTTAAAACGGAGCAGTTGGATGACCCGGCCTATGTCCTGGAAATGCTGGTACCCGAAGTCATTGCCGCGTTGGCTCCTTTTGAAAAAGAGCATGGCCAATCTATTCCGGTGATCGCCGCCGGTGGTATTTTTACGGGTGATGACATTCACCGGTTCCTGGAAATGGGGGCCGCCGGGGTGCAACTGGGTACCCGGTTTGTCGCCACGGACGAATGCGACGCTGCCCCGGAATTTAAAAACCTGTTTGTGAATGCGGCTCAAAAGGATATCGTCGTGATTAAAAGTCCCGTGGGGATGCCCGGGCGGGCCATCCGCAACCCGTTTCTGGATGCAGTTAAAAAGGGTGCCCGAAACCCAGGAAAATGCCCCTATCATTGCATCCGCACCTGCGATCCTGAGGAAAGTCCTTACTGCATTGCCATGGCACTGGCCAACGCCCGTAAGGGAAAATTCGCCTATGGATTTGCATTTGCCGGAGAAAATGCCCATCGTGTGAAAGAGATAGTACCGGTAAAAGTTCTGATGGATGAATTGATGCAGGAATACGAGACAGCAATACGCAGCCAACAGCTGAATTAGAGACCAAGTTTCATTGTAATCCTTTCCGTTTAGCCCCGGATGGCCTTCCCTGATCCACCACAAGTGCCCATACGCCTATTCCATCTGATTTCAGATAAATACTCAACTTGACGGGGAGGTAGGGATCAGGTATTTGAATCCTTTGGAACAAAGCCTAGTTGGGGACTCAGTAAATGACCATCCCGGAACATTTTGAAAGCCAGTCAATTCTGTTACTCGTAGCCGGCCTGAAGGGTGCCATCGGTTCAACCCTGGCGACCGCGGCCGCCGCGCTGCGGACCGGGGACACATCCGTGTCCGGATGCCTGACGACCGGTGACAAGTTTACCGACATCATACCTGTAAAAGCGCTGCACGTCGCCGGCTGGGACAGCCGCGATGAAGATTTGGCCGAATGTGCCCACCGGGGCCGGGTATTGCCGGCGACAGTTATGGAAACCCACCGGGCCGCCCTGGCCGAGGTACCGGTTCTCAAGGCCCCGGAAAGCGGGACGCTTGATAGCCAGGTAGAAAAGCTCGAAGCTGACATCGATGCGCTTTGCAGCCAGTTTCCCGGCAGCCGGCCGGTCCTCGTGAACCTGCTGCCGGCTGCCGCGGGTCTTGAAGCAGCTGCCGACCTGGCAAAACTTTCCCAGGTTTACGATCCGGAGAAGCTACCGGACCTGGCCTATGTTCTGGCGGCGATTCGCAGCCGGGTCCCGGTCCTCAATTTTACCCCCAACCGGATAGAATTGGAACCTGTGGTGGCCCTGGCCGAGGACGCCGGGGTGCCCATCTGCGGATACGATGGAAAGACCGGGCAGACCTATTTCAAGGTGGTCCTGGCCTCCGCCCTCAAAGCCCGCCAACTATACGTGGACGGTTGGTACAGCATGAACATTCTCGGCAACGAGGATGGCGCCAACCTCATGGTGCCCGAAAAAGCCTCGGGCAAACTGGCCAACAAGACCAACCTGCTGGATGACGTCCTGGGCTACGAAGTGGGCGAGCGCTATGGCCGGCCGACCCACAAGGTCCACATCGACTATTACCCGCCCCGGGGTGATGCCAAGGAGGCCTGGGATGTCGTTGACCTGTTGGGGATGTTCAATCTGCCCATGAGCCTGCGTATCGACTTGCAAGGGCGGGATTCAATTCTGGCAGCTCCCATGGTGATCGACCTGGCGCGCTGGCTGTTCATGCTGCAGCAGATCGGTCGCAAAGGTCTGGTCCCCGAACTGGCGTTTTTCTTTAAAAACCCCCTCGGCGAGAATGCGCCCCGAACCTTTCAGGATCAGCTGGCGGCTTTGGATCAATTAGAGGCGGAAGTTATCAGCAAAGGTTAGATAGGCTGAAGACTGAAGGCTGAAGGGTCGGCAAAAACCACCATAAAAATTTTAGCGACAAATCATATTCCTGCATTATATCTATATTTGATTTTGAATTTTCCTAACAGTCTTCAGCCTACGGCCTAAACAGCTAAAGGGGTTTTCATGATCTTCGGATACAGCACCAACGCATTTGTTAAATTTTCCCTTTTAGAATCCTTGGAAAAAATCGCCAAACTCGGCTTCAAGGGCGTCGAGATCATGGGCGACCGGCCCCATCTCTACCCGCCGGATTTCGGTCCGGACAAAATTGCAGAGTTGAAAGCTGCGCTGGAAAAGCATCAGCTCAAAATAACCAATATCAACAGCTTCACCCTGTTTGCCGTCGGCGACACTTACCTGCCGTCGTTTATCGAACCCGACCAAGAACGCCGCGATATCCGTGTGCGCCACACCAAAGAGAGTCTGGCTGTGGCCAAAGAATTGGGGAGCGAGTGTATCTCCATTCCCCCCGGTGGTCCGCTGGAAGGGATGGACTGGTCGGCCGGTGCAGTCCTATTCAGGGAAGGATTGGAACAGGTGATCCCGGATGCCGAATCTCTGGGTATCAAACTGCTCATCGAACCGGAGCCGGAGCTCTTCATAGAAAACTCCGATGAATATAAAAGGTTCATCAAAGATTTTCAGTCGCCCGCGGTAGGATTGAACTTCGACATCGGCCATTTCTATTGTGTGGGTGAAGACCCGGCTGCGGCCTTTGAGGATCTGTTTGAGTGGGTCGGCCACGTCCACCTGGAAGACATTGCCGACACCCGCGTCCACAACCACCTCATCCCCGGCCTGGGGGTCATCGATTATCCGGCAGTCTTTGAAGTAATGCAGCGCCTTGGTTATACCGGTGACATCAGCCTGGAACTTTATCCGTATGTGGATACGCCTGAAGAGGCAGGGCGGGAGAGCCTGGAGCACCTGGAGCCGATCTTTGCAGCTTCGGGATTGGATCTTGAATAAAAGGCAAGATCAATGTTTTTAGCCACCCGTTCGCGCTGCTCACTCGACCCACGCAGACGAAGCCCAGACGACCTGTCTGGGCTTGGGTAGCCATCGTTTCTCTAAAATACAGTGTTAAGTTTTAGGTGTTAGGTGTTAAGGTTTTTCCCGCGAAGCGGGACCAAAAAGTGCTTTTCTCTGCGTCTTTGCGTCTCTGCGCGATGCATGGGTTTTGATTTTGGATTTTCTCTTTGTTTTCTGCGACCTCTGGGAGAGATGGGCTTATTGATTTTCTGCCCGCAGGGCATGACGTGAAACGCCGGACAGGTCGTCCGGCGTCGTCTGCGTGTGTCGAGTGAGCAACGCGAACGGGCGGCCAATTGATATTTTAAATCTCCAGTCCTGACTTCCGGAGCCCATCCACCAGCATCTCGACGTGTTCATCCATGTAGGCGAGTCGCCGAATGAGACTTGGCCCGCGGACATCAAAGTCCGGTATCAGGGCTTGCAGTTCTTCGACCGCTTTTTTTGCTTTCTCAGGTCGATCGAGTTGTCCCAAAACAGCTGCCCGAATGAGCGGGTCCCAGAAAAAATCTGGCGAATTGAACCGGCGGGCTGCGACCAGGGCATTGTCGTACTCACGTTGACGATAGGCATCCATAAAGGCAACAATGTGATACCATCCCGGATGGTGTGGATTTAGTCTCTTGGCCCTGCTCACCACTTCAATAGCATTTTCCCATTTGCCCACCATCCCCGTGTGCAATGCAATAGCAGCCAAATAATTGGCATTGTTTGGATTCAATTTTATGGCCTGCTCGGCCTCCTCCAAAAACAATTCCCGCTGAAATTTGAGAAAATGAACCAGCGCCATTGTAAATCGGGCGGTCTGGCAGGCGGGATCCAGTGCGACTGCTTTGCGTGCCAGTGCTTCAGCACGTATTATTTGGGACGGGTCCTCGTCGTAGCCAAATAGGTGTTCCGTTGCTATAAGATCGCCGAGCGCTGCCGCCGCAAGGGCATGGTCTGGATATCGTCGCACAGCGTTTTTCAAAGCCGACATCGCATTCACAAAGGATTCGTCTGATAGAGCTCTAAAGTAATTGTAGTAATAGAGAATTGCCTCATAAGCCTCAGTATTTTCGGCGCGCTTTGTGACCATTTCATCTGTCATGGTGCGCGGAATGATGCCATGGTTATCAGCAAGGATAGCTGCTACCCGGCTAACAATATCGTCATAGTGTGACGGCATGGCTCCATTTCCCATGCGCCAATCAAGTGTGTGCCCCCACAGCTGACTTCCAATATTGGCACCTACCAATCTTACATTTAGGCGAAAATCGTCACCGTTCACGCGAAGCGTACCATTCAGAATAAAGCGCGCCCCGTAGTGACGGCCAATGCCGCGATTGTCTAACCCCTCCAGGTGGCAGATTTCTTTGGAAAGAGGACCAACCACCAGGAACTCAGGGAATTTTGTCAGAGCAATGAGGATTTCCTCGGTCAGGCCGGTCGCAAAATGCCCGAATTATTCCTTATCATTCAGGCAATCGATCATCATGACCGCAATGGCTGGTTTGGAGCCATTAAAAGCTGTTTTCACATGATCGGGTGTTTCGCATTGATCGGAATCGGGTACCGATGATGTAACTCGGTTTTCTCTGAAAACGGGGACATAACCACCTTTGGGGATGTCGATGCGAATGTGATCCTGTATACCATGGGTAAGATAGTATCGATCGAGTTCCCTACGCAGTTTGCGCGCATGTATCCTGACCGTCGGGTTGGCCTGGGGATCGAACGTGGTCGGGAACCCCATTGCGTCCACGCCGACCGTGTATTGTTTGATCTGGTCGGCCTGGCCCTGCAGCGTATGTTCAACCACGTATCGCAGAAACTGGCATAGCCGCTTGCTGGAGGAAAATCCCTCGCTGCCCAGTATTCTCTCAAGTTGAGATTGGATATGGTCCGGCGAAATGGTAGCCATTTCTACTTATTAATTACTCCCGATTCGGGGGGCATCACAGGTAATTTACGGTAAATTACCCTTGCATACCTTCTACTTATCACCTGAGGCACTATACTTCAATTTAGTTAGCATATCGTGAATTTCAAGCCCCCTTAGAGTCTGTTTCTTATTTAAATGAGCAGTCAGGGAGTTTTTGTCGTCATGCCGGTCCCGGATCGCGTCCGGGATGACGTATCCGGCATCCAGTGGCGTTTCCTTTAATTGGGCTGGATCCCAGTTGCAGTTTATCCCGCAATTGATGCGGGGCCGGGATGACGGGTATTAATTTGAAAAACTCCCCGACCCCTGAATTAAACGATGAGCGCACACATTTACAAAAGGTTCCCTGATCGTATCGAGGCCATCAAGACGGCATTGCAAGCCGACGATGACTTCGGCGAGATTTTCGCCGACTACGAGGAGATATGTACCTGGCTGGCTGCCAGGCAACGCCCGGCAAATGAATCTTGCAAAGAATGCGAACGAGCTGTGGAGTTGAGGGCTGAGCTGGAACAGGAAATAAGCCGCGTGCTGAAGCAGAAGGGGTTTTAACGCTTTGTTTTTTCCGTCCTTAACGTGTGTCAGTGGGTCATTTTTGAAGCATTGAAGATAGGCCTATGGGAACCAGATAGTTTCTTGGTAACGACCACCTGACCAACTTTAGAAACATTCTAATATTCTAATCGGAAAGAATAATGACTTCACCAGAAAACCAACCAAAAGCAACATCGGACTCTGATTTCACCAAAACCTGGCGCTACAAAGCCGGTCTCGCCATGATCGTTATCGGCAACCTGACTATCCTGCTGGCCCTGTTCATACCCGCCTTGGGAGGTAGTTCTGGTCTTGTGGGAGCCATGGTCGTGGGCGGCGAACTGCTCAGCCTGGCCAGCATCGTGTTCCTGGGAAAGGCTGGTTTCAAGGTGATCAAGTCCAAGTTTTTCGCCTTTGTCAAAACCAGCTATACAGGACCTGTTTCCAGGACGCGGCATTATATTGGCATCGCGTTGTTGTTGACCAACCTGCTGGTCACCGCTGTTCTGGCTCTCTATGCCGGGGATTCAATGGGTGCTGCCACCCCGAAAGGCCCGCACCCCATCGTCTGGGGCCTCGATTTGGAGCAGCAAAAGACACTGGTGACCTGGCTTTTTTTGATCGACCCGATTGCGTTTCTGCTGGCCATTTATGTGCTGGGCGCCGACTGGTGGGGCCGGTTCAGGCGGATGTTTGTGTGGGAAAAAACGGAAGCTTAAATAAATACGAAACTCGAATCACGAAATACGAAGCAAATTCAAAATTCAAATGATCGAATGATCAAAACAAAGACCCAAAGACCCCAGAATTTTCCTTATCGCTTGGGTAAGGTTGTTTCTCTGCTTCGGTCATTGCTTTTTGGGCTATTCGGGTTTCGATATTCGAATTTCGGATTTTCGCATCATCAATAAGATCATGCTGAAACAATTCATGGATGTAGGGAATCAATCTTATCAACACAACAGGTCCCAATCATGAGGAGGGCGTATAATGGCAACAGAAAAACATGACCAGCACAAAGATTTTCGATCAGGCAAGTTCAACGGTTTCAACAAGGAGTGGTACGACAAGCTACGGGCCACCAAACCGAATTGGACAAAAGTCTCGGAACAGAGGGTGCACCCGAACCGCGGCATCCCCATCCATCTCAAGGCCGGGCAGGTCATGAGATCCATCATCCCCGATGGATCCAACATCATCGATGTGTGGTTTTTCGAGGAAGGCATCAAGGATACCGCTGGTGTGCAGTACGACCCCGTTATCACGGCAGGTCTCGAGGGTTTCATCTGCCGTAAGAACTCGAGACTCTGGTCGAATCTACCGCATTGCCGCCCGATGGCGACCTATATCGACGACAACATCGATCCCGCACTGTTGCCGGATGAACATCACTGGCCCGTGTGGCACGGGGGGCACTGCAGCCCCGAGTTGAACCAGGCCGGTTACGGTATTATAGAGCATGCTTCTTGTGGTACGAATGGTCTCGAAGCGCTGTTTGAGGCTGGTTACGATTTCGACATGGCGGAAGCGCTTTCGACAAGGCACAATATGTGTATTTTCCAGCCCTTTGCCGTCACCGACCAGGAAATGGATGCCGGGCACATTTCACCCACGTGGCACCCTGCGCCGTCCCTCCTCACGCCGGGCACCTTCGTCGACTACTACGCGGAAATGGACCTGCTCGTTCCGATCTCACACTGCCCCTACGGGGATCAATCAAAGCCACCGCACGAAGCTGAGCATTACCCGGTCGATATCGAGATCTGGGATACCGGTGTCCAACCGCAGGAACGTCCTCCGTGGCACGATTGGAGGCCGGCCTTCAAAGCGAGACTTGAGCGCTTGAAAGCAGCCGGTCATACTGGTGCAACCGGCAGGTATTACAGCGACGATTAAGACTGTTTATAGATGAACAGTCTGGAACTAACCATCTATCAGGTTTCATATTCTTTTTACAAAAAAGGTAAATAGCCAGAAAGGAAGAAAGCCATGAGTGAACTACAAAGAGACGAAAATGGATATCCCATTCCCGAAACCGGAGAGATCATTCCAGGAATGACTGAGCAGGGCAAGGGCATAAAATGTTATGTGCACAGCGAATACGCACCTTTGAAGGCCTGTCTGGTTGGCAATCCAAGCGGAGGCTGGATGCCCAACGGGGAGACCTGGGAGTATGCGAATATGTTCGCAGGTCTCAATGATGAGTTCAAAGACTATATCAAGAAGTACGGGGGGACAGACCTCAAGGAGACTGATCCTGAAGCCTACGAAAAGATGGCCATGGAGTCGAATGCGCTGGCCGAAGCCTACCGCAAAAACGGGGTCAAGGTCATCCGCAACGAGACCGGGCACACTCCTGATTACCTCATCGATTATAACATCAGCTGGTCCAAGCAGAAGCAGTTCACCCTGTTCGGCGCATCGGCCTTTGAAGTCTTCGGGCACTGCCTGGTCCAGGTGTGGGAGTCATCAAACAGCAACATTGCCGAGCTGACGCACCGGGAGGCCATCAATGAGATCTTCCGTAACGACCCCGAGGCTGTTTGGCTGACCATGCCGCCGCATTTCCCTAACGTAAACCGGCCATTCCCCGGTCCATTTGTCAGCCCGGGTGATCCCCGGATCTTCGACAAAATGGTCCTGCTGGGAATTGGTGTGCCCGACCCCTCACATGTGAACGACCTGAGCAAACCGCGATCATCCGGCGATGAGTGGGGAGCAGAGATCCTGCGCCGCATGCTGGAGCCGTTCGGCTGGAAGGTAAAAACCGTCTACTTCGACAGCCGCCTGAGCTATCACATCGACTGTGTCATGAGTGTGCTGGACGAGGGGTTGCTGGCGTGCAAAAAGGACGCTCTGTGGACCGAGTTACCAGAAGAGATACAGGATTGGGAGATGCTGGAAATTTCGCCAGAAGATCAGAAGCTGGGCATTGCCAACAACGTGCCCCTGGGCAACAAGAAACTCCTCTGTCACGCCGGGTCCAAGAAATTCGCCAAAGATCTTGAAAAACGCAACTGGGAACTCGTTGAGGTTCCATACTCGACGATCTACGGCAAGATCGGCAGCGGTGTCCACTGCTCCACAGCTTCCATCTGGAGAGAATTTGACTAGAAATTAACGGTAATGGTCTGCCGGGTTCCAGAAGCGCACCCGGCAGGCGTTAAAACATTAACCAAAAGGCAATATATCATGAGCAAATACGACTTGGTAGCCGATAAGAAAAAGGAATTTAACAAGCCCGCTAAGGCGGCTTATCTGAAAGCCAGGGAAGCGAGCGATAAGGGTGAACTCAAGCTTGTGGATGAGTTTATCATGGAACCTAACGTAGGCCATGGATTTGAACTGAAAAAAGGGCAGATCGTTCATTACGAACTGATCGACGGGCCGCAGATCATCGACACGGTTTACCTGGTAAAAAGCCGTCCCACGGAAGAATGGGCAGATATTTACCCGACGTGCCAGTATAGCGCGTTGACGTTTAGGGAAGGGACGAATTACTACTCCAACCATCCCTGGATGCGCCCCCTGCTGACCATGATCAAAGACACGATTGATTATGACAACCTCAAAGCCATGCATGGCAAACTGGCCGAACATAATTTTATCTACCCGTCCGGTCGCTGCCAGGTGGCCATGCATGAACAGGCCTATGGGGAACCCAACCTGTACAACTGCGACTGGGGCCTGCTTGAAGGGATAGCCAAGGCGGCAGGAGAAGAAGTTGCCCGGGAGACGAAAATCCCCAATGCCTTCATGCACTTTCAGGCGGTTGCCTATGACAAAGACCCGGTCAACTACTCACTTTACTCAGGCAAGGATGTCTTTAAGCGCGGGGACCATGTGCAGTTATTGGTTCACGATGACCTGTACGTCTCAGTATCCTTATGCCCGCTGGGTGACCAGCACAATATGATCAGCAAGGAAGCGCTGACCACCTTCCCGGTAAAAGTGAAAATCTTCGAGGGTGCCGATGGCCCGCTTGAGACGGCGCCAGACCCGGAATTCAAATCAATGACCCAGGAGGAATTCATCAAAAGCGGATTCAAATCAATACCCACCGGCCGGGTTGGTGACAAAGACTCGGAGTCAGGTTTTAAATAGAGGAAATAAAAATGTCAAAACCAGATTATGATATCGTAGCCGATGTTAAGAAACGATTGAACGAGCCTTTTGACAAGTATGGAGAAAACGCCAGGGCAGCTTCGGAAAAAGGGGAGCTGGAACTGGTAAATGAAATTATCCTTGAGCCGTACACTGGCAGGGTATTTGAAATACAAAAAGGCCAGGTGGTGCGGTACGAGCTTATAGAAGGCCCCCAGATTATTGATACCTTTTACATGGTAAAAGACAGGCCCATGGATGAATGGGCGGATTCGTTCAATACCGCCTCATTTTGCGGCCATACCTAGTTTGTAGGGGCCCATTATTATTCCAATACCCCCTGGGTTCGTCCGTTGCTTACGTTTACAAGGGATACGGTTGACATTAAAGCCATGCAGGAAAAGTACGAGAACCTCACGTGCTGGCCCCTCAAATATGCGATCTATGAGGGCGCGGATGGTCCGCTCGAAACGGCACCTGATCGCGAGTTGAAATCGATGAATGTGGTCGACTTCGTCATGGCCGGCAGACCCGGCATGGTGACCGGCGCCGTTGGCAAGAAAGAATAGCCGTGTCTCCCGGATAACATCGCTGAGAATCGGCAACAAACGAACAATAAGGCAGGATAACCTTCGTATAAAAGGAGAAACATATTATGGCAAATCAAAAATTCATCAACGACGAAGTCATCCCTGGTATGGCAAAGCAGGGAGAAGGAATCAAGATTCATGTAGATGCCGAGTGGGCACCGTTAAAAGCGGCTGTGGTGGGTAATGCCAGCTCGGTGGTCGTGCCGAATCCAAACACCTGGGAAATGCAGCTGACCTTCCAACACGCCAGCGACTCCATCAGGGAACTAACGGCCAAATACCCCGGACAGGATCTGAGGGATGTGAACACCGAGCTGTATGAGAAGGCTAAGCAAAACAGCGACGACCTGGCAAACGCGCTGCGCGATAACGGTGTGAAGGTTGTTCGCTTTGAGGGAGAGAAACTACCCGAAACCCTGGTGAATTACAACTACTCCTGGTCCCAGCAAAAGCAGATGAGTTTCCTCGGCCATTCAGGTGGCGATGTTATCGGAAACTGCCTGGTAAATGTCTGGGACAATACGGTCGCCCATATTAGCGAACTGACCGTTCGTGATGCCATCAACGAAATTATGCAGAACGATCCCAACGCGGTTTGGATGAGCATTCCGTCAGTATGGCCTACCTCTGATCGCAGTCGCCCCGGACCCTATCTCTGTGCCGATTTCCTGGTCTTCGAGAAAATCGTGTTTGTAGGCGTTGGTGTAGATAATAAAGCTGCAATCGATGACCCTACTGTGCCCCGCTCCGCCAACGATGAGTATGGCACCGAAATCCTTCGTCGCATGCTTAAGCCACATGGCTGGGAAGTAAAGCCGCTCTACTTCGACACGAATTTCGGCTATCACCTCGATGTTATGGTTAAGCCAATAGACCGAGGGCTGATCGCCCTTCCTGACGGTGCCTTGTGGCATGGGCTTCCCGAGGAGATCAAGGACTGGGAAATGATTTACATTACCCCGGAAGAGCAGGCCATGGGTGCAGCCAACGCCTTACCACTTGGTAACAAAAAGGTCATACTGCAGCAAGGGTGCACCAAGTTCGCCAAGGACCTTGAAAAACGGGGCTATGAATTGATCGAGATCGATTATAGCACCATTTGGAACATGATCGGAAGTGGGATCCACTGCTCGGTGATGCATTTGTGGCGGGAATTTTAAGGATCGCCCGTTCAACAATTCCCTTGTCGGGCAAGAGTACATCTTGCCCGACTGCTAGAAAGCAGGAGAATTAATTATGACAATCGATATTACCGAATACACGTTCAAGGAAGAGGACCTGGGACCATTGAAGCTGGCTGAGACCACCAATATGGAATATATCCCGGGCATGCGCGAGCAGGGCCAAGGACTGAAGATCTCGAACAAGTCCGACTACGGGAACCTGAAAGCCACTATCGTGGGCAACGCCGGTTCGGTCTTCATCCCCGACCCGGATCAGCCGGAGATGCACAACCTGTTGTCGGCATCAGGATCTGAAGAGTTCATGGATTTCCTTCGCCAGCACAAGGGCAGTCATATGGCGGTATCCTTTCCGGAACACTACGCGAAAATGAAGGCCGAATCAGACGCGCTGGCCAAGGCCTACCGGGACAATGGGGTGCGTATTATCCGCAACGAGACCAACACCGTTCCCTTTGAGTTAATCACCTGGCAGGTGCCCGTCACCGGTGATCTGCACCTGTCGCTCTATGGCGGATCGTGCGGAGAGACTTTTGGCAACATCTTCATGAGCTTCTGGGAAGTCGGCGCCGTGCGCGGCATCGAGTTCCAGCATCGTGATGCCTTGCTCAATATCTTTGAAAACGATCCCGAGGCCATCTGGATGAGCATGCCGCATCCGGCACCGACCGGTGTTCAGCGCAGTCCGCAGCCCTTCCTGAGCCCCGGCGATCCGCGCATCATGCCGGACAAGCTAATCATCATGGGTATCGGTGTTACCGATCCGGCCCACATCAAAGATTACACCAAGCCACGTTCATCGGGTTTTGAGTGGGGCGTGGACATCTTCCGCCGCATGATGGAACCCTTTGGGTGGAGAGTTGAAACGGTCTACTTTAATTCCAGGTACACCTATCACATCGACTGCCTGATGATGCAGATCGCGGAAGGGATCTACGCGATCCCGGAGACGAACCCTGATCTCGGTCCGGTCTGGTGGACAGATCTTCCCAAAGAGATTGCCGACAAATGGGAATGCGTCGAGATCCCCTTCGAAGAACAGCAAAACGGCGTGTGTAACTCCGTTATCATCGGCGACGGGAAGTTTGTAATGGATGCATCCTGTGAGAAGACCGCCGAGATTTTAACGAAAAAGGGATACAATCCTGTCCTGGTGCCTTACCAGACCAATTGGCACACCTTCCACAGCGGTATTCACTGCTCGACCTGCCGTTTCTGGTCGGAATAGTCGCTCGTTGGAATTGGCAGCAGTTGGTTCCGGGTGCAGCAGTGGACCCGGCACCAACCGATAAAGAAGGAGATAACCATATGCATAGTAGTGACTATGGAATCATTATTCAAGAAAAGAATAATTAATAAGTATAGGAGTAACAATTATATGAGTAAGAAAAGTGAACATCACGGCGGATATGACCCACACGCTGACTTTCAAAGCGGTGAAAAAATTGCTTTCAACATGGAATGGTACGACAAGCTTCGTGCATCTAAAGCATCCTGGAAGAAAGTAGAAACCAAAAGAGTTAACCCGAACAGGGGTATTCCTGTTCGTGTAAAAGCCGGACAGGTCATCAAGTTTATTCAGCCCGATGGACCCAACATCATCGATGTGTGGTTCTTGGGTGACGATATTAAAGATCCCTCGGGTGAACATTATGACTTTGTATATACCGGCGGTCTGGAAGGTTTCATCTACTGGCCCAATTCCAGACTCTGGTCAGCTCTTCCTTATTGGCGCCCGATGGCGACCTATATCGATGACAATATCGACCCGGCCCTTATGCCGGATGATGAAACATGGCCTGCATGGCATGGCGGTCATTGCTCACCGGAACTGATTGAAGCGGCCTATGGTGTAAAGAACCATGCGTCCTGCCATACCAATGCCTTTGAAGCCGCCTTGTCGGCGGATTTCGATTTTGAAATGGCGGACAAGATCGCCGCTATGCAGAACATATGCCTCTTTCAACCCATGTCCATCAAGAACTCGAAGTATTCCGCAGGAACTGTTTCACAAACCTGGCATGCCACACCATTTGATGGCCCTCCCGGAACCTTCATAGAGTATTTTGCCGAGGTAGATTTGTTGGTGCTGGTTTCGCATTGCCCCTATGGCAACCAGTCGAAGGGGCCTACCGATGCAGACCAGTACCCTATCGATGTAGAGGTTTGGGATACCGGAATTAAACCACAACAGGGCCCGAAGTGGCACGACTGGCGGCCGGCATTCAAAACAAAGATGAAACGATTGAAGGATGCGGGTCACACCGAAGCCACCGCAAGGACCTTTGACGAAGACTAAGAGGCAAATATGACAGAAGAATTACAACAAGAGGAGATAAAAATGGCTAAAGAAGAATATGACATCATCAAGGACGCATACAAGAAAGTGAATGCGCCTTACCAGAAGTACTACGAGCAAGCGAAAGCGGCTTCAGGGGCCGGTAAGCTGGAACTCGTCAACGAAATAATCCTGGAGCCATACAACGGCAAGGGATTCGAACTGAAAAAAGGGCAGGTGGTTCGCTATGAAATCATGGGCGGGCCGCAAACCATTGATCTGTTTTACATGGCCAAGGACCGGCCCATGGAAGAATGGGCAGACACCTTTCACACGGCGTGCTTCGGCCCCCATGTCTACTCCGAGGGAATCAACTTCTTCTCCAACAGTCCATATTGCCGGCCGCTGCTGACCTTTATCCGGGATACGGTCGACAACGATAAGATCAGAGAGCTTTATGGTGAACGCGCAGGCCACAGCTATGTCCTCCATAACGGCGCCTGCAGTTCTGCGATTTATGAGGAAACATTCGGTACCGTTAACGCCAATAGCTGCCACTTCAATATCGCCCAGGGTATCATGGAAATAGCCGGCGAAGAAGTGGCGCGCCGATTCATTCAGCCGGCATGCTTCATGAACTTCCAGATTGTCGCGTTCGACAAGAGCCCGACGGCCCTGTCCTATTTTCCGGGCGTGGAATGCATGAAGGATGGTGATTTCGTCGAGTTCCTGGTGCATGAGGACCTCTATGCCGCCATCTCGCCCTGTCCGCTGGGCGACCAGGAGGACATGACCAGCATCGAGAACTGCACCTGCTGGCCGGTCCGGATCGCAATCTTCGAGGGTGAAGACGGTCCGCTGGAAACAGCGCCGGATCCGAAAAAGAAAAGCGCAAATGCAGTTGATTTCATAAAGGCAGGAAGGCCCGGGATGGTGGTTGGCAAGATTGGTGCGAAAGATTAAATGGGTTACAGGAAAGGGCGCAATTAGCCGCAGCCAAACGCAGACAGCGCCGGACGACCTGTCCGGCCTCCGACCTCATGCTCTTCAGGTCTTTCTCGCGAAGCGATGGCTACCAAAGCCCGGGCAAGTCAGCCGGGCTTTGTCTGCGCGTGTCGAGCGAGTGAAGTGAGCGGGCGGCTAATACATACTACCTTACGGCTTTGACGATTATTCTATTCAATGCTTGCTCGGAAACGACTGCAAATATTTATACAGGTTGATCTTCTTGTTCACCAGACCCAGCTTGCGCCGAATGCTGCCCTCTTCGACTTTTCCCTGCCACTGAGCGACGCGCCCCATGTACACTTTGGGGTCCACGTTGTAGGCCCTATTATAGTTGTTGGTGACTGAAGGCCGCGTGTCGCACTGCGTAAAATTCTAATTTTCGCCTTAGGAACCTGATTAGGTCAAATCAATTGACACGGCTGTCATTGCGAGTTATTTGTACCTAAGTATAAAATAATCGCGATCATTTTAGACTTGGGGTGAAAATATGGACTATCTTCCCCGTTACTTGGAAACAAATATCGAGAGCGACCTTGAGAAAAAAATGGTGTTTCTTGCCGGTCCCAGGCAGGTCGGTAAGACCACTTTCGCCAAGGCCCTGCTTGAGAAAAACAACATGCCCATGGAGCGTTACTTGAACTGGGATGCGGCAGAAGACCGCGAACAAATTATCAGGGAGCGGTTCCCGGCCGGGAAAGGATGGGTGGCCCTTGATGAGATCCACAAGTATTCCCGGTGGCGCCAGGTGGTGAAGGGGTTGTATGACAAACGCCATCCCGATATAAGCGTTCTGGTGACGGGCAGTGCGCGGCTAGATCACTATCGACACGGAGGCGATTCACTCCAAGGACGTTACCATTTTTACCGCATGCACCCGCTGACCCTCGCCGAACTGCAGTCGTTTGCGAAAGGCGATTTGAACGACCTGCTCGTGTACGGAGGATTCCCCGAGCCATTTTTCGCCGCCTCCGAAAAGGAGACCCGGCGGTGGAGCCGGGAGTATCGGTCTCGACTGATCCGCGAGGACCTGCAGGACCTCGAGCGGGTCAAGGACATCGGGCTTATGGAAAACCTGGCCATTCGTCTCCCGGATCTGGTAGGATCGCCTCTTTCCATTAATGCCCTGCGCGAGGATCTGCAGGTTTCCCATAAGACCGCAGCCCGCTGGCTGACGATTTTTGAGAACCTCTACCTGATTTTCAGGATCTACCCGTTCGGTGCACCCATGATCAGGGCCGTAAAAAAGGAGGCAAAGCATTACCACATGGACTGGACAGTGGTAAAAGAAGCCGGGGCGCGGTTTGAAAACTTGGTGGCCTGCCACCTGTTGAAGTGGTGCCATTTTGTGGCGGATACCGAAGGAAGGGATTTTGAACTGCGGTATTTCAGGGACATTGACCGTCGGGAAGTCGATTTCGTGATTATGGAAGACCAGGCGCCCGTATATTTCATCGAGTGCAAGAATTCCGATCGGGAAACCAGCAGATCGCTGAGATATCTGAAACAGCGTTTCCCGGATGTTAGGGCGATTCAGATTTCCCTGGCAGGGAGCCGGGAGTTCGAGACGAGCAACGGTATTGAGGTGATGCCGGCCAGCCGGTTTTTAAGCGGGCTGATTTGATATAAAGCCATGGCCTTCATCCGTTTGCCAAAGTTTACCCGTTTCGTCGGCATCGACTATGCCGGGGGTGTAGACACCCGATACCAGTTTAAAGGGCCTGCGAGTCTACTTGGTGGAGCGGACATCGGCGCTGGCTGAGGTGCGGCTCTCACCGGGCCCTCGCAATTACTGAACCCGCATCGGGACCAATGCCGAGCGGTTCGACATCCCGTTGCTGCTAGCAAGAGCGGAGAGCCAAAACAGTGCATATACCTCTCAGATCCAGAACTAACCTCTAAAGCACAAATAAGTTCTCCAACCGCTCCAGGTCATTGATCACCTTCCATTTACCACCGCCTTCTTCGACCTTGCCCTGCCACTGGGCCACGCGCCCCATGTACACCTTGGGATCCACATTGTCGGCTCTGAGTTTGGTAACGTTCAAAGCCACCACGCGGTAGTTGTCCAGTTCAAAAGGCACATCGCGCACAAAGCCCTTTTTCAAATCTTCCTTGAGATCGCTGAAAATCAGGATGTAGTTCTGGCCGGAGCCGGCTTCGTTGAGGTATTCGATGGCCTGGAGCATACCGCCCGAGATATCGGTATAGCGGCTGCTCTTTACAGATCCGATAAACCCGTCCAGGGTGGTTTTAAAGGCCCGTTTCTGGTTGTTGGCCACAGAGGGCCGTGTGTCGAACGTGACCTTGGCGATGATGTCTTTTTCGCTGAAACTGCCGGTGTCGATGCGGGCAACGGCCAGGGTGTCCTTGGGCTGCAGGGTTCCCAGCAGGTAGTTGAGAATGTTTTGTGCCTTTTTCAGTTCAAGGGCATAGGTCCCGGAGGTGTCCAGCAACATGTACACCCCCTTGGCCCGGTTTTGCGGTTCGCCACAGCCGGCCAGCAGTAGCACGGCGCAGCAGCATATGATGACTAAATTTTTCATGGCGGATCTCCTTTTTGCTTCTCACATCCGGATTCTAATTTGATCCGGCCGCTATTTCTTCCGTGGCTTCCTGGAGATTGGGTTTTTTAGCCTTTCTTTTCTTTTGTACGGTCTTCGGCTTTGCTTCTGTTGGACTGCGTTGCCAGATGGTCTCTATCCACAAACCCGGGAAGATAAGTACATCGTAAAGATCCACCACAAACTTACCGAGATACAGGGACATGTTTCCGGCCAGGCGCAGGCAGAAGGCCGTGGCACGCAGGCCCCAGGCACCCATGATGCCCAGCACAGTTCGCGATGATGAGATGAACGACTCCAGAGGGATAGCCACGAACGCCAGGGCAAAAGGCAGGATGAATCCCATGACCATCTGGCCGATGGTAGGGATCATACTCGGGGCCATGATGTTCTTGTCTACTCCACTCAGGGTCTGGCGCAGCATTTCCATGTCGTGGGCAATCCGGTCACGCATGAAGGCCAGGGCCGACTCCACGCCTGCCAGGGTGGCCAGCAGGGTCAAGGTGATCCAGATCATCCAGAAACGCATGCGGTCATCCATGCTGTGGATAATGGGAAACAGGCGGGTAATGCGCAGCGACTCCATCAGGAACAGGCCCATGGTCAGCTCTACCAGGATGATGACCAGGCCGGCCACGTCCGAGGTCTTGAAGCTGCCGATGTAGCTGGCACCGCCGACCATCTCGGACATGGGCAGGGCGATGAGGTTGAAATTCACCAGGGCGCCGCCAAAGGCGATGGCCAGCACCAGGCCGGAGATAAAGAACTGGGTCAGCGAAGAAGAAGAGAGCTTGCGGGCGGCTTTGTCCGTCTGCGAGTGAATCTCCTCATAGTCATGAATATAGCGGTCTACGCTGGCTGCACGACTGTTTAGTCTTTTGATAGAAGTTCCCACCGTGTCGAGCTTTTTGATCACCTGCCGCCAGAAGGGCATCATCTTGTGCATGATACGGTGGCGGCGGGTGCAGTCGGTGCGGTAGTTGTCCGTGGCCGCTTTGTGCTGATCCTCTATGGTTTTGTGAATCTCTTCGAGGATGTTGGCCACCATGGCATCGCCCTTGTGGTCGATTTTGGAGATGGAATCGATCACTGGAACCCAGGCCGGCAGCTCGGGCTGGACCTCGGCGCTGGCCGAATAATTGTCTTCCAGTTTGGCGACCGTGTCGGCCAGTTGCCGGTGGAGTTTCGGATATTTCTGGAGATCGCGGTTCACGGCATTGGACAGCCGTTCGAAGTCTCTTTCGATAATCCGTTCGGCATTTTCTTTGCCTTCGGCGATCAGCACGTCCCGGTTGCGTTCCACCAGGCGCGTTTCGGAGAGCTTGACCGAGCGTGCGGCCAGGCGCATACCGTTGTAAACAACTTTGCTTAAAGACCGGATCGCCCTGTGAAAAGGTTCACGGGCAAGATATAGTGCTGCCGAAAGCAGCAAGATCAGGATGAGAACATCCAGGTAGGGGACTCCGGTAATGGCGATAAATGGACTGTCGGCGGCCATTTGGTAACCTCCCTTAGTTTGCCGCCCAGACGCATTTGGGGTAGAAGCTATCTCAAAAACACCTTTTGGCCCAATCTCACCATTCGGCACCTTGCCTGTCGGGTGTCGCTCGCATAGCGTCCCGTCTTCCGCAGTCGCCTGCTACGGAGGATGGAAAGACTGAACCTTGGACCAAAATCCACTTTTGAGATAGCTTCTATATTATATGTCGGGATATAAACATAAAGCAGGTTTCGTACCATTTCGGGCACTTTCCCACAGAGACGAGAATAACCAATCGTTATCAAATGATATATTTTCCAGGGCGGGGATAACTGACCTTATATAAGATCACGCGGGCTTGGTGATATTTGGTCACTGCTTATGCAATTTAGGAAGGAGGTGGTGATATTTAAACAGTTGGCAATTATCATGAGGTAGCGTTGGTTTTCGTTCGATTTTTATGGGATTTTAGGTGGTTGTGTGAATAAGGGCTGATACAAGTTTGTGAACAAGGTGATTTCAAAAGGTAACCCCTTGATAGATAAAATACATCCCCACAATCAGCATCAGGACAGTGCCGATTCGATAGATAATTTCCCGGTTCTTCAGCCACCCCATGTCCACCAATTTGGCAATTACGAACAGGGTGGGAACGGTCCCGAGTCCAAAGCAGAACATGACCCCCATGCCTTTTATAATGCCTTCTGTCATTGTCGGCGTATCCATACCAGCGCCGGCTGCAGCTAATAGAGCTGTATAGACCGGGCCGCAGGGCAACAGACCAAGTAGCAACCCGACCGGGAAGTAAGCGGCGGTGGTGTTTATTTGGGACATCTTCTGGTATCCGAGGGAAATCCATCCATGGGGATTCACCTTATCTTCTATCTTTCTGCCTAAAGGCAGCCAGCCGCTGAGGGCGAGCGCCATGACGATGACCAGGACACCGGAAAAGATCAGGGCTCCCCTTTGAATTCCCGCGATATTGGCCGCCACCATAGAGAAGGAGCCGGTAGCGCCCATCAGCCCCCCCAGGAGAGTATAGGTAATGACCCGGCCGACATTGTAGAGCAGATGGGGCACAAACAGGTTGCGCCCCTTCAGGTTCAGCGACAAGGACACCACGATGGGGCCGCACATACCGACGCAGTGCCCGAGGCCCACCGTGAATCCGGCAACCAGAAAAACGGGATATAGGGGATCAATAAACGACATCGAAGATAAATTTGACCTCTCCGGCACCGGGAACGACCACATTGGCAAACCACGTCCGGCGCCCGCTTTTGCACCTTACAATGACACCCTTGCCTGTGTAGTTTCCGTTGCCGTCTGGTTTCAGCATGACCCGGTTCGGCCCCATTTTCATGGCCGGCATTCCCAGGTCAAGGTAGAGCCCTTTCTTCGGTTGATCACCAGTAATCTTCACCTTAAAAATTGAATCCTGCATGGCTCTTACCGGTCGCGGGGCTATTTCCAGGATGACGGTTTCCTTGCCAAGTGGCTGCCAGCATGGTCCTTCATGGGCCTTGCAGTTTATAGATGCGGATCCGGCAAATGTCGGATTTGCGAGAAGCGTAGTCATAAGGATGAAGAGTGTGAAGAAAAGAATGGGGGAGCCGGAGCGAACCTTCATGCGCATTTTGACCTCCGTTTCTAATCGATTCTTAAAAAATAGGTTCAGGGGCGCTTATCAAAGCACCTTGCTTAAGATATACTAAAATCATTTTTGACAGGTATTCAGTAAAATTTCAATAATAAAAACAAACTGTCACGCTGTTCACCCGGCTTCAATTATGGATGACAGCATATGGCAGCCATGCTATAGTGGCGACAATTTTTTACCGATTCAGAGGGACGAAATTTGATAAGCAGCTTTTTCCAATTACCCCCGACAATGCAGCGCAAACTGAACCTTTTCTGGGCCCTTTCGCGGACACCCCACGGCTTGATCGACATGACCACGCCAGCCCTGGCAGCGTTGCTCTGCCTTGGTCATTTTCCACCCCTATCCGTGATCACGATAGGCATCATCACCGCGTTTGCCGGCTATACGGCCGTTTATGCCGTAAATGACCTGACCGATTATCACAGCGATCGCAAAAAGGCCGCTGCCGGAGGTTTCGACGATTCTGAAGACTACCTGGACGGCGTGATGATCCGTCACCCCCTGGCCAAGGGCGCGTTGAGTTTCTCAGCCGGTCTGGCCTGGGCCGTGGGCTGGTCCCTGGTGACCATGGCCGGAGCCTATATTCTCAACCCGGTTTGCCTGTGGATTTTTCTGGCTGGTTGCCTTCTGGAAATCATCTACTGTCTGCTGGGCAACGTGTTCCCGCTGCGCGCCCTGGTCAACGGGGCTGTCAAGACCTGCGGCCCCCTGGCGGCGATATACGCGGTCAACCCGGATCCGCCGCCTGTATTTCTGATCTGTCTTTTTCTGTGGATTTTCTTCTGGGAGATCGGCGGCCAGAACATACCGGCCGACTGGACGGATATCGAGGAGGACCGGCGCTTCAATGCCAAGACCATCCCTACCAGCCTGGGGCTTCGGCGGGCCGGGCTTCTAAGTCTGGGCTGTCTGGTGGTTGCCACGTTTCTGGCGGTGGCTGTTTTCTGGGCTTCTCCCCTGACCTTCTCTCCGGTTTACCTTGCCGCTGCTCTAATGATCAATGTCTACTTGCTTTTGTTACCCGCCTTAAAGCTGGCCGAATCCCTGGAGCGTGAAATGGCCATGGCCTTATTCAACCGGGCCAGCTATTTCCCGTTGGCGTTTTTCCTGTTGGTGTTGGTCCGCATGGTGCATCTGGCTTTTTTTCCAGCCGTATAAATCCCAAAGATTTTGCCGCCCGCTCGTTTTACTCGCTCAACCCACGCAGACGAGCCCGGCCGACTGAGCCGGACTTGGGTAGCCATCGCTTCGCGATTAAGACCTTTCAAGGGCATTTTTTGACAGGATATACAGGATCAACCGGATAAAAACCTGTGTGCACGTCCCGGAAGGCCGCGCCCACGGGTCCATTGCCTATGGCAAGAAAACCAAGATGTCGGGAGACAGGGATCGGGTGTCAGAACACGGTGTGGCTAACTGGTTTTGTTTTAAGGTCGTCATGCCGGACGCGATCCGGTATCCAGAGGAGGCTATGGAGCCGGTGATATGGCGCTGAATAATATCAAGAATAGGCGGGTGACTCAGTGTTACACCTCCGCGAAGCGGCTGAAACATTTTCAGTTTCTTCCGGGAACTGAAAATACTCTTTAAAATCATGTCGAACGGTTCTCAAGCCACATAGGCGCAATCCTGTTGATCCTGTCTGAAAAAGGTTTTCAGATTTTGGCCTTCGCGAAGCTCATAACAGTGGAACCCGTGGAACGGTTTTCAAGCCGCATAGGCGCAAATCCGTGTCTGAAAAAGGTTTTTGCTTGAAGGTTTTCTGCCCGCAGGGCCTGACATTGTTTACAACAATTATAATGAAATAGCGTGGACTCCTAACGAGAATCCACGCTTTCCAAGCTGGAAACCATGGCATGCATAGTTTCCGGTTTCTTGGCAGTTCTATTTTTTCATCTTTTTCGGATCCAGGTTGTAATCTTTCATGAACTTTTTGACCATGTTGGCTTCCACATCGCTAACATCCCAGGAACCAGCCTCCATTTCTTGACTCAACTGTGGGGGGACCTGGCCGGGTTTACCAACCGGCGGTGGCTTCGATCCGGGTACGCTCCAGGCATCATCCGGTGAAACGGCCATACGCTCAGTGATCTTATCCTTGGTGATATTCCAGACCATCATATCGGCTGCCATTGAAAGCGGACCGTCATAGACCTCACGTATACTCTCGTAGATCGCATAGCGGGTGCTTTCTTCGTTGAAAAAATGGTAGGCCACGGCACGCCGCGGTTTGATAGTGCTCATGATCTTGCCAAAGGCCTGGGGCGATGTGTGAATCTGGGTCGCCACATAGAGCGCCACCGGCGGGGCCTGATTATACCATTCGACCATCTGCCCCGGTAGGTGCATACATTCGTGCACCACAAAGTCTGCATCCTGGGCATATTTAATAAACCACTTGTTGGGAAAGGTGTCACCACCGAACACCAACTTGTGCCCTTTCCATTCGAGGGCATAACTTACAGATCCGTCGCCGGAATGAATGGCCGGGAAGCTGCGGATTTTGACACCATTTTCATTATAGACGACCTGATTTTCACCGCGATAATCAAATTCATGCACCTCGATCCTGCCTGGCTCTGACGCAAGTTTCTGTAACCGGGTAATGTAGTCCCAATGAAAGGTTTTCATAAAACTCTCTATCGCGGCTTTGGTACCCATCTCGGGTGTTGCGCCCGATGGCCCCCACACTTTTAACGCTTCCGTTCGTCCCGCTGTCCAACCGCCGGCCCACAAAGCATCGAAGTCACCCCAGTGATCGGTGTGCAGATGGGTCAGAAATACTTTGTCGAGGTTGTCATAGGGGATCAACAAAGCCGCCACATTGGCCATGGAGCCGGTGCCGATATCAAAGAAAAACTTATCCCCATTGCCCAGTTCCACCAGCCAGCAGGTCGCAGCTTCACCGCGCCGCGCCGCCGGCATCCCGGTTCCACAGGCAATCACTCTTATCTCGTCCGACGCCATCGTTTCCGTAGCGGGGAAATAGACATAACGGTCCGGTGCGGACCCCTTGTTATCCTTTTTACCACCGGCAGCCTGTGCTTCTTTAACCGTGAGCAGACTGTCTCCGGGTGGCCTCTCGTATACTTCACCGATATAAAGCCCGGCCACCACTAAGGCAATCAGGCATACACTCATGGTTAAGAAAGTTCTCATTGTCTTTCCTCCTTGTTTGGAGATACGTCCTATCAAATTATGTACTTAGGATATTATAGAAGGATGGTTCTGTAGCTTGATGGCACACGCTGCAAAGCACCTTTGGATCTTAAGAAATTAACTTAGCAATTTTTTGATTTGGAAGCCATCTATTTCACTTATCGAATTTTAATACGAAGTAACGGTGAAGGCGGTTACAGATGTTCGAGTCAACTCGACTGATCCTGAAGCCTCTTTTATCGCTACCGTCAGGGGCTATTCATTCATCATTTGCTCAACCATATCCTGAAAGTTCTCCATGGGCGCCCCGAGTGCATCGGCCATGCGGTCCATGTAATTGAACAGGGCCGTGACGGCCACTGCTTCGAACACCTCCTCATCCGAGCACCCCACATCACGCAATCCTTCAATCGTGCCTTCATGGACCTTGTAGGCGTTCTTGTTTACCGTTTCCGCGAAATGCAGCAACTGTTTTGTCTTCATATCGATCAGGTCGGACCTATCTATATCTGCTAGGATGCTGTCCACCTCTTCACGGGTGAATCCTTGCGCCATGGCCATGGCGCTCTGGGCGCCCACTCAGTAGGCACAGGTGTTCAGTTTTGAAACGTGTGCGGCAATGAGTTCCTTGGTGGCCCTGGGCAGGGCGTGGTCTTCTATCATCAGACGGTTGACGTAGGTGGCAATGGGTTCCAGCAGGTCCGGGCGGATGCTCTGGGCGACGAAGACCTTGGGAACCATCTCGAACATCGTGGTCAGCAGGTTGTAGGATGCCTTCAGCTGGCCTTCCGCGTTTTCAGCTTCGGTTGTTTTCAGAAGATAGCTCATTTGAAACCTCCTTGAAATGGGTCCAGGTAAGATACCACACCATAAGACCTATATGCCGGTTGTCAGTATCTGGCCCAATTGGATTTTAGAACCGGCACTATATTAGTCGCAGACGAACGCGGATATCATCCGGACGACCTGGCCGGATGAAATTTGCCATGCCCTTCGGGCAGATAACCTTCAAGCTCAAACCTCTTTTAGACACGGATTACACAGATTCCACGGATTGCGCCTATACGGCTTGAGAAGCGT
>CAJINA010000148.1 GCA_905176665.1 Olavius algarvensis Delta 4 endosymbiont | reverse complement strand
TGCCTCCTTTCTACATTAAGTAGAAAAATCAGACAGATGATGACCTATTGCGAATCTCAGGTCAAATCGTCATCTCGTTACGTCTAGTTGGCAAAAGTCAACGGTTCAGATATCCTAAATATACATCCAGGTTTAACGAACTTGTGATATCGGCTAGATACCTGCACGTTCTATAGGAGCCATCATGCGGTTAACGACCATAAATATGAAGGGGCTGGGGACGGCTGCGATAGTCCAGAACGGTCAGGCCTTTATCGTTGCGGCCATCAACGCAGCCCTGGGCACGGACTGGCAGACAGATCTTCTGTCCATTCTCCGGCATGACCAGATCCGGCCCCTCAATACCTGGTATCTGGAAGACGGCAGGACCCGTATTGAAACTCTTTCACAGGCGGCCTTTCCCCTGACCCAGGTCAGGTTCGCACCCCTTTACCGGAATCCCAGCAAAATCTTCGGGATCGGCCTCAATTACGTGGAGCATGCCGCTGACCTGAACGAAAAGGCGCCGAGCACGGAACCGGCCAGTTTTTTCAAGCCGGACACCACCATCATCGGCCCCGGTGATGAGATAAAGATCCCCTTGCAGTCAGAGCGCACCACAGCGGAAGCCGAGCTGGGGATCATTTTCGGAAAGGAGTGCCGGGATGTCCCGCAGGAGAACTGGCTGGAGGTTGTTGCCGGCTTTACCACAATCCTCGATGTGACCGCTGAGGACATCCTGGGAAGAAACCCGCGTTACCTGACCTTGTCCAAAAGTTTCGAGACCTTTTTCAGCTTCGGCCCCCAGCTGGTCACGCCGGATGAGATCGATGATGTCCTGGCACTCAGGGTCGCCACAATACATAACGGTGAGGTCCATGCGGAGAATGTGGTGGCAAACATGACCTTCCCCCCGGATTTCCTGGTTGCCTTCCACTCGCGGGTCATGAAAATGTACCCCGGCGACATCATCTCCACCGGCACGCCCCGAGCGGTCCCTATCAAGCATGGAGACCGGGTCGCATGCCGCATCGACGGATTTACGTCTCTGGAGTGCCCGGTGATAGATAAAAAAGAAACCGGTTCTGCTTCCGATATTTAAGCCCTTTTGGTTCACATCTGGAAGTGGCAATTTCATTTAACCTGGATTATAGATGGGGAGACCAGCATGTCCTTTACTAAACATCACCAATCCCGAAGAACCTTCCTGAAAGCTATCGGCACCGTAGGTGCGGGGGCTTTCTGCGCCTCTTTGAATTCATCGGCGGCTGCCGCCCAAGGGACTGCGACCATGCCGACGCGCCTGTTCGGGAAATCGGGTGTGCAGGTTCCCATACTCTCTTTTGGCGGGAGCCTCGATACCTCTTTGAGTCTGTTGGTACTGAGACAGGCGTTTAAATGGGGCGTGACCTATTGGGATACAGCCAACAGTTATATGGGCGGTAGAAGCGAGCAGGGCATGGGCAAGTACATCGAAAAATTTCCGGGGGATCGGAAACGGATTTTCTTGGTGACCAAATCCCACGCCTGGACCCTGAAGGGAATGAGCCGGGACCTCAACGAATCGCTTGAACGGCTGAATACCAACTCTGTCGATCTGTTCTTCGTCCACTCGGTGCGAAGCCCAAACGATTTGAACGCTGACATGAAAACGTGGGCGGACAATAAGAAAGCCCAGGGCAAGATCCGGTTGTTTGGTTTCAGCACCCACAGCAACATGGAAGCGTGCATGCTGGCGGCTGCCAGACTGGGCTGGATAGATGGGATTATGATGAGCTACAACTATCGGCGCATGCATACGGACGATATGAAAAGGGCGGTGGCGGCTTGCGCTGGGGCCGGTATCGGCTTGACGGCCATGAAAACCCAGGGCGGGGGTCAGATTAAAACCAACACGTCCAGCGAACTTCAAATGGCCGGCCGTTTTTTGAGCAAAGGCTTTACCGGCGCCCAGGCCAAGCTAAAAGCCGTTTGGAGCAATCCGGCCATCAGCAGCATCTGCTCCGAGATGCCAAACATGACGATATTGAAGGCAAATGTGGCCGCCGCCCTGGACAGGACAATCCTTTCCCACCGGGATATGGAACTGCTGCAACACCATGCACGGAAAACCAGTGCGTACTATTGTGCCGGGTGCACCGCTATCTGTGAGTCCTCCGCGCCGGGCAGTATCCCGGTGGGTGACGTGATGCGATGCCTTATGTAGGCCCGCAGCTATGGGGACCGTGAACGGGCAAAGGAACAGTTTCGCAAATTAGCGCCAGCTGCCCGCAGGCAGATGAGCCATACGAACTTTACACTGGCCGAACAGCGTTGCCCCCAGGGGATGCCGATCGGCAGGCTGATGAAAGAGGCGGTTAAGGAGTTTGCAAGTTAAAAGCACTCAGCACCCCTCGATCGCGATCGGCTGGCCAGATATGCCAAGGAAACCTGCGGCAATTGCTATGCCGGTTCTAACTCAATCCTACCCATGGAATTTCCCTCTAAATTATAGCCAATTCAGCCCCAGATAGTTTGATAATACCACCAGATCTTGCTAAAGATGATATATTGGTTTTCTGGCAAACACCCAAATTGCCAAAATCATTGCTCGGCGATGATTATCCAGCTGCAAGCATGTCATATTGGCAACAGTTCACTACCCAGATGCCATGAATATATTTACAATACTAATGGATTCGTAATATTTGCGTGGTATCGAAACTACTTTTAGCAATCTCTGGCATCCAGCCGGAAGATATTGCGTGCCCAGGATCGAATCGAAGAACCGATAAGAGGTTCCCATGACCCCAGCGTCTGAAAAAGTTACCGTGACCCGTAAGGAGCGATGGGTGGGATTCGGCGTACTGGTGGTATTGGCGGCTATTGCCCTGGGGATTTACGCCATTCAATTTCGGTTCAACCCGGCGGTGACCGCCCGGCAAGTGCTGTCGGAATCGCCAACCGCCACAGAGTCGTTCGCCCTGGAGGATCTGGCGCCCGCCGGGATGCAACCATTCTCTCCTCCAGAGCGCTTCGATCCGGACACACTGTCCGACAAGATCAACGGCAAGGCGGAACTCTATTTCAGCGCCAGCTTCCGGTCCCTGCGAACCCAGCGGTTTGTCCTGGCCGCTGATTCGAGCCTCTGGTTTGAAATGTTTGTTTACGATATGGGCACCGCCCGCGATGCCTTTTCCGTGTTCAGTATGCAACGCCGGGGCGATCTGGAGGAAGGCGGTCCCACCCAATTTGCTTATGCCACGCCCAATGGCCGGTTTTTAGCCCATGGTCGCTACTACCTGGAACTAATAGGTGCCGAAGCGTCGGATTCCCTGATGAAAGCTGCCGGGGACATGGCAACGGCTTTCGTGAACCGGATCGGAGCGGATGCAGTCAACTTGACGGAGATGGTCCTCTTCCCGGAGGATGGCCGGGTACCTGGCAGCCGATCCCTGGTGGCCTCCGATGCTTTTGGCATCACCGGGTTCAGCCAGGTATTCACGGCTCAATACCAGCAAAACGGGACCGGCCTCAGCGCCTATGTGACCCGGCGGGAATCGGCAGCGGCGGCGCGGTCTACAGCCGAAACCGTTCGGGATTTCTATCTTGAGTACGGTGGTACGTCCCTGGACGGACCGGAAGGCGTTGCCGTTATCGACATTCTGGATACCATCGAGGTCGTGTTTTACCAGGGCCGGTATGTGATCGGGGTGCACGAGGCCCCGGACAGTGAAACCGCCCTGGCGCTGGCCGAACAAATCCGGAAACGGTTGCAGGAGGTTGGTGATGACGGGTCTTAATCGCCGGGAGTTCATCCACCGGTCGGTCAAGGCCGGATTGATTTCGGCTTCGGCGCTGGGCGCGGGATGGTGGCTGCACACTGCGAATCCGCCGGCACTGGAGCCATCCACTGCGGCCCTCAGCGGCATTCCTGGTTTTTCTAAAAAGCCCGATGGCGGTCCAGCCATGGCCATTGCCAGTGGAACGGATCGGGGCGCTATGTTGCGTCGGACTTTGGGGGCCCTGGGCGGGATGAACCGGTTCGTCCGACCCGGCGACCGGGTGGTGATCAAGGTCAATGCGGCCTTTGCCTCGCCGCCGGCAATATCAGCCACGTCTCACCCGGACCTAGTGACGGCGGTGGTGAAGGCGTGCCGCGAGGCCGAGGCGGCCGATGTGGTAGTCACCGACAACCCCATCAACGATCCGGCCAGTTGTTTTCGGCTCACCGGGATCGGGCCGGCCGCCGAAGCCGCCGGTGGCCGGGTTGTGCTGCCGACAGCCGACCGGTTTGCCGCGGTCACCCTGGCTGGCGCCCGGTTGATCCGCGACTGGCCGGTCCTGGTCGGGCCACTGGCCAAAGCGGATTGTCTCATCGGGTTAGCGCCTCTCAAGGATCACCATAGAAGTGGCGCTTCCATGACCATTAAAAACTGGTACGGTTTGCTGGGCGGTCGCCGGAATGTCTTTCATCAGGATATTCACACCATTATTGCCGAACTGGCGGCCCTGGTGCGCCCAACCCTGGTGATTCTAGATGCCGTGTCCGCCATGCTGCACAACGGTCCCACGGGTGGGTCGCTATCGGATCTGGCAGCTACAAACACGCTCGTGGCCGGCATCGATCCAGTGGCGGTAGACGCTGCCGGCGCAGGGATATTAGGGCGACCACTGGATCAGCTCCCCCACCTTCAGCAGGCAGCGGATGCCGACCTGGGAACGCTCGATTACCGAACCCTCAACCCCGTGGATGTCCCATGAGACTTGTCACTGTCAGGCGAATATGCCAGGCATTCTTTCTACTGTTGCTGATATGGAGTTGCCTGGTCACCACTGTCGGTGACCGATGGTTCGAGCTGCGGGGTTGGCCGGTTAGCTGGCTCCTGGAACTGGATCCCCTGGTAGGGCTGGCCACGGTGTTGACCACGGGGAGTTTATATAAGGGGTTGCTCTGGGGAACGGTTACGCTGGCGGCAACCGCCTTGGTAGGCCGCTTTTTTTGTGGATGGCTCTGCCCACTCGGAACCCTTCAGCAGATGGTCGGCGCATGGACCGATCAGCGGCGTCGGCGGCGGGCGCAGGCCGCCGGACGCCAAGCGCATCCCGGCCAACGGATCAAGTACCTCTTGCTGATCGGATTGTTGACCATGGCTGCCATCGAGCTGGCCCGACCACTGGTGGGCTTTCTGTCCGGGGGCGGTTGGATCCCGCCCAGTGCGTCCATTCTGGCAGGTTTGGCCGTGATCCGATGGGGACGCAGGGGGAAGCGTGCCTGGACCGTGTCAGCTGAATGGACAATGACCGTTGCCGGCGGCATTGGTCTGGTGTTGGGTGTGTTGCTGCCGGGACAGCGTCTCTTGGCAGCCGGGTTGCAGACCGGGCTCTTGGATCCCATCCCCCTGGTCTATCGGTCCATTTCTTTGGTTGTGTTGCCCCTGCTGGCCCCGGGGGCCGGAACCATTGTCGTTGCCGGCGGATTACTTACCGGTGGTGTGTTTGTGCTGGTCCTGGCCCTTTCGGCCTGGCGTCCCCGGTTTTACTGCCGGTATGTCTGTCCGCTGGGGGCCCTGTTGGGGATTGTCGCAAGATGGTCCTTGTGGCGGATGGGGCGACGGGACACGGACGGTGATGCCTGCACCGGTTGTGGACGCTGCGATCATCATTGCGAAGGAGCCTGCGCTCCGGCCGAACAGATACGGTGGGCGGAATGCGTGCTCTGTTACAACTGCCCCGACGACTGCCCGGAACGGATTCTGGGGTATGCGGCCCGACCATCGACCACAGGAGAGATCGCCGGTCCGGATTTAAACCGCCGGGCCGTCCTTGCCGCCGGAGCTTCCGGTGCGATCCTCCTGCCTTTGGCCCGTTTGGGGGATCCTTTGGGGGTGGGATGGCGACCCGATCTGGTGCGACCGCCCGGAGCATTGACCGAATCCGAATTTTTGAACCGCTGCATCAAGTGTGGGCAATGCATGCGGATCTGCCCGACCCATGTGATTCAACCGGCAATGTTGGAAGCGGGTGTGGAAGGTCTCTGGACGCCGCGCCTCGATTTTCGGTTGGGTACCAGCGGTTGCCAGCACAACTGTATCGCCTGCGGTCATGTCTGTCCCACGGCCGCCATACGTCCCCTGGCATTGGATGAACGGATGGGCCGGGGCCGTTTTACCGACACAGGTCCGGTCCGGATCGGCACCGCCTTTATGGATCGGGGCCGCTGCCTGCCCTGGGCAATGGGAATCCCCTGCATCGTCTGCCAGGAGAACTGTCCGGTCAGCCCCAAGGCCATCACCACCCGGACCGTGTTGGAGCCGGTGGCCGGGCTGGAGCGGTTGATTGTGACTCGGGTGAAATTGCGGTCCATTCATTTAAATCTACCGCCGACACGCAGACCTTTGGCTGGCGGCGACTATTTTCTAGTCGGACCCGCAGGGCCGCAAAATGCGCTGCGGATCGCCGGCCAACAGGCAGACCGGGTCGAAGTGGCCGGTGATCCGGCCATGGCCGCGCTCCGGCAGGAAGCCTCGGTCGCAGTGCATGTCCGGCTGCAACAACCCTTTGTGGACCCCCACCGATGCATCGGCTGCGGGGTCTGCCAACACGAGTGCCCGGTGCGCGGCCGGGCGGCCATTCGAGTGACTTCCGAAAACGAAACACGAAGCCGGGCCCATACTCTACTCGCCGGGGCCGGCCTTCCAAAAACAAAGGAGTAGCGTTATGACCACAGAGGACTCCGGAATCAAGCGTCGCAAGTTTCTGCAAGTCTTGGGGGCAGCCGGTGTCGGTAGCATGGTTGGCGCGACCATCAGGCCGGCAGTTGCCGAGGCCGCCGCCATGCAGGTGAGTACCCGATCTTTTGGCCGTACCGGCATCCAAGTTCCGATTCTGTCGCTGGGCACCATGTTCGATACCGGTGCCAACCAGCTGTTGCTCCGGCAGGCAGTGAAATGGGGGGTGACCTATTGGGATACCGCCCAGTACTACAACCGGTGGGGGAGTGAGCCGGGAATCGGCAAGTATCTGGCCAAATATCCGGAAGACCGGAAGAAGATTTTTCTGGTGTCCAAGTCAGGCAACCGGGATGCGAAAAGTTTAACCGCGGAACTCAATGACTCCCTGAATAACCTCAAGACGGATTATCTCGATCTCTTTTTTGTACATGCGGTGGATGATGCCGAGGCGGAATTGACTCCAGAGATCAAAGCCTGGGGTGAAAAAATGAAATCCAAGGGGAAAATCCGTCTGATTGGGTTCAGTACCCATTCCAATATGGCCAAGAGCCTGTCCCACGCTGCTACCCTCGGTTGGATCGATGGGATCATGACCACCTACAACTACAGAGTCATGACCACCGATGAGATGAAGCGGGCTATCGATGCCTGCCACAAAGCCGGTATCGGGTTGACCGCAATGAAAACCCAGGCGAAGTCATCCTGGGTAAGCACGGGAGAACAAAGCACGGAAAGCCGGGCACTGGCCAAACGATTTCTCGACAAAGGCGTGACCGAGGAACAGGCCAAGCTTCTGGCGGTATGGACCGATGAGCGGATCGCGGCCATCTGCTCCCAGATGAACACGCTGGCCATCCTCAAGGCCAATACGGAGGCGGCTGTCAACCAGGCGCGCCTGACCGCTTCGGATCGTCGCTTTCTCGAAGCCGAGGCCCGGGCCACTACCGCCAGTTATTGTGCAGGCTGCACTGCCACCTGCCAGTCCATGCTTGCCGCAGACGTTCCGGTGGGTAAAATCATGCGATGTCTGATGTATGGACGCAGTTACGGCGATCATTTTCGCGCGCATGTGGAATTTCGCGATATTCCGGCTGCGATACGCACCCGATTGGCGAGTTTGGATTATTCGGCCGCCGAGCGTCAGTGCCCCCGGAACATGCCCATCGGTCGGCTCATGGCCGAGGCGGTGGAAGAACTTTCTTGACCCGTCTTGGCGCATCAGTTGCCCAGCGCGCTTTACCAGTTTGAAAAGCCACTGGCGCTGTTGTCAAAGACCAGTCGCCGGAGCAGTGTTTGTCCGGTTGTCATACCGAAGAAGGCATGGTGTCTATCTCTAGCTACGTCGATACCGACAATCAGATAATCCCGGGATCCGCGGACCTCCTCTCTGAATTGACAGAATTGGGCATACCTGGTAATTTCTTTCTTGTTCATTTGGACCTCCTGGTGGCTTTGGGTTAGTGTTTGGGCACCTAACGTCTACCAGGAGTGTAAAAGTCAAAGACCTCCCGGACAGTCAGCCCTCTCGGGTCAGTGATTATTAGGCGGCCTCCTTTGACAATTCTTCTCGACGTTTTTTACCAAGC
>CAJINA010000147.1 GCA_905176665.1 Olavius algarvensis Delta 4 endosymbiont | reverse complement strand
GTAAAAAACGTCGAGAAGAATTGTCAAAGGAGGCCGCCTAATAATCACTGACCCGAGAGGGCTGACTGTCCGGGAGGTCTTTGACTTTTACAATTTAACCAGCTTAGCCACCTGAAACTTTTCTTTAGTTCTATATCAGTTTTCCCATCAATAAACTTGAAAGAAAACTTGGTATCATCAAGATGTCTGATCGTTTGACCAGCCAGTTCTCCGATAGGCCCATTGCTGTCTCCGGTGAGCTTGATGTCACGACCAGCCATTTCAAAATCAAAGGTCTGTTCCAGTTTCCAGACGGGCATGTGCTTGTACACTTTGACTTTTCCACTCTCCTGGAACCGGAACTCATAGACATTCGCACTCCCCTGCTTATCTACGATCGGCCCTTCGATATCGCCGATCCAGCGAGAATGATCTCCAGGTAAATCCTGGGCCAGCACTTGACTGCTGGTGATGATCAGTAGTAAAAACGTTGCAAGAAAAATACAGGACGTTTTGGGATTTGGATTGCGAAACATAATTTCCTCCGGTTGCTTATATTTGCCGAAAATCCAATCTTATTTTTACTGCGAAACGTCAGTGTGTAATCATTGTTTTTCCGCACTCTCCATTAGTTTTGTATAAGCCATTTCTTCAACTTTATTTGATAACAAATGGACTCTTCCTAAATTCCAACCAACCAGTATGAGGAGAAGCGCGTCAGATATGAATACAACATTGAATTCCACTAAGATTTTGGGGAAAATATATGTCCTGAGAAATACGACTGACACAACTACCAATAAACCAGCTATATTTCGTTCGGATGTGATTTTGTTATCCGTATCCCTTTTTTTCAATTTCAGCATTCTAATCATTATCAAACTCATGAATCGACCAGCGACAACAAACAGGACATAATGAAAGGGCAAATTGTGGATGAATGAATCATACAGAACGATTGAAAAAGCGATAGAAAGGATTAAGTAGTATATCAAATTTTTAACTCGAATTTTACTATCCACATAATTTCTGTAAAATTCATTTTTTACTTTCATATGATTTACCTTTCACAATATTTCCTTTTCTACCTCAAATGGTACGCCCCATAAATTGACGACTGCCCTGCAGCCTAACATGAGGCTGAATTGCCAGGAATCCGGCGAGGCCTCATCCACGGCCATGGCCGGGCCGGCAATCAAGAAATAGAAGGTGAGGCCCACAGTGGTTGCCTGTATGCCGCGTTCTTTCAATCTTCGATTACACCTGGTTCCTCCGTGACATATCTCAATCTTTAAGGCCCAACCGTTTTTCCATTTACGCGCTCCAAAAAGGTCTTGAATTCCGGTGAGGCTCGCAACACTTTGCGAGCATTCGAAATCAGCAGGTCGACCTCTGCATCGCTGAGCCGAAAACTGGTGCCGATGTTATTCAGTTTTTCCCGCTCGGCATCCTCTGCAACCCCTTTAAAGTCGACCCGGACAAAGTCGAAAGTGACCTCTTTGTCTTCAGTGGATAGCTGCTTAGCCAATTTTCTGAAAAACAGGCGTGTGATCTCGATGCTGTCATGGCTGTAGCGGTTGATCTGGTCTGTCGAGACGGCCGCGGCCACATCGAGTACGGAAGGCGTGTCCTGCTTGAGCGCCCATTCAAGGTGCGGCCGGTTGTTGGAATTGACCAGCATGATGAGGATATGGCGCACCCGTTCGTGGCCACGTTTGGCCAAAACCATGCGCGGGTCGCGCTCGGCGCCGCTCGAGGCCCCGAAAAGGGCGACCAGAGACCGCAAACCGAGATTATCGGCAATACCGCCGTCAACCAGGTGCAGCCAGGGATGCTTGCCGGCATCTTGAAATGCAGCCAGGCCCTGGGCCTGAGCCTTCCCGATGGTACCTTGTTCTGCCTGCAGGAGCGCTGTGATCCAGGGGGTTGTTTTGTATCCACAACTGCCCGCGTAGTTTTTCAGCGCAATCGGTGTTAACAAAATCGGTACCGCCGACGTCGCTGCAAGTGCGCGCGCAACCGGGAATGCGTCCAAATCCGCGCAGATGATATCAAAGAAGGGGCGGGTGAAGGAAACGCGTATGCCGGTGGCCAGATCGGTGGCATTGATCACCACGACCGGCGCACCGGGCCGGTTCAGGTCGGCAAAGGTGGCACCGTGAAAAACGTTTTCATGATAGTAAGCGGCGGCAATGTCGGAACGGCTGTAGGTTGAACTCGAAAGTGCAGACCAACTGGCCGGGCTGAAAATATCATCTTGCACGCGGCCCTGGATGTCTTTGCGCAGGAAAGCAGTTTCAAAATTTTGAAAAATTGCCTCCCCGTACAAGGCAAAATAGGCGTTGGGAAAGCTTCCACCCGACACGGATGAGATCAGATCCACTTCATCCAGCAGGCGCCGTCGGCCGTCGGCCGTCATCACCATGGTAGCGGCTATTTCCTGAAGGACACCATAGGAAAACGAGGCCGCCCGGGTGCCGCCGCCCGAAAACGCCATGAGGACCAGCACGTCTGAGGATCGATTCCCGGCCACCTGCTTGAAAACTATTTCACTTTTTCCAGCGTCCCATTGTTCCAGGGGCTTTTGCACCACACGGGGATGCGTACACGCGGACAGAATCACACACAGGCAGATGGCGAGCATCCTGATTGTATAAACCTGCTTATGAACGCCTTTGACCATTTGAAAATGCCTGTTTTTAATTTCGTCCTTAAAACCTATTCCTCAAGACCAGGTCAGAGATAATTGGCTATGCCGAAAATGATTGTAAGGAAATACATATAAAAAGACTGAAGGCTGAAGACTGAAGTAAAGAGCGGCCAACAAAACCATTAAAACGGAGTTTGAGCCCAAGCTATTAAGGCCATTGCAGCTAATACATTCAATCGGACAGACGGGTGTTTACGGTTTTCCTTAAGCCTTCAGTCTTTGGCCTTTAAACCTGAATCCGGTCGCCCCGTGGCGATGTGTTTTTGGTTACAAGCCCCTTTCAGGGGCAACCCAAAGCCTGGCCCTCAGGGCCGGGATTCTTTACTTCTAAATGACAACCGGCCTCAATCTCTGAAATGGACACGCTGCACGACAGCCATGATGATGGCTGTTGTCCAGCCGAACATGATAATTCCGTTGGCCGCTTCGAAAGAGGCCAGCAGTTGCCAGCGTTCATCGAGAAGGACATCGCCGTAGCCCAGCGTGGTAAATGTGACCATGGAAAAATAAATCGCCTTTTCCAGACCTTCGATGGCATTCAACACCAGGTAGGTGCAAGCCCAGATCAACACCTCGAATAGCGAGACCAGGAACATGATGAGGACGGCCCCGCTGACGATGTGGAAGTTTCTCTTCCTGAGCAGGTGCGCTTTGGGCCGCCGCGCCTGCCTTGCGTTAAACTGCAATACCATCATCATGCCCATGGTGTGGACTGCAACGGTTGCCACCAGTATGAACATGCAGATCGCAAGATTCAGAAGCAATCGGTCCATCCTTTCCCTTTTCGGGCTTCGATATCGAGTTCTGCGTTGATCAAACCCGGTTGCTCATCTTCCGCAGAGCACTACCAGTCCGGCGATCGCCAGTTCTGGCGATCCTTATCATCAACCGGCACATCGATTTCTTCGGGATCCAGCAAGCCCCCCCAACTCGTTCGCTCGGTCATTTCATTTTTATTTTCCTCTGAAAGAATGTCCGTGCCTTTTCTAATTTGCCACCCACCGCCCAGCGCTTTGTAGGTGGCCACGAGATTCGTGCCGACCTGTCCGCTGACTTCAGTCAAACGATCGGCTTGCGTGGCCAGGAACCGCTGTGAATCCAAGACTCTTTGATAGTCAGTAGCCCCCTCTTTGTATTGCAGCATCGAAATGGCTACCGCTCTTTGGGCTGCGGTGACACTCGTTTTCAAATAGCGTTCCTCTTCCCTGGCACGCGCGAACGCCACCATCGCATCTTCAACTTCCCGCTGGGCATTTAAAACCGTATTGTGATATTTGATGACAAGCTGTTGAAGGCGTGCATCTTCGACCCGCACGCGGTTTCTAATACGCCCGTAATTAAGAAAATCCCAGCTGATACCAGGCCCGGCACTCCAGAATAAACTTTTACTGCTGAAGATATCACCCAGCTCATTCTGGCTGGATGCCGACGTGGCGTCTGATGAACGCCATCCGATTGTTCCAAACAGTGTAAAATGCGGGTACAGGTCCGCTTTGGCGATTCCGATCTGAGGACTTTGGGTGGCAATTCGCAGCTCGGTCAGCCGTATGTCGGGTCGCCGTCTGAGAAGATTGCTGGGGATGTCAACAATGACGGTCTCGGCTGCGGCTGGAATCTGGGCCGGTCCGTGCAGCATTTCGATCAGTTCACCAGGCAGCACACCCAGCAAAATAGCCAGTGCGTTTTGGGATTGACGCAGATTGGTTTCCAAACTGGGAATCAGGGCCCGGGTATTATTTAACAACATCCGGGCCTGGGCCACATCCAGTTCTGAAACAGCGCCCTCGGTAAAGCGAACATTGGCAATCTGTAACGATTGCTCTTGCAGCTTGACATTTTCCGCCGCGATCAACAGCCGTTCTTCCAGCGTTCGTATCAGGATGTAGGTACGCGCGACTTCAGCCGTCAGGGATACGAGAACATTGTCATAACTGGCGACGGTAGCCTCCAGGTTGGCGACCCCCGATTGAACCGAGCGGCGAAACTTACCCCAAATATCCGCCTCCCAGGTCGCATCGAACCCAAGCTTCAGAGCATTGAAATGCTCATCGATATAGGGGGATCCAGAACTCGTGCTACGTTTGTTGTTTGTCAGGTCCCCGTCGGCCGACTGCTGTTGGGGGTAAAGATCGCCAACCGCAATGCCCAATTGAGCACGCGCCTCATAAATGCGGATGCCGGCAATCTGCAGGGGAAGGTTTTGGTGGTAGGCTTTTGCGACCAAATTGTCGAGCACGGGGTCGTTAAATACCCGCCACCACTCCCTGTAGTCGGTTTGCCCGGCGCTCAAGCCCGGCGAGTGGCTCTCCATCCAGTCAGCGCGCACCGGGGCCTCCGGTTTGACAAAATCCGGTCCGACCATGGTGCACCCGCCGAGCATCAATACGATTGCAGCCCATGCCAGTCGCCCGGTACGCAACGGTTTGGCCCACCTGGTGAAGCAACCGGGCTGTTTTTGATTGGTTACCACATAGCCTTTACCCGTACACATAGTGCTCCCCCTCTTGTTAACTCGTGTCCATCCACAAGCGGCATCTTCCCCGCTAAAGGCTGCGGGATGTTCCATTGGCCCAGGGCTGTGTTTGCGCTCTTTTTAAATCCTCGAAATAGCCCACTAATACTGCGGTTTCAAAATCGCTCAAGCCTTGCCCTATAGCAAAATCTACCGTTTGTGGATGGACACCAACTCAGCGGCAAAACAGGTCATCAACCATCCTACCGGTGCGATCCGGCAGTTTAAACCATCAACTGGGCGACAGCTCCACGGCAGCCAGGGTTGCCCGCAGCTAGAACGCAGTGTGTTCGTCAAAAAAACCAATTCATCAGCCCGCCGCTTACTTTCGGGTTCAGCCGGCCCCATTGTCCGCCGGTGCTTTAACCTTGAAGAAAATGCTGTAAAGTACCGGCACATAGTTCAGGGTAAACATACTGCCGATGCCCAGACCGAAGAACATGACACAGGCCATACCGAAAAAAAGCGGATCATTATTGATGATCAGCGGAGTGAAACCAAGCATGGTCGTGGATACCGAAAGCAGGATCGGCCTAAAGCGGCTGATGGCTGAATTGACAACCGCATCATAGGGTGTCTGCCCGCTGCGCTGGTTCTCCTCGATTTTATCGATCATCACGATGCCGTTGTTCACAATGGATCCGGCCAGAGCCAACAGACCCAGAAGGACCATGAAACCAAAGTCGGCCTGCATCACCAGCAGGCCGACCACCGACCCGACAAGAATCAGGGGCATGGTTAAAATAATAATGGCAGCCCGCCGGATGGAGTTAAACTGCCATACGAGCAGGGCCACAATACCCCCAAAACAGGGCAGCAGCCAGCTCTTGAGATTACGCTGGGCGGTGGCGGAGTCCTCCAGTTCGGCCCCCACATGCCAGTGGTGATTTTCGGGAAAATTCATGCCGTCCAGGGTGGGCTTCACGGCGGCCAGGATCTCGGAAGCCAGCAGCACCTGATTTTTGACACTGACGGTGATGGTCCGTTTCTGATTGTAGCGCACTATCCGGTCCAATTCACCCACGGTGTACACATCGGCTACCTGGCTGATTGGTACGTTGTCGCCGGATGATGAACGGATGCCAAGCGTGCGCAGGCTTTCCGGGGAGTCCCTTTCAATCGCGATCCCCCGCCCGACAATGGGGATCTGGACATTGCCCCGCTGATAATCGGTGACGGTTGTACCGTCAACAAAGAAAGTCAACGTGTCGGCCACATCTTTGGATGTCACCCCGGCACGGAGGGCCCGGGTTTGATCGACATCCGCCTTGACCGAAAACACCCGGTTGTTCCAATCCTGTTTAATATGAATGCTGCCGGGAATTGTGCGGAGCGCGGCCTCCACCTCTCCGGCCAGTTTCTCCAGGACCGCTATCTCCGGTCCACTGATCCGGATGTCAACCAGACCGGATTCAGTGGCGCCGAGCCACATGGATTTCACCCGGCCGCGGGCATTGGGGAAATGATTTTGCAGGTGCTGGGCCGTACGCTGAACCAGTTCAGGCACCTGTTTGCTTGTCTCGGTGGTCACGATTAAAAAGCCAACGAACGGATCCGGATCCACCGGAGCCAGGGAGAGGAAAAACCGGGGCCCCCCATTGCCCACATAGGCAATTGTTCCGGTGACTTCCGGGTTTTCCTGTTTATCCTGCAGCCAGGCGCTGAGTCTTCTCACCGTCCGGTCAGTCTCCTCGATACGTGTGCCGGCAGGCAGATCGAGGTAAATCAGGTATTGATTTCTGTCTCCCTGCGGGAAAAAAGCCTGCGGTATAAACGTGCCCGCGTAGAGTGCGGCAACAAAAATACCGCCCGTCACACCCATCACCAGGCCCCGCCGCCGCAGGGAAAAGGTGAGGACCTGCCGGTAGAAACGATAAAATTTTCCCTGGTACGGATCGCTGTCCGTCTGCTTGTCACCGCCGCCGGCCGGCGATGTTTTTAAAAACCAGTAGCACATGCTGGTAGATGAAAACATGGAGATAAACCACGAGCCCATGAGCAGGATAATCATCACCGACCCCAGCGAGGCGGTGTAGTCACCGGCCATACCGAGTTGCATCAGGATCGGCCCAAAGGCAAACACAGTGGTCAGCGTACTGGTGAGCAGGGGGACGGTGAGGGATTGGCCGGTTTTAAGGACGGCCTCCTTGCGCGGCATGCCCTTTTCCAGATTCACCTTGATATCATCGGAGACCACAATGGCATTGTCCACAAACATGCCCAGCGCAATAATCATCGTGGCCAGCGACATCCGCTCCAGATCAATGCCCAGCACGAACATGGTCAATAGACCGTAACACATGACCAGTGGGATAAAAGAGCCCACAATCAAACCGGTTCGCACCCCCAGCAGCAGCATGACCACCACCAGGACGATGGTGATGCTTTCGATTACGTTGAGCACCATGCCGTTGATGGATTTTTTAATGAGCTCCGGCTGGTAGGTGGCAAATTCGAGCTTGTAGCCCCACGGCAGGGATTGCTCAATTTCATAGACCTCTTGCTGCAGCCGCGCACCGAACTCGACCGCATCGACCCCCCCGAGGAGATAAACACTTAGCACAATGGCCTGATGGCCGTTGTAATAGGCGGGATTGTGGATTGGCTCCACGTAAGCCTTTCGGAGAGTGGCAATGTCACGCAGCGGAATAGAGGCTTGGGTGCCGGCAATCGGAATCAGGACCGCTTCGATCTCCGCCAGGGACTTGAACTGCCCCTGGGTCTCCAGGCTGATCTCCACATCGTTTACGTTTATCCGGCCGCCCGGGAGAAGGATGTTCTGGGCCTTAAGTTTTTTCCCGATATCGTTTGGGTTGATGCCCAGTTGCGCCATTTTGGCGCTCGACATCTCCAGGTAGATGCGCTCATCCTGCACACCGGTGAGATCAACCTTTTTGATGCCCTTGAGCAGGTTGAGGCGTTCTCTGGTTTGGCGGGCAATTTCATGCATCTCGGCCATGCTGAACCCATCACTCCAAAGGGCGATGGTGGCCACAGACGTATCGCCGAAGGTGTCGTTCACGAACGGCCCGAGGGTGCCTTCCGGCAGCTCGGATTTGACATCATCCATCCGGTTGCGCAGCAGTTTCCAGGTCGCCGCGAGCTGCTCGGCAGGCACTTGATCTTTGGCGGTCACATGCATCGAACACTCGCCGTTTTTGGATATGGAATTCTTGATCTTGTCTATTTCGCCCATGCTCGGATTTTCTCCTCGATGGGACGCGTGATCAGGCGTTCGACCTCCGCCACCGCCATGCCGGGATATTTGGCCGTCACCACCGCTTCGCGAATCGTGATGAAGGGGTCCTCCAGTTTCGGAAGGGCGATGAACGCATAGAGGCCGCCGACAACCATCAGGAATATCGTCATGATGACGGTTCTGGAATTATTCAATGCAAATGCAGTGATCCCTTTCATTTTCCGTTCCTTATGTCCCGGGGTGATGGAGATTGTGCCGGCTTGGGTAAACCCTGCCCGGCCCGATGGGCGTGGTCATCGCATGCGGGCGGCTCAAGGGCGCAAACGTGTAGCGACTGAAACCCGAACGATGACATCCACCCCTTATTGTTTCATCAGTTTGACATGCAGGCCATCGGCTAAAAAACTGACCCCCGCCACGGCAATGATGTCCCCGACCGCAACGCCATCTGTCACGATGACCTTGGCTTGGGTTAAGCCGCTGTAGCGGACCCGGTTCTTTTTGACCGTGGATGCCCGGGGGTCGTATACAAAGACATATCCCTGGTTGGCTTCCGCGGCCGGCAGGATGGCCTGCAGCGGCAGTTTGAAACCGGCTTTCCGGTCTTCGTCCTGTACGGAGAACCTGGCTTCAGCGCTCATGCCGGGTTTCACTTTTCTATTGGGGCCCACCAGCGCCACTTTGACCGGAAAGGCGTTAGCCTCAATAGCCGCGGAGCCGATGTCTGAAATTCGGCCCTGGGTAGACTCACCCGGCACTGTGGGAAAGGTGACCGTCACCGCATCATCAATGTAGATGTAGTCAATGGCATTTTCCGGAACGGCCACATGTACTTCCATTTTTCCCTTGGCATTAATTTCGAACACTTTCTGCCCGGCCTGGACCTCCTCATTGGGCTCCATCGATCGCCAGGCGATGGTGCCGTAGTAAGGTGAAAACAAACTGGTTTTGCGCAGGTTGCGTCTGGCGAGCTCCAGTCTGGCTACTTGAATTTTAACTTCGTTCTCGGCGGCCTTCAGGTTATATGCAGCCGCCTCCAGATGACTTTTGACGCCCGCACCCTGATCGTAAATCCGCTGTTGGCGGTCGAGTTGCGACTTTGACTCGTTTACCTGCTCCCTGGCCTTTCCCAACTGAGCAGCGGCCTTATCCACATCCAGCTGATAGGGTTCCGGATCGAGAACAGCAAGCACCTGTCCCTTTTTCACCTGATCGCCGATGTCAACTGACACAGAGGCCACCTGCCCGCCCACCTGAAAACTGAGGTCTGAGGAATCGACCGCAGCGACCAGTCCGGAAAATTTGAGTATCCTCTCGGTCACCTGCTCGCTGACGGTTACCGTTTTGATAGCCCGGATCTCTTCAACGATTTCAATTTTTTCTTTGCAGCCCATCAGGGCAAACGCTAGGCAAAGAAGCCAGACCAGCCTTCCTAAAGTCTGTTTCGGCATATTAAACCTCACTGTTGGTATCGATTGTTGTTATGCAATAAACCGCCGCTTAACTGCGTCCGGATCTGCTTTCTGCGATAGCGACGCCACTGTCAGCAGCGGTACTTTCGCTGAAGAGTGAGTGCCGGAATGATGTCTCTTGGCGGCCGCGGGTGAGAGGAGCTGGCTTCCGGCAACATCTGTTTGACAATTTCGCCACTTAAGTCCTGAGTCTATTCACGCACCACAAAGAACCATTAAAGCCGGCATTTATATAGTCATTCACCTCATCCAAATCTGGCTGTAAAAGACGTCGTGACTCGACAAGTGTGCTGTCAGGTATCGTGCTCAGCTGGCGCAGCTTATCAAGACACGTATTTTCTAGATCTTCCAGAGAAACAATCTGGGTGATCAATCCTAAATCGAGTGCTTCTTGGGCGCTGAATTTTTGCTTTGTCAACATCAGCTCGGTTGCCCTGTGGGACCCGAGGCTGCGGACCAGATAGAATGATAAAAGCCCTGATGGCGGAAGCCCAAGTTGGAGATTCGGGAGAAAATAGGTCGTCCCTTCACATGCTATCCGCAAATCCAATGCCAGATTCATCCCAAGAGAATCTGGCGCAATATCACCCGCCATCCCCCCAACAATGGGTTTTGGATATGTCCTTATGGTTTCCAGGACCTGCATGGCGGCGCTTTTGTATGGAGCCGCAGCACTGCGGCCATCATGGTATTGTTTTTCTTCAAGAATTTTTAACAGAAATTGCCGGTACTCAGTACTCCCCGAGTACTCGTCCGAATAGATGAGCGCAACGCCGTTAATATCCGGGGAGTCTTTAAGGGTCTTAAAAACCATCAGCAGAGCTTCCTTGGCATCAACGGTGGTTGCTATTTTCCTGGCGTCCTTCAAAAATGTAATTAATGCCAAATCCGTATCTTGACGACAGGTAAAGAAATCATTAACCATATCAATTGAGGTCATCCGTCTTTCCCCCTGGTTATGGGTTGCTGCAACAGCCGCAATCACCATCATCAAAAACATCAACCCACGGTTTGTTATTCATCTGCGATTTGCTTTTTGGCCAGTTCAACCCCACCTGAGTTTGAAACTTCGCCGATGTGCATCACGAATGTCTCGCCCAACACCCTGGAGGCGCCGATTAAAAACTCGAATTCGTGAGTCTTGAAGTGCTTTTTCATGGCCTCACGCGACTTCCATTCCCCCACCACTGCATAGGTATTTTCCTTCCCGGTATCCCGGTACACCCGGAAGTCATGACACCCCTTTGTTTTACGAATCTTCTGTAAAACAGAATTCATGCTGTCGATGAATTCTCCCGGTTTGTAGGGCTTGATCTCTACCCTCAGTTGATAGATGACCATAATAGTTACTCTCAATTTAGTGGGTTATGGATGTAGAGGGAACGGTCGCTTCAATCATAGGTGTTCAAAGAGTGTGCCATTTATAGAGGCAAGCTGAAAAGGTGTTTAAATATTTGTAATTACGATATATTTTGCCTTAGATGACTACATCAGGCAAGGTGGGAAAGGAAAATGATTAAACCAAATATGGTTTATTGCCCACATTTGGTGTTTTGCGACTGGCCTTTTTAGGCTGCAATGGGGCGGGGAGCTAGATCCGAAATTCAAATGACAGAATGACAGAAACAGGTACCTACCTGCGGCAATGAAAGGTTTTGTTTGATTTTTTGGTCATTGTGATTTGCCTTATTGTTTGCGGCGTTCGCCTTGAGAACATTCCGCATTTCGATATTGCGGCGTTCGCCTTGAGAACATTCCGAGCTTCGGATTTTTCGGTAATGAAAAGGCACCGCTGCGATAGAGTTATTTAATACAAAACTTATGAGAGGCAACACTAGCGGAGCTTTGGCTTTTTGATACCGAGTCTTTTCATGCGGCCGCGCAGTGTATTGACATGCATCCCCAGGGTCTGGGCGGCACTGTTTTTGCCCCCGATTTTCCAGTTCCGGGCCTTGAGGACCCGCACGATATAGGCGCGTTCCATTTCCTCAAACGGCTTAAAATCGCTGATCGTATAGGTATCCATCTGGGGGAGTTCGAAGTTCAGTTTCTTACCCCGGGCGCTAATCAACGCACTTTCGACGGCATGCTGCAATTCCCTCACGTTACCGGGCCAGGGGCAGCGCTGCAGCATGTCCATGGTACGTTTGGGGGGCATCAATACCTGTTTTCCCATTTTTCTGGACAACTGGTCCACAAAACAATTAACCAGCAGGGGAATGTCTTCAGCGCGTTCACGCAGCGGGGGGACCGTAATTGGAAAGACCTTCAGCCGATACCATAAATCTTCGCGAAAACGGCCTTTACTGACTTCCTTTTCCAGTTCACGGTTCGTGGCCGCGATGATGCGGGCATCGGAGCGCAGGGTGCGGGTACTTCCCAGCCTTTCAAATGCGCCGTTTTCAAGGACCCGCAGCAGCTTGGCCTGCAGCTCAAGCGGCAATTCGCCGATTTCGTCCAGGAACAGCGTGGAGCCATTGGCCAGTTCGAAGCGCCCGACCAGGCTCGATGTGGCCCCGGTATAGGCCCCTTTTTCACGGCCGAACAACTCGGCCTCGATCAATTCCCGGGGCAGGGCCGCGCAGTTGACCTTTACCAGGGCCCGTTTACCCCGTGGACTGATTTCGTGCAGGGCGCGGGCCATCAGCTCTTTCCCGGTTCCGGTCTCCCCCATGATCAGAACCGGAGAATCCGTAGGGGCGACCTGCTCGACCCTGTTGAGCACATACGTCAGCGCTTCGCTCTGGCCGATAATGTTTTTAAAGTTGTGTTCCAGTTTGATCTCTTGTTGCAGGTATTCGCTTTCGGCTTGCAGCTGGTCTTTTAGTGATTTGATTTCCTCATATGCCTGCCTGACCTCTTCCTCTGTCTTTTTGCGATCGTGGATATCAACAAAAGAGCCGGCGACCCTGATTGGATTACCGTTCTCATCCCAAACAGCTTTCCCACGAGCCTGAAACCACCGGTATTCCCCGGATTTTGTTTGCACGAGATATTCAATATTATAATATGGGGTCTGTTTTTCGAGATGCTGCTTTAGTTTAAGCGGGGCAATTTCACGAAAGTCCGGGTGCAAATGATTCCAGGCCTGCTCAGGAGTATGGCCGTTCATCTCATGGGGTTCATAGCCCATTAATTCTTTGAATCGATCAGAATAATAGATCTCACCGGTAGAAATACTATAATCCCAGATCCCAGCATCTGAGCCCGTAACGGCCAGTTCGTAACGCTCCTTACTAATTCTTAAATCTGATTCTACTTTTTTTAATTGGGTGATGTCGGTGATCAAGGCCAGGGTCGCAGGTCTGCCATCCCAGTCGATTCGGGCTGAGTTAACAAATACATATTTCGTTTGTCCCTGCTTGCTGATGATACGTATGGAATATTTGTTGGCAAATTTTTCTCCGGATAACCGGGCCTGGTATTCAGATAATGCGGTATTCAGATCATCAGGATGGATAAACTTCTCGAATTCCATCTTCGTTATCTCTTCTACTGAATACCCTAATAATTCTTTGATCTTTTCATTGGCATATTTTACCAAATTATCCTGGGCAACTACAATGGCTTCCTCCGCGTTTTCAACAAGAGAACGGAACCGTCTTTCACTTACTTCAAGTTCCCTTTTTTTGCTATTTATCCGATCATAAAGCATGGCATTATCTACGGAAATGCCAAATTGAGTGGAAAGATGCTTGATGATTTGCTGCCGTTCCATGGTAAATACATCCGCCAATTGACAATTATCAAGATACAGCATGGCCTTGAGCTTCCCCTGGCTCAATACAGGGATACAGGCCAGTGACATGACATGACGGGCCTGGATTGTTCTATCCTGACCAAATTGTTTATCCAGTTTTGCATTTCCCACCACCAATACCTCTTTTGACCTTCGGCAATAATTGAAGACCGATTCAGGCATCAGGTATGTTTCACTATCAGATGGGTCGAAAGGCTGGTTGAGCAGGATATCATATTTTTCGCTCGTGCTATCACTCCAGGCCTGCACGAACCAGTTATCTTCCTGCTTCAGCAGCCACACCGCTTTTTCAGCGCCCGAGTTGGCTATCACCAAAGCTATCATTTTGGTTAAAAGTTGTTCAAGATCGGTTTCGGCAGAAAGCATTTGCGAGGCACTGATAATACTTCCCATGTCCAATTGGATGGAGGTAATGGATTGGCTGATGGTTCTGTCTGCCTTGCCGGCGTCGCTGGAACTCTGCCACGACAAATCGGAAGGCTCCAGAAGACCCGGCAAACGCCGCCTCAGGCTTTCGACAAGCGCAGGAGCACCTCAGCTTTGCCAGGCCTGAACAGCCTGCTCTGCATTATGAAGCGCTGCCTTGTAAAGGCCACGGTCTTGATAAAACTCGGCGGCGAGGGCGTGAGTCAACCCGGCTTCGCTCAGGTAGCCGTTTTCCCTGGCTCCCTGGCTGGCTTGCTCGTAGGCCTTCATGGCTGGCATTATCTCCCCGCGTGCACGGTGCACCTCCGCCTGTACCAGCGAAAGCTTGTGGGCGAAGTTCATCGGGGCCAGGCCGGCGAAGCGCTCGAGCAGGCCGAGCTGCTCCTGGAGTGCCTGCTCGCTCTCGGAGCTCTCGGGGGTAACGCGCAGCTCGCGGGCACGTCTGAGACCGCAGACAAACGTGATGATTGCTTTCTCCAGCCCCACGGGAGCTGCCATCAGGAAGGAGCTGGACAGGTCAGAATATTTCTCAACGCCTTCGTGATCGCCAAAAAGAGTGGCGACCCAGGCTTTGGTACAATATACCAAGAGGAGACCCAGTTGGTCATCAACCCGCTGGAGGTCAGGAAGGTCCCGTTCATCGTCGAAGGGCGTGCCTCTCCAGGTGATCCCTTGGGCCGATGAACTTCCGCGCAGCGCCTGCACCGCGGTCACATAAATGTTGACCCACCGGCTCTGGGTAACGTAGTGGATACCGTCGATAAAAGTACGAAGCCTGAGGCAGCGTTCCTCAACCTGAGCCAGCTCGATCGAAACGTAGAACGCGTGTTTGCACCAGCTGAGTGACACATAGGAGACGAATTCGTTGTTGCCACAGTCGTGGGCGCTCTGAATCGCGCGGTCGAAGAGGTCCAGGGTCTCCCGCAAGGGCTTGCGCCAAAAATAGTTGTACAGGCCGTGAACCTGCAAAACAGCGTAAAGGTCGGTGTGAAGGGTCGCCCGACTCGCAAGCTCGATGGCTGTCTCGCCATATCTATGTGCCACTTCGACCTTTCCCAGGAGGGCGTTGGCGTACATACCCACCACGGCGATTCTCGACGGGATGGATTCCGTTAGAAGCTGGCGTTCGAGAGAAAGCTCCACACAGCGCATGTAAATCAAAGGTGCCAGAGCGGGACGAGAGATAAAGGCCGCATTCCCGACGGGCCACAGGATCTCAAATATCGCGAGCAACTCTGGATCCTGATCGTACAGACGAGGCATGGAGAAGTAATCAGGGGGCTCGCGTTCGAGACGCTCCAACAACTCGGACAGCCTCGCAGTGGCGAACACCATGTCCGGGTTGGACAGAAACTCCTGCCCAAGAATACTCAGAGCCTCCAGCCCAAAGTCAATCGCCTCATCGAAACGCTTCGAGGACAAGAGGAACTCGATGTGCAGCCTTTGGATCCGCGCCAGGTCCAGGGGATCACGTCCACACTGAAGCACGTGCTTGCTGTGCTGTTCCATAGCCGGAATATCACCCGCCCCGTTTGCTAGCAACGCCGCCTGCTCGTGAAGCGCCAGGGTGAGCTGGTAGTCTTGATCCCAGCTATTCTCACCGAGGAGCTCGACCCCGGCTTGGGCGTAGGCCAGCCCGGTCTCGAAGGCGCTTGCCTGATGGGCAGCTCGAGCCGCATGCAGGCTCAACCGGGCTATCTGCATGCGCTCCTGCTCATCCTCGACCAGGTTGAGCCCATGATTCAACTGATCAACAATCCGGTAAGGATCCTGCTCGTCATCACTCGCGCGATGTCTTTGCAGCAGTAGCCGACCAATCTTGAGATGGGTGCGGCCCCGATCTTTTGGTGGCAGCAGGGCATACGCCGCCTCCTGCACACGGTCGTGGACGAAGACACCGTGGCCATCGCGTTCCCAGATCAAACCCGCTAAGATTGCTTCTTGGACGTGATCCAGGATGGCCTCATCATCTCCTGCTGTTACTATCGTCAGGGTGGTAATATCGAACTGATTTCCAATGCAGGCAGCGACCTTAAGCGTTTCCTGGATGTCGACGGGGAGCTCTTTCAGCTTGCTCACCAGCAGTTCGACAACGCTGTCGGCAACATCCAAGTCCCTGAGTGCATCCATATCCCAACGCCAGTGGCCGGCGGTGGTATCGAGCGTGATGAGGCCCTGATCTTCCATACTCATCAGCACCTGGCGGGTGTAAAACGGATTTCCATCTGTCTGCGCATAGATCAGCCCGGAAAGCTCCCGGATTTCACCGGGATCACGCTGCAGAATGTCTGAAATCAGCGCTTCGACATCGGCTTTTGCTATCTTTGGCAGGGTCATCATTATCAAGTTGGCGCCGGTCTTTTCCAAATCTGCGATGAGCATCATCAAGGGATGGTCTGCACGAACCTCGTTGTCCCGGTAGGCCCCAACGACGAGGAGATGCGCAAGGTCGGGGCTGGTGAACAGGGCCTTCAGCAGGCCAAGTGAGCCCGAGTCAACCCACTGTAAATCGTCCAGGAAGAAGCAAATCGAATGCTCGCTGCGAGCGATCGCACCAAAGAAGCGTTGAAAGACATAATATAAGCGGTTCTGCGCTTCCTGTGCCCTCAAGTCCGGCACGGCCGGTTGGGGACCAATGACCAGTTCCAGACTGGGAATCAAATCCGTCAGTACCCTGCCGTTTGGCCCCACCGCTTCCAGAATCTTCGACCGCCATGTGGCGAGCTGAGTTTCGGTTTGCGTCAGGATCTGGGAAACCAATAGGGCCAATCCCTGGGTGATCCCTGCGTAAGGAGTGGTGACCAACTGGTCGAATCTTCCCTCTATGAAGTAGCCGCTTTTTTCAGATACCGGTCGCCGTATTTCCTCAACCAGCGCCGTCTTGCCAATCCCGGAAATACCACCGATTAACACGATTGAGGCGGTATCCTGGCAAACACTTTCGTAAGCGTGCTCCAATTCCTTCCGTTCGTTTTCACGACCGTAAAGCTTCTGAGGAAATATTAACCGGCTGGCATAATCGGCTTCTCCGAGCGGGAAGTCCGCTATGGTATTGTCCTGCTTCAAGCGCTGCAGACACTTCTCCAGGTCGGCCTGCACCCCGACAGCCGATTGATATCGGTCCTGTGCATCTTTCTTAAGCAGCTTTAAAATGATTGTGCTGATCACCTCAGGGATCTCTGACGATATCTCAGATGGCGAGACCGGTATCCGGGTAAGATGGTGATGGATAAGCTGCATCGGATCCTTCGAATCGAACGGCAGCTGCAGGGTCATGAGTTCATATAAAACCACCCCCAGAGCATACAAATCCGAGCGTTCATCCACAGCGCGGTTGATTCTTCCGGTCTGCTCCGGTGAGATGTTTGACAAGGTGACCAGCAGCTGGTCGGGCCGGATTTTCTGCTGACCACTGCGGTCATTGTGGGCCGCGGACCCCAGATCGATTAGCCGGATTGCTTGATGCTCGGTTCCGATGAGGATGTTTTTGCTGTTGAGATCCAGATGGATAACATCCTTTTGATGGATATCCCCCAGAACGCGGGCCAGATCGATGGCTATTTCTAATTTTTCACTCAGGTTGAGTGTTTTTCTCCTGATATAATCCCGCAGGGTCTCCCCATCGATATATTCGAGGATCAATGCCTTTTGATTCTCGATCGACTGTTGCCCCAGGACCTTGCGCACACCCTCAACCGCATCGAGGAAGCGTGACATCTCGAATTCTTTTTTCAGGGATCGCAGGCTTCGCTGGGATGGGTGGTGTTTAGACGGTTTCTTGACAACCACCGGTTGGGCGTAATCCGGGTGCGGTTCAACGGAAATGACCGAGTTGCCTTGATAAATAATCTGGTTTTGTTGGTGAGTCATTGGCAATCAGAATTTTCGCATTATCGACCAAAGGTCAATAAGCAAGAATATTTGCTGGTGTAAAGAGCGCTACCAAAGCCGTGTTTAGGTGGTATGAGGATTCTATAGAGATATAAATCAAGAATTTTCAATTATATAGCGGAAAAATCTCATATAAATCAACATAAATCAATTCACCCTCCCTGCGGTAAGCTGATGACAACGGCCACTGACCCGGTGAAACGGGTATACATTGGAAGGCGGTACCCCAACTGTTTAACTTCGACTCATCACTAACCATAAAAACGGTAATGGATATGGAATTCAGATGCGATTATGCAGCCAGGATCGTACAATTTGTCAGTTAATGGTACTTAATAACACTTGAAATTATTTTACTTATTGATTTCATTGCGTAATTGTTGAATCCGGCCTTCGGCACCAAGCTTAAATAAAGTTTGCGATTCCAGACACTTAGCGGGATCGCTTTCTTATTTGTGCAATTTTATGTAGCCTTCGTACAACGCTTGCTGTCCTTTTCACGCTTTCAAGCAATGGGATCTTTATTTCACTGTATGTCCAACAGAGCTTTGGGGAATAGTGTGGGGTATTGATACTCAACAAAAACAAACAGGGGCTTAGATTTGTATCTAAGTCCCTGTTATTATAAGTGGCGTCCCCAAGGGGATTTGAACCCCTGTCGCCGGCGTGAAAGGCCGGTGTCCTGGACCAGGCTAGACGATGGGGACAAAACTGAAGTATCGTCTTTGGTGGGCCGTGCTGGGCTCGAACCAGCGACTCTCTGCTTAAAAGGCAGATACTCTACCGACTGAGTTAACGGCCCATCGGAAAATGACGTAATTACAAATTTAGCGAGCGGTTGTCAACAGAAAAAAACCGAAAAATTGCATTTTTCGCTAAAAAATTTCCTGCCCAGTTTGGGCGGTTTATCGTCACTATTCTAAGGAGATATGGGGAGGGTCTCACTGATACCCAATAGAATAATTTACTATTATATTTCTAATACTTATAGAACATTCATTGCACGGCACCCGCTTCCATTTAAATGCTGTTCAAATAGATCAGCCCCACCATCAGGCAAAAGAGAATTGTCAGGGCAACCCAGTCGCCCCGCTGCAGGCTGAACGCCGGTTCCGTGCGGCGGCCCGTATAACCACGCGCCTGCATGGCCTGGACCAGTTCATCCGCCTCCAGGAAAATGTTTTTCAGCCAGGGTATCACCAGCACCCGCAGCCGGTAGATCGGATTTTTCCGGTTTTCCACACCGCGGGCCCGCTGGGCATCGGCGGTTTCTTTGGCACGCAGCAGCAGACCGGGAATGAAACGCACCACCAAGCCCATCATCAAGGCCACCCGGGTTTCATTCACAAACGGTATTGGCCGCAGGTACCAACGCACCGCTCCGGTAATCCGGGATATACGGGTAGTGTGAACCAGCAGCAGGCCGGCGACGATAACGATCAAAAGCCGCCAGCAAACCAGGAGTCCAGACACCAGCCCTTCAACGGAAATGTGGATCAGGCGCCACTGCCAGACGGTCTCGCCAGGCGTACTCAAAGACCGGGCGATAAACACGAGCAGCAGCAGGAAAAAGAAATAGCGCAGCTCAGCGGCCAGCCTGATCAACGAAAGCCCGCTGTCTGCGGCCAGGACGATCATGATCACGGAGAGGACGGCCAGCGATACACCGCCCGCACCCAGGCTCAGGAGGCTGATCAGCAGCAGGCCCAGTAGTTTTATGCGGGCGTCCAGCCAATGCAGGCGCGATTGGCCGGGCAGAAAGCTGAAAGCACTTAACTCGCCCACGCCGTCACCTCGCTGCCCACCTTCAAGGCACAGGGCATGCGGATACCGTATTGTTCTACATCATAAACCACATCCAGCGGTGATCCGTCCCGGACAACGCGACCTTGATCCATGACGACCATCCGATCGGCCAAGGTGAAGACCTTCTCGATATCGTGGGTGGTAATAATAATCGTGCGGCCATCGCCGTGCAGGTCGGCGATGGTTTTCAGGACCTGGGCGGTCCCGGGGTAATCCAGGTTCGTAAAAGGCTCATCCAGTACAATCACCTCCGGGTCCATGACCAGGATGCCGGCGATGGCCAGTCGTCGTTTTTCTCCGCCCGAGAGGGTGTGGGGTCGGTTTTCAGCCAATTCGGACATGCCGATGGACGCCAGCGTGGCAGCCACCCGGGCCTTGATCTTCTTGTCCGGCCAACACAGGTTTTCCGGTCCAAAGGCCACATCGTCATAGACGGTTTCGCCGACAATCTGGCTGTCTGCATCCTGGAAAACCATCCCGACGCGCTGTCGCACGCGGGCCAGATCCTGCGCCACGGGTACACCTTCCAGGCGAACCTCGCCGCTGTCCGGCAGGATCAACCCATTGAGATGGCGCAGCAGGGTTGTTTTGCCTGCGCCATTGCGCCCGGCCAACAGCACAAAACTTCCGGCCTCAATGTACAGATTGATTGCATTGAGCGCCAGGGTGCCATCGCTGAAATGGCAGGCCAAATTGTCGATTTCAATCAAGCTCATTATTTAGGTAGTTCGGCTGAAGACTGAAGGCTGAAGTTAAAAAGCAAAGAGACCTTGCAACTTGTATTCATTTTGTGGTTTTGGATCTTTGGTTCCACTTAAACCCTTGAACCCTCGACCCCTTGAACCCTTTTGCACATAACCTTAAACTTGGAGCACTTATTGTTTGCGGCCTTGGACAATCGGACGCAGGGCTTTTACGACCGGAACGGCCGCAGCGATTTTCAAAGCATCACCGATTAAAAACGGTAGCATGCCAACCGTAATCGCCTTTGCAAGCGGCATCCCAGTTACGATTTTCAGCCACGGTACCCCACAGCCGTAAACGATCAACGAACCGCAAATCATGGCGGTAATGTCTGTCCAGACCCTGCGGCCGCCTTTTTGTGACAACCAGGCCGTGACAAAAACCGCCGGCAGATACCCCAGCAGATAACCGCCGGTAGGCCCCATGAAGCGGCCGATTCCGGCCGTGCCGCCGGCGAACACCGGCAAACCGCAGATCCCGGCCAGCAGGTAGACACCCACGGCCGCCACTCCCCAGCGTGGGCCAAGCAGCAGGGCTGCCAATAGCACAAAGAAGTTCTGGAGCACAATCGGCACCGGTCCTATGGGAATCGATATAAAAGCGCCGACTGCAACCAACGCTGCAAAAAGCGAAGCATAAACGGTCATGCGCAACTGGGTGGAATGGTCTGTTATTACATTCTCGGTCATTGAAACAACGCTCCTTGATATTGTAAAATTGTAAAGCATCATAGCCCAAAGGGTCAGGCATTGGGGCACCCCTCAAAGGGGCCTCACCGTCAAAACACACTGACAAAACCATGCATCGCGCAGAGGCGCGTAGGCGCAGAGACGTCCTCCCTAAACTTAAAATCAATACACGGTCCAGCGAAGTCGGGAAAGCAAGAGCAGGATTTCGTCGCGCTAGCGCGCTAAAATCGTTTCAAGCTTAAGGCTACAAAGGTCCTTTGGGTTTCAACCGGCGAAGCCGGATATATTTATGGGTTCTCTGCGTCTCTGCGCGCGAAAAATGTGTTTAGGGGCAGGCCGTTTTTACTCAACGGTGAAAACAGTCCCCATACACCACGGTTTTCATTTCGCCACTATCCAGGCGGACGATCAGCCCGCCGCCGGAATCTACATCCACGGCGGTGCCGCTGACGGTTTCAGCCGGTGTTTCAATGGTGACCTTTCGGTTCAAGGTCACCGTGTAATTTTTCCAGTCGTCCACCACGGTTGCGAGGTTGCCGGATGTGAGTCGCTGGTGGTAATTGTCTAAAAATGCTCCGAGCAGTGCTTTACGGGATATCATGCGCCCGGCAAAGTGACTCAGGGAAGCGGCATTGGGTACATCCGTGTCGATCGCATTGTTGACATTCAAACCCAGCCCGATATTGATGAAACCGACTCTATCCGCCTCCGCCTCCATCTCGGACAGCATCCCGGAAACTTTCTTTTCATTGACCAGCAGATCGTTGGGCCATTTCACGTCCACCTGGATAGCCAGCATGTTACGAATGGTGCGGGCCAACTCCAGTGAAGCGGCGAAATTATAACGATAGCTCCAGGCGGGTGGAATTTCCGGTCGAATGACAACCGTGAAATAGAGCCCGCCGTCCTGGGAGTCCCATACGCGCCTGAGCCGGCCGCGCCCGCCGGTCTGGCGGCCGGCGATGACCACGGTGAAGTCCGGGCAGCCGCCGCGAGCCAGGTCGCGCGCGGTCTCCATGGTCGACACCGTCTCCTCCAGGTAGTGGACCCGGTCTTCGAAACGCGGTAGCTCCCAGGGATAGGCAATGTCCGGTTCATCCTCCAGACAATATCCTTTGGGGGTAGATTCTATCGTGTAGCCCAGTACCTGGAGTTTTTTGATATGTTTCCAGATCGATACCCGTGAAATGCCAAGCGCGGCACTGAGGGTTTCTCCGGAGACAACCCCTGGTGTTTGGCGCATCATTTCAAGTATTCGTTTTTTCATGCTAATATTTCTTTCCTGGTCTACCAGGGCCATTGGTTACCCATGCTGCATGGCATGGTTAACGAACTTCTTTTTTTTTGTCAATGCCATTTTCACCTCGACGCGGGGAATCAAAAATTGTATAAAGATTTGTGATATTGATAAGTTAGGTCATTAGGAGCTTGCTTTATGCTGGGTGAAAAAATAGTATTTGCATCCGCCGGGACCCTCTGCGTGGCAGCCATTGCTATTTTCTTTGCCATTTTTCAGTACTGGTTCTTTGTAAAAAAACCGGACTATACCTGGAACGGATGGGGGGCGGCGCTAAGTTTCGGCACCTTCATCTTTGCCGTTGCAAAATTTTTGCAATACAACACGCTGGCCGGGGACCTGAACCATGCAGTCGAACAGGTCCAATCCTCTGTCTTTCTCTTTATTGTCCACTGCACCTTCGGTCACACGTTTGCCTACCTGATCATCAACGGCCGCCACTACCACCTGCTGGCCGGTATTTTTCACCTGTTCATGCTCATCCTGATCTGGACGACCGATCTGGTGGTGGGTCCGTTTTTCGCCTATCGTGAATTCATCGGCCTGCAACAACCCTACATTGAACCGCTCCCGGGTAAGGCCGGTATTTTCTTTCATATTTATCTTGGCCTTTCCATGATCGGCATACTCTGCACCTGGCTCTTCAGTTTCCGAAAAGCCGGCAGCGGCGCCGCTTTCATTTTTTGCGGCTTTGGTGTCTGGAGTCTTTGCGCGTTCAACGACCTGCTGGCTACTTCCGGACTCAAATCGTTCCTGTTTTTCATGGAATACGGCTTTTTGGCTTTCGCCAGTGCCGTGATGGCAATTACCGTCAAGCAGTATTACGATATCGATCAGATGCTGGCATCTGAAAAAGACCGCCTGACCGTGACCATTCAAGGCATCGGGGATGGATTCATCTCCACGGATGTCAATGGCAACGTCACCCTTTATAATAAGGAAGCCGAACGGCTGTGTGGATGGTCGCGGACCCGGGTTATCGGTAAACCGCTCGATGAGGTATACTATATTCTTAACGGCATTACCCGCATGCAACGCAAAAACATCGTCCAGGAAATGAAGGCCAACCTGGAACAGATTACCCATTACGACAACGACATCCTGGTCCCTATGAACGGCAATGAAATCCGGGTATCGCAGACGCTCTCCATGATTCACGACAACTACGGCCACATGATGGGCGTCGTCTTGATTTTCCGTTCGGTTTAAACTTCTGCTGACAGTTCGAAGAACCCCCATCAATAGTTGGCTGGCCCGCACTCGGGCCTTGAGAAAAAGATGCCTGCCCGGAAACCCACATCTAACTGGGAACTTTTGGTGAAGCGCTATGAAAAAGCAAATTGAACAAAATGACGTCGTCATAAATTCCTGGGCCGATCTGTGCGAACGCGTTTACGAAGGATCCTGGCAGGAGGATATTCTACGCTTCAGATCGAATTATGCCTTTCGGGGCCTGTCCAACAAAGATTACCGGCTGGTGACCAGTTTCGAAAGGATATGCGGTAATTTAACACGCCTGGAGTATCACTTGCTGAGGAACTTTAGAAAGTACGCTCGGCTGGACGATGTGGATATCAGCGACTCCCAGTGGCAATGGATGACGCTGGCCCAGCACCATGGCCTGCCTACCCGGCTCCTTGATTGGACCTACTCACCTTTTGTAGCCATGCACTATGCAACCTGTGAAACCAACCGCTACGATGTGGATGGGGTCATCTGGAAGGTGGATTTCGTCAAGACCAATCAACGCCTGCCGGAACCCCTGAGCAGTGTGCTATCAGAAGAAAATGCAAATGCCTTTACGGTCGGGATGCTGGAGACGGTCCTACCCGATGTGCGCACTTTTGACGGACTTTCGTCCAACGCAATGGTTGCCTTTTTCGAACCGCCTTCAATCGATGCACGCATCGTCAACCAGTTTGCGCTCTTTTCTTTCATGTCAAGCCCTATCGCAAACATGGAAGACTGGTTGATTCAGCACCCCGAGCTCTTTAGGCGCATCATCATCCCCAGGGAACTGAAGTGGGAGATCAGAGATAAACTGGACCAGGCCAACATTACGGAAAGGATGCTTTTTCCGGGGCTGGACGGGCTGGCGTCCTGGCTGCGCCGCCATTATCAGCCGCGGTCGTAATCCGTTTTCAGGATTGAAAAGTAATTATTAAAGGCAAAAACCGCCGGGCACCCTCACGATGCGTAACAGCAAAATATACTTTCATTATTTGCTGCCGGCTGTGTTGCTGTTCTGGTATGCCGTGATGGCCGGTTGCACCCACCCCGTCCGCCGCCTGGTGTTCCAGCCGCATCACATCCAAAAGTTGCCCCCCTTCCCTGACAGCGCAACCCAATTCAACCGGTATTGGCTGCACACAGAACAGGGACGGGTTGAATGGTGGCTTTTCAAGGGCGGTGGGAGCGCTGTACCCCGCAAGGGACCGGCGGTCCTGATGGCCCACGGCAACCGTGAGTTGATCGATCACTACCGAAAGCGGGCGGAAACGTATCAACAGATTGGGTTTACCGTCCTGCTGGGCGAATATCGGGGCTACGGCCGCAGCGACGGATCGCCCAGCCGGGAACGCATCGCATCCGATTTCAGGCATTTCTACGACCATTTGATAGCACTGCCGAACGTGGACCCGGCGCGTATCGTCTTTCACGGCCGCTCTCTGGGCGGCGGCGTATTGAGTGACCTTTCCCGGGAGCGGCCGGCAGCGGCCATCATCGTGGAATCCACCTTCCTATCCATCAAGGCCATGGCCTGGGGCGCGCCGAATTTCCTGCTTTCCGACAATTACAATACCCTCGCTGCACTCCGGACCTACCAGGGACCCATTTTGATAATCCACGGTACCCACGACAAAGTGGTCCCGGTCCGGCACGCAGTGGAAATGAAAAGACAGATCCCTAGGGCCGAACTGATCCTTTATGAATGCGGTCATAGCAACTGCCCGCCGGACTGGGAAATATACTGGGCAAACATCACTTCTTTTCTGGACCAGGTGTGGGGAACTCCATTTTAGAGCCCAGGGTGCAGAGTGACAGGGCCAATGGTTTGTTGTGGCCGGGCCGGGAGTTTTTTCTACGATCGCGGTTACTAGAAGCTGTCTCAAAAAACGAATTTTGGTTCAAGATCAAGGCGGGCGCGACATTTAAACCGGAGGTGCCAGCACAGCCAATGCCCATCGTGGTGAATACTCCAGTATTTCGAGGAGTTAAATTTCGCGCCCAACGCCGAGATTGGGCCAACAGACTTTTTTTGAGATAGCTTCTAATGGCTGCTCAGCGTTTTCAATAACCGTTCATGGATGTTGCCAAATCCGCCGTTGGACATGATCAAAACCACATCGCCGGCATCCGCTTCACCAGCGACAAATTCGATAATGCCTTCCGTATCCCCGAAATAGTGCGCATTTGTGCCCCGTTTGCAGATATCGGCAACTAGCTGTGAGGCCGAAAAGCGTTCATCTGCAGGGATCTTGTGCAACAGGGAGGGTTCGCGAATACACACCAGGTCGGCGGCATCGAAAACAGTGGGATAAACGTCCTGGAAGATCGCGCGCATGCTAGAATTGGTTCGCGGTTCGAAAACGGCAATCAAACGACCGTCCGGATAAAACGGTTTAACGGCTTGAATGGTTTCCCGCACGGCGGTCGGGTGATGGGCAAAGTCATCCATAACCGTCACGCCATCCACCTGCCCACGTACTTCCTGTCTTCTTTTTATCCCTTCAAAGGACTCGAGGGCCCTGCCAATCTCATCTGCGGCAACCCCGATATGATTGGCCGCGGCGATAACAGCCACCGCATTGAGCAGATTGTGGCGCCCGGGCATTCTGGTTTGAAAACACCCGAAATGCTTCCCTTGGTGTGTGACCGTAAAGCGGGTCACAGGCGGTTCTATCTTGATTTCCGTTAACTGCCAGTCGGAGGCGGCCTGCTCACCGTAACGCTGTATTCGGCAAACGGCGCTATCCAGCACGGACGACACGTTGGCATCCGCATCAAAGGCCGCCAGCAGACTTTCCCGATCCAATCCCCGTGCAAAATTTTGAAAGGTAACCTTCACATGCGCCAGGTCGCGGAATATATCGGCGTGGTCGAATTCAACACTGGTCATGATGGCGGCGGCCGGGCTGTAGTGCAGAAACTTGGGACCTTTATCAAAATAGGCGGTGTCGTACTCGTCGCCCTCGATGACCACATATTTCCCCTGACCGATGCGGTAATTGCTGTCAAAATTCGTCAGGATGCCGCCGATCATGAAGGATGGATCCAAACCTGCACTGTACAGTACCCAGGCGAGGAGCGAACCGGTCGTTGTTTTACCGTGCGTCCCGGTCACGAGCAATGACTTTCCGGCCCCCACCAGGAACCGGTTGAGAGCCTGGGGCAGGGAACAGTAATTCAGACCCAGGGACAACATATGCTCGACCTCGGGATTGTTGCGGCTGACCGTATTGCCGACAACGACCAGGTCCGGCCGGTAATCCAGGTGGGCGGGTTCAAAGCCGTCACCCAGGACAATGCCTTTGTGAGCCAGAAAGGTGCTCATGGGCGGGTAGACGTTCTGGTCGGAGCCGGTTACCGTAAAGCCCAGATCTTTCAGTATACAGGCCAGGGCTCCCATGGCGGTCCCGCAGGCCGCAATCAGGTGGATGGTCTTCACGTTGTCGGTTATACGATTTTTCTCCAAATCCATTTTTCCTCCTTGAGCGGATCGCACCTGGGCGCACCCAAAGACCTTTATCATTCCAGAACAGTGTTTTCAAAAACATTTTATTTCAATAATGCCGCTGGAGCTGTTATCCTGGCCGTAAATCCGGCAACCGGGGCGCCAATTAATTCAGGGGTCGGGGAGTTTTTGCACTAAATGCCCGTCATCCCGGCGAAAGCCGGGATCCAGCTCATGTAAAGGAAAAGTCTCTGGATGCCGGATCAAGTCCGGCATGACGACAAAACTCCCCGACTGCTCAATTCACTACAGACAAAGCAGCCTGGCGCCCCAAGGCCCGGACACAGAATCTCTCTCCCCTTTCAAGGAGGCTCGCATGGATCCTGAGCTAAAACGGATTTTGCAAGAGACGCTGGCAGAACACAGACGCCTGACCATCCTGACCGGGGCCGGCATTTCCGCGGAAAGCGGCATCCCCACCTTCCGCGGGCCGGAAGGCTATTGGACGGTCGGCTCCAAAGAGTATCACCCCCAGGAAATGGCAACCTGGGCCATGTTCAAACGGGCACCCTGGGAGGTTTGGAAATGGTATCTATACCGGATGGGGGTCTGCGGCCGGTCCAAACCCAACCAGGGACACCTGGCCCTGGTAGAGATGGAAAAACTGTTCGGTGACAACTTCACCCTGATCACCCAAAATGTGGACAACCTGCACTTGCGGGCCGGCAATAGTCCGGACAGAACCTATCAGATTCACGGCAACATATTTTTGATGCGCTGTGCGGACGAATGCAGCCACACGCTCTATCCCATGCCGCCCGGTGTAACGGGAAAAACCAGGGAGCAGTCGTTATCGGAAAAAGAGATCGCGCTGCTAAAATGCCCGGTTTGCGGACAGACCGCCCGGCCCCATGTCCTGTGGTTCGATGAAACCTACAATGAGATTCATTTCAAATTCGAGAGTTCGCTGCGGGCTGCAGCCCAAACGGATGTGTTGATTGTCGTGGGAACCGCGGGGGCCACCAATCTGCCCAACCAGGTGGCGGCCCTGGCCAAACGCGAGGGGGCGGTGCTGGTGGATATCAATCTCGAGGCCAACCCGTTTTCAAGGCTGGCTGTGGCCGATCAAAGCGGTTTTTTTTTACAGGAGTCCAGCGGCACAGCACTGGCGAAAATCTGGGAGGTGTTCCGGGAGCAGACGGATAGATAAAACCTTCGGCCGCCGCTCAGATATCACGCTCTAAGTTGATGATGGTCTTGGAAGGGCTAAATTGGTTGGCGCTGAAAAAGCGCATTAGATTGTCGTCATTGCGATCTACCAGGGTGTTGACTCTCTGGACACCAAGATCACCAAGGTGATCGAAAAACTCGTTCATCAACTGCTCGCCGATGCCTTGCTGCTGGCAATCGGGATCCACACCGATACTGTCCAGGGTCGCCCCTTCCCGGGCAATCCCGTATTCGCCCATATAAAGCTCCCCCATAATAAAGCCGACTACCGTACCGTCTTCATCCTCGGCCACCAGCGATGTAGACAGGTATTCCCTGGACTTAAATAGTTTTTCGAACTTCAATTCATAGTATTCCGGGCGGGCCGCCTTGAGCACTTTCTCGTCAATGCCGACCACGGCACCGAAATCCTCAACCTGCATGAGTCTGATTCGAATGGCACGTTCCTTCATGGGGTGGCCTCCTCTCTATTTAGAATCGTCGGCTAAATCAGGTTCTAGTTGAAAGGCTATCGCTGGGGAAATTACTGAGATCCCGGATTGCGGACCAGGGTATACATTCATTGTCCACGGTTATTTAGCGATGTCAATATTTAAACGCAGGCTGAATGGGCGGCCGCGGACCGAAAGCCGGAAAAACCGACCGTTAAGCGAGATCCAGGGCCCGGCGCATATCGTCAATGGCCCGCGCATAGTCCCGGGTTTCGAAGAGCAGGCGGGCTCGTCCGTGATAAGCCCGGGCACTTGCCGGGTTTATCCGTAACGCCCGATCAAAATCCGCCCGGGCCTGGTCATACCGTCCCAGAATACGATAGGTGTCGCCCCGGTTGACCCGGACCCGGGCAGCGAGAGGGGTGGCGTTCCGAGGCAGATGGAAGGTGTGCAACAATTCAGGAATATTCATCGTAAAGGTCAAATATAGATATCGATAAAATTATCCTTATACATATCCGGTGATTGAGGATCGGCCGATAGATCCGCTACTTCCGGTCTGGTTCGGGTTTGCGGGCTGCGAGTGTTCCGGGCGCGGGATTGTTCAACCTGCCGGTCTTCGATAAATGCCGACGCACTGTCCGAGTATGCTTTAAGGTCTAGAATATGCATAGATATAAAGTGAAGTTCAAAGCGAAAAACCTTTTTCATAGCAAAAAATGTGCAAATTTTAACTTTTATAATATTTACAATATGTTAAATATTTTTAAGAAGTGGCGCCCCCCTTCGAAAAGACCCAAATTTTGGCAATATGCAAAAAATTTACTCGCAGAGTGCAAAAAAGGTGGCGCGCCGGCGACCAGTTCGATTTTCGGGGATATCAAAACTTGACCCCCCCCGGCCGCCTGTGGCACCATACGCCGGAATTTCAAAGTGCTTGGGAAGGGGAAAACAATTAGGAGGACATCATGATCGACTATAATCCCGAACAAGCCATGTGCGCAGTCCGGAGAGAATTCGGCGAACATGGCGGGGTCGCGCCTTCCATCTCCAGATCTTCGACCTTCACGGTCCTTGAACCCGGCACGATGCCTGAAATATTCGAGGGCATCCGAGGTCCTGACAAAGGCGGCTGTTTCCTGTACAGTCGTCATTTCAATCCGACGCTGGACGTCCTGGCACGCTATCTGGCAGCCATGGAAGGCACGGAAAAGGCAATTTGTACTGCCAGCGGCATGTCGGCTATTGCCTGCACGTTATTGCAATTGTGCGACCAAGGAGGCCACATCGTCTCCAGCGACACCATTTACGGCGGCACCCATGCCCTGCTGGACAAGATGCTACCCGAAATGGGGATCCATACCACCATGGTCCCCGCGGACGACCTGGCTGCCTTCGAGAAGGCCATGACACCCGAAACGCGGGTCATCTATACGGAAACCATCGGCAACCCGACCCTGAAAGTGGCGGATATCGCCGGGTTGGCCAAACTGGCCAAAAAAAACAATGCCGCCCTGGTTGTAGACAACACCTTTTCACCGATCTTGATTTCGCCGGCCAAATTGGGTGCAGATGTGGTGGTCCATTCGATGACCAAATTCATCAACGGGGCCAGTGATGTCCTTGCCGGCGCCATATGCACCAGCGAAGAATTGGCCTACCACCTCATGGACCTGCATACCGGTAGGGTCATGCTGCTGGGCCCCACCATGGACGCCCGGGTGGCCTTTGATATTATTCAGCGCCTGCCGCACCTGCCGATCCGGATGCGGGAGCACAGCCGCCGTGCCATGGTCATCGCGCAACACCTGCTCGAGTTGGGCGTTCCGGTGGTTTACCCCGGCCTGAGCGACCATCCCCAACATCTGCTGATGACCGCAATGATGAATCGAGGGTACGGCTATGGCGGCATGTTGACTATTGACTGTGAAACCAGACAAACGGCTGAACATCTCATGTCCCTCTTGCAGAACCAGGAACGCTTCGGGTATATCGCGGTGTCCTTGGGCTATTATGATACCCTGATGTCCTGCAGCGGCTCGTCGACATCCTCCGAGATAGCACCGGAGGATCAGGATCGGATGGGTCTCAGCCCGGGTTTGCTCAGGATAGCGATTGGGTATACCGGTGGTCTGAAAGAAAGGGTCGCGCAAATTGAACGCGCCCTGAAAGATGCCGGCCTCATTTAACAGCATCCGGGCCACCGGCTGATATTCTTCACCGGCGGGCAACGGCTGCAGGCCCTAAAAGTTTACCATCGGTATATTGTGAAACAGACGTCAACTGACAACACCGTGCAGTACAATAACGAGACCCCGGTTTACAGCAGCCGGATCATCAAGGTTTACCTCGACTATCTGCACCACCACTACCCCGACCTCGACCCGGACGAGATTATTGAACCGGCCGGCATCCGCCGGGCGGAGGTGGACGACCCCGGATTCTGGTACAGCCAGAACCAGGCCATCCGGATGCACGCTACCATGGTAGCGAAGACCGGGGACCCCAACCTCTCCCGGGCAGCAGGGCGCTATACGGCTCGCTCCAAAGCTGTGGGCCCCATACGGCAGTTTGTTTTGTCGCTGGTCAGTCCGCTGACGGTATACAGACACACCCGCAAGCTTTACCGGCTTATGAGCCGTGGGGCCCAGTTGAAGGTAGAGCCCCTGTCCGCCCACAAAATCAAGATTACCGCCACCCCTATGCCCGGAATTGAGGAAGCCCGGTTTCAATGCGAAAACCGGATGGGCTCCTTTGAAGGTCTGGCCGGCCTTTTCAGTGACCGCCTGGCCGATGTGAAACACACCGAGTGCCTGCATAGCGGGGGCCGTCAATGCGAGTACATCATCAGTTGGAAGCCGACCCTGGCTTATACGTTGAAAAAACTGAATCGCCTGATAATTCTGGGGGGCGCGTTCTTTGCCGGCGGACTCTTCTTTGTGCTGCCCACGCTGATCTGGGGGATAGCTGTGGCAAGCCTGGCGTTCCTGACCATGGCCTTCACGCTGCTGTCAGGCTATCTGGAAAAAAAAGAGCTCGCCCAGACCCTGAACGAACACCTGGCCCGTATCAAAGAGCCGCAAACCGACGCCGACCTGATGTACAACAACGCCCTGCTGGTCCAGAAACTCGACCAGGAAACAGCCCGGATCTTTGACCTGGAGACCTACCTGCATACCGTTATGGACGTCATGGGGGCTCGCCTGGGATTTGATCGCGGTGCGATTTTGATGGCCGACAACCAGGAAAAGGCGTTTCGGGTAGCCGCCAGCTTCGGCTACAGCCCGGAAGAAATCCAACTATTGGACAGTGCCGAAGCGTACCTGGCCGATTCACAGTATCAGCGCTTTACCGTAACCCTGCTCCAGGAAGGCAAATCGATCCTGGTCAACGATTTTGAAGCGCTCGCCGCAAAACTGCCGCCGAAAAGTTACAATTTCGAAACCTTGTTGCAGGCCCAGGCCTGCATCTCCGTACCCATTCGCTATGAAGATCACCCCCTCGGCATTCTCCTGGTGGACAACAAATCCAGGAAACGGACCTACTGCCAGAGTGATGTCAATTTCCTGGAAGGCATTTCCGGCCAGATTGCCGCCTCCATCGTAAATGCCAGGTCCTATGGCCGCCTGCAGGAGAGCGAAGAGAAATCCCGGATGGTATTCCAGACCAGCCCGGACGCGCTTACGCTGAATCGTTATGAAGATGGTGTATATGTGGACGTCAACGAGGGGTTCCTGAGCATGACCGGCTATACGCGGGAGGAGGTGGTGGGTCGCACGCCGGTACAACTGGGGATCTGGGATTCCAATAGTGATCGCCGCCAGGCGGCCATCGAAATCGGACGATCCGGCTCGATCCACAATTTCGAATCCCGTTTCCGTTTAAAAAACGGCCGTTTGATCACCGGCCAGATTTCCGCTAAAATCGTCACGCTGAACCAGCAGAAGCACATCCTCTCGATCACCCGGGATATATCGGAATTAAAGCGGATGGAGCTTGAAAGAAAGAAACTGGAAACCCAGCTGCGCCACTCAGCCAAAATGGAATCGATCGGCACGCTGGCCGGCGGGATTGCCCACGATTTCAACAACCTCATGATGGGCATCCAGGGGAACATCGACCTGATGGCGCTTGATACCGAACCCACCCATGACAATTACCAGCGCTTGAAAAATATCGAGCAACACGTTCAAAGCGGTTCGCGGCTTACGCGACAACTGCTCGGATTTGCCCAGGTGGGTAAATACAACGCCCGTCCCACCAACCTGAACGAACTGAACACGCGCACAGCCCGTATGTTTGCCCGCACCCGGAAAGAGGTCTCCGTCCACCTTGAACCAGTCGAACATATCTGGGCTGTCGAGGTTGATCAGGGGCAGATCGAACAGGTCTTGCTGAATCTATTTGTAAATGCCTGGCAGGCCATGCCCGGTGGCGGCGACCTCTTCATCCGCACCGAGAACCTGACCATGGATAATGAACAGGCCCGCCTGCTCGGCACCAAATTGGGCCCCTATGTTCTGACGACTGTCAGAGACACCGGGGTCGGCATGTCCGCCGCCATCCAGGAAAAGATATTCGATCCTTTTTTTACAACCCGGGGCATGGGCCGGGGTACGGGGCTCGGGCTGGCATCCGCCTACGGCATCATTAAAAATCACGGGGGCACCATATCTGTAAGCAGCGCCGAAGGCACGGGTACGACCTTCAGCATCTACCTCCCTGCCTCCGGAAAGCGCGTTTTTGAGGAGCAGCAGCGGACGATACCCGTGGAAAAAGGCACCGGGAACATCCTGCTGGTCGATGACGAGCAGATGATTGTGGATGTCGGCCAACAATTACTCGAACACCTGGGCTACAGCGTCCAGACGGCCGGTAGCGGCCAGGAGGCAATCGAGCTGCTGACAGACAACCACAAAAATATTGACCTGGTCATACTGGACCTTATAATGCCTGAAATGGGCGGCGGAGAAACATTTGATGCCCTCAGGGAAATCGCGCCCGATATGCGAGTCCTGCTATCCAGCGGCTATGCCCTGGAAGGTGAAGCGTCTGAAATCCTCGCCCGCGGGTGTAACGGCTTTATCCAGAAACCCTTCACCATCAATGACCTGTCTGATAAAGTAAGATCCGTTTTGGACAAAAACGCAGCCAAAACCCTACCGGAAAATCATGACTGAACCTTCTACAAAGATCATAGCCTTTCAGGGGGTGAATGCGGCCCATACCGACCTGGCTTGCCGCAAAGCCTACCCCGGCCTGGCCACCTTGCCCTGCCATACGTTTGATGAGGTATTCGATGCCGTAGAAAACGCAAAGGCGGATATGGGGATGATACCCATCGAGAATTCCGAGGCCGGACGCGTAGCTGAAATTCACAACCTCTGGCCCGGTAAACATGTTTATATTGTGGCCGAACATTTTCAGGCCATAGCACACCACCTGTTTGTTCCCAAGGGCGCCTTGCTGGAGAACGTCAAAGATGTGTACTCCCATCCCCAGGCCCTGATGCAGTGCCGCCGGAGCCTGAACAAGATGGCCGTGAACATACACAATTATATGGACACGGCCCTGGCGGCCAGGGACGTGGCCCACTGGAACGATCCGTCCAAAGCAGCCCTGGCCTCCGAGCTGGCCGGTGAAATCTACGGATTGCAAAATATCCAGCCCAATATGGAAGACAGCCACGACAACACCACTGTTTTTGTAACCATCGCCAAAGAGCCGGCCAGTCCGGACCCGGATATGCAGCCGGTGATTACCTCCCTGCTGTTTTCAGTGCGCAACATCCCGGCGGCGCTTTACAAGGCGCTGGGCGGATTTGCAACCAATGCCGTCAACCTGATAAAACTGGAGAGCTATATTCCGGTGGGCGTCTCACCGCAAACAGCCAAGTTTTTTATCACTTTTGAAGGTCATACACGGGACGCCCATGTGCAACTGGCCCTTGAGGAGCTCGATTTCTACTGCGAAAATGTTGCCGTTTTGGGAGAGTATTACGCGGCGCCCCAAAGATTCAGATAAACCCTGTCGCTTGCAGCGAACGCCGGCGTGATATGTCGTTTTACAACAGCTTAGTAACCGATTAAAGGGAGGCTTTAACTTGTTTATTGAACTTCTATCCAGCCGCCGGAGCATCCGTAAATTCAAAGACCAGCCGGTCGAGAAGGAAAAAATCGACCTGCTGGTGGAAGCTGCCCTGCGGTCCCCATCATCCCGCAGCCTGAATCCCTGGGAATTCATGGTTGTAACCGACCGGGCGCTGCTGGGGGCAATGGCCGGCTGCAAACCGCATGGCGCCTCATTTCTAAAAGAGGCCCCCCTGGGAATGGTGGTGCTCGCTGATCCGGACCGTTGCGATGTGTGGGTCGAAGACTGCCCCATCGCTTCCATCTTCATCCATCTGGCGGCCCATTCGCTGGGCCTGGGAAGCTGCTGGATTCAGGTCCGCAAACGAACGTATGCCGGCGACACCAGTGCCGGGCAGCACCTGGCCGGCTTGCTGGATATTCCCGTAGGCCGCGAAGTGGAATCCATAATTGCGGTGGGATACCCGGATATGACGCTTTCCGGGCATGCCAGCGGCAGCCTGCCCGACCACAAAGTCCACTGGCAAAAGTACGGTGCGGTCTATAAATAGAGGATTTGCATACATGCCTGCCCGACCGTTTGATATTCTCCTTTTTGATCTCGGTGGTGTTCTGATTGAGTTGACCGGGGTGCCGATTATGCTCGAATGGACCCGCGGCCGTTTCACCGAAGACCAGCTGTGGGAGCGCTGGCTTTCATCCCCAGCTGTCAGGGAATTTGAAACCGGTCAATCTACTCCGGAGAAATTCAGCGGCGCCATGATAGCGGAATTTGACTTGCGTGTTTCCAATGAAGCCTTTTTATCTGAATTTTTATACTGGCCGCGCCGGACATACCCCGGAACCCAGGCCCTGTTAACCGACCTGGCCAAGCAGTATACTCTGGCCAGCCTGTCCAACATAAGTGAACTGCACTGGAACAGAATATGCACTGAAATGGACCTGGCACCCTATTTCAGCAGCAACTTTCCTTCTTTTCAGACCGGCTTCGTCAAACCGGACCGGGAAGCTTTCTGGCATGCCCTGGAATCCCTGGATTGCCGGCCCGAAAAAGTTCTGTTCATGGATGATAATCTGGCCAATGTGGAAACAGCCCGTTCACTGGGCATGGCGGCTTTTACAGTTGATGGTCTGGCCGGGGTCGAAGCTGTCTTGAAAAGAGAGGCAGTCTATTGATTCGGCCTGACCAAAAAGTTATTTCATTCATTGGTTGGATCTACTATATAAAGCTAAACCGTCAGCAAAGGAGTTGCTCCTGTCATGCCCGCAGCCGAACTTTCCAATGTGTTTGACCAATCCCTGCTGAACAAACTCATGCCGCCCGAAAAGACCGATCAATTTTTTGAAGCCCTTTTTGGTGATGCGGATGAAGGGGCGTTCAATATCAGCCTGGCCTTCCGGCAGGGCACGCCGGAAAGACTCGAGTTTGAATTCCACCTGACCTCCAAGCCGGGCAAGTGCCTGGCCTGCAATCTCACCTATGGTCTGCCGAATGTATTTGCCCGCCACCCGGTTATCAATATCAAGGAACTGGCTGAAAAAATCGCCGCACGCCTCGATGGGATTTACAAAATCGACCGCTGGCATTGTGGCGAAACCATGGAAATGACCTCCGACCTGCATGTCATTCCGCTGTACCTGGATATAACCCCCACAAAATAGAAGTGCCCATCCACAAACGGCATCTTTTAGCCCAGAGTTGCGTTTTCGCTCTTTTGAGCGTGCAGCGCCGGTTTTCAAGCCGATAGGCACAACCGTTAGCGCTATCCTCGAAATAGAATACTATGCCTGCGGTTTCAAAATCGCTCACGCCTTGCTCTGAGCCAAAACCTACCATTTGTGGACGGACAATAGGTGGACGCTATCATATGAACAGGGGGGCCAAAACACCGGCATGCATCCCGCCGGTTCTTAGAGGGGCCGGGTCGCGTCCCACGGCCCGGTTACCTCCGACCCCCGGGCATAAAGGGCCGGCGACAGCCACCGAATCTGAATTACAGTCTGATTGAGGCCCTCAAGGCACATAAAAATCTCAATTTTTTAATATAGTTAAGCCATCTGTGCTGGCCCTTGAGCTCACCGGGCACTTTATGCTATAAAAACAGCTTGAGGTAATATTCCCGTACCCGCTGGCTTAAGAGGATGCTGCATGAAGATCTCCATTAGATGGGCCCTGATATTGGGGCTCCTGGTTATAATCTGGGGCACACAGGCTATCACCGTCTCCTCCTCCTACATCACTTCCCAGCGGGTCCTTCTCGGGCACGCCCGGGACATCATGGAGAATATCGCCGTCTTTGCCATGGAGCAGTCCAAACACCACCTGGCTCTGGCGCAGGGCGCCGCCCATCTGACCAAACGTCTCATCTCCGCAAATGTTGTCAGCAATGACATCCCGAAATTTAATTCACTGGAGCGGTATTTCTTTGATCAGATGGCCATCTATCCTCATTTTGCGGGCATCTACTTCGGAACCCCTGAAGGAGATTTTTTCGATGTTCGGCGCAGCCGGATACATACACCCGACGGATTCCGGACTAAAATCATCCGGCACCCCGAAGGTGTTCGCCAGGTCGACCTGGTCTACAGGGACGCCAACCTGAAACTGATCGAACGCGAAAAAGATCCAAGCGACAGATATGATCCCCGGATCCGCCCCTGGTACAAAAAAGCCAAACGTCTGGAAGACATTGTCTGGACCGATCCCTATGTATTTTTTACCTCGCAGAAACCCGGTATCACAATCGCCGGACCGGTCTACGAAAACGATAAAAATTTCAAAGGCATTGTCGGCGTCGACATCCGTATCGACCAGTTGTCCACCTTTATCGGCAAACTGCGGATCGGTAAAAATGGTAAGGCCTTTTTACTCAACCACAACAAGGATGTGGTGGCTTTTCCCGACCTAACGAAGATTACCCGGCCCAACGCGCTCTCCCCGGGCAAAACCCGTCTGGTAAAAATCAATGAAATCGATGATGTCCTCAGCCGTAAGGCTTTCGAGGCCGTAAACTGGGAGACCGATGCCAATGGTCAGTTGATTATCGAAGACCCGCTTTTTGCCAAGTTCGAAAACGAAGGCAAGATTTTCAATGTGATGTTCGTCCCGTTTTCAGACCGGCAGTGGCCCTGGCTAATCGGTGTCTACCTGCCGGAAGACGACTACCTGGGGGAAATCAAGGCCAACCGGATGTTCAATATTTTCGTAACGATTGCCATCTCCATCATGACCACGTTTATTGCCCTGATCATGGCCCGCGGCATCATCAAGCCCATGGCTGATCTCGAGCATGAATCCCGCGCTATCCGGAATCATGAATTTGACAGCCTGAACGAGGTCAATTCCCTCTACAAGGAAATCCAGGATACCGCCGACTCTTTCGCCTGCATGAAGGAATCGCTGATCAGTTATGAGCAGGAGAAGGCCAAGCTCGAAAAACAGGTGCGCCACTCACAAAAAATGGAAGCCATCGGTACGCTGGCTGGTGGCGTGGCTCACGACTTCAATAATATCCTCTACCCCATCCTGGGCTACACGGAAATGGCTCTGGACGAGATCTCTGAAGGGTCACCGGCCCGTGAAAACCTGAATGAAATTATGACCGCCGCGCAACGAGCGCGCAAACTGGTGGAACAGATTCTCACCTTTAGCCGCCTCGACCACCAGGGCCGCATTCCCTTGAAAATTCACAGGGCCGTCAAAGAGGCCCTGAACCTGCTGCGGGCTACCCTACCGGCAACCATTGAAGTGGTACAGCGAATTGATGAGAACTGTGGACCGGTGCTGGCCGATCCGACGCAGATCCAGCAGGTTGTCATGAACCTGTGCACCAATGCCTTCCATGCCATGCAGGACCATGGAGGGACATTGATAGTCGGGCTGGAAGAAATACAGATCGCATCGGAAGACCTACCGGGCAGCCAGGAGCCGGTAACCTATGTAAAATTGACCGTGGCCGACACCGGGTACGGTATGTCCAAGGATGTTCTGGAAAGAATTTTTGAACCTTATTTTACCACCAAGAAGGTCGGTGAAGGAACCGGCATGGGACTGGCCGTCGTGCATGGTATCATTAAAGGCTATGACGGCGACATTCAGGTCTACAGTGAACCGGGCAACGGCACTACTTTCAATGTCTATCTCCCCAGAATATACAAGGACGTAAAAACGGATGGCCGGACCCCGGTCAAGATTGAGAAAGGCGATGAACGTATCCTGCTGGTCGATGATGAAGATCAGATTGCCCGGATGCTGGAGCAGATGCTCGCAAGTCTTGGATACCGGGTCAGAGCCGTCAGTGATCCCATAGAAGCACTTGAAATTTTCGAAAACACACCGCAGGCGTTTGACCTTGTAATCACCGACATGACCATGCCGAAGATCACCGGCGACCTGCTTGCCCGCGAGCTCATGAAGATCCGTCCTGAAATACCGGTCATACTTTGCACCGGTTTCAGCAAGCTGATCGACGAAGACCGGGCCCAGAAAATCGGTATCCGTCGGTTGATCATGAAACCGGCAATAAAATCTGAAATAGCCGGAGCCATACGCGAAGCTTTACAACCTGTCGCCGGCTAAGCAATCGCTGCTTGGAGAGGCCACCAACACAAGCATGAGCCAAATACTTCCCATTGGAGGCGGTAAAGGCGGAGCGGGAAAGAGTTTCGTCACTGCCGGCCTCGGCGCCCTTTTGGCCAAACAGCGCAAACGGGTTGTGCTGGTAGATCTGGACCTGGGGGCCTCAAATCTGCATACCATGGTAGGTGTCAAACCCCCGGATAATGGCCTGCACCGCTTCATGGAGAAATCCGTCAGCGACCTGGAGCTGACTGCCGTACCAACCCTGATCCCCAATCTTTTTCTGATCAGTTCCGCACAGTGTTCCATGGAGATTGCTAATTTGTACTACCAGCAGAAGATGAGAATCATTAAAGCCCTGCAAACCCTACCCTATGATTACGTGCTTTTGGATCTGGGCGCCGGAACAAGCTTCAATACCCTGGATATTTTTCTCACCTCACATTTCGGTATCATGGTGTTCACCCCCGAGCCGACCTCGGTGGAGAATACAATCCGGTTTATTCGCACGGTATATCTGCGCAAACTTAAGCTGCTTATGAAAAAACACTCTTTTCACTCCGCGGTAAAAGATTCGGTGGACCAGGCCCACCGGGGGCAACTCAACACGCCGGATGTGATCGATCGGGTCTTGCGCTATGATCCGGAAAAAGAAGCGCTGCTGCGCGGAACCCTGGCACGGTTTCAATTCAGCATGATCTTGAATCAATTCCGCAAGATAAACGATGCCGCCCTGGGTGAAAAACTCCAAATCGTCTGCAATCGCCACTTCTACTCGGATTTTGAATTTCTGGGCAATATCGGTTATGATGACCGGGTTCACGATAGTATTAACCTGAAGAAGCTTTTCGTCCACAAATATCCATATACAGAGACTGCCACGGACTTGAAAGGCATCACCCAACAACTCGTCTCTGTGTGCCGCACCAAGCGCCAGTTGCAGGCCGCAAACCATGAAAAACTTCAATGACCTGAACTACTATGAGATGCTGCGGGTGCCGGCCGATGCGTCTATCTTTGAACTCAAGCAAGCCTATACCGACGCCCTGTCCATCTATGAGCCGGACTCTCTGGCAACCTATTCACTCTTTCCGGAAGAGGAGCGGCAGGAGATCATCAAGACACTTGAAACAGCCTTCCGGACCCTGACTGACGCTCCCCGGCGCGAAGCCTACGATCAGTCGTTGATCGCGGCGGGTGCACTCGACCCTTCCAAGCGGGTGTCGAATCAACCCAGAAAGCCCGTGCCGCTTTTTGAAACAAAGGGGGGCCCCGGTAAAAGCCACCTGAAAAGAAAAATTTCGAAGAAGATCAGTGAGGCCTCCATCAGTCAGCTTTCCCGGGACATCGCTTCATCGGCGGAGATCAGCGGTCAGGACCTTAAGAAGCTGCGTTTGAAAATCGGCGTGTCGCTGGAAGAGATTTACGATGCCACCCGGATCAGCATCTCGACCATCAAGGCGATTGAAGCCAATGATTATCAAAACCTGCCGTCCGAATTGTATTTGAAGAATTTTCTGCGATCTTATGCCTCCCTTGTCAAACTCGATTCCCAGATGGTGATAGACGGCTATTTCAAGCACGCGGATTTGGAGTAGAGATCCCCTTCTGCGGACCAGGCTGCGGGCCCCTGCAAATGACCTTTTTTTTATAGCTTCAGAGAAAAAGTGACTATAGTGGTTAAGAAAGCTTAAGATCAGGTGCCACCGGGCGGTTCAGATTGATGCGCGCGGGCAGAACACTGGCCCTGAGGATGGCAACAAAATTGTAAAAACCGAGGTTTATGATTGTACCTGGCACGCACAGAACATAAAGGCGCCTTCACATATAGCCTGCGGGAATCCTACCCGGCCGATGGCTACCTGCAAAGCCGCGAACTTTTCCAACTCGGGCCTGACCCCGGAAATTATATCAAATACCCCGGCGGGCACGCGTACTATTTCAAAGATGAGTTGATCGAAGCCCTTGAGAATCAAAGCGTGACAGATATCGATGACCGCCTCGAGAAGCTGTTGGAAGGCTTCATTAAACCGGAAATCCGGAAGGTCATCGGCCATTTCGCCCATCGGGGCAATATCTGCAAAACACCGTCTAACGAACCTATCCCCACCAAACAACACCCGTTCGATAAAAGGCGGCTTCTTTTTTTAAAATCGGGAATCGTTGACCAGGGCGCCATCCGCCGCCTACCTCGTAAGCTTTTTTGTATTCTGGATCACAAATCCCGGGATGAAATCGAACAATACTTCCTCATGGCCGAGCGGATTCTCAAACCCGCTGAGCGCAAGATTTACACCTACGTGATCTTCGATCTGCAGCGCCACTTCTCCTCACCACTGGCCAAAAGATTCCCAGCGGCCATGGATGGCCTCAGGCTGGATGACCATTTTATTGCGGCCGTATGCCGACTCAATGGTGATCATAATTTTTGGAGGGGTTTATCCCGAGGTGCGGCTCTGCCCGCTTACCTCATCCGATATGTCATCATGTACTTCGATAATCCCTTTGCGGAAGAGGATTTCATGGCGGCCTATATCCGCGATTTCATGCGCAGCCGACGCAGTTTTCGTTTTCCCCGGCGGCCGGGTCCCACCATGGGGTTGAAAGCCGCTGCCCAGGCTCTGGGTCTGGCCGTGCAAGACCTGAAAAAGATGGACCCGACCATCCTCACGCGCCACTATCGCAAGATGGCCATCAAGCTGCACCCTGATCAGGGAGGCGACCAAGATCAGTTCATCAAGATTGCGGAGGCCTATCAGTCTGCTTTGCAGAGACTAAGGCAGAAGTAAACCGGCCGGGATGTCTATTTTTTGACTGGTAATCCAGTAACGTTCGAACGGTGCCAGGACCAGCGTCACGAGCCCATTGGCGGCCGGCGGTATCGACCGGGACCCCAGATTGTCGAACAGGGCCCGGTGGGGCGGCAGTTTAAACTTGGCGGGCTTGATGGTCACGGTTTTTGGATGGGTTGTGAGGTTGACAATCACGAGAGACCGGGTGTCGGCCGCACAGTACACCGCGACCACACCGGACGGAAGATCGGCAAGATCGGGGACAGCGGCTTCCCGGCCACGGGGGCCCAGGGCCGGGTCGGTATCCACCAGGGCGATCAGGTTGTTCAGGCCTCTGGCAATGACATACGCGACTGTCGCCGGGTCAGCCAGTTTCTGTTCCAGATCGGCCAGTCTCGATTTGGTGCGCTTCAGGTCCCGCAGTTCGCCCGTCTGGCGCATGCGCCCATAGTCATTGGGCAGCCCCATCAAATCGTTGAAATAGATCGACTTGACGTTGCGACCCATGAGGGCGAAAGCCAGGGTGTAGAAGGCGAGAAAGCGGGCGGCGACCAACTGTTGGTTGTTTAACGCAGGCAGACAATCACGGGTGGCGACGCACAACTCATAGGGCTCGCGGCCTTCCAGGATTTTGGTGCTGAAAAATTTGAGGGCCCCATCCGAGGCGACCCGCTCCGCGGCAATCCCCAGGGCGGAAGCAAGAGCAGCGTTGTCTCGGATATGATCCGCCAGCACCCGTGCGGTCTCGCCCGCGACCGCGGGTTTGAAAATCTGTTGCCCGGCCGTATCGAAATCCAGGCCGGCTTCCCGGCAGACTTCCTTGAATTCAGTCTCCAGATATTGCCTCCGGGGAACCCCTTTATACTTGATCCGGCCACCGTTTTGCACCACCGTATCTGCCACGGCTTGTCTTTCCGCCAGGGTGAGCAGGTCCAGGCTGCCGCGCACGGATTTCCCGTCGTGGCTCTCAGCCAGGCTGAAGCGGATGCTGTCCGGATCAATCTCATATGCGGCAATTTTCGCAAAGATCCGCTTGAACATTCCGGCCTGGCCGGTGATGAAGGCGGCCGGCAACATGCCGGCCAGGTGGAAATCATACATCATCGGCGGCGGGGCCTGCTTGTCGGCCATCTGCTCCAAGACTGCCGAAAGCTGATCATTGACCTCCAGGTTGGCCACCATGCGGGGGGCGACACACTCCATGGAGAGATAGAGAATCTGCATCAAGCCTTTTACTTCCGGCAGGCCGAAACAGGTTGTCTTCCAGCGTTTGAAGGCAAAATTGGCGGCATCCAGGCGCAGCATATCCAGGTCCAGCCCCAGGTACCAGGCAAAATCATCGGCCAGCATTTTCAGACCCGGCAAGGTGCCGGTATTCAGATCCACCTGCACATGGCTGAAGGTGGTCAGGGCCCGAATCTCTTCCCCGAAGATGGTCTGGGCATGCCGGCTAAATATGCCGGCGAGTTCCCCCGCTTCCGCCGGCTCAAACCCCATGGCTTCCAGCAAATCCCGCGGGGTTTGTATGCGTTTCGCCAGAATATACGGGACCTGATTGGTTTCCTGGGTTTGGGAAACCACAAAGATGGTAGCCGGATCGACGGTGCCCTGGTCTTGCAGGTATTCCCGAAATCGGGTGACAACGCGATACTCCTCGTCCAGCAGCATCTGGTCGTTTTTGAGCAGGTTGAAGATCACGAGCAGACCAGCCACCGGTGCCGGCAGTCGATTTCCGGTCAAGGCCGTCAAATGTTCTATTTGTTCCGACCGCTCCATTTCAGCATACTTGTCGTCGGTCGGCCTGCGCCGGTAAATTGAGAAAAGGGGGAAGGGGCGGGGTCTGAAAATCCGTTCGAAATCACCATTGGCGAGCCGGCGCTGGTACTCTTGTTCGGAGAAGACAAAGAAGCACTCTCCCCGCTCGTCATCGCCCTCCAGGTAAGCTTGAAAGTCAGGGTTTTCGATATCCACATGGTTGAGCACAAAATCCGCCATGGAATAGTAGTCGGCCATCATGGCGGCGAATTTCGCATTGCTGCCGAAGGCCGGGTGCGTGGTATTGCGGACCACCTGGGAAAAATAGCCGTCGTTGAAGCGGGTCGCCACCACCTGGCAGGCCGGCAGCATATGCATCCCGCCCAGGGCGGGAAAATGGGATTTCAAGAAGGCATCCAAGGTATCCAGGGAGGTTTCTCCCCGGGTCCCCACGCTGTCGGCATAAGTGACCACAACTGTCTTCTGCCGTATCCGCGACAGTGGGTCCCGGGGCGTATAGCGTTTATCCTTTTCTTGAATCGCAGCGGCTTTACCCTGCCAGACCGCCTTTAACATCTGCACCCAGTAGGCGGTGATGTCGGCGGCCAGGCTCCCGCAACGTTCGGCCGGGAACAGGTCGTCGAACAGGCCGGCAATTTCATTTAATTTGTCGGCCTGCAACGGTTTCCAGGTGTGGTCTTGGGAGTTCATAGCCCTTGCTTGTATGGGTGTACTTGCTTGTTACCTAATGCCTGGAAAAATCCTTACGAAGCAAACTCTACTTTCGGGTTTCAGCCTGAATCGAAACCGGTATTGGATCTGAACTTTGATAAAACCCTAAGCTGGGTGAACACTTCATGATTTTTGGTACATATAGAAAATATGCGTATCGTTGATCCTTTTCTTGACTGCCTCCAGGTTAACACGCTGTGCTGTCTCTTCGAACCAGTCCGGGAAAAACCGAACGGAATCGATCGGGTGCCGGTGGTAGGGAAAGCCGGGCATAACGGTATGTACGATCAGATATCCTTGGGGTCTGAGCAGCGCACTCAAATCTTCGATATGTTTATACGGGTTGAGCAGGTGCTCTAAAATCGCCTGGCTGACAACCAGGTCAAAGTCCCGGTCTATGGCCGGGGCACCTTTTTCAAAGTTCCAGCGGTAATCTGTATCGGCCAGTCCGGCGGTGTAGACCTCGCCGGCCCGGATGATTTCATTCAGCTGTGCCGCGGTCTGTCTGTTTTCGCCGGCGAAAAGCACCCGCTGCGGACCCAGGTCAAGCGCCCACTTGATGATTTCACCATGGTAAACACCTGATTCGCTGGGCAGCCCGCTGATGAAGTGCTGGTCGTAATCAGTATTGTCAAAGGGACCGTAGAGTTCATCCCAGCGCACATGCAGGGCGGCCACATCTTTTTTGGTCAGCGTCTTTAATAGAAACGCTTTGGTTTTGGTGCGCAACCCCATCGATAGACTCCATTCAGATTTTAGAAAGCATAGATGCCGGTATAATTGGCCGGCGTTATTTTCTTTAACTCGGCTTTGATCTCGTCGGTTACATCCAGTCCGTCGATAAAGGTCCGGATAGTTTCCGGGCCAATGGTGGTGTTGGTCCGGGTCAGATCCAACAGGGCTTCATAAGGCTTGGGATAACCCTCCCGCCGCAGTATGGTTTGCAGCGCCTCGGCCACCACGGCCCAATTGTCTTCCAGGTCCGCCTGCAGGGCAGCTTCATTGATAATTAATTTGTCCAGTCCACGCAGCAGCGATTTGATGGAAATGAGGCTATGCCCCAAAGGCACACCGATATTGCGGGTCACGGTAGAGTCGGTCAGATCCCTCTGCAGCCTTGAAATCGGCAGCTTTTCCGCCAGGTGGCCCAAGATGGCATTCGCCACCCCCAGGTTGCCTTCTGAATTTTCAAAATCGATTGGATTGACTTTGTGGGGCATGGCCGAAGAGCCGATCTCGCCTTTTTTTATCTTCTGCTTGAAATAATTCATGGAGATATAGGTCCAGATGTCCCGATCCAGGTCGATCAGGATGGTATTGATCCGCATCAGCGCGTGGCAGAAGGCCGCCAGGTTGTCATAAGGTTCGATCTGGGTTGTCACCCGGGTACGCTGCAGCCCCAGCACATCGTTCACCAGGCGGTCACCGAAAGCGATCCAGTCAATTTGCGGATAGGCCACCTGGTGGGCATTGAAGTTCCCGGTAGCGCCCCCGAACTTGGCGGCATAGGGAACCTGGGCAAGCTGTTGGACCTGTCCGCGCAGCCGGTCGACGAACACGTACAACTCCTTCCCCAGGCTGGTGGGAGAGGCCGGCTGTCCGTGGGTCCGCGCCAGCATGGGCACTTCTTTCCATTCCCGGGCTTTTTCCGTCAGCACACCCAGCGCCTCATCTAGCACTGGCTGCATTACCTGTTGCCAGGCATCCTTGAGGGAACAGGGCACCGCGGTATTGTTAATGTCCTGGGATGTCAGGCCGAAATGGATAAACTCCTTGAACGGCGACAATCCCAGGGCATCGAACTGTTCCTTCACAAAGTATTCCACGGCCTTGACGTCATGATTGGTCACCTTTTCAGTATCTTTGACGGTCTGTGCGTCCGCCTCGGAAAAATTCCGGTAGATATCGCGCAGCAGGTCGAATTTAGCAGCATCGAAAGCCTCCAGTTGGGGCAGGGGCACTTGACACAGCGCAATAAAATATTCAATCTCGACCTTGACCCGATATTTAATCAAGGCGCCTTCGGAAAAGTAGTCCGCCAGGGCCTGGGTGGCCCGCCGGTACCGACCGTCTACCGGGGTAACGGCTGTCAGGGGTGTTAGCGTCATGGTTCATCCTTTTCGGCTTCTGTGGCGTTGAGCGTATTTTTGGGTTCCTGAAGTATATGCGACCCGGTCGGGTTCCGTCAAGCATCGTTCAGGGCCTATTTGTCTTGATTTTTAAATGAACAGCACTATATTGAACCGGTAATATCAAAGGACCCAATGAGGCTGGCAACTCTATTGAAAGGAAACCGCAACACATGGGAAATCAATTTCGAACGGCTGTCTTGCTGGCCGCAATGACAGCTTTCATCCTGGTCATCGGACAGCTGCTGGGCGGCCGCCAGGGCATGTTTATCGCCTTGATTTTCGCCGGCGGCATGAACTTTTTCAGCTACTGGTATTCGGATAAACTGGTCCTGAAAATGTACCGGGCCCAGCCGATCACGGCCGGAGAAGCTCCGGAGCTCTATGAAACCGTCCGGATTCTGGCCAACCGCGCCGGCCTGCCCATGCCCAAGGTCTATATCATTCCCCAGGACCAGCCCAATGCCTTTGCCACCGGCCGCAACCCGGACAACGCTGCCGTGGCTGTCACCCGGGGCCTGATGAACCTGATGGACCGGGATGAAATCGAAGGTGTTCTCGCCCATGAACTGGCCCACGTGAAGAACCGGGACATTTTGATCGGCACCATCGCCGCCACCATGGCCGGGGCGATTATGATGCTGGCCAGCATGGCCCGTTGGGGGGCTATTTTCGGCGGCATGCGTTCGGATGACGATGAAGGCGGCATGGGGATATTCGGTGTGATTGCCATGTCCATTATCGCACCCATGGCTGCCATGCTGATCCAGATGGCCATCTCCCGTTCACGCGAATACCTGGCCGACAGTACCGGGGCTGCCATTGCCGGCCGCCCGGACGGCCTGGCCCGGGCGCTCGAAAAACTGGGCGCCTACAGCCGCAGCCGGGTCATGGATGCCAATCCCTCCACGGCCCACATGTTCATTGTGAACCCCCTTTCAGCCCAGAAACTATCCAGCCTATTTTCAACCCATCCACCGATTGAAGAACGGGTTGCGCGGTTGAACGGCTCTCGTCCGGCCGCCCCCCCCTCAGGCAGCGGACCGGGCCGGCGGCAATCCGAAGGGGCGGCCTTCTGGGACCGGCTATCCGGGTGATACTATGAATTCTACCGAGCAAAAGCAGATTGCCGCCTGGCTGACAGCCAGCGGCGGCTCGTGTGAGCTGGAACTGATAAACGACGGCAGCGTCCAGGCCAAAGCGCTGGAACGGTTCTGCCAGCAGCTCACCGATTGCGGACCGGGCGTGACCATTAAAAACCGACCTCCGGATACGGATGCCGAAAAGGCGGCCATTGTGATCGGCCGGCGCTTGAAGTACCAGGCCGTCCCGCTGGGTCCGGAGCTCGGCCCCTTTCTGGAAACGGCTGCCAGCCAGATGGATCAGAAATCTGATCCGCCCGCCGCGGGTGCCCATGCCCTTGAAGCACTCACGGTTCCGGCCCATCTGGATATTTACATCGCCCCGCAATGCCCGCATTGCCCGCAGACAGTCGGTCAATTGCTGCCCATGATCCAGGCCAACCACAATATCTCTATCACCGTCATTGACGGCACGCTTTTCACGGACCTGGCCGACATGGCCCGGATAAAATCAGTTCCGACGGTGATGCTCGACACTGATTTCCGCCGGACCGGCTCCGTCGACATGAACGAATTAACGGATACCATTATCAATCGCGACCCGGTCAAACTGGGGCCCCTGACCCTGCGTAGTTTTATTGATGACGGCCGGGCAGCCGACCTGGCCCAGATGATGATAAAGGCTCAAACCGTATTCCCCGCGCTCATCAATTTAATTACCCACGACCTTTGGTCCATCCGGCTGGGAGCCATGGTAGTCGCCGAAGAAATCGCCTGGGAAGACCGCCCCCTGGCCGGCACGCTGATCCCCGCCCTTGAAAAGCGGTTTGCGGATGTCAACGAAACCGTGCAGGGGGATATTCTTCATGTCATTGGAGAATCAGGCGCCCCGCCCAACCTGCCCTTTCTGGAAAGTGTGGCAGCCGCCGCCGACAATGAAGATCTGCGTGAAGCGGCCCGGGACGCGATAGCGTCTATCCGAGAGTATACGGTGAAACCTGGTCCGACCGACTGACCTTCCACCTTATACCTTCTACCTTCAGCCTAACGGGCTTGTAAAAAAGGGTGCGTGGTTCGAGGTAAAGATGGGTGGATCCCGCCTCACAATCGGTGCAATCCGAGGGTGCCTTTTAAATCTCTTTTCAAGAAACCCGCGTACCCGGGCACGATCCCATCCGTGGGGGTGTTCGAATTCCTGGTAGAAGCTCAAATCGCCGCTATAAAATTCCCGGGTGGTGATCCCATCGGCATCGGGACTGTTCAGGGGCAGATTGAAGATTGCCAGGTTTAAAAAACCTATGGATGCACTGTGGGTGGCCGTGAAGTTCAAGGTCTTTTCGGCAGCCTGTTGATCCTCGGCCGGGGTACCGAACAGCAAGTAGACATAAGCGGCAATGCCGGCCTGCCTGAGGTTGGCGAGGATTTTCCCAGCTGCGGTCAGGTTGGTCCCCTTTTCGAGTGCTTTCAGTACAGACTGATCTCCCGATTCCAGCCCGAGTTTCAACATGCGGCAGCCGCTGTCCCTGAGCCGACGGCAGAACACGGGGTCTTCCAACTGGCGGGTAAAACGGACAAAACCATACCACTGCACGCCGATGGGGTCTTCTGACAAGGCTTTCAACAGGGCCGGCTGCAGGGCGTTGTCCAGCAGGTGCACCAGAATCGGCTTGTGTAGATCCACCAACTTTTTCAGGTCGGACACCGCCTGCGCGACCGGGACGGGCGCCCAGGGATTCTGCTCGGCGCGCTCCGGGCAAAACGAACAGCGTTGCCAGTAGCAGCCACTGGAGGCGCTATAGGGCAGGACAAAACCCGGACTGAAATATCGGTTTTCGGCAAAATCACGATAATCGGGCGTATATGCTGCTGCCCTGTGTTCACGAGCCAACAGGTTTAACAACGCAGCTTCCCCGGGGCCGGCGACCATGTGGTCCACCAGGTCTGCAAACGGGTTATGCCAGTCCGGCCGGCATATCCAGGAGGTAATCAGTCCGCCCCCCAGGATGATGGTCAATTCCGGCCGCTCTTTTTTCAAAAGACCGATCAGGGCGAAACCACACAGGGCCTGCGAGAGAAAACCCAGGGAAATACCGACAACATCCACCGCGGGATCCAGGGCCAAGGGCAATACGTTGTCACGGTAGTAGGGATAAAATGGGTTCTTTTCCGGAAAGGCGGCGGATTTTCGCAGATCCCGGCTGCGCACCGGCGAAAGCGCATGATCCTGGTAGTTGGCCAGGCCCACCCGCACGCGTTCATTCGGCACCGCTTTTTCAAGGGCGCGCCCAATGTCGGCCACGGCCCTTTTGTATCGATCGAAAGATTCATATCCGGCCGGATCCTGTAAAAGACGAACATTTGCGTCTCGATTTTTGAACGCGCGTCGACTCCACGTGTCCTCCGCTTCAATGGGTCGTTCCAGCAGATACTGCAGCCCACCGATATTGGCATCGACTGCCCGGCAATTCAGGCCGCTGTGACGCAGCGCCCCGGCCAGGCGGGCAATCCCGGCCGGCGGTTCACTGGGTTTTGAGACCGGTGGATTTATGAACAGTATCATCTTCCCTTGAATCCTTTGCGGGTGGACCGGACGTCGAAACCGGGCGGGATTGGATATATCCCATTCACCTTAAAAAGGCCACTGGCAGGCATTGTTTCTCGCGAACGCCTGCCAAACCATTTGATCTTGCTATGCAATATGTGGTAGACAAAAGGATTAATGACTACAACCTGATGTGTACCCGGCATTTTCGCCATATAAATCAACCGGTTTCTATCGTGAATAGATAGACAGGCACTGAAATGATCGCAAACAACTATACCGCCGAATCGATAGAGGTTCTCAACGGGCTCGAGCCGGTCAAACGCCGGCCGGGTATGTACACCGATACCCTGCGTCCCAATCATCTGGGCCAGGAGGTCATCGACAACAGTGTCGATGAAGCCATTGCCGGCCTTGCCAACCGCATCGATGTCACCCTGCTGCCGGATCACTCCCTGAAAGTCACCGATAATGGACGCGGCATGCCCGTGGATATCCATCCGGAGGAGGGCATCACCGGTGTGGAATTGATTATGACCAAGCTCCACGCCGGGGCCAAGTTCTCCGACAAGAACTACCAGTTTTCCGGGGGGCTGCACGGCGTTGGTGTGTCGGTAGTCAATGCGTTGTCGACCCGCCTGGACGTGGAAATCCGGCGGGACGGTAAGAAGTACGCAATCGGTTTCGAAAATGGCGATATCTTCCAGATCCTGGAAGTGGTGGGCTCGGTCGGGATGCGCAACACCGGGACCACCATCCATTTCTGGCCGGACCCAAAATATTTCGATTCGGCCCGCTTTTCCATCCCGCGCCTCAAACACGTGCTGCGGGCCAAGGCGGTGCTCTGCCCGGGGCTGACCATTACGTTTACCGACGCCAAATCGGGGGAAACCCAGAAATGGTATTACGAAGATGGTCTCAGTGAATACCTGCAGGGTAATTACCCGGACACCATCATCTTGCCGGACCCGCCTTTTGTCGGTCATTTCGAAGCCACCGGGGAGACGGCCAGTTGGGCGGTCACCTGGCTGCCGGAAACCGGCGACACAGTTTGCGAGAGCTATGTCAACCTGATTCCGACCACCCAGGGCGGGACCCATGTGAACGGCTTCCGCAGTGGCTTGCTGGCCTCCATTCGTGAGTTCTGCGAGTTCCGGAAACTGATACCACGGGGCGTGAAACTGACACCGGATGACATCTGGGACCGCTGCGCCTACATCCTGTCGGCCAAAATGCAGGACCCCCAGTTCTCCGGGCAGACCAAGGAGCGGCTCTCCTCCCGACAGTGCGCCACGTTTGTTTCCGGGGTGGTCAAGGACGCTTTCAGCCTGTGGCTCAACCAGCACACCGATGCCGGCGAACAGTTGGCCGAGCTGGCGATTAAAAACGCCCAGCGCCGACTGCGCAAGAGCAAAAAGGTGGCGCGCAAAAAAGTCACCAGCGGTCCTGCCCTGCCCGGCAAACTGGCGGACTGTGTGGGCCAGGACCCGCTGGAGGCCGAACTGTTCCTGGTCGAGGGCGACAGCGCCGGTGGGTCCGCCAAGCAGGCCCGGGACCGGCAGTTCCAGGCGGTGATGCCCCTGCGGGGCAAAATTCTCAATACCTGGGAAGCGGATTCCGGCACAATTCTCGGTTCCAAGGAGATTCACGATATATCCGTCGCCATCGGCGTAGACCCCGGTTCGGCGGACATCAGGGGACTGCGTTACGGCCGGATCTGTATCCTGGCGGATGCGGATTCGGACGGTCTGCACATCGCCACCCTGCTGTGTGCCTTGTTTGTCCGGCATTTCATGCCCCTGGTGGAAAACGGCCACATCTATGTGGCCATGCCGCCCCTCTACCGCATCGATGCCGGTAAAGATGTTTACTATGCCCTGGATGAGGAAGAAAAACTCGCCACCCTTGAAAGAATCAAGGCCGGGAAGCCGCGGGCGAAGATCAACGTCCAGCGTTTCAAAGGCCTCGGTGAAATGAACCCCATCCAGCTGAGGGAAACCACCATGGCCCCGGACACCCGCCGCCTGGTGCGTCTGACCCTGCAGGAAGATGTCAACACCCTGGGCACCATGGATATGCTGCTGGCCAAAAAGCGTGCCGCCGACCGCCGGACCTGGCTGGAACGCAGCGGGAGTATAAAATAGAAGGGTTCGAGGGGCTGAGTGAAGACCAATCAGAGCGTTGCGCGCAATTCATCTGGTTGCACGATAAGATATGGGGTTCTTCGGATTTAAAACCCTTGACCCCTCGAACCCTGGGACCCTTGTTGTACCTAAGCCAAAGATCCCCAAACCGTCTTCTTCGGCCTAACCGGGGAAGCACCAGGAAGAAAACACCATGTCCCAACCCACGACTTTTGCATCCGACGGCATAGAACAGCTTCCCATGGAGGCTTTTACGGAAAGGGCTTACCGGGAATACGCCATGTACGTGATTCTTGACCGGGCCCTGCCCCACATCGGCGACGGTCTCAAGCCGGTCCAGCGCCGGATCGTCTATGCCATGTCCGAGCTGGGTCTGAAAGCCACGGCCAAGTACAAAAAATCCGCGCGTACCGTCGGAGATGTGCTGGGTAAATTCCATCCCCATGGCGACACGGCTTGCTACGAAGCCATGGTCCTCATGGCTCAACCTTTTTCATACCGGTATCCCCTCCTGGACGGCCAGGGCAACTGGGGATCGGCGGATGACCCCAAATCATTTGCCGCGATGCGCTATACCGAGTCCAAGCTGGCGCCCTACGCCGAGGTCCTGTTGTCCGAGATCGGCCAGGGCACGGTGGACTGGATTCCCAACTTCGACGGCACCCTGGACGAACCGGCCACCTTGCCGGCCCGCCTGCCCAATGTACTGCTCAATGGGACCACCGGCATCGCGGTGGGCATGGCCACAGACATCCCGCCGCATAATCTCAGGGAGGTCGCCGCGGCCTGTGTCCACTTGCTGCAGAACCCCAAGGCCGACGTTGCAGAACTGGGCGCGCACATTCCGGGGCCGGATTACCCCACGGAAGCGGAAATCATCACGTCACGCGCGGACCTGGCCGCCATGTATACAACCGGCACCGGTTCGATCCGGATGCGGGCGGTCATAGAACGTGAAAACGGCGATATCGTTATCACCGCCCTGCCCCATCAGGTTTCCGGGGCCAAAATCCTCGAACAGATTGCCGGCCAGATGCAGGCCAAGAAGCTCCCCATGGTGGTGGATCTGCGCGACGAGTCGGACCATGAAGACCCCACCCGCCTGATCATCGTCCCGCGCTCCAACCGGGTGGACGTGGATGCCCTGATGAACCACCTGTTTGCCACGACCGATCTGGAAAAAACCTACCGGGTCAATATGAACCTGATCGGCATCAATGGCCGTCCCCAGGTCAAGGATCTGCGATCCCTACTGGTCGAGTGGTTGAAATACCGAAAAGAGACTGTGCGTCGGCGCCTCCAGTTTCGCCTGGACAAAGTAACCGACCGCCTGCATGTGCTGGAAGGCCTCCTGATCGCTTACCTGAACATCGATGAAGTCATCGCCATCATTCGCAGCGAGGACAAGCCCAAACCGGTCTTGATGGAACGCTTCAACCTGACCGGTACCCAGGCGGAAGCCATCCTGGAACTTAAATTGCGCAACCTGGCCAAACTCGAGGAGATGAAGATTCGCGGCGAACAGGAAACCCTGGCTGAAGAACGCGATTACCTCGAAAAGACCCTCAACTCGAACCAGCGCATGAAAACCCTGATCCGGAAGGAAATCGAAGCCGATGCGCTGACTTACGGAGACGACCGCCGCTCCCCCATTGTGGCCCGGGGGGAAGCCCAGGCCATGACGCAGGCCGACCTTGTACCGGTGGAACCGGTCACGGTGGTCCTGTCCAAAAAAGGCTGGGTCCGGGCAGCGAAGGGACATGAAATCGACCCTGTCAGCCTGAACTACAAATCCGGTGACAGCTACCTGGCCGACGCTCACAGCCGCAGCAATCAGCTGGCGGTGTTTCTCGACTCGACCGGACGCAGCTATACCGTGGCCGCGCACACCCTGCCGTCGGCCCGCGGCCAGGGCGAACCCTTGAGCGGCCGGGTCAACCTGCCGTCCGGGGCCTGGTTCACGTCGGTTCTTTCCGGCGATCCGGACAGGCCGCTCCTGCTGGCCAGCGATGCCGGCTACGGTTTTGTGGCCAAACTTTCCGACCTGTTCACCAAAAACCGCAGCGGCAAGGCCGTTTTGACCCTGCCGAAGAACGCTCATCCCCTGCCGCCGGGCTATGTGCAAGACCCGGAAACCGACCTGCTGGTGGCCATCACCAACGAGGGGCGCATGCTGGTCTACGCGCTGAACAATCTACCCATCCTGGCCAGGGGAAAAGGAAATAAAATCATCAACATACCCTCCGCCCGGGCCAAAGCGAGAGAAGAGCTGCTGGTGGCCCTGATCGCTCTGCCGCTGGGTCACAACCTGGTGGTCCATGCCGGAAAACGCTACTTGAAACTGAAGCCGGGCAACCTGACCGATTTTACCGGGAAAAGGGGCCAGCGGGGACGAAAACTGCCGCGCGGATTTCAGAATGTCTCTGGTGTGGAAATAGAAGCAGCTTCTCAGAGGGCACTCCTATAAATGGCAATGAATCCTGGCCCAAAGGACCAAGTTTTGGATTGCCCAGTGAAAAGGCACGCACAAAAACAACACAATCATAGCATGGCCGGATTCAGGGGTCAGGCCGAAGACTGAAGGCTGAAGCCAAGCATCCAATCCAATCTGACCGCTTGAATTGTATTCCACTCAAGGACTGACTGGCTCTTTGCCAAGCGCTCATTTAGCGCCTTCAACTTCAGTCTGCAGACTTCAACCTTTAACCTGAATTACTTGACACTGTGCGAGATTGACCCCATATTCACGGCAAAAATGAACCCTACCGGGAGGATTTTGCTTCATGCTACTCAAACTGTTTCTGGCATTCACCCTGATCCCGATGATCGAGTTGGCCCTCTTGATCAAGATCGGGACAGCCATCGGGGTATTCAACACCCTGGCGCTGGTCATTGCCACCGGTTTTGCCGGTGCCTACCTGGCCAGGGCTCAAGGTTTCCAGACGATGCTGCGTGTGCGCGAGCGTCTAAACCGCGGGGAAATGCCGGCGGAAGATTTGATAGATGCGGTCATCATCTTCGCTGCCGGGGTGGTGCTGTTGGCCCCGGGCCTTTTAACGGATGTCGCCGGTTTACTCCTGCTGCTGCCGGCCACGCGGACACCGTTCAAACGATGGCTGCGGGTCCAACTCGACCGTTGGATGCAAAATCCCAATATCCACATTACCCGTTACCCCTGATAAACAACTACAGATTGCGTATTGGCTGGGCCTATGAATGCAGACAACGGCTATCAAAAACCCCCGGTCAGTGTCTGGGAATACACCATTGCAGGCAAATGGACGGTCCTGGCCGGAAAAACCGATGCCGACAACGACCGTTTGAGCCTCAAGGAGGCGCGGCCTAAGGACTGGTGGTTTCATGTGCGCGGCATGCCGGGCAGCCATGTGCTGCTGCGGGCCCTCCCCGATGAAGAGCCCGGTAAAGAAATCCTCAAAACTGCGGCAGCCGTGGCCGCCTACCACAGCAAGGCCCGCAAAGGGGGGGTGACGCCCGTTGCCTGCACCCGGGCGATCAACGTCACCAAACCGCGGGGTGCCAAGCCCGGCACGGTCCAGATCCGCAAAGAAACCATCTTAAAGGTCAGACCGGGGCTGCCGGATTCAGGTTTGTAGGTCGCAGACCGAAGGCTGAAGAAGAACCTTGAGAATCGGATGATTAGATTTGTCCTGATAATAACAATGACTTCGATGGTTTCGACTGAATAGCTGTTTCCAGGATGCCAGCTCGCTTTTACCGTCAGCCTTCAGTCTTCAGCCTATGATCCTGGTCAGGCTTACACGCTATTCGCGCCTTGGCGAAGGGGCTACAGTCTGACCCGAAACAATAAGTTCCAAGTATGCAGAGAAAATCCCCCAAAGAGCTCGCGAAGATTCTGGCCTATGTCCTGGGGCGCCGGCCGGACGAATTCGGCCTCGTTCCCGACCGGTCCGGGTATGTGAAAATCAAGGACCTTTTAAAGGCCCTGGGCGAAGAGAGGGAATTTCGCTATGTTCGCCGCTCACATCTGGAGGAGGTGCGCCTCACGCTGGCCAAGCCCCCCATCGAGATCGAAGATCACTTGATTCGGGCCCGAAATCGGTCCGACCTGCCAATCCCCGAGGCTGCGGACGACCTGCCCAAATTGCTTTACACCTGTATTCGCCGCAAAGCCTATCCTTACGTGACTGTTAAAGGTGTGATGAAATCCGAAGGAGACGTGATCCTGAGCAGCGACCGAGACATGGCCCGGCGGATCGGCAAACGGATCGACCAGTCGCCGGTCACGCTCACGGTCCAGGTCCAGAAGTCCCTGCAGAAGAGGGTTCGATATTTCTCCGGTGGGGGAGAGCTATACACAGCCGCCTTCATTCCGGCCGGCTGTTTCACCGGCCCGCCCCTGCCCAAGGAAAAGCCGGACCTGACCCCGCCACCCGACATGATCCCAGCCGCCCCCAAGAGGCCCGGCAGCTATACCATCGCCATCCAGGGGGATGGAACGATCGATTCATCATCCGGCACCAATCGCAGCCAGCAAGCGCCGCCCTGGAAAAAGAAGCGCAAGCGGAGCAAGGCCAAGCATGAAAAGCCGCCCTGGCGTCGATAGCGGCGGTTTCAGGGCCTCCCCTAAAAATCAATCTTGGCGTTGGCAAAGAAAGTTCAATCCTCGAAATATACCCCTTAACGTGCTGTTTTAGTAAGATTTAAGTCAATATCGCCACTTAAAGATTAAGACTTGAATCAACTTATTTCGGCATATCCCGAATTTAGTAAAAACCATTTGACAGACGCGTTTAATATTTGTTAGTTAGCGATTTTACATTTTCAAGCAGTCCAAATGGGCCGTTAGCTCAACTAGGCAGAGCACCTGACTCTTAATCAGTAGGTTGAAGGTTCGATTCCTTCACGGCCCACCACTTAAACCCCTGTAATTAAAACAATATTTCATTGCAACACCCTGCCAAAACAGTGCCAACGGGTGCCAACAAATGGCGGGGTTTTTTTATGAGAAAAAGGCTATGAAGTGAAATCCTATTTGGGGGGTCATTCAGTGCATATCAAAAGGCAGGGCAAACTGCATATTAATAGCAGCCGTCAAAAAACGACTTATGCGCCCAGCAAATAAAAAAGCCCCCTGTAAATCATGGCCGGGGCTATTGTTGGGAAGAGAAACAGGCGGGGCTACTTCTTTAACTTTTTTCTCCTACAACCGAGTCCAGGTAATCCAGTTCCTAAGAGCCAAAAAGCACTGGGGGCAGGGGCCGCATGAAAACCCAAAATGCCTGACACCTTCTTAATCAGGGCTATGTCTGCATATGGTGCGTCTCGCCATACTATTTTCGGTCTTTGGTGGGTTTGCACACCCCAAAAACCGCATATGCAACGCCATCACCCGCTACAGATAGAACCGATTTACCATCACTTTTGGAAATTACCAGGCTCCAGGCCACCCCATCTATGACCCCCTCAATGCCTTCATCAATACCCTGGATGACCAGTTTATTCTCTACCTGATCAACCCCATTGAAGGAAACGCTTCTACTGACTCGGCTGCCTTTGGAGGGTATCAGCGTTTTGGATTCAAAATCGACCAGAAATTGGGTGGGAAGGCCCACGGTACTTGGCTCAATATCGTCGAGGATCATGTACCGGTTGATTTCGACAATTCTGCCGGTCACTCCGGCCAGTTGCCGCGAGCAATAAAAATTATCGGCAGAGACATCGAGTGTCATTGCCAAAAAGAAGATCGGTACCGTAATAAGGGTTCTATAGTTGAACATTTCCTGAGCCTCTATGATTGTCTATGGTTGGAAGAAGTAACACGCCGGCCCGTTGACCTACAAATAAATTGCCAGAAAACCAATATATCAAATTTAACAAATTGTTGTGATATGTTCAAACTAACTTGTATTTTGGTTATATGATGCGGGAGTCGAACCCAAGGACAGTCAACAATGACAGGCGTTTATAAGGATTTCCCACCACATTGACACCACCACGGTTGCTAAAAAGCTCAAAATAAATGCCGAAATTTGATGATAACTAAATTGCTCAAAAAGGTGCTAGCTACATAACCTGGATAATAACCAGTAAAAGCTGCTATATACACGATATCCATTTTTTGATAAATTCGCATAACAATTTGAAAACCATACCCTTTTGTGTATACTCGGTAAACCTTGCCATAGTTGCGGAAAACATCAGATAACTATATTTCACAAAAACCTGCAAGCTGAATATTAACTAGTTCGGCCTATATAATGGATCCAAAAATTGACATATGGAATGTCCTGCATGACGGCGAAATCACGGCTATATCAGATGAAAATAGTGATTCCCTGACCATGTTTGTGAATATACCCTGGCTTAGGCGTAGAATTGAGCCTATTGGAGATAGTTTCGTCTTATTATTTGAGGGGCTCAAGATCCTTGAATATGAGGACACCGATGGAGCCAAGACATCATTACGAGATGAGTTGGATGTTTGCTCGATAGAGATTCTGTCAACTCCATCTAAATTGATGCCCGTAACTGTAATGATGACTATGGGGCAGCTAACTTTAGATTATGAGAATATCAATTTCAAATTAGATACTGGACAAGAAATTGATTTCGAGACGATTGACAGGTTATGTGAAGAATACTGGGCTGAATGGAAAGACCGGGCCGAACAAAGCGCTGGAAAATGACGCGCAAAAAAACGCGCGCGCATATCAGCTTAAACGTTAAATGGTTCAGTCACTATGAGAAAAGCATATTTAATATTTGTTTGTCTAATATTTATGGGGTGTGCGAGTTATACAGGTGATACTCTAGTATCCTATTCATCTTTGCCAGTGGAGCCGAATAGCCATAAAAATCTTCTGAAAGTAGAGGAAAGGTTGTTAAATCTTTATGACGAATTAAAACTACCAGAAGAACGAAGGGTTCCAATAAGTCTTGTTCACACATATGAGCTGATTCAAGAAAACAAAAGTATCAATTTTGCCCATGAAAAGAAGAAGGTATTTTTAATCAATGGGGATATTCATGTTGCACACTGTCACAACTCCATAGTTATTGCCTCAGGCAATATCGATGTTTCTCATGGCAGTAATAACATCCTAATATCTGGTAAAAATGTTGAAGTTAGTCATGACAGGGGCAGCATAGTAATTACAAATGGAAGTGTAGATATTTCTTTCGCTAACAATACAACAATATATTCTCCTGGAGGTCTAGAAATTAGCCACCCAAGTAATGTGATTTTATACAATACTGAAAACCGGAAAACTTCAGGGAGACACCTGAATAACATTATCATCGATCCTCTATTTAAGAAAGAGAGCATATTTAACAAGTTGAAAAAGTTAAGATCTTCCCAAACAGTTTGAGATAGACGATAAGCGCCATCCCTGGCCCCAAAAGAAGACCAGGGTATGGCGCGCGGTCGTCCTC
>CAJINA010000146.1 GCA_905176665.1 Olavius algarvensis Delta 4 endosymbiont | reverse complement strand
TTTTAACTTGACAAGAGGGGAAAAATGAAACAGGAAAGTGGTAGATAACCCACCTTAATCAATAGAAAAATCAGACCTTATTACGTCTAGTTGCCAATAGTCC
>CAJINA010000145.1 GCA_905176665.1 Olavius algarvensis Delta 4 endosymbiont | reverse complement strand
TATTGGCAACTAGACGTAATAAGGTCTGATTTTTCTATTGATTAAGGTGGGTTATCTACCACTTTCCTGTTTCATTTTTCCCCTCTTGTCAAGTTAAAAAT
>CAJINA010000144.1 GCA_905176665.1 Olavius algarvensis Delta 4 endosymbiont | reverse complement strand
TTCCAATCAGCCTGAGGGAACCTTCGCGCGCCTCCGTTACTCTTTGGGAGGCGACCGCCCCAGTCAAACTACCCACCAGACACTGTCCTTCGCCCGGATCACGGGTCGAGGTTAGAACCCAAAAATAGCAAGGGTGGTATTTCAAGGGTGGCTCCACCGAAACTAGCGTACCGGTTTCAAAGCCTCCCACCTATCCTACACATACTATTCCTAAATTCAATGTCAAGCTGTAGTAAAGGTGCCGGGGTCTTTCCGTCTTTCTGCGGGTAGACGGCATCTTCACCGCCAATACAATTTCACTGAGTCCCTGGTTGAGACAGTGCGGAAGTCGTTACGCCATTCGTGCAGGTCGGAACTTACC
>CAJINA010000143.1 GCA_905176665.1 Olavius algarvensis Delta 4 endosymbiont | reverse complement strand
TTCCAATCAGCCTGAGGGAACCTTCGCGCGCCTCCGTTACTCTTTGGGAGGCGACCGCCCCAGTCAAACTACCCACCAGACACTGTCCTTCGCCCGGATAACGGGTCGAAGTTAGAACCCTAAAATAACAAGGGTGGTATTTCAAGGGTAGCTCCACCGATACTGGCGTACCGGCTTCAAAGCCTCCCACCTATCCTACACATACTATTTCAAAATCCAATGTCAAGCTGTAGTAAAGGTGCCGGGGTCTTTCCGTCTTTTCGCGGGTAGACGGCATCTTCACCGCCAATACAATTTCACTGAGTCCCTGGTTGAGACAGTGCGGAAGTCGTTACGCCATTCGTGCAGGTCGGAACTTACC
>CAJINA010000142.1 GCA_905176665.1 Olavius algarvensis Delta 4 endosymbiont | reverse complement strand
TGTAAAAGTCAAAGACCTCCCGGACAGTCAGCCCTCTCGGGTCAGTGATTATTAGGCGGCCTCCTTTGACAATTCTTCTCGACGTTTTTTACCAAGCTCAAATGTCTCGATTGG
>CAJINA010000141.1 GCA_905176665.1 Olavius algarvensis Delta 4 endosymbiont | reverse complement strand
AGTGTAAAAGTCAAAGACCTCCCGGACAGTCAGCCCTCTCGGGTCAGTGATTATTAGGCGGCCTCCTTTGACAATTCTTCTCGACGTTTTTTACCAAGCT
>CAJINA010000140.1 GCA_905176665.1 Olavius algarvensis Delta 4 endosymbiont | reverse complement strand
CGTGTAAAAGTCAAAGACCTCCCGGACAGTCAGCCCTCTCGGGTCAGTGATTATTAGGCGGCCTCCTTTGACAATTCTTCTCGACGTTTTTTACCAAGCT
>CAJINA010000139.1 GCA_905176665.1 Olavius algarvensis Delta 4 endosymbiont | reverse complement strand
GGTGTAAAAGTCAAAGACCTCCCGGACAGTCAGCCCTCTCGGGTCAGTGATTATTAGGCGGCCTCCTTTGACAATTCTTCTCGACGTTTTTTACCAAGCT
>CAJINA010000138.1 GCA_905176665.1 Olavius algarvensis Delta 4 endosymbiont | reverse complement strand
TGTGTAAAAGTCAAAGACCTCCCGGACAGTCAGCCCTCTCGGGTCAGTGATTATTAGGCGGCCTCCTTTGACAATTCTTCTCGACGTTTTTTACCAAGCT
>CAJINA010000137.1 GCA_905176665.1 Olavius algarvensis Delta 4 endosymbiont | reverse complement strand
CTGGTTTCCAATCAGCCTGAGGGAACCTTCGCGCGCCTCCGTTACTCTTTGGGAGGCGACCGCCCCAGTCAAACTACCCACCAGACACTGTCCTTCGCCCGGAT
>CAJINA010000136.1 GCA_905176665.1 Olavius algarvensis Delta 4 endosymbiont | reverse complement strand
GAGGACGACCGCGCGCCATACCCTGGTCTTCTTTTGGGGCCAGGGATGGCGCTTATCGTCTATCTCAAACTGTTTGGGAAGATCTTAACTTTTTCAAATT
>CAJINA010000135.1 GCA_905176665.1 Olavius algarvensis Delta 4 endosymbiont | reverse complement strand
TGTAACAGTTTGTTATTATTCTGTATCACCTTGTCACTTTTCTTGTGCGTACAAGAAAAGTAACCAAAAGAAAACGCCCATAAGACGCGACCCTGCGGGCTGCCCTGCGCTTCTCGGAAAGGGCGCGCTCAGCACAACTCGCTGCGCTCAAACACGCACTTCGCTT
>CAJINA010000134.1 GCA_905176665.1 Olavius algarvensis Delta 4 endosymbiont | reverse complement strand
TAACCAATCGCTGGAGCAGACCGCGTGAATACCGCGGGTTTACGTACCGGCCGTGCATACTCGAAGGTTGTTCGGGCGGCTGCTCAGCTCAAACGTTATAACAATAAAATTGAATGGAAAAATTACGGTAGGTTTCGGTAGATATCCTTGCGGTGGCCGATCTTGACTATCAAAATTACAAGGACATTCTCTT
>CAJINA010000133.1 GCA_905176665.1 Olavius algarvensis Delta 4 endosymbiont | reverse complement strand
TAACCAATCGCTGGAGCAGACCGCGTGAATACCGCGGGTTTACGTACCGGCCGTGCATACTCGAAGGTTGTTCGGGCGGCTGCTCAGCTCAAACGTTATGTGGTGGACAAAATAATACATGGTTGGCGACTCATACGTAATCCAATATTTCATGCATGAGAAGTTATGACCTTTTCTATTAACAGTCTCGTCCCTGAGCTTTGGTGCTCTGATTTTGAAGCTAGCCTGAAATTTTACACTGAGATTCTAGGATTCAACGTTGCTCAAAGGCGATCAACTGATACACATGCGTACTTGTCACTTCAAGGCTCGCAAATTATGATCGCGTGGTGGGATCATGACGGTACATGGGAACCGTTGGGACCAGAACCGCTTGAGTGGCCATATGGTCGGGGCATAAACTTTCAGTTTATGGTCAAAAATGTTCGTGAAATTCATACAGCCGTTTTGGCGGCTGGTTTGAAACCATTCTTGGAGTTAAACACAAGGTCAATCTGGCGAACTGACCAAATGGATGAGCGCACTCAGTTCATGCTTCTTGATCCAGACGGATACCTCCTTCGCTTTACCGAAGTTGATTCATCTCGACCAGTTGAACAATCGGACATTGAAAAGCTTGAGCGATTTTACATCAAGAGGACCTAAAACTGCGAAACATAATCCATAGGGCTTAGTATCGAAGAGAGAGTGTTACCGGTTGCTATTGCTCGTTCAATAATGCCACATAATAAAAGTTTACAGACCGACCGCCATCACATTTTTGCAGGTGTTTAGTTCGTCGTTCTTAACAAAACTGGTCTTAAACACAAAGCTAGTGTAGGCGGCGGCTGAAACTGGCGTTAGCTTTATCTAATGGAATTAAGATTTCACCGAACTAATAGAACGACAATTGTAACATGGATTATAGGTGCTGCCCTATTTGCTCTATACAAAGTTACAGGGATAAATTTATTTCACGCTCACTACTACTTATTTACTGTGGGATTTTTATCCCTATTATTATCACGAAACAAATACGCATTCGCTAACGATTTTGGGGTATCAATTTTTTACGGTCCACTGTTACTAAAGAAGCCACTTCTACTAAAATGGGATGTGGTGGATTCGATGCAGTTGTCATCTTCTAATTTCAGTCGGAAGCAAACTTTGGGTGCCCGTGTCCAGGCACCTGCCAAAATGAATGCTTCGGTTGGAGCATTAAAAGTCACCCTAATAGAACCATTATCTGACGAGCTTCAAGTTCAAATCAAAAGCTACTTATCAAAATGCCTTTTCCCTCCCGTAGAGGCTATTAACGATATCGGAGACGAAATTATCTTAAAAAAACCGCCTATTGGTGGATTCAATGATTTTGTTCAGAAGTTAAGCATATTTAAGGACTTATCAGGACGAACAAAGAGCTTAAGCTAACAAATCGCTGGAGAACGACGCGCCAAGATCCGCGCGTCTCAGCTCAAGCGATATGGACAATAAAAACCCATATAAATAACCATATATATATATTGACAATTATATTCTTCCGCCGTAACTTATTCGTATGACAGAACAATCTGATTTTGAGTGGGATTCTGCCAAAGAGCTGATAAACCAAGAAAAACATGGCGTTTCATTTGCTCTGGCGCAACTCGCTTTCCTTGATCACCACCGTATTATTTTGGAAGACTTGGAGCACAGTCGGGACGAAAAACGCTATTATTGCCTCGGCCAAGTGTCTGACGGAATCCTAACGGTTAGATTCACTTACCGGAAACACAAAATCAGAATTATTGGCGCTGGGTATTGGCGGAAAGGGAAAAAGATATATGAAAGAGAAAATCAAATACACGGATGAACCAATGGGAAAGGCGAAGGTTATTTCTGATTTCCTTCCTTCGCCGGAGGAACTCGCCTTGAAAGATGAAACTGTCAAGGTCACAATCTCTCTTAGCAAAACGAGTGTCGATTTCTTTAAGAAAGAAGCAAAGAAATACAACACCCAATACCAGAAAATGATTCGCCGCTTACTAGACGAATATACCGCCCATCAATAGTGCCGTGTCCATAACAAGGCGCTGCAGGGGAAGCCAAATAATGGCGCCGCTAAGCTAAAACGTTATATTACAGAAGGTAATTGATCATGACTATTATGAGATTATGGCATGGAGAAGTTGCTATAGAAAAAGCCGACGACTATCAAAAATTTATGCTTGAGAAGGCCGCTCCAGACTACGGCTCTGTTGAGGGTCTTATTAAATTGTATTTTCAGCGTAAAGATGAAGAGAAGAAAGCCCATTTTCTGTTGGTCACTCTTTGGGATTCAATTGATTCTGTCAAAAAATTTGCAGGAGATAACCCTGAAATAGCAAAATATTACCCTGAAGATGAGATCTTTCTATTAGAGAAAGAAAAACATGTATCAATGTACGAGGTTTTCTACGAGAAGTAATATAACAAATCGCTGCAGCAGACGTGCCTAACTGTCATGCGGCTTACCTGTAAAAGTCAAAGACCTCCCGGACAGTCAGCCCTCTCGGGTCAGTGATTATTAGGCGGCCTCCTTTGACAATTCTTCTCGACGTTTTTTACCAAGCT
>CAJINA010000132.1 GCA_905176665.1 Olavius algarvensis Delta 4 endosymbiont | reverse complement strand
GGACGACCGCGCGCCATACCCTGGTCTTCTTTTGGGACCAGGGATGGCGCTTATCGTCTATCTCAAACTGTTTGGGAAGATCTTAACTTTTTCAGCTTAGCAGTTTAATTCTCGTAAATCCATTACACTGTCTATTATCTTTTGCCACTTCTTTAGATACTCTTTCTTCTTACGGAGGTTATGCTCCTTAGCGTGGTAGATTACAGACCCAACAAACAGAACATCAGAGGTTACCACACCCAATGTGTCCTCGATCTCCTCCTGAATATCACCTTTCTTTTTAGGCCAATCACAATTCGGGATTCTAATGGGGTAAACTTTCTGCCCCACTTTTATATCAATGTCCTTTCTCTCATCATAAGGGCCATACTTTTTAGTCTTGGGAAGTTCCCACTCATCACCATAGGCACCATTGGCCATCCGGTAGGCGTAATCATTCAGGTCTTTCAGACTTAGCTTTAACTCTTTGGCTATTTGTTTCTTGGGCATCTCGCCCCACCGTTCAGCAATCCCAATTAGAATATCAATACTCACATAATCCATTGTCGGCCTCCTTTTTTTGGCATGACTCGTTTTTGTAAGCAATATCGTGAAAATTACATTGTACGGCAGCTGGGTTGGTCACAAATCATCTCATTTATTGTTGATACTGTCAAAATGGTTATACAAGGGTCCCTTCACCAAGCCTTGCCAATGATGATCTGCCCGTTGCCAAATCCCTCACTGGGTGCTCATTATTCGTATGGTGGACATGTTCCTGCAATTATTGTATAAACGACTGAATTGCATCATTTGCCAGTTTGAGCAACCTCAAGGGTACCGCCAATGACATTTATATATTATTATTTTAGATAGTTTGCTATCATGCCTCTGTATTTATATATGATAAAAGCAGTTAAGAAAACACCCCCCCATTCATGATACGCCGCGAAATCGCCTTCCGGCCGGCTGGATTGGGTAACGCATCTCGCGCTCACGGGCCAGGTAGATTGATTTCGCTGAAAACATAAACGGAGCACAGGAGGTAAGTCCCTGATGTCAAGATTTCAGCGCATCGGCGAATTGATGGCAGAACGCGGCCCGGAACTGGTCATGTCCCTGCTGGTCCTCGTTATCGGTCTGGTACTGGTCAGATGGATCGTTCGGGTTTTACGCAGTGCATTGCTCAAGGTGACCAACCGGGTGACGCTGGTTTCGATTGCCTGCAACATTCTCATGGTGTTATTGCTGGCGGTAGTCTTTGTTTCGGCCTCGCTGGAAGCGGGCTTGAAGCCGGGTCCGGTCATTTCTTTTTTGACATTTGTCAGTCTGGCGGCAGTCGGCGTCATCGTATTGTTTCGTCCCTTGCTGCCCACCCTGCCCTTCAAAGTCGGCAACGTGGTAAAAGCCGCTGACCTACTGGGTCGGATCGAAGCCACCACCATCCTGAACACCCGGATGAAAACATTCGACGGCAAAACCTTTTTCGTGCCCAACCGCAAGATCCTCGATGACATCGTCATCAATTACCACTTTACGCAAACCCGACGAATCAAGATTGACGTGGGCATCCGGTATGACCAGGATTTGATGAAGGCCAAGCGGCTACTGGAAGAAATCATGGTCTCCGATCCGCGGGTGAGGGCCAAGCCGGCTCCGGTCGTCTATGTCCTCAATCTGTCGCGGGACTGCGTGGAACTCGGCGGCCGCTGCTGGGTAGACAACCCGAAATACTGGGTGACCCGCTGTGATCTCCTGGAAAAAACCAAGCTGGGATTCGACAACGCCGGCCTCGCTTTCGCTTTCCGGCAGCTGGATGTTCACCATTACAATCCACCATCGGAACCCGGGCCTGACTTCGAAGATGCTTGAAAGCCAAAACACTTTCTGCGGCACGGTAACAATCGACTGAAAGGAGCCACACATGGAGATAACCGAAGGTTTGAAGATAATCGATACCGGCTGGGTCCAGAAACCCAAAGGCTTCCGGGTCAAGTACCGGAAACTCGTGGAAGGCCAGCTGGTCACCGAACTTTCCCCGCCGGAAGGCAAAGCCGGGTTGGATTCCGACGTCGTGGCCTGGCGCTATGCCTGGAAACTGTATATGGCGACCCGGTCTGACGCGGACGGCATCCAGGACGGTGAATTGGTCAATATTCACGTGGTCAACGATGCCGCTGAGAGGGTAAAGTGCTACGCTACCAACGATTTCGATGAATTCAACCCGAAATAGCCCCTGACTGCGGGCCGGGCCCCACGCGAGTACATCTAGTCCAGAAAGAACCAGAATGATGCACGCCGTCCTGATCAACAATTCCTACCTTGAAAACATATCGGTCCGCTACCTGGGGGCCAACACTTGAAGAGCAAGGGCTATCGGGTATCGGTCATTCACTATGAAGGCAGCCAAGATGGCGTCATTCCCGCCGGCTACATTGAGCAGGTCCTGATCAAACGCAACACCGTCCGCAAGCACGACGAAGACCTCGAAAACGACACACTGGTGATCGCCCAGTTCAATATTGCTATCCGCCACTGCCGCTTTGCCCCGCTGGCCGGCGCCCTGCTAGTTTTGATGTGTTTCCGACCGTTTTTCCGACATTACACCCGCCTTGACATCGTTCGGAGGGCGTATAAGCTTAGAAGTGTGCCGTTCGTAGCCTGGACCATGCGCAAGCTGCAAAAAGAGGGGCGCTGCTAGGAAAAGAAAAACGGCACCTGGTTTATCAGAAAATGTACCTGAAAGGTGAACTCATGAGATACGCAAATAAACAGAGCGTTCGGATGGCATCATTTCTGATTGCCGCCCTGATGATGATGCCCGGCTGTATGGCTGATTACGGCAATCTCAAGGGCGACCCAGCCTTGACCGATGTATTTTTGAACAAGGAAGCTTTGCCGGAATACAATTACTACTATAACGGACGCGCCAATGTGCCCTATGCTGTTATCGGCATTGATCCGCAATATGAATTTCAAGATCGGGTCTGGCATCGGATCGATACCCGCGAAGATGTCGTTGCCAAGGTAGCCAACATTCGCTCATGGAACCGGGAATGGTCACAGGGGGCAAAGATTGTGGGACCGGACGGAAAGCAGCTCGGTATCTGGTTTTCCTATTACCGCCACACGACGATCAAGGTCGGACCGGATAACCAGGTCGCCGTCTACAGCCCTTACACCCCCAACCGGAAGGTCACGATGGAAGTTCCCCCCTGAACGCATCCGGGACCACCGCCTTAAGCTTAGCGGTGACCTGCTGAGGAGTCGCCCTCAGTGGGATTGCATCTTTACCAGGTCGAAAAGAATAAAGCCGGAGAGGGTCACCTGGGGAATGGACATGCCGATGATCTTGGCGTCAAAGGGGGCCCGGATTTCCGCCCGCGAACTGGTTAAAGGATCGGTCACGGTTCCCAGCAACTCATTTTCTTTGACCCGGGCGCCCAACTCACGCTCCGGGAAAAAGTTTCCCCCCTTGCCCGGTGGAACTCTTACCCAGGTAGACTTTTTAAATATCTGCTGTGGACCGGCGTACCGCGGTGGGCGATCCAGCATTTCCAGGTAAGCCATCACGTTCAGCACGCCTTCCAGGCCAAGCTTGATTTCATCCAATTGAAAGCGATTGGGTTCGCCACCTTCATACAATATGGTGGGTATACCCGCCTGGGTAGCTTCCCAGCGCAGTGTGTGGCGCAGCCCCGGTTTGCCCAGGATGATGCCGGCCCCGAAGTGTCGGGCCATTTCCAGGGCCCGGTCGTTATCCAGATCCACTCGAATCTGGGGCAGGTTGTGACGATAAAAGGATGCCGTGTGCAGGTCGATCAAGGCATCACACCGCTTGATGACCTTTGTAAAGACGTGGTGGGCCAAAACGGAAGTGACATTGCCTTCGGGATTTCCCGGAAAGTACCTATTTAAATCCTGTCGGTCCGCCGTATACCTCTGGCGGGTGATAAATCCATGGCGGTTGATAATCGGCAGCACGACCAGCGTGCCCCCCATTTCCCGTGTCGATACCATATCGAAGACACGGCGGGAAATCTCCACACTGTTGATCTCGTCTCCATGGATAGCAGAGGTTATACAGAGCGCGGGGCCGGGAGACTTGCCCCGGGCCACAAAAACCGGCATATCGACATAAGCGCTTTCAAAACGATGCCCCGGCATGAGTTCAAATTTCAGTTTTTCCCCGGGGGCAATCGTTCTTCCCAGAATCTGAAACGGGCCCCATTCATGCTCAGCGGTCATCGCCCGGACCGCAGACCCGCTGAACCCGGTTACGCCCGGTACGCCCATAAAAAGCCACATCAACACGGCGAGCCTGATCACAGCCAATTTTGATCTTGTCATATTGTCCCCTTTGCCAGACGCATCTACCGGATATCCCCTCTTTTAGTTGTAAACGGGCAATGGCGGGTTTTAGGGGAATATCGATTGCCGCCCATCCAGCCCCTCTTTGGTGAGTGTATATCGTATCATATCAAGCACTAAAAATCTGGATCAAATTTTAAGGGTCAAATCATATGTAGGTGAAGTAGCCACCGCTCTGAACAGGTTCCGGACGGTCGCAATGGGCAACCAGGTGCCGGCGGTCAGCTCGTTCTGGTCAGGATGCAGACCTTTGTACATAGAATGTTCCGCAGTTGACTTTATAGCCACATTCCAAGCGGTATCTATTTGAAATCTAAAAAAATATATCTGGGCCCCAATCAGCGGCCATATATTATTCTTAAAGTTTAACGCATCAGGGACGATTTAAAAAATAGGAGCAAGGGTAAAAATGGTCAAGAAAGTTACGGTAGTCGGATCAGGCAGTGCCGGTGCTACCGCCGCACAACGCCTGGCTGAAAAAGAGTTACGTGAGGTGGTACTGGTAGACATCGTCACCGGCATTTCTCAGGGTAAAGCCCTGGACCTGACCGCAGTAGCCCCCATTGAGAAACACGACGCCCACCTCACCGGCACCAATGGGTATGCCGAATCCGCCGACTCGGGCACGCTCATCATCACGGCCGACATTCCCATCACCGAACGTATCCTCATCGACCGCAATACCGCCCCGTTTGACCGCAAGGCGTATAACGATGCTGAAATTGCCAGCCTGCTCAAGACGGGCAGGGCCTACTACACCCCGGCCTCGGCGGCTGTGGAGCAGGCGGAAGACATACTGGTGGATATCAATAAGGTTCTGCCCTGCCTTGCGATGCTCACAGGCGAATACGATTTTAACGATCTATTTAGCGGTTTCGGTTAAGCTGGGCGCCGGCGGGGTAAAAGCAGATTATTGCAATTGAATTGACAAAGGGGGAGCGGCCGACCTGGAAAAGTCGGCTGCTGCCGTCCAGGAATTGAAAAATCGGCTGAAAAAGCTTGCATAAAATCAAAAAATCGGCGAAAAATTGAGGCTTCTGAACCCAAACGCCGTTTGATAGTGAAACGGCGTTTGTCCGTTGAGTGCGCAAAAACCGGTACTGCCAATTAGATCGTAACCTTAAGAAACACCGGAATGTAATCATGAGTTTAACGAAATCTGAATTACTGAGTACCCATTTTAAGAAGACGGCCACCGCAGATATCGGCAAAGTCTCTATGGATGCGGACATGCTCAACCTTTTGCTGGCCATCGATGCCCGGTTACCCCTGTCTCAAGTTGCCGCAAAAGCCGGCCTTAGTCCTGAGAAACTGCCGGCTACCGCCGTCAAGCTGATCAAGCTTAACCTGATCCAGCCGGCAGCCCGCAAAGCGCCGGCCGTGGGCGCGGCCTTTATTCAAGGGCTGAAAGCCAATATGATAAAGGCCGTTGGGCCCTTCGGGGAATTTATCGTCCAGGATGCCCTGGCGGACACCGGGTACAGTGAAAACGATATACCCATTAATATGGCGGCGGACATCATCCTGCAACTTTCCGAGGAAATTGCCGACGAAGATGCCCGGCGAATTTTTAAAGAAGAAATGATCAAACTGGTATCTTAATAGCGGGAGGCCCAGCGCTACGCGGGTTGCGTTCACACCTTGGAGCCCCGTTAGGCGGCACTCCCAGTAGTCGAATAACAATTCAATATCCGGCGCGGCTTCCCCGGTGGTTTCTCAGCGCCAGCCAAGCAAAAGGAGACAGCGTGAAAATAACATGTGGAAAATGTGAAAAGGAATACAAGATTGACGAATCAAAACTTAGGAAAGATAAAACCGGCCTGATCTGTAAAGCCTGCGGGGATACTATCTGGGTCACCAAACCCGGCTACACCGCTCCGGTGGAACCAGCTCCAACAGAACCAACGCCGGCTGCGCCTGCTCCTGAAACACCCAAGCCGGCAGTAGCCTTGAAAGATATGGACACCCAGAAAATCCGCTTTGGTCTTTTGCGCAAGGTAATCCTGGCCATGCTGGTCGTCAGTATAGTTCCGTTCGGGTTGTTTCTGGGCATTACTTTTCAGGATACCCGGGAAAGAATCCGCTCGGATTCGGAACTATTAATGGCTCAGACCGCTGACGGCCTGGGGCGTCACGTGGACGAATGGATCGACAAGAATGTCCGCATGCTGAAAGTTGCGGCGCAACTCACCGATATGACCTCCATGAATCCGGCTGCGCAGGAAAAGGTCCTGAAAAGCATTCGGGCCGAGTACTCTTTTATGTACCTCGTGTTTACCCTGGACGTCAACGGCATGAACCTGGCCAGAAGCGATGGTAAAAAATTGAAAAATTATTCTGATCGGCAGTATTACAAAGGCGTTGCCCAGGGCAAAGCACTGACCTGGCAGACTCTGATCGGTAAAACCTCCAAGAAACCGGCCCTGGTGCTCGCCGTGCCGATTAAAAGAAATGGCCAAACCGTGGGTGTCCTGGCAGCGGCCATGACAACGGACGCTATTTCGAAACAGGTCGCCAACTGGAGAAAGGGAGAAACCGGGTACGCTTTCCTGATCGATGAAACCGGCAAGGTGGTCGCTCACCAGGTACGCAAATACGTGACCTCCCAGGTAAACTTCAACAGCAACCCGCTGATAGCGGAATTCAAACGCAGGCCGACCCTCGGTGCGATCATCTTCTCAGACAGTGAAGGGGTAGCCCAGCAAGGTGTTGCCAAACGTAACAAAATGGGTTGGATCCTGGCGGTTCAGCAAGCTGAAGAAGAAGTTTTCGAAGCCCATAAACGCAGCGAGAAGGTCGCCACTTACCTACTGGTCATGACGCTCATCCTCATTGTGGCCATCGCCCTGCTGCTGGCCCGTAACCTGGTCAGACCCATCAAGGAATTGACCGGGATTACGACCCGCATGAGTATGGGGGAACTTGATATTGATTTCGATATCAAATCAAAAGATGAAATTGGACAATTGGCCGGAGCCATCAAACTGCTGCAAACCAGTTTGAGCATGGCCATGCAGCGGCTGCGCCAGAAAAGTCAGCGCAAGGCCGCCTGAAAATAGACCACTATATCCAACAGAACCACTAGCGGTACCCTTGTCGAATGACGTTCACAGGGTACCGCTTTTTATTTTTTACAGGCCGGCCCGCTGCCAGAAAACAGTCGGCTTTCGGATACCCACCCACGGTCAGAATAGGGCGTGTCGCACCCCGGCAACGCGCCGTACAGCGCCCGAACCCCATTTTGTATTAACCTGTATACACCAATTGACACGGCTGGTTTTTTCAGGCATAGTTATGGACAACCTTTTATAATTACAGTTAAATTTAACTATTGTGCCAGCTCAGGCAGGTGTTCATGAAAAAAATTATCGAATGCGTCCCCAATTTTTCGGAAGGCCGGGATCAGCAAACTATCGAAGCGATCGCTGCGGCTATTCGCAACACACCCGGCTGCGCCCTCTTGGACGTGGATCCGGGAAAATCGACCAATCGAACGGTCTATACGTTTGTCGGCGGTCCCCGGGAGGTGGTGGCCGGCGCTCTCAATGCGGCGGCCGTGGCCCGGGAGCGCATCGACATGCGGCGGCATTCCGGGGAACACCCCCGCATGGGAGCGCTTGATGTCTGCCCGTTTATCCCCGTTGCCGGCGTCACGATGCAAGAATGCGTGGAGGCCGCGCGCGAATTCGCCCGCCAGGCATCCGCCAGGCTCGAAATTCCGCTTTACCTTTATGAGGAAGCAACCGAGCAGAGCCACCGCAAAACCCTGCCCCAGATCCGAGAGGGTGAATATGAAGGTTTAGCGGAGAGGTTGAAAAAGCCAGAGTGGCGGCCGGATTTCGGCGCAGCCACGTTCGTGCCTGAATGGGGGGCCACCATTACCGGTGCCAGATTTTTTCTAATCGCCTACAATGTCAACATCCTCGGTGCAAGCAACCAGGCCCATCGAATTGCCTTGAATCTCCGGGAGGCCGGCCGCGGGCCGGACCAGCCGGGACGTTTGACGGAAGTGAAAGGTATGGGCTGGTTCGTGGATGAATACAACCTGGCCCAGGTATCCGTGAACCTGTCGAATTACCGGGTCACGCCCATCCACCAGTTGTTTGAAGAAGCAAAAAAAGAGGCGGCGGCGCTCAAAGTCGGTGTGGCTGGATCGGAAATCGTCGGGCTGGTACCGCTGGAAGCCATATTGATGACCGCCGATTATTACATCGCGAAGGAAGATCTTTTCATTCTGGAAGAAAACCAGAAGGTCCGCCTGGTAATAGAACGCCTCGGGCTGAATGCGGCCGCCCCTTTTAACCCCCGGGAAAAAATCATAGAATACCGCGTTGCCGAAGAGCCGGAGGCGCCCCTGGCGGACATGCCCCTGAAAGAATTTATCCGCGAAGTTGCCTCACGCAGTTCTGCTCCCGGCGGGGGTTCGACTTCGGCGGCCATTGCGGCCATCGGGGCCGGACTCGGCTCCATGGTGGCCAAGCTGACCTACGGTGTCCGCAAGTTCGAATCCGTCGACCGGCAAATGAGGGACATCATCCCTGTCCTGCACGGTGCCGTAGAGCAGCTCATCCCCATGATTGACGCGGATACCAACGCCTTCACCGACTATATGGAAGGCCTCCGTATGCCCCGGGAAACAGACCAGGAAAAAAAGGCCCGCTTCGAAACAATGCAACAGGGCCTGAAAACCGCCGTGCGGGTGCCCCTGGCGACCATGCAGATCGGGGATGACGCCTGGGAGGCCATGTGCGCCATTGCCCGCCACGGTAACCCCGCGTCGCGCTCCGATGTTGAAGTCGGCGCCCGCGCGCTGGAAACGGGTATCTGGGGAGCCTACCGCAACGTGGTTATCAATTTGGCCGGTATTAAAGATCCGGTTTACCAGGAAGAAACCCAGGCAGCCGCCAAAACGCTAATTGAAAGAGCCTCCCGGAAATGCCGCGAGGTTCTGGATATTCTCGATAAAAGGTGAGCCGCCGCTGGGCCCGCAGCTATCTCCATGGTTGGCGCTGGCACCTTCTTACTGCGCATCATCTATTTATAGAGAGGACTCTGCATGTCCGTACATCACTACTTCTGCGGCCTTGCATTGCCGGACTTCCTGGTCCGCATGGAAGCGTTTCATGGGTACCGCAGCCCAGGGATCCTCCTGGGCGGCTGCATGCTCGATGCAGCCCTCGACAAGTTGGCCGCCACCCCTTATCTCAACGTTGTCACCGAAACAGTTGTCTGTCTGCCGGACGCCGTTCAGCTGCTGACGCCCTGTACGATCGGTAACGGCTTCCTGCAGATTCTGGACTGGGGCAAGTTCGCCCTGACTGCCTATGACCGCAAAACACTCCAGGGCATAAGGGTCTGCCTGGACCACTCCCGCCTATCCGCTTTCCCCTTGGTGCACCAGTGGTTCGACCGTGCTGCCCGGACAGGCCCCAAACCGGAATTTGATGCTGTGTCAGGAGAAATTCTGACGGCTGCCGGGGAATTGATCGTGTGCCGGGAGGTGACAGTTCTGAAAGCGCTCAAAGAGACGCAAGCGATTCAGACTGGCTTTTGTCCGGACTGCGGGGAATCCTATGCCCGCCGCCTGGGAAGCCTGTGTCCCGCCTGTGCCGGACAGGCCTATTGCGCGGTCCGGTAGAGATAGGGTTCAAGGACCGGGGTCTGCATCTCCGCAGCACGGCCGCTCCCGGACCTATTTACAAATCATGTGTCGGCGGACATCTGCTGCCACAGGCGCCTGGCTGTCTCCAGGTCGCCTGGCGTGTTGACGTTGAAAAAGGAGACAAGGTCAGGGTCTACGGCTTCGAAATGCCGATAGTCGACCGGCTTTACGCGGACGCGTGCGAACAGGCGATCTACTTTTACTTCGCCCTGGGTGAGAATTTCTTCGATAACCGGTGCACAGCGGCGTGAATAGAGAGCGCACAGGGGCTGGAAATAGGTCCCGGAAGCGGGCACGATAACATCTGCGCCGGGCTCGAGCTCGGTCAGCAGGCGCGCTACGACCGTTGCTTGTAAAAGCGGTGTGTCACAGCTGGTCACCAGGCCATAGTCGTCGGACATGCTCAAAAGTCCGGCATGAATTCCGGTCAGCGGACTGCGGACATCCAGGCGGTCGGCCACGACCTTCACCGGCCACTCACGATAAAGGTCCGTCTGCCAGGTGACGATCAGGCAGTCTTCAAGGCAGGCGTGCACAGTATCGATGATACGGGTTAGAAAACGGCGCCCACCCAATTGTATAAAGGCTTTGTTGCGGCCCTGCATGCGCTTGTTCAATCCGCCGGCGAGAACGACGGCCGTACACGACGGAGACTTCACCATATCGGCCCCCTATGACCAATGCCGGTTTAACACCTGGATCGTCACGCGCTGATTTTCAGAAAACCACTCAGTACCCTCGGGAATCAGAAGGACGGCATCGGCGGCCGCCATGCTTTTCAGTCGGCTGGCCGGCCTTCCGTCCGCTTGGAACACCAGGTTCAAACCTTCACGCCGTAAGGCCCCGAAAAGAGCCTGCGTCCAGTCACGTTGCCCGGAAACCGCCGTTTCTAAAACAGCTGTGAACTCGGGCAGGCCGGGGTTGCGCCTGCCGCCGAGTTTCTGCAGACCCGGCAGAGCCAACTCCAGAAAGGCCACCAGATTGGAAGGCGGCCCCCCCGGCAGAATAAAAACGGGTTTTCCTTCCAACAAACCGAATCCCACCGCTTTACCGGGCCCGAGCCTGACCCGGTGATAGATCTTTTGCCACCCCAGTTCATCCAACACCCGGGCCACCAGATCTTTATCCCCGGTCCAGGCACCACCGCTGGTTATCAGGGCATCGCCGGTAGCCAGAACCCGCTGAAATGTTTCCCGCAGAGCTGGGGCGCTGTCCCGGCAGACTTCCAGTTCGCTGCTGAAGCCAAGTCTTTGGCACCATCCGCTCAACGCAAGTAGATTGCTGGCATACAGTTTTCCGGCCACCATCGGCTGCCCGGGCAAGAGGACTTCATCGCCGGTGGCGACCAGGGCCACGGCCGGTTTCCGATAAACGGTTACAGCCTGGATACCACCCGCTGCCAGCAGGCCGATCCGCCCGGGAGTCAGGCTGCTGCCGGCATCCAACAACAGTTCTTCGGTAGCCGTATCGCTGCCGCGTTGAAGAATATTGCGCCCTTTTTCCGTAAGGCGGTCGATGTTGATATGATCGTTTATGCGAGAAACAAATTCTTCGGCAATAACCGTATCGGCGCCTTCCGGCAGCCTGGCTCCGGTTAAAATCCGCAGGGCTGTACCGGGCGGCAGGGGAGCACCGGGAGCCTGACCGGCCGCCAATGACCCCGTCACCGGTAGTGGGTGCGCCCCGGCACCGTGCGCACGGACGCCGTCTTCTGCCCGCAGGGCGTAGCCGTCTTTCAGGGAGGTATGGGTGGAGGGTGAATCCACCTGTGAATACAGATTTTCAGCGGTAACGTAGCCTTCGCAGTCGGTGAGCGGCAGAGTTACCGGTTCACCCGGGTGGATGTGCGTGAGCGTTTCGCGCAACGCCTTTGAAAAACCGATGTACTGTTTTGGCATGTCAGCAGCCTTTGCCGAAGGGACAATGCGGGTACACACAGGTCTCACAATCCCGGCAAAGGCCTCCATGGCCAACGAAAGCCAATTCCGGTTTGCCGATCTTCTCTCCGGATAGAATCCGCGGCAGCATCAGGTCCAGAACCGTAACCCGGTGGTGCAGGCCGCAGGCCGGGACGCCCAGCAGGGGGGCACCCTGGATATAGGCCACCAGGAACATCGCCCCGGGCAGGGCGGCCGCGCCGTAATGAAACTCATCCGCCCCGGCGAGCTGGATACCTTTGCGCGTCACATCGTCGGGGTCGACACTCATGCCGCCGCTGAGCAATATTAAATCACAGTTGTTATCAAGATGGGTCTGGATAGCCCGCCGGATGAGATCAGTGTCATCCGGAGCGAACACCAGGTCCTGCACCCGGGATCCCAGGCTTACAATCTTGTCTGTCAGGATGGGCGCGAAGCGGTCTTCAATCAAACCGTGGTACACTTCATTACCGGTCACGATCAAACCCACCGCCGCGTTTTGCAAAGCCCGCACGGATACAACCCCGCCATTGGCACCGGCGATGGCGGCTGCTCTTTCCACAGGGGCCCGCTTCATGACCAGGGGAATCGCGCGGGTGGCGGCAACCAGTTCGCCCTGCTTCACCAGGCTGTGACTGTGCAGGGTCGCGCACATGGCCTCGTCCACCAGGTTGAAGGCCGCCAGGGCGGCCGTATCCACCGACAGTAACCCGTCTCGCTCGGCATGCAGTCCAATCTTGCCCTCGCGGGGATTGTCCTCCCAGGTGATCCCCTCACCGGCCAGGGCCTGTGCCACTATGGACGCCGCTTCATTTTCATGAATCTCATCTTCTTCAAGATCGATGAGATAAAGGTGATTTTTGCCCAGCTTCTGCAGGTGGCAGATATCCTCGTCACAGACCGTATGTCCTTTGCGGAAAGCCGCGCCCTTAAACTCTCCCGGCCGGATCTCGGTTATATCATGGGACAGGTCTGTTCCCACAGCATCTTCGACATTTATCTTTTTCAGCACGATACGAACTCCTTTTTTATGTGGATGGGCAAGACTGGTTTCCCGGTTCAGGCGTCCCCGCCATCACCGGGGGCCTGTTCCATACCCGGCCAGCTTACTTCCCGGGCATTGGTGAAGTAAGCTTGCTCGGTACAAGGTTTGCAAAGCACCCGACCATCGACGAGGACCTCCCGACCATCCCGCACAAGTTGACCGCAATTGCTGCAGGCGATCTTTTTACGGGTCGGCCCGGGCAGGTCGCAGTCGTCCAGCCGGACAGCGACTTTCTGCACCTTGAACAGCACACATTCGGGCATCCGTTTATAGGCGGCCAGCTGCTGCGCGGACTTGCCCTCAATTTCGGGAGCATACCGGGAGGCCAGGGCCTGGGCCTCCTCTGTTGATAGAATCCGGTAGGCCGCACCTGTGTCGAGATTCAGGAAGGTAGCCGCCATAATACCGTAGTCCAGGAATTTAAGGCTGCGCCGCCCCAGCCGGACACCGGTCACATGGGCCACGGCGTCCGCGGTGCAACGATCCATTTCAACATAAACCAGCAGTTTCTTGATCTGGTCATGCCGGGTAGGGTCGTCGAGACCAATGAGCCGGCAGCCGAGCATGGCCATGCGCACCCCCACCACCTGCCCCGAACAAAGATGCCCGTGGGCCCGGGCGGAGGCCTCCAGCAGTACTTCAAAGTTCTCCATGGACTTCCTATCCAGCCTCATGCATGGGCTGTTCCCTTAATTGACTCCGTTCATCGGCCGGCCTTCTAAAACCCAATCTCGCCGCCGGGCACGACCTTATGTTGGTCTTAACATAAGCACCGGTACAATATCAACCCTGTAAAACCTCCGGTGCAACCTTAGCCTCGGCCATCGATATGCAGTGCCCCACGACCGCGGGTGCATATAGGGCTTCGCCGCCGAGGGTCCCGCAAAGCGCTGCAAAGTTGCCATCCACCGGGGTTGGTGATACGGTGGCCGCATGGTCAAGCTAGAATTAAGGTCCAGTCATTGGATTGTGGATCAGAATAACAGTATCATTTTCGGCAAAGGCCGCATGGAAATTCTCGAAACCATCGACCGTACCGGTTCGATCAACCAGACGGCCAAGGCCTTGAAGATGTCCTACAAAACCGTGTGGAGTAAAATCAAATCCACCGAAAAACACCTCAAGGTCAAGGTGGTTCAGTCCGATCGGAAAACCGGCACCCATTTGACCCCGGAAGGCCGGGAACTGGTTAAAACATTTGCCAAACTGCGCAGCCATTGTCTGGCCGCCGATGATCGCATCTTCAGGCGTTTTTTTTAATCCTCCAGGTTACTCGGACGAAAATCTGCTATGGTTTTTGCCGGCTGGTATCCTACTTTTGGTAGGTTTCTGGATCGAGAAAGGAATGGGGTTGATCGTACCGGGCCTGGTACCGTCGCCCATGGGCGAAGTAGTCAATTATGCGCCCAGTTGGGTAGAGATCTGCATCACCTTGGGGGTACTGGCCCTGGGGACCCTCGTGGTTACTCTGCTCGTGAAGCCGGCTCTGATCATTGAACAGCGCAATGACAGCAGTACCTGATCCGGCGCACTGTTAGTCGGCATCGCCCTCAAGCCGGAGTCCGTCCACCGCCTCAATTAGCAACGGATAGATCACCCGCTCCGCCCGGTCCAGGCGTTCCGGAAAACCTGCGTCGACAATCTCTTCCTCCAGTGCCAGCGTCTGCAGGTCCTGTATCACCTTATATCCCCGGACTTTCTGACTGCAGGCGGATCCGCATAGTTCACACTTGAGGCACAGCCAGATTGAAGGTGAGTGAATCACCTCGTCCGTTAACCCCAGATTGGCCATACGAATAATGTACTGCGGATCGAAGACCGGACGGGAGCTGAAAATCGGGCAGCACCCGCTGCATTCACTACAGGTATAACAGGCATGCGAATCTGCATCAGAAACAAACTCGGCCGGGTGGCCGGTGGCTGCGGACCGGCCGGCCCTGACCGGTTCGGGGTCTATTTTAATAGGCTCCTCCAGCCACTGCTGCCACTTCTCGGCTGACAACTCGTTTAGCTCTCCGTGCATACAAGCCTCAACCGTCCGCCAGCGCACACGCTGAAACCGGGACAACAACTGTTGTAGTTGCGGCCACATGTGGTGGGGCACCAGCCTGCGTATGAGGGCCTCACGGCGGGCGTGGTGAATCACCTCATACGGCTTGACCGCATTGGGGCAACCCCGGTGGCAGCGCCGGCAAGACAGGCAATACCAGATTTCCGGAAGCTCAGTCAGGGCGGTGAGCATGCCCAGATTGGCCATCCGGATTATTTTTTGCGGGTCCAGTCGCGCGGTACTAAGATAGACGGGACATTCTATATCACAGGTACCGCAGGTCCAGCACATATTGCTGCTTGCCGCGGATTTTTCCTCGATAAGGCGTCTCAGTTTGTCGTCCGGGGTAATCGGTTCGGGGATCATTCTGCACCTGCTCTCACCAGCCGATACAAGGTTAACGAATACCCGTGCTTTTTCACGAGCGCGTGGGGGGATGGGAAGCTGTGTACAGTCAAGATGGACGTACGGCTGATTCTCTCCATACTAATACAATAAGTGAACGAGTGCAACGGGGATCATGCCGGACGAAAGGTCGGCCCTCAGCCGCTAGACGCAAAAGGGGACCCTCTCTGAAGGTCCCCTTGATTGAACCGGCCTCCGCGAAGCAGCCGGCGTTCAGCATGTTGTAAAACCACTACATGAGCGTATAGATACAGGTGATACCGGTGATCAGTACCGCCAGATAGGCCAGCATGACAAACATCGTTTCATAGCCTGCCCCCTGGGATTCAACTTCTTTTTCCGTGCCCATTTTGCCACCTCCCTGAAATAGTATATACCGCCGTTAAATAACGAGAATCGGCTAGCCGGTATGAATCATATGGTGGATACGAAAAACTGCGCCGCTTGTCAAATCGATTTTTTACTCTGCATTCATCTAGCGTGCCCATGCTCATGGGCCGTTGGGGAGCCCGTAATCGAACCGGGCTCCGAACCTTAATATATCGTTTGAAAATTCGTTCTATTATTTTTTGAAAATGTTCTTGAACAGCTTGTTGACCCCCTCCGTGACTTCACTGGTCGGGTTGCTTTTTGTCTGATCCCTGGCCGCACCCCCGGAACTATGGAAAAGATCACCGAATCAATTCTAGCCCATCAAGCACCTCCCGTTTCAGACGACCGGCCCGACCAGATTTCCCACAGGGCCTGTCCGCACACATGGGACACAGGCTGATGTTCTCTCTATTAATTTGATATCATTATATATTTTGTATTAATTAACTCAAACATTAATTGACAAGCAGCCCTGTATCGGGTATCAGAATCCCATTACCTTCAACCGGCTCCTTCAGGATATACATGCCCGGATTACATCTATACACCAGCAACCGGCTCGAGGCACTCCAGGAAAAAATGGCCGCGCGTTTCAAACGCAAGTCGCTGCCCCCCCTGCAAAAGGAGATCATTATCGTCCAGAGCCGGGGGATGGAACGCTGGTTAAATCTTGAAATTGCCCGGCAAAACGGCATCTGCGCCCACGTGGAGTACCTGTTTCCCAAGGTCTTCGTTTACAATCTTTTCCGCCAGGTATTGGATATCCCGGAAACAACGCCGTTCAACCCGGAGATCAATACCTGGCGCATCCTGAAACATCTGCCCGAACTCGTGCGGCAACCGGATACGGACAGTGTCGCAAACTATATACGCAACGACCCGTCCGGTATGAAACACTACCAGTTGTCTCAGAAAATTGCCGAAGCGTTTGATCGTTATACGATCATGCGGTCGGAATTGGTCACCGCTTGGGATCAGGGTGCCAATCCGCTGTCCGCCGACTTCAGGGCCTCACGCTGGCAGGCCGTGCTCTGGCAGCTGCTCCGGGCGGAGGATGGAACCGACTGCCTGCCGCCCCACCATGCGGCCTTGAAAAAAGTGTTCCTGGAAACCCCGGATCCCCCGCTTGATCTGCCCGAGCGGATCAGTGTGTTCGGCATCTCGACCCTGCCGCCCTATTACATCGATATCTTCCAGAAAATTGCCCGCCGGGTCGATGTCGATATCTACTACCTGAATCCCTGTCGTGAATATTGGGAATATGCTTACAGCGCCAAGCAAATCGCCCATTTTACCGAGGCCGGGGTTCCCGAAGAGGACACCTACTATGACTGCGGCAACAGCCTGTTGGCTTCCATGGGCAGCGCCGGACGAGAATTCTTCAGTCTCGTTCTGAACAGCATCGGTGACACTGGTGAAGATCTCTTCCGGGAACCTGCTGGAGAGACGCTGCTGGCCGCCGTCCAATCCGATATCCTGAACTTGCGCCAGCCGCAAAAAGGCGCCGGCCCCCCGGTTGCGGATACAGATACCAGCATTCGCATCCATGCCAGCCACAGCCCTTATCGGGAAGTGGAAGTCCTCCACGATCAATTGCTGCATCTCTTTTCTGAATATCCTGATCTGCAGCCCACGGATGTTGTGGTCATGATGCCGGATGTAGCCCCCTACGCACCCCTTATTCAGGCTGTTTTCGATTCCCAGACCGACGAGGTCCGCATCCCCTACTCCATTGCCGACACGCGGATACGCAGCAGCAACCCGTTGGCCGACCCCTTTATGGCCATCGTGGACATCCACCGCAAACGCTATCGCGCCTCGGCGGTACTCGATATCCTGGAGACAGCTGCCGTTCGCCGCCGCTTCGGGATAGATGCCGGTGAATTGGAGATCGTCAAGCGCTGGGTGGATGAAACCGCCATTTGCTGGGGGATTGACGGCGCCTATCGCGCCGACCTGGAATTGCCCGCCTTCCCGGAAAACACCTGGCAGTTCGGCCTGGATCGTCTGCTGTTGGGCTATGCGCTGCCACCCGGTGATATTCCAGACCTGTTTGCGGATATTCTACCATATGGTGAGGTAGAAGAAGACAGCACCCGTGTCCTGGGCGCGCTGGCCAATTTTTTGCACACCCTTTTCAAGTTTGCCGACGACCTGAATCACCCGCGCTCGCTGGAACAGTGGACCTACAAACTCAACGAACTGCTGGCCCTGTTTTTCCATGAGGATGATTCAACCGAAGATGATATTGAACAAATCCGGGACACACTGACCGAATCGGGCCTGGCCGGATATGCACAATTGGCGAAATTTCACGAGCCCGTTTCCCTGGAAGTGATCCGGACCTACCTGGAAAAACGGATCGGGGGCGAAGCGCTTACCTTCGGATTCATCAGTTATGGCATCACCTTCTGTACGTTGCTGCCCATGCGCAGCATTCCCTTCAAAGTGGTTTGCCTGCTCGGTATGAACGACGGCGAGTACCCGCGCAACAGCCAGGCCCCGGGATTCGACCTCATGGCCAGCAAGCGGTATCTGTGTGACTGGTCCAAACGGCACGAGGATCGCTATCTCTTCTTAGAGTCCCTGCTGTCCGCCCGACAGCACCTGCTGATCAGTTATGTCGGCCGCAGCCTGAAAGACAACAGTGACCTGCCGCCGTCGGTGCTGGTAAGCGAACTGTTGGATTATCTGGATGCCGCCTTTGAAACCGCAACAGGCCGGCCGCTGCACGAACAGCTTCTCATTCGACACCCGCTGCAGCCTTTCAGTCACCGTTATTTCCAGGGTGACGCGGATCTTTTCAGCTACTCCGATCCCAACTGTAAGGCCGCTCGCCGGAACCTGGCCGCCAAGAAACCGGATGCATGCTTTCCCGCACAACCCTTGCCGGCGCCGCTACCCGAGGCGTGGCGCCAGGTCAGCGTCCGGCAAATTTGCCGTTTTTTCAACAACCCCCCGGAGTTTTTAACCAAGCACCGGCTCCGTGTTAACTGGCAGCCCCGCCTGGATACCGACCTGGCCGAAGATCGCGAACCATTCGAGCTCGACGCGCTGCAGGCCTATTTCATCAAAGGCCACCTGGTCGACTTGGACATGGCCGCAGTCGCTCCTGATCAGGTTACCAGGCTGGTCAGTGCAACCGGCCGCCTGCCCCACGGCCGCAGCGGCGCATTGGCCCTATCCGGCTACCAACGCGAAGCCCGGCAGTTCAGTGCTTACGTCAAGTCCCATTTACCTGGAGATCCCGCGCCACCGGTGGAAGTGATGTTCAAAAGCAGTCGGGGCCCGAAAACATCAATCGTCGGGATGCTGCCCGCCCTCTATACAAACGGGCAGCTATTTTACCGGTGCGCCGACCTGAAGGCCCGCGATGTAATGGCCGGCTGGATCCACCACCTTTTGTTGAACACCCAGGTTAATATAACCGGAGACCGCACAACTATTGTCATCGGCAAGGATCGGAAGATCACGTTTCGCCGGTTGGACCCGGATGTGGCCCGGGCCGGGCTGGAAAATCTGACCGGGTACTTCGAGCGTGGCCTGGTAGCGCCGCTGTGCTTCTTTCCCGAGGCGTCGCACGCTTTCGCCGAAGCAATGGTAGTCAAGCAGGAGACGACCGCTACCGCCCTCCGAGCGGCGCAAGCGAAATGGTACTCGCGGTTCAATTATCGCGGCGAGAATGAAAACATGTTCCTGCGCAAGAGTTTCGGCCTGGATCTGCCCGGATCGCAGGATTTTCAAGAGACGGCCTTGGGTATTTTCCAACCGCTATTTGCCGGGGTGGCCGATCAGGACAAGACAGGCTTGCGATGAGCTATCGTGAACTTGACATAGCCCAGGTTCCTCTGGACGGTACTACCTTGATCGAAGCCAGTGCCGGTACCGGCAAGACCTATGCAATTGCCAATTTATTCTTGCGCCTGGTCCTTGAGGAAGAGCTGGAGGTTCGCCGGATCCTGGTGGTGACATTCACGGAAGCGGCTACGAAGGAATTGCGCGACCGTATCCGCCGAAATTTGAGCCTTGCCCGGCATACGCTGGGTAAGCCTGAAGCCTGCCGGGATAGCACGGTCGCACGCATCATGGCCACTGTGTTGGCCTCCAAATCAGAAGAACGCGCGGCCAAACTTCTGCGCAGGGCGGTGATCAGTTTTGATGAGGCCTCTATATTTACGATCCACGGTTTCTGCAAGCGGGTCCTGGACGAGAATGCCTTCGAATCCGGCATCATGTTCGATACGGAACTGGTTACGGACCAGGCCGCCTTGGTACAGGATATCACTGACGATTTCTGGCGCCGGAACTTCAGTGACGCCATCCCCTTGCGTCATGCGGTCGCCACCCGCAAAGGGCTCACCTATCGGCGGTTGACCACCCTGGCCGGCCATCTTATCGCTAAACCCACCCTGACCCTGCTGCCCGGCACAGCTGCTGTCTCAACCGCCGAACTCACGTCCCGGCACACCTTTTTACAGGCAGAATGGCAGGCCGCGGCCAAGCGCATAACGGCCTACCTCTCAACCGAAAAATCTGGGTTTGGCCGTACAAAAAACCCCTTCCGCAAAGGTGCCCTGGGTCGCTATCTGGCGGACCTGGACAATGCCTGTTCCGACCAGCCGACCCCGGCGGCACTGGGGGCCCTGGAGAAATTCACACCCGGTCACCTGACCGGTTGCCTGAAAAAGGGCCACCGCCTGGTACCGCATGACTTCTTCGACCTCTGCCAGGCTTTCGGCGAGGCCGAAAATGACCATATCGTCTGGAGCAAACTGAGTTATGCCGACTATCTCGAGAGTGAATTGGCCCGCCGCAAGCAGTCTTTGAATGTACAGTCTTTCGATGACCTCCTGGCAACGGTCCACGCCGCCCTGAAATACGGGGAAACAAGCCCTCTCGCCCGGGCGGTGCAAAATAAATTTGATGCGGCCCTGATCGATGAATTCCAAGATACCGATCCGTTGCAGTATGATATTTTCACCAAGGTGTTCAATCCTCCCAATAATCGTCTTTTCCTGATTGGCGATCCCAAACAGTCCATTTACGGATTCCGCGGCGCCGATGTGTTTGCTTATATCCAGGCCGCCGAAAATATTGCCGACCAACAAAAATATACGTTGAGCGAGAACTGGCGGTCCACCACCGGTCTGGTCACGGCAACCAACCACTTTTTTTCCCAGGCTGCCAACCCATTCGTCTTGAGGGATACCATTGCGTATACCCCGGTCCAGGCAGCGGCCGAGAGCGGTGGGAACCAAAGCCCGCTCAAAATCGACGGTGAGTCCGCCCAGAGCCTGGTGCTGTGGTTTATCCGCCGGGATATCGCCGACGGTAAGGATAAGGGCCCCACCAAGGAACAGGCGCGCGAGGCCGCAGCCAGTGCGGTGGTATATGAGATATCCCGCCTTTTGGCCCTGGCCGGCCGGGGTCGGGCCGTTCTGGGAACCCGCGCGCTAAGGCCATCGGATTTCGCCATCCTGGTCACCCGCAATGCAGATGCAGAATTATTCAAGGAACAGCTGGGACGACTGCATATTCCAGCGGTCATCACTCGCACGGGAAACATCTTTGCATCCGATGAGGCCCGTGAATTGGAGCTTGTGCTGGCAGCGGTGCTCTCTCCGGGCAACCCGTTCAATTTGAATACCGCCTTGGCCACCTCCCTGATCGGGCGCTCCGCGGGCGAAATTTTGGCTTATGTTGAGGATGAATCCACCTTCTCCGATTATGAACATCACCTTGAACGCTTTGCCGGCTACCATGATGCGTGGAAATCACACGGTTTTATCCGCATGTTTCGTTCCTGGCTGGCGGACTACGATGTCCGCCGCACGCTGCTGAGCCGGCCGTATGGCGAGCGGCAATTGACCAACCTTTTGCATCTGGCCGAACTCATTCACACGGCAGCGGTAGAGCACGACCTGGGCATGAACGGTATTCTCAACTGGATGACGGAGCAAAGCCTGAGTACCGAGGAGAACACCGAGCAGGAATTACGGCTGGAGCGTGATGATGAGGCGGTCCAGATTCTAACGGTATTTCGCAGTAAAGGCTTGGAATACCCGATTGTGTTCTGCCCCTTCATGTGGCAGACCGGCGCGACGCCACGCAATGACGATGTTCTTTTTCATGCTGCCAACCAGGCTTATCTGTATGTCGGCGCCGGGCCACTCGAACAGGCCCATCGGAACCGCGCCGCAGCGGAAAACCTGTCGGAACTGGTTCGGCTGTTGTACGTTGCCATTACCCGGGCGGCCAATCGCTGCTATCTCACCTGCGGAAAAATAGGCAAACCGGCCGCAAACTCGCTGGACTACATCCTGACCGGCGGCAGCCCGGCCGGGGACCGGGCGGCGGTGGATCTTCTGGCAACCATCAAAGCTTTAGGCGAGGAAAATTTCTACGCCGCTGTTCAAAAGTATATCAGCCCGCATAATGACCTGATCCGCCTGGCCGCCTGCCGCCCTGGGAGGCCGGCGCCCTATTTGTCAACAGGCAATCAGGAGGACCCGGCGCTGACTTGCCGAATCTTCAATCCGGGCCGGAGTTTAAATGCCGATTGGAAAATCACCAGCTTTTCCATGCTGGCCGCGGAAGGCAAACCTGGCACGCACCGCTATCCTGACCGAATGCTGCGGGCCGATGAATTTCCGACGGCAGCTGCCCCCGCAGAGCGCGCCGCGCCGGATTCCTTCTTTGCCTTTCCGGGCGGGACCAAGACCGGATCCTGCATCCATGCTATTTTTGAAAACCTCGACTTTGCCATGGTAGCGGATGACCGGACCAGGGAAATGATAACGCGAATGCTGCAACGTTATGGATTGGCAGGAACCACGGCCGCCCAGGGTGAAGACAAACGCACCGCCAGTGTGCACCGGATGCTGAAACGGGTCGTCCAGGCACCCCTGAAAACCGACCGTCCCGAATTCCAGCTGGGCCGGATTCCAGCGTCGCAGCGCTTGCCGGAAATAGAGTTTTACTACCCGCTTGGCCGGGTTACCCCGGGACGTCTCAGGCAGGTATTTGCCCGCTGCACGGATGCCAAGGATTTGGCCGCGGCCGCTTTCAACGACAGGCTGGAAAGGCTTGAATTCCGGCCGGTGCAGGGTTTCATGCGTGGATTTATAGACCTTGTTATACAGTATGAAGAAAAATACTATCTGCTCGACTGGAAAACCAACAACCTCGGCCATGACTATGCGGATTATGCCCCCCCGCAATTGGCCAAAAACATGGCCGCGGCGATGTACAACCTGCAATATTACATTTATACGGTGGGCCTGCACAAATATCTTGAACACCGGGTAGCCGATTATACCTATGACACCCATTTCGGAGGTGTCTTCTACCTTTTCATCCGGGGCATTCATCCCCAGCATCCCGGCAGCGGTATATTTTTCGACCGCCCGTCGGCGGATCTAGTTAAAGCCCTGGGCAACTTGTTCGACCGGTAAGCTATGGAAGATTACGATATTCGCCTTTTGCACTCCCTGAACCTGCTGCAGGATATCGACCTGCATTTCGCCGGCCTGATGATGACCCTGGCCGGCGCGGCGGCCTGTCCCGAACTGGCACTGGCGGCCGGACTGGTGAGCAATACCACCGCGGGCAAGAAGCATATCTGCCTCGACCTCGAAGCCAGCGCGTCACGGCCGCTGACAGCCATCTTCGGCGAAGTTCCGGAAAACACGGTTGCCCTGTTCGAGGGAATACAGACACCGGCGGCACGGACCTGGTCTGCCAAACTGAGCGCTTGCCCGGTTGTGGGGGCCCCCGGTGAGTATCGTCCCCTGGTGCTGGACGAACAAAACCGGCTGTATCTTTACCGTTACTGGGCTTACGAACAACAACTGGCGGCCGAAATCAAGACCCGGATAAGAGCCGACCGCCGCCGTGTCGACCCCGATACCCTGCAGGCGGGTCTCGCGCGCTATTTCCCACCATCCAGGGTGCATCCGGATTGGCAGAAAATTGCCGCCTTTGCCGCCGTAACCGGTCATCTCACCATCATCTCCGGAGGTCCCGGAACCGGCAAGACGCATACGGTCACCAACATTTTGGCTTTGCTGCTGGAACTGCATGCCGACCTGCGGGCAACGGTTTGTGCCCCCACCGGCAAGGCCGCGGCCCGCATCCAGGAATCGATCAAAAAGACCAAGCAAACGCTGGACTGCCCGCCGCAGCTGCGGTCGAAAATACCGGACGAGGCCACGACCATCCATCGCCTCCTGGGGGTCCGTCGAAACTCACCCAATTTCTACCACGATCAGCATAACCCCCTGCCCATAGATGTTCTCATTGTAGACGAAGCCTCGATGGTGTCCCTGGCCCTGATGACCAAGCTGCTGCGGGCCACAGCAGCCGAATGCCGGGTCATCCTGCTGGGAGACCGCAACCAGCTGGCGTCGGTAGAAGCGGGCGCCGTCCTGGGCGACCTGTGTACCGCCGCCGACCCGGACAGCTATTCGGAAGCGTTTTGTGAGCTATACGACCGCGTGGGAGCCGAAAACCTGGTCTCGGGTTGTGCCGCCGACCAGGCAGCCTTGTCAGACTGTGCGGTGGAATTGAAATACAGCTATCGTTTTGAAGCCTCTTCGGCCATTGGCGCCGTCAGCCGGGCGGTGAACAGCGGGGATGCCAAGGCCGCCCTGGCGGTTACAGACCAGGACACGAGTGGAACCATATCCCGCGAGGCACTGCCGGATCCGGGGGAACTGGAAGATCGCCTCGCAGCCCTTGTCGAGACCGGTCATGCCGGCCCGAGTACGGCTGAAGATCTGCAAGGCGCCTTCCGGGTCCTGGACACCTTCCGAATTCTATGCTCGCACCGGCGGGGCCCGTATGGCGTCGCCGGCATCAACCGCCTGATGGAAAGCGTCCTGCAAAAAAAGGGGTTGATCGATGCTTCCGGGCCGTATTACCGCGGCCGCCCGATTATGCTCCAGCGCAATGACTACACGCTCGGCCTTTACAACGGCGATGTCGGTGTTATCTGGCCGGACGCAACCGGCGAAAACCGGGCCTGGTTCCCGGATCGGACAGGCGGGTTTCGGGCGTTGTCGACTACCCGGCTTCCGGCCCATGAAACCGTCTATGCCATGACCATTCATAAATCTCAGGGATCTGAATTCGACCGGATTCTGATGATACTGCCGAACGTGGCCTCCCCGATCTTTACGCGGGAACTGGTCTATACCGGTCTCACGCGTGCACGTCAATCGGTCGCCACCTGGGCTGAAGCGGCTACTTTCGAAACTGCGGTGCAGGCCCGGGTTGAACGCCGCTCCGGGTTACGGGATGCCCTGCGGCGTCCCTGGCGCCGGGCCAGGACGAAAGGATGATGAAAGTTACGGATAAGCAAGAGAGACGTCCGGAGAGCGAGAGGCTCCAGGGCGTCGTCACCGCCCGAAAATGCGACTGTTGCGGCCATCATGAATTGGGCCTTACGAGCGACACGGGAGAATACGTACCACTCAAGCCGGGGATGCGGGTGCTGGTAATCACAACGGAAGCCGACGAGCCTTGAACCCGGACCGGGCCTAATGCCGGTCCGGGCGCGAACAGGGGGTTATTGGGCACTTTTCCCGCGCACCGGCAAAATAAAGGCCAATTCGCTCTTGGACTGCTGGCCGAAACGGCCGGAATAGAGCATTACGGTGAAACTGTTGCGGGTGCCGGTACCGCCTTTGGCGTGTTTTTCGCCGTACGCGTACTCGGTGCCCGACCAATACGGCATATGGGTAACGATATTTTCAAACGGATTGGGTTCCGCCAGGGCCGGTGAACTGACCCTGCGGTCTACCAGGCTCTGCCACTCTTTCACGGTGGGCAGACGCCAATCGTCATAATTTCCCAACTTGAATTGAACGCATTTCTGCTTTGCGTCGTACCAGGACGCGGCCGCTAAAAACTCAATACGCCAACCGTTTTTAATCCACATCAACCCGGTTTTGTTATCCGTGATCGTACCGTCCCCGTTGTCCTTAAAGCGGTCCACCATCTCCACCTGCGGCGGAGCCGGGGGCAGCGTAAACTCCTGAACAGGTGTTTTCGCGGCGCTTTGCGCTTCCCACGGCGGATACTTGAACCAGTGCACGGCCATGGATTTTTTCCAGCCGGCCTCGTGTAATTTTTGCATAAACCGCCTGGCCGGTTTGAATTCATCGAACCAGCCCAGATAGACCTTGTAGTATGTGCCAACACCTTTTACGGCCCGTTTTTCCCAAAAGACAATTTTCTCGCGGACCCGGATCCGGTTGATTTTGAGATTGACTTCTTCGATATCCCCGGCCGTATCAATATGAACACTGTAGTAAAGTTCCTTGCCGCTCTCGGCTGCCATGGAAGCAACCGGCACCATGAGCAAGCAGATCCAGCCTACCGCCCCCCATACGATCTTCTTGTGCAGTCCCATAAAGATTCCTCTATCGGTGCATATTCAGTTTGTCCGGTTAATTTTTGAGGGAGATTGCCCTTCCATGCCCAATGAGAAATTTATTAAACCATACTTCGGGACCGGTGGCAAATCTTTCCCGGAATGGCCGTTCGTCCTGGCCGTAAAAATATGAAATCTTGACAAAACATTTCGGCCCCGTTTAAGTTGGCGATACACATTTTACTACCTGGTGTCGGTTGCTGTTCGGGAATGGGGACCCCGGACCGAAACGGCCGTCCCCCGGCCGCTTTACGCAACACCATGCCAACAGCTATGGAGAAACCCGAATGACCGCCAAGCAGAAAGTCATAATCATGCGCTGTGATGACTATGATCCCGCCAAAATTGAAGGCATCATCAAAGAAGGCATGCAGGAACTGGGCGTTAAACCCTCCGGCAGGGTATTGTTAAAGCCGAACACGGTTATCGCCCATCCCGACATTTTCCCACATGCCTTTACCCGAAAGGAGGTCCTGGACGGCGTGCTCGGCGCCACCCGCGCCCTGGCCGGAGAAATGACCGAACTGGCCGTGGGCGAACGTTCGGGTATTACCATCCCCACCCGGTATTGTTTTAAACAAGCCGGTTATCCCAAGATCATTCGCAAACACCGTGCCCGGACCCATTATTTTGATGAAACCCGCCAGGTGCCGGTCAGTCTCCAGCAGGACCAGTCCCTGCGAAACAACATTTTCGTACCCAAACCAGTGGCCGATGCAGACTTTCTGATCAACCTGCCGAAGTTCAAGGCCCACCCCTGGTGCCGGCTCACCCTGAGCCTGAAGAACTTTATCGGCATCCAGGACGACCGGCATCGCCTGGTTGACCACAATCTTTTTTTAGAACACAAAATCGCCGACCTGCAAGAAGTCATCCAGCCCAAGTTTATCGCCGTGGATGCCATCACGGCCGGCCAGAAAATGATGTTGACGCCCACCCCCTTTCACATGGGCGCCATTGTGATGGGGACCAACTCCTGTGCCGTCGATACGGTGGGCTGCCACATGGTGAATATTCAACCTGCCGATGTGATCCATCTACGACTGACAGCCGAGCGCGGCTTCGGGCCGATGGACCTGGAGGAGATCGAAGTAACCGGCGACTTTCCTCTGGATGAAATGCAGGCCCGGACCCGGGATTTCAAATTCTGTATGGAAAATATCGACACCTATTTTAGAAATTCCGGCAACCTGCGCTGTACGGTCGGCACGTTCCCCGAAAAACACTCGCCGGATTATTGCTGGGGAGGCTGTCCCGGCGCACTGCAGGAAGCCATGCACATACTCAAGGCCTACTACCCCAACATTTACCAGGACATTCAGAAAGTCCGTTATGTGGTGGGCAACGTGACCCAGCCGCTGGAACTGGATGATGATGAAAAAGTCATCTTTGCCGGTGACTGCACCAGCTATAGCGGACCGCTCGGTGATCAGGCGGTCAGCATCGCAAGCAGCTATCGGACAACCGGTAAGGTAGATGAAAAAAAGACCAAATCAAACGACATGGTATTGAAGACCATAAAAACCCTCCTGGCTGCCTACTTTCGCAAAAACCGCCGATATGTCCATGCCAAGGGCTGCCCGGTCTCGGTGGGTGATCATGTGCATTACCTGTCGGTAATGGGAAAAATCAAGAATGTCAATTTCGACCCCCGCCTGGTATTTTCCGTCAACCTCTCCTATTGGACGATGCGCTTGAAGCGGTTTGTCAACCATTGTCTGACCTGAAGTAGACCCCCGGCGTTGAATCGAACCATATTTCATGTTACGTTTTTCATTGTAGCACCGCTTGAATAGATCGAAACCGCTACAAATGACTTTGAATTTGGTACACATACGGGCCGGGAAGATTGAGATTAGAACCCATCTCATAAAAGTCTTTTGGCCCAAACTCGGCGTTGGGCGATCGGAATAAATCCTCGAAATACGTGGTGTATTCCTCCGGTTTACGCCCCACTTTTGAGGAATATATCCAGCGGGAAGTCCCGCAATGCGGGGCTTCTCACGGCCGCCTTGATTTTTAACTAAAATCCGTTTTTTGAGATGTGTTCTAGTTTATGGAATTTTCCGCAAAACAATTTGACGATGTCACCTTGATTCACATTGCCGGCCGAATCGATCACAAGACCGTCAAGGATTTTGAAACCGCGCTGATGCCCTTCCTGGAGGCGGACAATCCGGCAATAACAAAAAAGATCATAATCAATTTCGAAAAGCTGGACTTTCTCACCAGTGCCGGTTTGCGCATGCTGATGATAGCGGCCAAAACCTGCGGCCGGCAGGGCCGGGGAATCGCCGTGGCGAGTCTGCAGCCCATCGTAGAAGAAATTTTCACCATCAGCCGTTTTGATCTGGTTATCAACGTGTTTCCATCGGTGCGGGAGGCCTTGCAAAAACTTTCACCGGCCGCACTTGCCGACTATGAAGGGGCATGAGGGGCTACGATGCGGATACGATTCTGGGGAACGAGGGGTTCCATTCCTGTAACCGCCGGTGCCGAAAATATTCGGGCCAAGATTAAACGGGCGCTCCGCGCGGCCGATGGTAAGCGCTTCGCCAACGAAACCCAGCTGGATAAATTCATCGATAACAAACTGGATTTCCCCACTCGGCATGGCTTTGGCGGTGATTCTGCCTGCATTCAAATAGAGGGGGGGCCGGATTACCTGCTTTGCGACATGGGCTCCGGTCTGCGTCGGTTCGGTCGGCAGGTGATGCAGCAACCTGGACCGCACCTCCCCCGCATGTACCACTTTCTCATGTCACACGTCCACTGGGACCACATCCAGGGCTTTCCCTTTTTCCCCCCGGCCTATGTCCCCGGCAACACGATCCACATTTACAGCTGCCTGGATACCGGCATGCTGGCCGCTGCGCTGCAGCAACAGCATGCGAGCCCTTTTTTCCCGGTAGACTGGAACGAACTGGGTGCCGACATCATTTTCAACCAGCTGCAACCTGATCGGTGGCATGACATAAACGGTTTCCGGATCAAGGGCATGCTCCAGTCGCATCATGGGGATTCGTACAGCTATCGGTTTGAAAAAGACGACAAATGCCTGGTTTATGCCACCGATGCCGAACACAAGCAGGCCCGGGAACGGGAAACCGGGGCCGTCATCGCCTTTTTTGAAGATGCCGATCTGGTCATTTTCGATGCCATGTATTCCCTGGCGGAGATGGTGACGGTCCGTGAAGACTGGGGGCATTCAAGCAATATCGTCGGGGTGGACTTATGCCTGCGGGCCAACGTGAAACACTATTGCATGTTCCACCATGATCCCTCCTATAATGATGAAACGCTGTATAAGATTTTGCTTGAAACCAGGCGCTATGGAGAGATCGTCAGCGATGGCCGCAACCTGAAAATTTCCGCGGCCTATGATGATATGGTGGTCGATATCTGAATAACCATTTAGTTGCGCCGTCTGGAGCCGTCTACGGCAAAAGACATGCCGGAGGAAAAAGAAACCACAACCACACCTGCCATCCGGCTTCCGCGCGGATGGCGGTCCCGGCTTGCCCGCGCCCTATACGGCGGTCACGGCCGGCCGGTGGCCGTGGCTCTGCTTGCGGGCATCGTGGCACTGCATGCGATTTTCGGCGGCGAGGTTTCGCACCCGCTGGGCAACCTGGTGTTCGACTCCTACCAGCGCCTGTTTCCGCGGCGGGTAGACCAGTTTCCGGTGGTCATCGTGGAGATCGACGATAACAGTATCAGTGCCCTGGGACGCTGGCCCTGGCCGCGCACCCGCCTGGCCAGGCTGACTGAAGCCACCCACCGTCTGGGCGCCTTGTCCATCGGGTATGACATTATCCTGCCCGAGCCGGATCAACTATCACCGGAGGTTGTCCTGGCCCACCGGCGGGGCGTCAGTACGGCCATACAGCAGGAGCTGGCCCAGCTGCCCTCCAATGATGCCATTCTCATGCAGACCCTCCGGCGCACACCCTCAGTTGTGGCCCGGGCGGCGCTTATTGACAGCGAATCTACCCCGGACGTCAAACCGGCCCAAACCGCGGTGAACATCGTAGGGACATCCCCCCTGGGGCACCTGACGACCTATGCCGATCACTTGGCAAATATCGCCGGGCTGGAAAAGGCTGCTTTCGGATGCGGCTATCTAAACGATACCCGGGATCGGGATGGGGTTGTGCGGTCCATGCCGCTGCTCATCAACGTCAATGGCCAGCTGGCTCCAACCCTGGCCCTGGAACTGCTGCGTACCGCTCTCGGCGCAAACTGGTACAGCGTGCATGCCGATTCCAACGGCGTTAACTTCATACAACTTGGCAATTCCCGTATTCCGGTCAATCAGGACGGCCGGATCCGGATCCATTTTTCACCGGCCTATACTGATCGCCGCGTTTCGGCCCTGGCGGTTCTGAACGGAACCCTGCCCGCCAATGCATTTGCCAACCAGGTCGCCATCATCGGGGCAACCGGGGTCGGTACCATCGACGTGGTGGCCACGCCAGTGGCGGCGCGCATGGACGGTGTTGAGATTCAGGCCCAGGTGGTGGAGAATATCCTTTCCAATGCACGCCTCATCAGACCGGAGATTGCCCCGGCAGTGGAGTTCACCATCTTCATTCTGACAGCCGGTTTTTTCATACTTTTCCTGCCCCGGGTCCATCCAGGTTACGGGATACTCGCCTATCTGCTTACGGCAGCCTTGCTGGCCGGCTGCAGCCTGCTGGCCTTTTGGGCGAATAGACAGTTGTTTGATCCAACCTTTCCGATTACCGGCAGCGCCCTGGTCGTCGTGATGCTGATGACAGCCGGGTTCGCAGCCTCCAAACGCCGGCGGCGCGAGTTGAATGCCGCCCTGGAAGCCGAAAGGCTGGAACGGGTTAGAATCTCCGGTGAACTGCAGGCCGCCCGTGAAATCCAGATGGGGATGCTGCCCGACCCGTCCGCGGTGGTCGGACTGCCCCCGCACATCGACCTGTACGCCATGCTGGAACCAGCCACTGAAGTCGGTGGAGATCTCTATGATGCCTTCATGATAGATGAACGACATTTCTTTTTTGTAGTCGGGGACGTGGCCGGCAAAGGCGTTGCCGCCAGCCTTTTCATGGCCCTGAGTAAAACCCTGTGCAAAAGTGCAGCCCTGCGTACCGGGGTTTCCCTGGCGGCCCTGATAAATACGGCCAATGAGGAGATATCGCGTGACAACCCGGGCATGTTGTTCGTGACCGCCATTGCCGGTATCGTCGATGTCATGACCGGAAAAACCCAGCTATGCCGGGCCGGTCATGAGGCCCCCATCCTGGCCCGACCAGACGCCCCCGTGCATTTCATGGAAATCGAGGCCGGGCCGCCGTTGTGCGTTCTCGAGGACTTCCGGTATCCTGCCTTGACGGTGACGCTCTTGCCGGGTGATATGCTATTGCTCATCTCGGATGGAGTCACGGAAGCTCAGAACCAAGATGAAGCGCTCTACGGACGGGATAGAATTCTGGACTACCTGGCGGAACGCAATCTGGCCGCAAGCACGGCTGAAGAGCTATGCCGGGGTTTATATGCAGAGGTAAAACAGTTCTCCGGGCAAGCTGATCAATCGGATGATATTACCATCATGGCAATTCGGTTAAAATAGAGAAACCGGCAGGTACTTGGCGATCACCGCACAATTACTTCCACGCGGCGGTTCTTCTGTTCGCGGAAATTATCGGGAGTCGGCACCAGCAATTCGCGCTCTCCTCTGCCCACAGCGCGGATAAAGTCGGCCTGCAGACCCTGCCCCATAAGCATATTCTTGATGCGTTGCGCCCGTTCGGTAGATAGGCGATCATTGTCCTTCTCACGCCCGACGGTGTCGGTATGCCCCGTCACCTGAACTTCGACGGCCTGCCGGCGGGCTACTTCTGCAAACAGTTCCGCCAGGGTCCCTTGCGACTCGGGCAAGACAGTCGTACTGCCTTCCTCGAAATAGAGCGTAAATGAAATTGGGTTTGGGGGCTGGGCAGCCAGGGCGGCTGAAAAAGTTGCCTGCACAGCAGCATTGGTAATTGGTTTTTGGGAGACCCGCCCCCCGGAGCCCACCCTGGCAGATGTCAGCGGCTGGTCGATAACGGTCTGCCGGTCGCCCTCGCCGATAGCCACGGCGCTGCTGGGGTTGCCTTCCTCCGGCAATAGCACGACCAGGGTTTTCTTGCTGCTGCAGGCATTAAGGTATATCAACGCAAAGCAAATGAGAAACAGACCATAGAGTTTCATCCATTTTAACGCCATTCATCCTCCCGGGAACAGGCCTAAGCTTGAGTGGTCAAGCCGACCGATGGTGCAAAACCGCATAGAAGCTATCTCAAAAAATGGATTTTGGTTCAAGATCAAGGCGGGCGCGACATTTGAACCGGAGGAATACTCCAGTATTTCGAGGATTTAAATTTTCGCGCCCAACGCCGAGGTTGGACCAAAAGACTTTTTTGAGATAGCTTCTAATCAGAAACTTGCACCGCCACCCGGGTCCCCCGGAAGCCGAGGATGGTGGTCGGTGTTTTGATTTTCATGGCCTCCTTGGAACGCTTGGCAATCTGTCCTGAAATCACGGTCAGGGTCCCCCGGTCCAGGCCCGTCGTGAATTCACCCTCATGGGTGGTGGGGTTGAATCGAAACCGACTGAGTTCCAAACGGGTATCCGGGCCGGCGGAGAACCGGGAACTGTCGATAAAGGTAATCCCCACAGTGCCTTGGGGACCGGTTTCAACTATATCGGCCTGGAGCAGAATATCGCCCAGTTTGGCGGGCACGCGAATGTTGTCACGCAGAATATAGACCTCGCCGGTGAGGGTTTTGATCTGCCCTATCTCGGCCCAGGCGGTATTGGCAGCGGCCAGGACGGCAGCGCAGGACAGGACGACTAACAACAATTTGGGACGCATACACCCTCCTTTGTCTCAGTAGTCATGTTTGTATAACCATTTTATCTACCATAAATCCAAAAACTTTAAAATCAATTCGGACAGAATTTCGAGAAGAGCACCGGCAGCCTGGCGCCAAAGCGGCACACCCTTACGCAACAAATTGTTATTGTTTAACAATTTTTATAACTTCTAAAAACCGCTGCTAAGTCCGGGCCCCCGCGGCCCCTTGAACGTGCCTGGTTGTATGGGTAGACGTACGGCAATAAATTCAGTTGAACAAATGCCCAAATTGTATAACTATGGTCTCCGGGACAGGTTCATCGGGCAAATGGGAGAGAAGATGGCTAAGCCCACCTCCAGGGTTAAAAAACTGGTTATTACGACCCTGCTAGTATGCTTGCCGGGTTGTGCGACCCTAGCGCCTCTGGTCGTCTCCGGGGTCGGCTCCGGAGCGACCTATTCTCTATTCAGCACCGCTTACAAAACGGAAACTTATCCGCTCAAGAACGTCTACCGGGCCTGCCTTCAGGCCCTGCGGACCATGGCCATTAAGGTGCATACTGTCGAGCGCAATGGTGAGGAAATACAGGTAAAGGGCCGGGCCGGGAAACGGCGGGTCGTACTGGACCTGGAAACTGTAACCTCGGCAACAACCAACGTTACCATCAATGTGTCCAAGAACGTCATCTTCAAAGACAAGGCCACGGCGGAAGAGATTGTCTATCAGATGGCTCTGGCCCTGAAACGGCTCCAATCACGAGATTTAAAACGCAAGGCCACCCTGGCTGTCAGCGGTGCCCCCCCGCAAGCAACCATCCGGATTCTGAATATTAGACCGCGGTTTTACCAGGGGATGGTGTTAAGCCCGGGGGCTTATGAATTGTCGGTAAGCGCCAAGAATCACAGGAACCGCAGGGTCTTGACGACACTCCGGCCCGGACAGGACAAAATCGTCGAGATTGTGCTGTCCAAGGTGAAAAAATAGGGACTCGTCCACAGGAACAGCAGGCTGGCAGGCCGTTCCGTTCTGCGACACAGATTTTCCTGCGCGCCCGGCCAAATATGGGACTTGAATTTCATGCTGTTAGGGGGTATGAAAGAATCCTCTGATGCGATCGTGACCAACCTGACTGCTAAACCGCAATCCTATAATTCGTAGCCGCTGAGGCGCCCGTTGGTGTAGCCGTTACAAATTGGGGCACATAATGTAGGGCGCCTATTGGACGTAGCTTATATGGACAGAAAGAAAATACTTGTCATCGACGACCAGCGCAGCCAGCTGCGGCTAATCAAGCGCTTGTTGACCAGAATGGGCCACACGGCGGTGACGGTAGACAGTGCCGAAGAAGCTGGTCTTATTCTGCGCTGGGAGCGAGATTTTGCCATGATCATTACCGCTCTGAAAATGCCCTGGCTGGACGGATTGCAGTTTTGCAAAGAAGCCAAGCGCGTCCACCCCGACCTCAAAATATATGCTATCTCCGGTTTTCTGGGTGGTTATGACCCTAACGAGCTCGCAGCAGCCGGGTTCGACGGCATCTACCAGAAGCCCATCAAGGAAGCATTGCTGCTCGAAATTCTCGCTGCCTATCAGGCCACGGTGCAGGGACCACCCACCGCCGGATCCCAGGAACCCTGACCCCGCCTGACACCCGATCCGACCGCAAACACCTACACGTACGGAATCGCGTTTGCCGGCTTGCGATCGCTTTCACCGCTGCGACTGCCTTTTTAACAAACTTTCCGGGAAGGGTATTAAGATGCCCGCCAGGCATGCTTTAGCTGAATTCAGCCACCCGAGAAAGATTATTTAGCTTGAGAAATGTGAACTGCTGTCCTAAAATTCATTTCACCAGTTCGCGATCCAGGCATTCGGAAGTATCTTCTCATCCGCTGGACTTAAACCAACCGCTCTTCAACTTCCCGGTGTACGATTTTGATTCAGTTTCTGGTCTCCAAAACGACACTATCGCGTCCTCGCTCCATAGACCGGGCGACCCATACCATATCCTGAAAATGCTTCAGGCCCTTTTTTGCTATACGCCTCGTCTCCTGAATTCTGCGGATACCCGTTGTGGGCATTGATACGCTGGTCAACCAATCTACCCCCAAACGGGTAGCACCCCGTTTCGTTAAGAAATCAATTATTTACCCGTATTATAAGGTATAAAGGAGGTGCGCCATGAAAGCAGGCATCTATTTTACAGGAACCGGCCCAATTTTGATTCTTACCTCTTACAGAGCTTTGGATGCTCCGGAGATGATTAAAAAACTCGCCTTAAAAGGTATTAAGAAATTCATCGCTTTTGAAGTCGGTCAGGCACTCGTAAAAGAGAAATATGGTCCACAGTTCAAAATAATTATGGGCGATCTACATCAGGAGGATGATCTCAGGGTTTTGGACTATGATGGGCATCACGTCTTTTATAATTTTGAATTCGGTCAAATGAGTGATCCGATCTACAATGAGGGCTGAAACCCGCTGGAAAGCCCGTAGCAGCCAGCAGGCTTTCCGGTATACCGACAGAACGTACCTAAAATATTCGCGCAGCTGATCCGCATTGCCGGCCTTATGGTTGGGTCGATATCAAATACCAGCCCGTCATGACCCTACCCGCTGCAGGCATGGTATCGCCTTATCAAAAACGGCCGATCTTACCACCCCGGAAAGACAGTAATCTCTCCCAAAAGGGCATCCACACTTTATGTAGCAAGTAAAGTGGTGCCGAATCGCAATCATCAAGGATTGCAGATTCCAACTCATGCGAAATCATATCCCTTTTGCAACTACCTATAATCATTGCTATTTACATTTTTTAAATTTCTGGTACGGTTCTTGCGAGAATTAAGGGCAAGGGAGATGGCGGTTTGCTACTTACAGTTCCAACTGAATTAGCAGGCTTTGATTAATTTTTCAAAAAATCGGACTGAGGCTCATTATGATTGCCAAACAAATACCGGAAGAAGACCGGAAAACAACCGCTGAAAAAGACCACACCCGCATCCGCTTGGTAGAAAAAGAGGTTCTTGCCCTGCATGCTTCCCTAGATTTGCAGACCGCATTAACCACCATTCTCGAAAGCGCGGCCAATATCGCCCTTTCCGAGGCCAGCACCCTTTTTCTCATTGACCAGATGACCGGTGACCTCAAATTTGCAATTCCTACCGGGCCTGCTGCTGAAAAACTGGCGGACATTCGCATTCAAAAAGGTGTCGGTATTGCCGGGTGGGTTGCTGAAAATGAAAAACCGATTATCGTACCCGACGTGAGTGAAGACCCTCGGTTTCATCCGGAAATCGATAGAATGTCCGGATTCAAGACCCGCTCGATCCTGGCGGTTCCCTTGAAATCAAAAAATAAGGTTATCGGTGTCCTGGAAGCATTGAACAAGCAGGAGGGACGGTCTTATTCCAAGGAAGATGTCATGCTGTTTTCTTCGTTTGCCGACCATGCTGCTTTGGCCATTGAGAACGCTCAATTACATGAATCTTTCGAAATTCAATCCGCGGAACGCTGTCGCCTGCAAGTCAAGTTGATCGAGGCTGAAAAAGATCAGGCCTTGGAAAGATTGTCCGCCGGCATCGCACATGATCTTAAAAACATTATCAGCGCCATATCCGGCTTTGCTGAAATCGCTATGCTGGATATTCAGGATAAGCCGGTGCGGGATGACATCGGTGAAATCCTGAAAGCCAGTAACAGCGCCATGGACCTGGTGGACCAGATATTGACTTTCACCAGCCAGAGCCAGCAGGATAAGATCCCGATCAAAAGTCAGAAGGTTCTCAAACAAGCCGTCAAGCTTTTTCGGATTTTCCTGCCGGAAACCATTTCAATTCGCGGCAATTTCTCTTTCCAGGACGGCTTGATTATAGCCGACCCGAAACAGATGCATCAGGCTATCACCAATCTTCTCAAGAATGCGCGGGACGCTATTGGCGACGCGCCCGGCACCTTGAACATTGAATCCAGCCTGGTCGAATTGAGTAAAAATCAGGTTCTGGTCCACCCCGGGGTGAAACCGGGCTGGTACATCAAGTTCACCATTACCGATGACGGCAGCGGCATGGATGCGGAAACCCTGAAAAAGATCTTCGACCCCTACTATACAACCAGATCCGGCGGCGTCGGTACCGGCATGGGCCTGCCCACCGCACACAGCATCATAAAAGACCATAGTGGGGCCATCAACATCGCCAGCACCCCTGGAGAAGGTACGCGGGTGGAAGTTTTACTGCCGAAGGTACTGGCTAAAGTAGAATCCGAACCGTTGACTTTCGAGCAGCTGCCCAAAGGCAGTGAACGCATCCTGGTCGTGGATGACGAACGGACGGTCACCTTTACCCTGAGCAAAATGCTCAAATCTCTGGGTTACGACTGCATCACGGTAGACAGCTCCGAGGAAGCCCTCGACATCTATCGCCGAGATCCGAACAGTATCGATCTGATACTTACTGACTGGACCATGCCCGGGATTACCGGTGACCGCCTGGCCGAATTGGTGGCGGAGATCCGCAGTGACGCCAAGGTTATCATTTACTCCGCGTTCAGCGGTGAACTCGACCAGGTCAAATTCCGGTCCAACGGGATCCGCGATGCCCTGGAAAAACCGATTTCAATGGAGAACCTGGCCAATACAGTCCGGATTGTGCTGGACGAGTCTTGATATACAGTTGACCCGCGTCGGGCGTGAGCCCCTGGCGGCCGGTAAAACTGAATTTACCGATCTGCCAGGGGACAAAAGTGAAGGCCGCTGAACGACAACAGCGGCCTTTGCCTTTTTGGAGGCTGCCGGGATCAGCAGGGCAACCATATCATGCGGCTATATATCGGGAAATGACCGGTAACGACCAAGTTGGTAGTCGAATGAATCACTGCAGTCTTGGGAAAGTATAAGGTACGCTTGAAATTCGCTCTTGAGGCTTGCCCTTGCGGATCCCGCCCTGAGTTCCTACCGGGCTTGACACGCATCGACCAGGCCTTACAGTATGGTTAGTAAGAGGAACGAAAATGCCATAAACATTTCTCTTACCTCCATAATATCAACCAGGGTGGCTTCTCCATACGGAAGCCACCCTTTTTTTGTGCCGCAGGCCTGTCAGCCCTAAGCACCTGTCTGGCGACGGGCTATCCTCCCAGGAAACGGCCAAATGCCAGGGCTGCTGCAAACAGGCCGGCTCCGATACCAATCAGGACCAGTCCCAGTCGGCGCTGGTCTATTATCTTTTTGGGCGGCGTATCCCCGGTTCCCCGCTCTTTTGCCGGGTGATGAAAATAGTAGTTTTCGACCTCTTCGATGGGCAGATAATCCAAATCCCAATGGGTCGTGTGGCGGACCTTTTCACGCTCTGTATAAAGCCGTTGCTTGCTGGACTGATTGGCCATCGTCGCCTCGGAAACTGTTTAGGTTCACGCCGCTGGATTTCCTTTACCCTATACCTGAAGCTAATCCCTTTTTGCCGGGGTGCAACTTTGCCGTCGCCCGCAGCGCTATTCCCGCTGCAACCATTGTCCCCCGCTTTCGATTCTGTTATCCTGATGGACGTTAATTTTTCATATCGTTAACCCTATGGCGGTGACAAGCATGCCTTTCAAATTTTGCCCGATGTGCGGGCATCCCTACCCCGGCAAGTCCGGCGAAGCAGGGGCTCATCAGAACTGTCCGGCCTGCGGCCGGTGGCAATATCACAACCCCCGGGTCGGTGTCGCCGTGGTTTTGTTGCAGGTCGATCGTCTTTTGCTGGTAAAACGCAGGGGGTCCTACGCCGGCCAGTGGTGCATCCCGTGCGGCAACGTTGACTGGAACGAGGATTTGCGCGCAGCCGCCCACCGGGAAATGCAAGAGGAAACCGGGCTGCAGCTTGCCATTGGGCCCGTTCTGGCGGTTCACTCGAACTTCCACGATCGGCACCACCAGAGTGTCGGTGTCTGGTTTTGGGGTGAACACCCGGCCGGCAATCTGCGCCCCGGTTCGGATGCGGCGGCGGCCAACTTCTTTGCCCTGGACAAGCTCCCGGCGCAGATGGCATTTCCGACGGACCGTCTGGTTTGCGAAAAACTGCAAAATGGCTTGGATAACGGGCTGCTGCACGACTGGCTGGCGGCGGGCCGCACCCTGGAAAACTGAAACCACATGGATCATGACCTCTCCATCATCATCCCCGCCCTGGATGAACAGGACCACCTCCCGCGCCTGCTAACGGATCTGCAAGCTCAAATGCGGGTAAACCTGGAAATCATTATCGCCGATGGTGGTTCCACGGACAACACCCTGGCGGCTTGCCGTGCATTCAACCCCATCATCGTAGCCGCTCCCCGCGGCCGAGCCCGGCAGCTCAACGCCGGGTTCCTAAAATCGACCGGCCGCAATATCCTGTTTTTGCATGCTGACTCGCGCCTGAAAGACCCCCAGTTGCTCGAGAAAGCCCTCAAGGCCTGGAAGCGGGCACTTTCTACCGGCGGTGATGATAGGATCGCTGGCCATTTTCCACTTGCGTTCCTGCGCCGCGAAGCGGCCCATGGCATGATCTTTCGTTACATGGAAGGCAAAACCCATTTTAACCGGATCAACACCACCAATGGCGATCAGGGGTTCTTATTGAAGCGCACCTTCTTCGAAGCGTTGGGCGGTTTCGATGAGAGCCAGCACTTTTTGGAAGATCAGAAACTGGCCGAAAAAATTCGCTGCCGCGGTACCTGGATGACCCTGCCCGGCAGGCTGTATACCTCCGGACGCCGCTTTGAAGCTGCCGGCTGCCACCGTGTGTATATCTTAATGAGCATGCTCATGGCGCTATACAGCATCGGCCGGATGGAGTTCTTCCACCGGTCCCGGGGCCTCTATGTCAGCCAGGCCGAAACCGGGCATCTGCTGCTAAAGCCTTTCTTCGGTGCCGCTATCAGGATGTTCGTATATGACCTGGGCCTTGCCGGAACCCTGCAGACCTGGTATTCGCTTGGTCGCTACATCCGGCAAAATTCCTGGCAGATGTTTTATTTCTTTGATGTTTTGCTGGACACGCCGTTTAAAAACGGGGCTTACCCCTGCCTGAGGTTCCACGACACATATTTCGGACCCGCGATCGACAATCCCGTCTGCGACACCATCACCACCTTCATCTCTTTCTTCTGGTTCATGCTGGTATTGGCGCCTTATTTTTTGGTTGTGGACACCCTGCGGCCCCAAGGGCCGGTCGCACCCGGAAAAAAACACAGCTCCTAACCCGGGGACTACCGCTCCCGTCACCACGGCGCATAGGCTGATCTTTTAAGTTCGTCTCTAGTGATCGTCAAGGGCCCGTATGATCAGAAGGGGCCGATCGATGCGTTGCAGGACACCGGCCGCCACACTGCCGTAGAATACACGCGACAGCCCGCTCCGGCCATGGCTGGCAATGGCAATCAGATCGACATTCTCGGTGTTGGCCGTCCGGATAATCTCTTCCACCACCGGGCCGTGGGCCAGGCGGATTATCCCCTCGATCCCCTTCTCGCGGAATTCCCCTTGCAAACCGGCCAGGTAGCTCTCGATCTCATTCTTTTGGGCGCTCAGTCCTTCTTTTTGAATGGACGTGTATGGACCTCCGGAGGCCGCAACCATGCGCAGCGGTTCGACCACTACCAGGAAAATTACCCTGGAAGAATACAAGGTCGCCAGGTTTTCCACGTGCGGCAAAATTGCTTCGGCCCGTTTGGACTGATCCAGAGGCACCAGGATTGAGTAATACATGTCGTCCTCCTTTTTCCCTCTTACGGGACATGGCGGGGTAAAAAAATACGATAAAAATTAGCAGCGCGGGAGACCATACGGTCAGTTATCAGGTCGAATGCGTACAACCGCAGAACAGGCTATACGTTAAATGGAAGAAGGCATCCGGTGATATAGGGATAGGTGTTATCAATCGAAGGCCGGGGCAGGACTGGGCGCGCTCAAGGGGGATACTGGTAAGCAAAAGATAGCGTATTCGCGGCAAAAAAACCAGAATCTTTTGCCGGGCCGCGCCCGGTAATCGTTTTGCACCGGGAAAATATATGCGCACATACGTTCAGGCGCGCTGAGCAGCGTAGCGGGAAGCGACCAGGGCAGCGCCAGACACCACTGTCTGGCCGTCTCTGCCGTGGTCCAAGGTGTCATCTGCCGCTCCCGACCTGGCCAATAGGGTCAGCCGTCCCCGGAGCACAGCCAACAACCCAATTCAGGAGCGATTTTGCGTGTACGGATCTCGCCAAAGATACGCCAAAGCAGGTCACGCTGCAGATTACGCCTGCACCCGCCGACTGAAACCATCGTACTGAATTTGATTAATTTTAAAAAAAAGCGTACGTTGGCGCATCTAAACATATCCGGACCGACATAACATCAATCGAGGAGTCACGCGGCATGCCAACCTTTCCCGAAAATGTACTCGACCTGCTCAACGCCAATATGGGGGGATTCAACAGCACCATGGGCCTGCGCTTTATCAAAGCAACGCCGGAAGAATATGTTGCGGAAATTGAGATTACGGATCGGCACCTCCAGCCCTATGGCCTGGTGCACGGCGGGGTCTATGCCGGGATGATTGAAACCCTCTGTTCCACCGGTGCAGCGTTGACGGTCTGGGAAGAAAACAAGCACACGGTCGGTCTGGAAAACAACACCTCGTTTTTAAAGGCCGTCCGCGGCGGCCGTCTGCGCTGCACGGCCCGGCCGCTGGTGCTGGGCAATCGTTCGCATGTCTGGGAGGCCAGCGTACATGATGGCGAAAACCGCCTGGTGGCCGCCGGCCGGGTCCGGCTGCTGGTCCTGGAACCCGGGGCCCAGGCTGCCGGTGTGCAAATCGAAATGCAAACTGACGCAACCAGGCCCAATCCTGGTAGTTCGTGAAATCAATGGAGCTTGCGCATCGGCAGCGTTGCAGACGGTTTCGATGACATCCGCGGCCAGTTCCAGGCGCTTGTAGGCCGGCTCCACCAGGCGAATGGGTTCACCCGCAAACACCCATTAGCTGCCCTCGACCCGGTAAATGGCCCCGAGTTGCAAATCCTGCAGCAACTGATTTTTGCGCGCTGTGGTTTTCGGGCTGAAATCCAGCGTCAGGTCAGAGGTATGCGCGCAGGCTGTCGGCGGCTGCAGACCAAACACGCGCCGCAGCCTGCTCGCATCGATCAGGCTGCGTCCGAGTCCGGCATGGTCACCGGAACAGGGCAGCCCCTGGTTCTACGAACGGGCCTGCCCCAGGCCGATGGTCTGGAGGGCATCGGTAATTTCATCCAGAATGACCGGGTCATCGATCGTTGCCGGCATTTTCCACTCCTTGTTATCGGCAATCTTCTGGATGGTGCCCCGCAGGATCTTGCCGGAGCGGGTTTTGGGCAGCCGGGCGACCACCGTGGCCGTTTTAAAGGCCGCCACCGGCCCGATTCTTTCCCGGACCATCTTGATAACCTCGGCAACGATCTCATCATGGGAACGCTCGACCCCGGCATTCAGCACCAGAAAGCCGATGGGAATCTGACCTTTGAGCTTGTCGTCAACCCCGAGCACGGCACATTCGGCTACGTCCGGATGATCCGCCAGGACTTCTTCCATGGCACCGGTAGACAAACGGTGGCCGGCCACATTGATGATGTCATCGGTGCGGGCCATGATATAGGCGTAGCCCTCTTCATCGATAAACCCGGCATCCGCCGTTTTATAGTAGCCCGGGAACTCTTCCAGGTAGGAATCCAGAAACCGCTTGTCATTTTGCCACAGGGTCGGCAGCGTGCCGGGCGGCAACGGCAGCTTGACAACCAGGGCGCCGATCTTGCCGGCTTCCACCGGGTTGCAACTTTCATCCACAACCTGCAAATCCCAGCCCGGCACCGCCTTGGTCGGCGAACCGTGTTTCACCGGAAAGGCATGCAGACCCATGCAGTTGGCGGCAATGGCCCGCCCGGTTTCCGTCTGCCACCAGTGGTCGATCACCGGCACCCCCAGGTTGGTCTCGGCCCATTGGAGCGTATCCGGGTCGGAACGCTCTCCGGCCAGATACAGGGCTTGAAAGCAGGCCAGGTCGTAGTCCTTCATCAGCAGCGCTTTGGGATCCTCCCGCTTGATGGCCCGAAAAGCCGTCGGCGCGGTAAACAGGGCTTTGACTTTGTGTTGGGAAATAATCCGCCAAAAAACACCGGCATCCGGGGTGCCCACCGGTTTGCCTTCAAAGAGAATGGTAGTGGCTCCCTTGAGCAGCGGAGCGTAAACGATATAGGAGTGGCCAACCACCCAGCCCACATCTGACGCCGCCCAAAACACGTCACCGGCATCGATATTGTAGACCGCCTTCATGGACCACTTGAGAGCGACCATGTGCCCCCCATTGTCCCTGACGACGCCCTTGGGCTGCCCGGTTGTGCCCGAAGTATACAGGATATACAAAGGATCAGTGGCCGCCACCGGGACACAGTCGACCGGAGCGGCAGCCGCCTGGGCTTCCATCCAGTCGATATCGCGGTCCGTGATCATGGCTGCTTTTTCCATCTCACGCTGCAAAATGATGCATTTTTCCGGTTTGAATTCCGCCACCTCGATGGCCCCGTCCAAGAGCGCCTTGTAGGGAATGATCTTGCTGACTTCAATACCGCAGGAGGCGGACACAATCACTTTGGGTTTGGCGTCATTGATCCGGGTGGCCAGTTCATTGGCGGCAAACCCGCCGAACACCACGGAGTGCACCGCCCCGATGCGGGCACAGGCCAGCATGGCGACGGCGGCTTCGGGGATCATGGGCATGTAGATAATCACCCGGCCGCCCTTACCGACGCCCTGGGCGGCCAAGACCCCTGCGAACCTGGCAACCGTGTCGCGCAGTTCACTGTAGGTGTAGGTTTTGATCGTATCGGTCACTGGACTATCATAGATCAGCGCAGCCTGGTCTCCCCGGCCGTTATCGACGTGATAGTCCAGGGCGTTGTAACAGGTATTGACCTGGCCACCGGTGAACCAGCGGTAAAAGGGAACGTTGCTGTCATCCAGCACCCGGTCCCATTTCTTGTACCAGTGGCAGTCTTCGGCCGCCGCCCCCCAGAATGTATCCGGGTTCTCCAATGACTGGGCATAGGCCTCATCATATTTTTTTATCATCACGCTTTCTCCTTGCAGGTCGCCGCAAAGCGGTAACTCCGCTTTGCGGCGTTTTCAGAGGTTGATAGTTCCGGTTATCCCCACAAACCCCAACCAAAGGATGCGGTAAATACCATGGCGAATACCACCAGAATCATCATCCAAATATCTTCCTTTTTCATATTGCTGACTCCTTTTCGTGTCGTCCGGTTACAAGTGGCTCATTTAGTAGCAGGGTTCCAAGCATCAGGTTTCCTTGACGACAATCATCTGCTCGGTGTCGGCCCGCCGGATCTGCTCTTCCGTGGTAGTGGCCATTTCAGCTTTGAAACAAAGGGCCCACATCATCACGATGCCCACGATCCACCAGGCTATCTGCCAGGACCAGATGGCGGGAAAGCCGCAGAACGAAAAGGCCTCGTTGGCCAGGATACAAGCTGGGCCGATGGCGAAGAAGTACCACAGCGGTACGGCCACCTTCATTTTTTTACGCCAGGACTTACCGGACGCACTCGGCTCGTCTACGCTGTTGAGCCATGCCCGGATTTCAGCCTGGCGTTCAGTCGTCTCTGGTTTGTCCTTGAAGCCGAGACCGCGGCAGAGATAGGCCACGACGAAACCCACGGCGACACCCCAGAAAGCAGGATGCATGGAGAGCGGCTTGGGAATGATTTTATATGTGATAAAAATCGAGATCATGGCCGCAATCATGCCCAGGATCGCACCGATGGTCGGAAAGCGAAATCCCCAGAGGCTGCCTGACAACAGGATATACATAATGAACCCGAAACAGGTGGCCAGGGCTCCCAAAACCACCAGCGCGGTCGTCGATGCCAGGCCCACTGCCAAGGCGGCGATGATCAAACCGGTAGCCAGGATCCGGTTGACCCAGATCTGTTCGGCATCCGAGGCTTTCTGTTTCTTGATGTAGCGCCAGTAGACATCGCGCAGCAGGATGGACCCGCCGGTTCCGATGTAGGGTGCCGCGGTCGAATGGATGGCCGCAATGGCCCCGACGAACACGATCCCCAACATAAAGGGCGGCAGGAACTCCTGCATCAGCAGGGGTACAACCACCTTATCACTTGCAATTGTGGCAAATTTGCCGACTCCGGCCACCTGGAGAATCTTGGCACCCATACCTTGAAATGCGGCAAAGAAGAACAGGGAAAAGCCAACCACGAAAGTAGACATGAAAGCCTGCTGCCAGGCCAACGGTTTCGGGGATTTGATCCCGAAAGTCCACATGGTGAACGCCGGGGAGCACTGGATGCCCATCAGGGCGAACATGTAGGTAAGGATGTAAAAGGAGGTCCAGCCTTTCCCGCGCAGGGCCATATCAATGACCTGGGGCACCTCGAGATACTTGGTTTCCAAGGCGGCCAGCTTGGCCGAAAATCCGCTCCAGCCACCGAAGTGGGGCGCGTTGATGACATAAAAGCCCAGGATGATGATACCGCCGACCAGGAGAATAAACTGAATAACCCCCACCCAGGTAGAGGCTTTCAAACCGCCGGTGCAGACGTAAAACCATACGATAAAGCCCATGAACAGGGCGCCCACGGTGATAGGTACGCCGCAGATAACATTGAACAGCGCGGCGGCGGCCATCAACTGCAGGGCCGAATAGAAAACAGCATACAGAACTGCGGCCAGAACGACCAGCCAGCGAATCGCTTCGCTGTTGTAATAATAGGCATACATGTCACCGGGCGTGATGAACCCGTAGCGCTTGCCCATCAACCAGGTGCGCTTTGAAAAAAAAGTACCCGTAATGGGAATGGTGATGACGTAGAATGAGGCGAACGCATACGCCAGACCGAATTTCCAGATGGCACCGGGGTGTCCGATAAAGGTCCACCCGGAAAAAGATGCGGCCGTCGAGGCCATCAGAAATGCAAAAAAGGGAATCGACCGGCCGGCGATGGCGTAACCGGAAGAGGTTTTTTCAGTGAAGTACCCTTTCAGCCCCCAGTAAAAGCAATAGCAAATATAGATCCCCAACATTATATATACCCAGGTGGTTCCGCTCATGTTATTCTTTGCCTCCTCTTCCGTATTTGAATTAAGATATGTTTAATCTGTACCTGCCTGCCCGTTCACCTCCTTTCATGCCGAGCAGACCGGTGACACACCCTATCTGCGCGGCCCGACACATTACAATTGGTCAGTATTGAGCAAGCGCCATGCCAAGTGAACCGGATTCATTTTTAAGCATTGAATTTACAGTCTAAACTCGATTAACGCAGTGAAGGATCAGAACCAGACCTACCAGGGGTGTTTTAGGGTATATAGACCCCAAAATTGAGATATGTACTTATAATTACAAACAATAATTATATGGGGTTTTTTGGCCCTATTTTGGGGCCTTTGAGATACCGTGCTGCTTGATTTTCTTGAAGAGGGTCTTGCGGTTGATGTTCAGGGCGGCGGCGGCGTGGCCCCGGTGCCACTGGTGTTCCTGTAGTACCCGTTCCAGGTAGGCGCGCTCGAAGTTTGCCAGGGCACTGTGCAATTCGCGGTCGGAGCCGGCAGGAACGATTTCGGGGGCTGGGCCGGTCTCGGCCGGAGAACTGCCGGTGGCGGTCGCCTCCATAAAATCCAATTTATTGAGGGTCAGGTAGCGGTGGATGGCATTTTGCAGTTCCCGCACATTGCCGGGCCAGTCGTAGTGCTGCATCATTTTCATGGCATCGGCCGGGACCGGCGGGACCTTGTCGTCTTCGCTGAGCGTGCGCAGGAAATGGTAGACCAGCTGGGCGATATCCTCGCGGCGTTCTCGCAACGGCGGCAGATGGATGGGAATGATGTGGATCCGGTAGAAGAAATCCTCGCGCAGGCGCCCCTGTTTTACAAACGCCTGCAAATCCCGGTTGGTGGCGGCAATGAACCGAACATCCGGGGTCTTGATCTCGGTGCTCCCGATGGGCGTATACCCGCCACCGTCGATCGCCCGCAGGAGTTTGGCCTGCAGGTTGAGGTCCAGCTCGCCCACCTCGTCCAGAAAGAGGGTCCCGCCGTCAGCACTGCTCAGGTATCCCGGATTGTCCAGGGCGGCACCGGTGAAGGCGCCTTTCTTGTACCCAAAAAATTCGCTCTCCACCAGGTTATCCGGGATGGCTCCGCAGTTGACGGTAACAAACTGGGCCGTGCTGCGATCGCTCAGTTCATGAATAGTCTGGGCGACCAATTCCTTGCCGGTTCCGGACTCACCGTAGATGATCACGTTGGCCCGGGAAAAAGCCGCCTTGAGGATCAGTTCATACACTTCCCGCATGACCCGGCTTTTTCCGACAATCCGGCCGAAATGTTCGCCGCCTTTCAGGGAGGAACGCAGGCGCAGGTTCTCTTTGCGCAGATGGGCCTGGCTGGTCTTGAGTTCCTCCTCGCTTAGGCGGCGGCGGGTGATATCGACGTGGGTACCGATCACCCGGACAGCACGGCCGGATTCGTCTTTTTCCACCAGGCGCGCGCGGCACAGAACCCAGCGCCAATCCCGGGAATTGGTGCGCATGCGGTATTCAATCTCAAAAGCCGCCACCGAGCCGGCGGCGATATCCGCCATGCGGCTCTTCAAAGGTTCCCGTTCATCGGGGTGGATCAGCTCGTACCAGGTCTCGACATCCTGGGTCATTTCATCGGGGGCATAGCCGAACATGGCAAAAAAGCGCGGACTTAAAAAGATCCGACCGGTTACCAGGTTATAATCCCAGAGGGCGTGCCGGGCGGCGGAAAGGGCCAGGTCCAGGCGTTCATTGCTGCGGCGCAGGGACTGTTCGGCGGCCAGTCGTTCAGTCATCTCCAGCTCCAGCTGGCGCTTGCTGTTTTCCAGGGCCTGGCTCCGCTCCTTCAGGTTGGCGGTTCGCTTCAGGATTTCGTCTTCCAGATGGGCCCGGTAGCGCCGGTTTTCCACCCGCAGGCGGGCGCGCTCCAAGGCCTTGCGCACCGCGTGCTCTAAAACCGCCATGTCCTGGATGGGTTTGGTGACAAAATCCCAGGCTCCCCGGTGAAGGGCCTCCAGCACGTCCTGCATATCTCCAGTGCCGGAAATAACGACGATGGGTGTTTCCGGCGCCTCGGCCGTAACCACGGCCAGGACCTCCAGGCCGTCAATTTCCGGCATGCGCAGGTCCACCAGGACGATGTCCGGTTTTTTTTCACGGAAAACAGTCAGACCGATCCGGCCATTCTCGGCCTTGAGGACGTGAAACCCACTGTCGTTCAGGTATACGGAAACACTTTCCAGCACAATGGGTTCATCATCGATGATCAGAACGGTCAATTTTGTATCAGCGTTGGACATGCCGGTCTCCGGTCATAGCGCTCACTCGGACAGGGGCAGGCGAACTAAAAATGTAGCACCCTGCCCGGCCCGGGATTCCACACTCATGGTTCCCTGATGGTTGTTCACGATGATAAAATAAGCCACCGACAAACCCAGACCGGTGCCGACGCCCACGTCCTTTGTGGTGTAAAATGGTTCGAACACCCGATGGCGGGCCTTCTTTTCGATTCCGGGACCGGTATCGGAAACACCGATGTTTAGAAACCCAGCGACCACATGCAGGTTCAGGGTAATCTGGGGCGGCTGCGGACCGGGTGCCTGGGCCATGGCCTGGGCGGCGTTGCGCAGCAGGTTCAGAAGGACCTGCTCTATCTGGGTCGCCACACAGGGGACCTCGGGCAAAGCGGCACTGAAATCACGGACAATTTCAATACGCCTGAAATCATACTTTTTCTTGAGGTCGTAGTCGTGGGCGGCCAGTTCGATGGTCTTATCAAGCAGCTCGGCCATGTCGACCGGCAGTTTACGGGAATCGCTATTACGGCTGAAGTTGAGCATGTTGGTGATGACTTCGGAAGTACGAATCCCGGATTCACGGATACCGTTTAGAAACCGGATGATGTCCCGCTGCTCAAGGTAGGCGTTGACGGCTTCCAGCTCGGTGCCGCAGGCGGCCGCGGCTGCCCGGTTATCCGGCAAATCCACGGAAAGCCGGCGCACGATATTTTGAACACTCTGGATCATACCGCCCACGGGATTGTTGATCTCGTGGGCCATGCCGGCCGCCAGTCCCCCGATAGACATCATTTTCTCGGTCTGGACCATCATATCTTCCATGCGGACCCGGGCGGTCACGTCATCCAGACGAACAACCGCGCCTTCCACCCCGGGTACCACCAGGGGGTAGACCATGATATCGAAATAGCGCATCTCATCTTCCACGGTCAGGCGCACCTTTTCGGCTACCTGGGCCGTATTGTCCTGCAGGGCCCGGCGCACGATCTCCACCTGGCGATCGAGCTGGGGGAGCACATGCGCCAAATTTGCACCCAGCGCCTGCTCCTGGGGCACCCCAGTTATTTTTTCCGCCTCGCGATTCCACTGGGTCACCCGCTGCTGGGCATCCACCCCCACCAGTACGGACGGCATGGAATCCACGATGTTCTTCAGGTAATAACGCATGCGGACCATCTCCTGCTCTGTCCGCCGGCGCTTGGTGATATCCCGGGAGACACCGAGAATATTAACGGCCTGCCCGCTGTCATCCCATATAAAGCTGGTCGTGACTTCCGTCCAGATCGTACCACCGTCCTTGCAGGTCATTTCCAAAACCATGGTCCGGGGTTCCGCGGCGGTCATCCCCTCCCGGCGGGCAGCGGCAATGCTCTCGTCGAGCACCTTGCGGGCCTGGGTCCAGGACGCCGGTGTGAGGGACTCTTCCAGGGTGAGATTCAGGGCCTCTTCCGGCGTAAATCCCCGGATACGCTGAACCGAGGGGCTGTAGTAGGTGAAATGGTAAGCGTCGATATCCAGCACCCAAATCATATCGGTTACGTTTTGGGCGATCAGCCGGTATTGTAATTCGCTCTCCCGCAGAGCCTCTTCAGCCTGCTTGCGCTCTTTAATCTCAGCTTCCAGATTACTTTGGTAGGCTTCCAACCGCTCCATAAACCCATTGAAATAGGAAGCCAGTCGGCCGATTTCATCCCGGCTGCGACGCCGCATGCGCACGGATATGTCCCCATCCGCCCCCAGGCGAAAATGGTTCATCAATTCGCGCAGGGGATTGGTAATGGAGGCCCCGATCTGCATGGAGAGCGGGATGACCAGGGTCAGTGATACCAGAACGGTAAAGAAGATGATATTGCGGACCGTACGCAGCGGGGCGTAAAACTCCTCGAGGTAACTCGAGGACGCCACAATCCAGTCATATTCGGGGATATAGTTGAAAATTACCAGCTTCTCGCGTGTATCATCCTCATCCGGGTTTCGCCAGGAGTAGGTGATCTTGCCGCTCTTGCGACGGCAAATCTCGCGTATGAAATACCTGCCCTGGGCGTCCAGGGCATCGTAATAATTGTGTCCTTCGAGTTTCGGGTGCAAGATCAGGTTGCCGCGGCTGTCCAGCACATACGAATAACCGGTTTTACCGAACTGCAGCGAGAGAATACTTTCCCGGAAATCATCCACCTGGACCAGTTCATAGAATTCGTTGCGGTAGGAGGAGACGGAAATGATCCAATCCCAGGGGGCGAAGTAATTCATATACAGAGCCTTGGGCCGAGCCTGAGACTCGCCTGGATTTTTCCAATCATATTCCAGGTACCCTGCTTTGCGGGCCCGCTGGTCCTGAATGAAATCGTACTCCGACAGGTCAGCGCCGTGCAGAGCGGACTTGGGGTGGATGAGGATGATCCCGTTGCTGTCCAGGATATAGATGTAGCCGGTCTTGCCGATGGTCTGGCTCAACAGAATGGCCCGCGCCTGGTCCTTGGCCGCGGACTCGCTCAGGGCACCGCTTTGAAACTGCGCATATAGGTACTCAACGATTTCCAGGTTTTTCTCGGCCACGGCCCGCAGGTGGTTCTTGATGGAGGTATCCGCTGAGGCCCGTGCCATTTTCAAAATGGTGGCCGTCGTGTTCTTCAGTTCGCTCTCGATGCTGGATTCGATATTCCGGCGGACAAAGGAATAGATTACCACGCTTCCAAGGGTAATGGAGAGAAAAAAGACTGCGGAGTAGCTGATCAGGAGCTTGTAGCGGATACGCAGATCTGCAAACCGTCTCAACTTCATGGGACGCCACCCCAGGATCTATAGATAGTGGGCCGGCCATCCATCTCGGTCCCCATCGAGGGGATGATATGGATGTCCCGGCCGGATGTCCCGGTAAGGTGCATTTTTGCTGCCTGGTCTGGACGAAATGGCATGCCTGTTGATTCCCTTTCGCAAACGAAAGGAAACACTAAGCACGATTGTCGACCTCCTGTCAATATCCGGATGCGGTGCGCTAACCTTCCCGATGCCCGCAACCGGCGAGGAGCATCGACACAAGCCACTATAATAACTAAGTATTTAAATAAACTGGAACGTCTGTGGAGGTATGTGGCTGGCCGATGACGGCGCCGCCATCGATGTCCTCTTATTTTACATCCGCCTTCGACTAATTCTCGGTATGGACGGGCATAAGATCGTTGCCATCCCGCTATTGGATACCGCGACCGGCAGGGCAGCAAGTCCCTTCCCCGCTGTTTCGAAGTGTCTTGCCGAACGACAGCATGGAATCCTTCATGGGCGCCCGCCGCGGCAGCCTTGCCCTTCCTTTAAAGCCCGTTCTTTTAAAACCTACAGACATGGTCTATAGTCGATCAGGTAACAAACTGGATTTTGACCGGGAACCTGCACTCTGGCTTTAGAGGGATAATTGAAATCACGCTACTTTTACGGCTACAACATCGTGGCCGCAGGCTTTGTCACCCAGGCAGTCGTCATCGGCGCCATGTTTACCTACGGCGTCTTCTTCAAAGAACTGGAGGCCGCTTTCGGCTGGTCGCGCACCCTGGTATCCGGGGCTTCTTCGGTAGCGTTTCTCTGCATGGGTGTCGGTGGCGTTATTGCCGGAACTTTGAACGATCGCATCGGTCCTCGCATTTTGCTGAGCGTATCCGGCATTTGCCTGGGGCTGGGCTACATCCTGATGTCACAGATGGGGACCCCCTGGCAGCTTTACCTGTTGTATGGGCTGTTGGTGGGTATCGGTTTTGCCACCCACGACGTGATCACCCTTTCCACCGTGGCCCGCTGGTTCATCCGGCGCCGGGGGATGATGACCGGCCTGGTTAAAGTCGGCACCGGCGGTGGTCAACTGGTGGTCCCCCTGCTGGCGGCCGCCATGATTGCCCGCCTGGGTTGGCGGTCAACCTACCTGGTGATCGGCATTCTTTCCCTGGCTGCGCTCGTGGCCGTGGCCCAGTTGATGAAGCGTGATCCCCAGGGCCTGGGTTTGTATCCCGATGGCGATCATCCGGATGGGACGACAATCGGGCAAGCAGCTCAAATTTCCAGCCTGACGCTGAAAGCAGCAACCCACACTCTGACATTCTGGTGTCTGTGTATCACCGAGTTCATGGTCTTTGGCTGCCTGCTGACCACCATCGTCCATATCGTGCCGCATGCCCGGGACCTGGGACTTCAGCCGACAACCGCAGCTGCGGTACTATCAACCATTGGCGGCGTCAGTATGCTGGGCCGTATCGTGATGGGCACAGCCAACGACCGGATCGGCGGCAAGCGTTCTCTGGTCTCCAGCCTGGCCCTGCTGATCATCTCCCTGGTCTGGCTGCAGATAGCAGCCAACGCCTGGATGCTGTTCGCTTTTGCAGTGATGTATGGTTTCGCCCACGGCGCCCTGTTCACCGTTATGTCCCCCACGGTGGCCGAGTTTTTCGGGACCGCTTCCCACGGTCTTATATTTGGCGTGGTTCTCTTCAGCGGCACCCTCGGCGGATCTATGGGGCCGCTAATTGCCGGCTATATTTTTGATATAAGCGGTGCCTATCGCGCGGCCTTTATTACGCTTACCGTCATGGCTTGCAGCGGGCTGATTTTGGCCATCTTAATAAGACCCGTAGAAAGGGGAACCGCATCGACCGGGGACTGAACCATCAAAATCGCCTGCTCTAATAGTAGCCCGCCGTTAATTCCAGCACCCTACACCGCGAAATAGAGTACAGCTTGACGGGCGGTGACACCTGGGGCGTCTATGGTCTGTTTTTCCAAATTTGATCTAAGTCAATGCCCAAAAGAGTCTTTTATAATATAAATGCATACTAGTTAAAAATGCCGACGAACTTGGCGGAGCAAGACCATAAGATGATTCGAATCATGAGTACACTTAAACAACAGCCGACCCCCGACGGGTCACAGCCCCCGGTGAATCGTTTTAAAAAGATCATCGATCACGTGGCCCGGCAGACAGTGGATCGGTGCTGGCACTGTGGGACCTGCAGCGCCGGCTGTCCGTTTGTGGAACACATGGATCTGCTGCCCAACCACGTCATCCGACTGGTACAGCTCAACCAGCGTGAAGCCGCTTTAAAGTGCCACACGATCTGGATCTGTGTGGGCTGCCACACCTGTTCAACCCAATGCCCCAACAGCATCGATATCGCGTCTGTCATGGATGCCCTGCGGCAGCTTGCCATCCACGACGGCGTCATCGATACAGAAACGGATATCTACAACTTTCATAGATATGTCTACCAATCGATCCAGAAGCACGGTCGCCTCAACAAACTGGAAGCCCTTTCCCGCTTCAAGCTCGGCTCTGGCCAGATTTTCAGCGACTTGCAGGCCGGACTGAAAATGCTGACGCGCGGTAAGCTCGATGTATTACCGCACAATATCGATGACCGTGGCGCCCTGGCCGACATCTTTGCCCACTATGATGAGCGCCGGAGGAGTTTCGATACCCATGAGTGATATGCGGCTTACCTATTATCCCGGGTGCACCCTGGATTCTACTGCAGGCGAGATAAACGACAGCCTGAAACAGGTCTGCCAATACCTGGACATCGACCTGCAGGAGATCGATGATTGGAATTGCTGCGGCTCTTCCTCCGTACATGCGGTGCGGCCGCAGCTTGCGGTTACCCTGGCTGCCCGCAACCTTTTCAAGGCCCAGAAAACCGGCCGGGACCTGATGGTGATGTGTGCCGGCTGCACCAATCGCCTGCGAACCGCGGCCCATCATCTGCGCAGCGATCCCACCACCCGGCGGGTCAACGAGCAGATCCTGGGGGACAGCCTGGAGGCTGAAATGAACGTCCATCACCTGTTGGACCTCGTACCCCAGCGTCTAAAACAGAAACCCTGGAATGGAGCTCTTGAACGTCCTTTAAAGAAATTGCGGTATGTCCCCTACTACGGTTGTCAGTTGGCCATTCCACCGGAACTCCGGGACCATCCCCGGCTGTACGGCAGCATGGAAAACGTGATGGACTGGCTGGGCGCTGAAAAATGTACCTGGGGTTATACCGCCAAATGCTGCGGTGCTTTTCTATCCGTTGCCCGTCCGGATATCGTGGTGCCCATGGTGACCGACATCATGGACCAGGCTCGCACGGCCGGTGCCGAATGCATCGTAACGGCCTGTGCCATGTGCCAGCTCAACCTCGAACTGCGCAGTTCTGCGCCTGAAAACCGGCTGCCGGTGTTTTCCATCGTGGAGCTGCTGGCTTACGGGCTGGGAAGCGCAGACTGGCCCACCTGGTTTAAACGCCACCTGGTCGACCCGCTCCCACTGTTTGAAAAGCGTGTACTTTAAAACCAACTGTCGCTCGGCGTGTTAGCGACCCTTCATTGGGTTCGCCGGCACCATCTGGCGTCCCGGTCCCAACGAAAGCCTACTTCGATCCGTAAAAACCATTCAGCCTAAAAATTTAACATGGCTAGCTCCGCTCCTTTGAAAAGCAAACCCGGAGGTCGGCACTACAGAGCCGTCTCTGGTTGCTCATGCGAGATATAAACGTAAAGAGAGATGACCTTTCTACAGGGGAGCTATGTATTTGACCCGTCGCCGGATCCCGGGACGACCGATCGGCTGCGCACACGCCAAATTGCCGCCAGGATTAAAAATGGCATGAACGTCAGGGCCTCATACCAGAATATCGACAGGATCTGGCGATCGAAGGGTGGGGGCACATGGGGCATGGTTTTCAACCAGGGGACGGGTAGAGAAATCTCAATGTCACTGAGCGGCCGGAAGAGGGCCATGCTCGAATCGACATAGAGGGTGTCCAGCAGAAAATGGCTCAACCAGGTTATCAGCATGCCTACGACCGCCAGCCGGTATGTCTGCAATGTTGGCCCGGCCAGACCCCGCATCCCCAGGACAAGGCCTAGCATGATACCGCCATTCACGATCACACTATGGCTGATGTCAAGCCGATAATGCCCCCAGCCCGGGATCGGCCAATCCGGCAGGCTGGCCACGGCGATGAAGCCTACCAGAAAAACAAGCCGGTTTTGGATCTTTTTAAAACCAGGCAGGCACACCAGTCCGATGGAGGCGCCTACCAGGGAATGTCCCACAGACGTCATGCTGCGCTTCTCCTGGATGCAATATGATATTGTGGCATGCCAATAGGTATCATTGCGTGAGTTGGCTGAGTTGTGGAAGTATGTCCCGGTGAACGAACCCGTAATCAGGAACCAGGTGCAGGGCCTGATCGATGTACCGCCTGGCCTGGTCCGGCGTGTCGCACAGTATTTCCAGTTGGGCCAGGTGGGCGAAAATTTCCGGCCGGGTGGCCCACTGGACAACCAACGGGTCGGTCTCCTGCCAGGTCTTTTCCAGCACCAGCGCCTTGTCGAGAAACTCGCGGGCCCGCTTTTTACTGCCCCCGAAGATCACGGGTGTCCACATGATTTCGATGCCGGCAATCAAATGATTCTTGGGGCTGCGCGGACTCAAATTGAAGGCCTGCTTCAAAAAGGACTTGGACCGACTGCCGTAATAGAGCACCTTGATCGTTTTCAATGAAGCCAGTTTGCCATAGACATCGGCCAGGACCAGGGTGTTTTCGGCATTGGGAAACAGCGCATGGGCCGCGTGGATGTGTCGCAACGCGTCCCGGTAGTAGCGGTAGGCTACCTTGTGATCCTTCGCGCGGGCAACATTCCCCAGCTGGATATTGACCAGGGCCGCATAATAACTGGGCTGCCAGGCGCCCGGATGGTGTTCAATCAGGGCGGCCGCCTCTCTTAAAAGGATTTGTTTCGTTTCCGTATCATATGAATGGTAAAGTGCTTCGATTTGAGCCTTAACCTGCTAGAAACCCTGTCCATCGCTGGGCCGTAGCTCCTGTGCCCAGGCTGCCATACCGACCAGTTGGTAAAATAGCAGGATAAATACAGGCTGCAACCACGACGCAAGTGCCTGTCTTACTGACTTGATATCCTGACCGGTAAAATTATAGTTCGCAGATAGCATGGGTCTTGAGGATATCAAAAACCGGTTTAATGTACAGTTTTTAGGTGTAAAGACACGTCGTGTGTTTAGCCTCGATCTTAGAACAAATTGCGATGTTGGACAAATTTTATCACGGTTTCAAATATCTTGACAAAATTATGAGCCCACCCTATTCAACTATTAACTATCCTAATCTTCAGGACGATCCTGACCATTTAACCTTCAACGTCCCGGCTGGGACCTCGATAGAGGCAAGCGTCTGCATATCTCCCCCGGACGCCGTTTAGAAATAATCAATTCGCATCCCCCTATTGGAATAAGGAGGAATCATGGCAGCTCAAGTTACCATCGCGACGTTTAACGCCGAAAACCTGTTCACCCGTTATAATTTTAAAGGGAAAAAGACCAACCAGAAAGATGCCAAGGGCAAATGGATATATCGTCCCTACACCCCGGTTGAACTGGCTAAAGCCGTCAGGGATGGCTTCATCCATGACACGAACCTATTTAAAAAATCCATGAAGCCGATCCGGGGCCTTACCGCCAAAACGATCCGCGCCGTCAAGGCCGATATCGTCGGCCTCCAGGAAGTCGAGAATCTCGACACCCTGAAGAAATTCAACCGGGACCACCTGAAAAGCGGCAAGTTTAAATATCAAATGGTCATCGACGGCAATGACAATCGCTACATCGATGTGGGCCTGCTGTCCAACATCCCCATCGACGCGATCCGCACCCACCAGTTCGTGCGCACAGGCAGATCCAAAACCTTTGCCCGGGACTGCCTGGAAGCCCATTTCAATATCAACGGGAAACCCCTGGCGGTATTTGTGAACCACTTCACCTCCATGATGCGGGGGCGTTCCAAATCGAAGTACCGCCGGGTCGGTCAGAGCGAAGCCGTATTGCAGATTCTCAAGGACCGTTTCGGCAGCAATTTCGGCAAAGAAAATTTCGTGATATTAGGGGACCTCAATGATTACATGGTCGCCGGAAAGGAAAATGAATCGGGTATCCAGGCTCTGCTTGAATCCAACCAGATGGTAAATGTGGTCGATCGCCTGGCTGCCGATGACCGCTGGACGCACTACTACAAGGGTGACAAATCCTACCACCAGCTGGACTATCTTCTGGTAAGCAGCGCCCTGGCCCAGAAAAATAAGAACGTGCTGCCGGTGATTGAGCGCCGGGGGCAACCGCTGCGGGTCAACCAGAAAAACAAACCGCCGGCGGTGAAGAAGTTCTTTCCGGGGATAAAGGGCAAATCCAAGGCTTCGGATCATTGTCCGGTGGCCATCACTTTGAAGCTTTAAAGGAAATGGACTTTGAACATACTCAAGTAACGTTAGTGGGTCCTTATTTATTTGCGGATAGCTTTCATGGGCAAAGCTATTGATTCAGGCTGATTTATAAACGTATTTGTGATATTTTTCAGGCGACTCCTTGCAGACTGCTTGGCTCGCACCTCACTTTCCCCGAACCAAACCACAGGAGGTTCAAATGGCTGCCTATCTTGTAGGACAGATTACCGTTAAGGATGACAAACTCTGGCAAGAATATGTTTCCGGAGTAGCAGAGTCTATTGCGCCTTTTGATGCCACCATAATTTTCAGAGGGAAGCGTGATAAAGTTCTGGCCGGCAGCCACGATTATAAGCTTATTGTTGTGATCGAATTCTCCGATCTGGAAACTATAGACAACTGGTTTAATTCGCCGAAGTATCAGTCCCTGATTCCAGTCCGGGACCAAGCAGCTGATGTTGTTATCACCACTTACCAGGTCCTGTAATCGCTGAAGACGCAGGGATTACCTCGCAAGCCACTACAAACCAGGGTCGGATTGCCTGATTTTTTTGAAATGATCGAAGAAAAGGCACGGCTGGCTTTCCGTGATGTTTTTCATTTTAAAGATCTCAGGCGCGTTTATGCCTGGCAACAGTGTGCCGGTCATTGCCGTCTTTGATCCCAACCGCCTTTGCGATTTCAATAATTTGTTACTCTTATTAGTTATCATCCGAACCCTTGCATATGCCCAAATGGGTCTTACCATAATTTAGTAACCCATTAAAAAAATTCTGAGAACGCCCTACGCTGGGAGGCTGAAATGAAAAACCTCTTCGCCTCGTTGCTACTCGTTGCATCAATTGCGATCATTCCCGGATCAAATGCCCAGGCAACCCAAAGAGGCGTATCGATCGCGCTCAACCCATCGGTTGCCAAATCGTGGGGAGCCTACTACGCGCTCATCATCGGCATCAACAAGTACACGGAGTGGCCGGCCCTGAAAACCGCGGTCAAAGATGCCACCGTCATCCGGGACACCCTGGTGTCACGCTATGGGTTTGACAAGCAGAATGTGATCCTACGGGTGGATGCGGAGGCCAGTCGGCTCCAGATCATCGAGGACTTGCGTTACCTGGCACTGTCAATGGGGGAGCATGACAACCTGCTGGTCTACTACGCCGGACACGGTCAACTCGATGACCTCACCGGCGACGGCTATTGGGTCCCGGCCGAAGGCAGGCTCAAGCAATCCGGCACCTGGGTGGCAAATTCTTACATAAAGGCGGTACTCAGTTCCGAAAAGGTTAAGGCCAAAAATGTCGTGGTGATTGCGGACTCCTGCTACAGCGGGACCATGCTGCGCGGCGGCCCTTCCTTGATGTCCCTCAAAGATCAACGCTATCGGGAAAAGCTCGTGGAAAAGGCGGCCCTGCGTTCCCGCCAGGTTATCTCTTCCGGCGGCGTTGAGCCGGTCGCTGATGGCGGCGCAGAAGGCCACAGCCTGTTTGCATATTACCTCACCGATGCCCTCCGTAAAAATGACCGTGAGGTAATCGACCTGGAGAACCTGTTTCACACCCGAGTATGGAAACCCGTTACCGAAATCGGTAATCAAAGGCCCAATGTCGGCCGGCTAAAAACCCCTATGGATCAAGACGGCCAGTTCGTGCTTTACAATGCCGCCTGGGTAGACGAAAAGACCAGGAAACAGATTGCGATGGAGGCCAAAAAGCAAAAAAAAGCCCAGCTGGCTGCCGTTGCCAGCGCAGAGCTCGAATTACAGCAACAGCGGATTGCAATGGAAAAAGAGAAGCTGGCTTACGAAAGAAAGCAGCTGGATGAAAGAAAAGCCTTAGAGATGGAAAAGCTCAAAATTGAGCAACAGAAGCAGCCATTGAATATGCCAAGCTCCAAAACCAGATAGAGAAAATGAAGGAGCGGCAGAATAATACGCCACTAATAACGGCATCTGTTTCGCCATCAGATTTAGGCAAAGAGTCTGCTGATAACCAAAAAGCGAAACAAAGAAATTACTCCAAGCCTCCTTCAAACCTTAGACACGCAATAGCAATTTTCCCTGCAAATTCAAATGGAAATAATGAAACATATGCTAACCAGGCGCACGAAGTGGTGTATCGATCTGTTTTTGAGGCGGTAAAAAGTTTTGCTTACAGGAAACCGGAATTTGCCCTCAGATATTCCTATTACCCAGGATATAGCGCCTTAGATAGGGAAAACATTGAAAGACTTGGCATTGAAGTTATTGATATAAAATTTGATGACGAGAGCTTAAAAAAATTGTGGGCTAAGAAAACTATCTTTGCACCCTATGAGCCGGACATCGATACGGTAGCAGAATTATCAAGAACAATTAATGCTGATATAATTGTGATGTATCGTTATGCATGGGAAAGCCGTCAATTAGATAGACAACCATTTTTTGTCTATCTAATTAATACAAACAATAATAAAATGTACGTTACCACAGAAATTGATTCTTTGGATACAGCCAGCCCGAAATTGAAAGACATAACGAACAGTTTACTTGAAGTGAAAAAGTTAAGATCTTCCCAAACAGTTTGAGATAGACGATAAGCGCCATCCCTGGCCCCAAAAGAAGACCAGGGTATGGCGCGCGGTCGTCCTC
>CAJINA010000131.1 GCA_905176665.1 Olavius algarvensis Delta 4 endosymbiont | reverse complement strand
TCTGTAAAAGTCAAAGACCTCCCGGACAGTCAGCCCTCTCGGGTCAGTGATTATTAGGCGGCCTCCTTTGACAATTCTTCTCGACGTTTTTTACCAAGCT
>CAJINA010000130.1 GCA_905176665.1 Olavius algarvensis Delta 4 endosymbiont | reverse complement strand
TGGTGGCCTCCTATATGTGTTGGTTATTCAATGCTCGCTTGAATATACCATCAGATATAAAAAGCCTAAATTCTCAATTGCAGCATAGTTGCTTGCCAATATGGTTCGGTTAAGGCTGGTTGGTTTCAACTGAGGAATGATT
>CAJINA010000129.1 GCA_905176665.1 Olavius algarvensis Delta 4 endosymbiont | reverse complement strand
TTGATCCGCGATGCGCAGCTGCCCAAAAGCGGGATGTTCAAGCGAAAGCTCGATAATCCGGCCCCTGATCTTTTTAGGCAGTTGGTTCGGATGAGAAGCCG
>CAJINA010000128.1 GCA_905176665.1 Olavius algarvensis Delta 4 endosymbiont | reverse complement strand
GAGGACGACCGCGCGCCATACCCTGGTCTTCTTTTGGGGCCAGGGATGGCGCTTATCGTCTATCTCAAACTGTTTGGGAAGATCTTAACTTTTTCACCTTAAATTCTCTCTTGTCCGGGATTCGTGGGTTGATTAATCCCATTTCATGCATGAATTTCCATAATTTAAAAATATCGTCACGATTATCCTGATGTATTGTATTACCACGAATATTTACACTAAACCTCGTCGGCAAGCTCATTAAATGATTTAATACACTGTTTGTGGTTAATATAAAATCAAGTGACGCTAAAGAGTTTATTATTTCACGCACAACAGGGCAATCTAACGTGTATTCCCTGGTTAGGTCATTTACACGTTGCTCCGAGTATTTTTCTGCTGCACTATTTACAGCATCTTGCGAAATCCTTGTTTGCCTTTGGGATATTGATTCTTTAGCTAAAAGACCTAATAACTGAATTGCATCTCGGGGTCTGCCTCTTGAACTTTTCGTAATATAATCTTCCCAGTAACGCTTTTGGTCTTTTGAAGTCGGCAGTATTACCTTTGGCGAAGTAAAAAATTCGCGAAATATTGAATTGTCAGTTGGTAGGTTATGCTTTCTTGCAACAACTCTTAATCTTCTTAATACAATCTCTTTGATTATTTCTTCTGAAGGATCTAATCTGCGAAGAAGTTGTCTAATATGATCAATTTGGTCTCTTTGACCTGATTCATCACGTTCTATCAGGGTCCATATTTCGGTGCGTAATGAAATAATTGTCTTCATGTTCGGAAGTTCTTCAGTTAGTCTTTTTGCAGCTAACATGAACCTCCAGATCCTGTTTATTTGTTCACGATCTTGAATAGAGGCAACCTGATCAATATCGTCCAATAATAGAAAAAGCGCCGTATTGGATTTCTCAAAATTTGTTTGGAGCGAATTAAGGAGTGCGGTACTTTTTAAATTTTCACCAGCTGGTAATAGCTTACTAAAGTCAATTGAGGTAACAACTGAACCAAATTTTGATAGACCATGCATGCATGCTTGCACCGCATCGTGTGTCCTCGCGCCTTCAACGACTGCTTTGTCAAAGAGCTTTTTCTCCTTTCTCCCTAATAGGCCTCTGATATTTGTGCCAACCTTTACGGCAAGTGACGATATCAATGCTTGATAGGCCTTACGTTTAATTGTGGCTGTTTCCTTGGCATCGCCAATGCCTTCCAATAAAGGCATATCATCAGGTTTTAAATATAACGTTATAATTCCGCTGGATGCTGACTTTAAGTCAAGATACTTTAGAAGTGCCGTCTTCCCAGTTCCTTTTCGGCCAATCAAGATTAATGGAGAGTGAAACGGAGCATATAATACATCTTGGTATGCCTCTGCAAAGACGAAAGCTTTAACTAAAAAATCAAGTTCAGATTCAGTTGTACCTAAACAATGATCATGAAGGCTTCTTAGTATACGATCCGACACATTACCTCCCTTGTATTTAAGACGATGAGTATTTGAAATACAAAATCAAAAAAGGCGCCGTAAAGAGGTCCTTATAGGTCTAAACTACAAAGAAATCATAGTGTATGAAATAGAAATGTATTAGAAATCTTTCTAAGAACAGTTTAGCATTTATTAATATATTTGTTCTATATAGACCAGAATCTTCCTTAAAGTCAATAACTTGTGAGGCCTGATTGTTCAGCTTGAATATTATTAAAAAATTCTGTGGTGAGGTCTCCATGTGAATATCAAAGGGGGTAGGGCTGAGATTAAGGGAGCGGTACAAAGTCACTTAGACAGAGTTACTTAGTAATCGAACTGTTTACATGGGGAATTTTATTTCTAATAGCTATGAGGTCAGAGTAACAAGCGACAATTTAAATGAAAGCTCTTTTCTGTATATATTCAGATTGTAATGTAGATTTGGGCATTTAAAGTGTTCAATTCTATAGAGCCCAATTTACAAATTCAGCACTAACAACCTTCTCATCTTTTACCAATAAATGTGCCTCAATTTCTACAATTGGATAGTAATAATCATAACTTTCTTTTTTAATAACTTTTTCTTTTAAAATCGAATCAAAATCAAAGTCGTTTCGGATTGGGTCAAATACATACTCAGTTTCCCAAACTGTGTCCACGATTTCTCGAGTGCTGTATTCAACCTCTAATTCACTATTTAGAAATACTTCAACCCGTAAAGATCCATCAGCCATTTCGTAAACATAAAAGGTAATTATCCAAGTATTTACACATTGGACTATTTGGAGAATGCTTTCAAAGTTTGAATTTTCTGATTTTGCATGCTCACTCAAATCGTCTTTACCGTAGAATTCAATATGCTCAATTGTTTGTTCCTCTAAGTTACTAAAGTTGATGTTGTCTTTAAGCCATTTTTCGTTAATATATTCAATTTTGGTAGCTTTTGATCTTAAAAAGTCATCTAATGATTTGAAGTATTGAATCGTTACTTTTCTCTTTTTTGCCTCGTCAATAAGTGTTGGGTTAAGTTTTCCTTCTTTATCTGAAAAATCTTTAGTGTTAGCGCTTATTAGTATTGCTTCATTTTCACTTGATGCCTCAGCAATATCGAGAGTTGAAAGCCAAATCATGGTGTCTCTGAATTCTGGTTTTTTCACAGAACATGGTGGTATCCTTTTTGTTGCTCGAGTCACGATTTCCGAGAGATGGTCTTTGTTATGTGGGATAACACTGTCTGCGTTTAAAATTAACTTCTCTTTCAACTTCGTTTTGTAAGCTAATAGCTGCTTGTCTATCTCGAGCTTAGGTAACTTGATTTTCAAATCCTCATAGGCAATCTTTTTAAAATCTTTTATTGATTTCAAAATTCTGCCGTACTTTTCTGTTATATTCCTTTCATATAATGATAAAATCTCTTCTCGAACAACTTGCGGAATAATTATTGAGTAGTCGGTTTTAGATAGAAAATCGTTTAACATTTCAAATTTCCGTGAGTTAAGCAAATAGTCTTCCCGTAAAATATTGGTATCAATAATTATTTTCATACTTGCACCTAATTATTACATTAAAAAGTCCCAGACTGGATTGCAACTTAATTTAGCTAATTCATTACATTTGAATTTTTGGTCTTTTAGACTCTTAACAATTTCTTTGGTGACTGGAAGAGGTGATACTATAAGCTTTGGTACAAAACCTTTTCCTATCTAAAGAAGTCCAAGAACCAATCAAAAAATTTCATTCCGATAAATACTATACCAAAAAACGCTATAGTGCCTGTAAAAAAAGCGAAAAAGCCCGAAACATCCATCACTTTGACTGCGACTTGATAAGCAAAAGGAACAACAAAAAAAAAGGCTATACCTGCAAATATATACAAAAGTGTATTTTCGCGTTCTGAGTTATAACCCTTTTTAATATTTCTTCTGTTTTCTAACTCTTGTTGTTCATTTACTTTTTCTTGCTCATTTAATTCACTTTTACATTCTGGACAGAATGGTTCCCAATAGTCGTCTTCGGTATAATTCTCATAGTATGGGTATTTGGGACGATAAAATTCCTTTTCGCAAAATAGGCACTTAACTATATCTTTTTCATCATTCACTTTTAAAGAAATAGCCTTTGCAACTCTGAGCTGAAAATATGAGCTTATCTGGGGATCATTTTAAGATATGATAAAACTTATTACCTTTAGGCAGAAATATTCTTAAAGTCAATAACTTATGAGGAATAGCTATATATTACTAAATCTATTGAAAAATTATGTGGTGGGGTCCCCCATACGATTATCAAAGGAGGCGTACTGAGATTAACCGAGGGGTACTAAAAGATGCACTCAAATGTAGTCTGTCTTATGCAATACTTAGTTCTAAGCGCTTTAAAACTCTCTGCAATGTTGCCAGTTTAAACTCACAACCTCTTGCAGTTCTAGCGCCAGCTTTGTTAAGCTCAGCAACAATTTGTCGCTGTGTCAGTTTGTTTTTCAAAAGTCCTGCAATTATGCCTCTAAGACTTTCAGCAAACTCATTCGCCTTTTCTGTTCGTATTTTATTGTCTGCTTTTAGATTAGGATTGCCGATCTGTTTCCCGCGCTTTCGAGCAAGAGCGATTCCGTTCTTAGTCCGTTGACTGATTAAGTCTCTCTCAATTTCCGCTGCCATAGCAAACGAATTAATATATATCTTCGTAGCCATGTCATCCGAATCCTTGGTTACAAGATTCTGTTTGATAATATGTAGTTCAACTTTCTTCTTAGCAATTTCATGGATGATGTTATGAGTCTCTCGCATTAATCTCGCCAACCGGGACAACTCAGATACAACCAGAGTATCGCCTTTTTTCAATCTACTAATCAGATTTTCAATTTTTCTTGCACGTGCCTTTTTTCTTGATGAGACCTCAACCTCAATCCATTCGCTAATTCCAATTCCTCTGCGATCTGCATAATTTCGGATTTCAAGACGCTGATTTTCTAAATCCTGCTCATCCGTAGACACTCGCAAATATGCAATAGCTTTTGCCACATGATCACCTCCTCTCATTTTTAAATTGGTAGCTCTTGACTACATTTCTAAACGTTCGTTTGCATGTTGTCAAGCTTGTATTTACCATTAAAACAAGCTGTTGGATCGTTTTGGTGAGATATTAGTGCGACAGAGTCCTCTATTTAGACAGCCTGATAGTCGGATTACCGCATGATTGCAGCGTGATCAATATCAGTGCATGTGTGAAAATAGGACGATCTATGACGAGCTTCTGCCGCAAGCAGGTTTTATGAGATAATTTATGTGTATCACAATTAGGCTGGCTGAAAGATTTGAATATATCACAATGTTTTGATATCAATGATATATTGGTTTTCTGGCAAGATACTCCTACCGCCCACTGAATTCTATGTTAGAGAATAAAGTATGCCGTTGAAAACATAAAATACTATGATAGGCCGACAAAAAGAACTTAAACAACTGGTAGAACAAATTAGCATTTGCAATACTGTTCTCATTGGCGCAGCTGGCACTGGGAAGACATCGCTAATAAATGCCCTTGTCAATCAATACAGCGATAAATTCAAACCTATACTATTAATTAATGGCCGTGAACTGTCAGATTCATTTGATGCAGAATTTAGAATTTGGAAATATATTAGAGAGCATTCTCCAAATACGGGACGAAGACCTCTTGTAATCATTGACGGCCTTGACGAAATTCCTTTGTCATCATCTTCACCGTCGATCTTTTTAGATGGGCTTGCACGATCAAGTGAGTGTCACTTCATAGCTTCTACAAGACCAAATAGCCACACTCTTTTTAGTACTGCCATGCCTCTTGATGACTTCAGAGTAATTGAACTTAAGGGATTTACACAGCAGGAGATATTTTTCTTTCTCGCACAGTCACATATGGATTGCTCAACTCAACAGGTTAATAAATTGGCTCATCTATCAAACGGAAATCCATTGATATTGTCAGTTTTGGTGAACCAGTTGAAAACAGGAATGCTTTCATGGGATGAACTTAGTACTGCTCTCAATGAATTCCAGGCATCAGGTTTAGTGCATCCAAATGGTAATACAATAATTCCTTCATCGAAAGCAAGTCGATCGATTATTTCTGATGTCACTTTTACAAATAAGCAAATCTGGAATGAATTATAAAACCACCCAGAATTACTAAGAGATTTACCGCCGAGAAAATTCGAAGAAATGGTAGCTGAGATGCTGGAAAAACAAGGGTACTCAGTCGAATTGACTCCATCATCCAGAGATGGCGGTTTTGATATTTACGTTGCAAGCAAACAACCGCTTGGTCATTTTTTATATCTCGTTGAGTGTAAACGATATGTGCCTCCTAATAAAGTTGGCGTACATCTTGTCCGGGCTTTATACGGTGTTGTACAAAAAATGCGTGCAAACGCAGGAATGTTGGTTACCACATCATTCTTTACTAAGGGTGCCATCGAATTTGCTGATGAAACCCAGTACACTATGCATCTTCATGATTTCATATCTCTAAAGAAATGGTTAAACTTGAAATAAATACTATTGCAATTTGACTCACCGACTTTTTCGATGCAAGCTCCTATACAATCTGATTATCACAGCATTGATTACTGCTATATACAGCCGAATCGCACTGTTTGTGATATACTCAATCTCTGATCCAGCCAAAAATTGACATAACCATATAATATCACATATATTTTACGTCACTTGATATATTTGGAATCTGGCAAGCTTACACAACTTCAAAAAGTGCCTCAGTTAACCAAATATTGAAAAATTCTACTCAAAATAAATGGAATGCTTTGTCTAAAATTTTATTGGATTTCTATTCTCAAAAAAAATTGTACATCATTTTAAGGCCGATGAAAAATACCTCTCGAACGCTTTTGAAGAAATAGAAAACATATGGCGATACAATTTTAACAAAATAGAATCGATCAACTACGTTATGTTATCTGAGGCTCCATTGTGGGGTGAAAGAAAAAGTTATATTTACAACCCTAACACTATGAATACTCAATTTTTCTACCGGAGCGATTTGGAATTTTGCCTTAAAGAGAAAATAAATGACAAAATTGAATTCATAAACAAACTCAACTCTATCGGATTTATCATTCTTGACATTTCCCCTTTTCCTCTAAATGACAAGGACACGATAATTAACTACAGAACCATATCAAAAAACGACTATAAATCACTTTTAAATAAAACCCTTTCAATCTATTTTACCGAAAAGCTGGCCTTAATTTTAGAGAAAAAATCAGAAAATATTAAAATCTTTTACCGATATGGACGAGTAAAGAACACATTTAACAACCTACTTGGAGAAAGGTTCTTAGAAAAAGAGATAATTAATTCTGTAAAAGAAATTATTGATATTTCACAAAGGGGCGGTGGAATTGATAGATATAAGTTGAATTCAATTATAAATGACGTAGCTAAAAAATGCTAATTTCGTACATAACAAGCGCTACAAATCACTTAAATATACCTGCTATATAACAAAACTCTCTAATACTTTGTGATATACCAAAATCAAAGACCTGCCAAAACTTGATATTTAGTGTATATAACAACATTCGGTCATTATCTAAAATGCTATTGCGAAGAGTTCCTTGTCTGATCCTATAGGTTCGCAAGAAGAACTACACTCGAGCATCGAATCAATAGCTTATAATCAAATCTACACTTTCTAATTTCTGCGGAGTCAGACGACCATTTACTTGCTCACGACTGAGTATGCTTTGAAAGAGGAGTACTGATATTTGCTAAATTAGGAGATTAAGTTGTATTGAATGCTATACAATATAATTGAAGCCGTTTCTCGAAATCCTCTGGTAATTCCTTACCAGTATAAAGTTTCATACAATCCACATTCATTAGATCGCAGCCGATACACATTTTTCGGTTGTGCCTGAGTACAAGCTGGCGATATTTTCGTTCCTGCACTTGAGGGTTGCGGGGCCGACCTGGATTTGTACCACCATGCATCCTGCACCGTTTCTTGCCATGAACACATGGAGCTTTGCACGGTGTTCCTTTCCGTGTTTTAGCTCCGCATAGAGGTGTATTTTTCAGGTTGGACAATTCAAAAACCGTCTTTTGTGGTTATAATCCCAATTGCATGAGATTATTTATATTTTTGACCGTATTCAATGTTGCGAGACAGGCATCAAGTATCAATTCAACCCGGTTTTCAATGAGTGCAATCGGTTCAACTGAGGTTCTGTAAGCGAATAACGGGCAAGAGGTATCACCACAATCCATTCCCTCCATGTTTCTGTCATGCATACATTCATGGCACATATCCATCAGTTCGCCGTAACTCCCGTTATAATTTGGATAACCACTCATTGAATCAATATTTAGAGAAACACGTTCAGTTCCACATTTTTTAAAAGAACCGTCTTTTAAAGCGGAACAGTCCTGACTGACATCAACGGATTTATCATTTTGATTTGCTTTCATGGCTCGCTCCTTTTTAAACTTTCCAGTAGGTTTGGTCGGTATGCGTAAATATCGCTTTTATTCATATTCGATAGATCCATGTTCCGCGGGCTGGTAACGTAGCCACATATAGTTTCATTTCCCCAACCCCTCGTCATTTTTCCTGTTACGCCTTTGTTCCGTGGAAATCTTAATCCGGACAACGCTATCGGTGATCTCAGCTTCTGTGCCATGTTTGTTAGTTCGCCGTATCCGTTGAAATAAGTGCCGAGAGTTTTTGGATAGCGCGGATCAGAGACAAGAAGTGTATGAGTGTGCGGTGTGGCCTCGATATGCACAAATTGGATGATACCTGCAAAACGCGCCTTTTTGTAACTGCGCCTCATCCAGTTGAGAAATTTCACCGTTGCCCTAACAGCCGTCTGATTCGGTATATTTTTATAGTAGCCATACGCAATAGTGAGGAACAGATCCCAATCCCATTCCAGAAACCAATTAAAATAAGCATCCCTAATGCGTCGATTATTAATCCCCAAGTCCTGGTTTAGTATCATTTTCCAGTTACCTGCTAAGAGACGATGTTGGCTGTTATAAGTAAATTGAGAATAAAGAAGAATTTGAGCGCCGCGTGCTCCTGGCTTAATTTATTCATAACTGTATACGCTGACGAGTGCGTACCGCCTACAAAACGCATAAGAACTTGCAGGCCTTAAACCGCTAAACGTCGTTTTTTAATACCACCATCATCTACCGTGTTAATCGATGATCAAAGAGACTGGATATACTCATCCACATCTTTCCTGTCGAAGCGGATCAATTTGCCAACCCTTTTCGCTTTGATTGGAAAGCGATTAGTTGCCCGCCGATGAATACCGTTATAAATCGTCCGTGGACTGATTTTCAGAATCGCTGATAGCTCTTTGACAGTTAACAACCTTTTGCTTAGCCGTGATTCCATTTTGACCTCCTCTCGATGAAAATGTTTTGTAAATAATATGTGTTGCATGCGATTACTTTATATGATAATTAATACGTTATCGTCAATTGTATTTTACGGCAACGTAGTAATAAATATTACGTATTTAAGATATTTAGAAAGTTACTAATTGTGAAAACGTAAAATTTATACGGTGGTAACTATGCGAAATGAGAAAAGAATTAAGATGGTTGATTGGTTTCTGAATTTAATAAATTCAGATTTATCTCTGTTGGACAAAGATCGATTAGACAACTTGATTACTGAAACTGTGAGTATTCTTTACGGTATCCCAACAGATAAAATAGAACGATCAGATGTACAGTTTATGCCTCCTGATAGATGGGAGGAGGTAGTACCTATGAATCAAGCTATCGATGAATGGAAAAACCCCGATAAACTGCGGATATGTCAGAACCATCTACGAAGAAAATTGGAGTCAATGATGCAAATGATTGACGATGCAAAAGACCGTGCAAAGCGCTGGACTCCGCAGATGAAAAACTATTTCTTGTTCGGAAAAATCAGATCCGAAATAAAAGTGAGAATTGAAAGTCCTATAATTACAACCAGAATTAAGGTTGAAAATGCCGGGAAAGTAAATGAGCGCCCCTTATTTCAAATTGATGAGAAAGTGTTGCTTGATTCTCCATTTAAACTGGCATTCCGAGCCGAGAGAGATGAGGATACTCTGTTACTATATTTTTATGAGGCGCTTGGAGGTGTATCACTAAGATCTTTAGGCAAATGCCCCGGATGTAATTCCTTTTTTATTCGTCGCATTAAAAACAAAAAAGCTTTCTGTAGCAGAAATTGTTACTCACGATACAAGATACGAAAAATGCGGAAAGAGATAGCAAAAGACCCGTCTAAACATGAGCAGTTTAAGAAAGTTGAGACTGAAAGACAAAGAAGGCTTTATCGGAAGAAAGTATCAGGCAAACCAAAAAGAAGACCATGGAAATATACAGATTCACAAGAGCCGTGAAAATGCTTTAGGAAAGGTGGTAACTATGTCCATATTAGCCGAGTGTTCAATATGTTCCAGAAAGCAATCGCTAAAAAACAAGCATTGCAAATGTGGAGAGGATTTGGACAAAGCGAAACGTTCAAAGCGGGTTCGGTATTGGATCAATTGAAAAAGTTAAGATCTTCCCAAACAGTTTGAGATAGACGATAAGCGCCATCCCTGGTCCCAAAAGAAGACCAGGGTATGGCGCGCGGTCGTCCTC
>CAJINA010000127.1 GCA_905176665.1 Olavius algarvensis Delta 4 endosymbiont | reverse complement strand
GGGAAACCACGCATATTATCCCGCTACGCGGGATTAAAACCGAAAGGGCCTTGAAGTGGTTCTTCGCACGATAGTGCGACTATATCCTGGTTTTGATCTCCCGACTGCGCTGGACTTTTCATTGATTTTAAGTT
>CAJINA010000126.1 GCA_905176665.1 Olavius algarvensis Delta 4 endosymbiont | reverse complement strand
TGGTAAAAAACGTCGAGAAGAATTGTCAAAGGAGGCCGCCTAATAATCACTGACCCGAGAGGGCTGACTGTCCGGGAGGTCTTTGACTTTTACACATTAACATTGATAAACAAAAAGGCGGGGACTATCTGATATGGTCCCCGCCTTTTCTACGATGATTTGCAGTCTTTCAGGGCAACGGTTATCTCTACCTACCCCTCTATTTGAAATAGCAGTGCCGCCAGCAGCGAAGTAGGCGTTACTGCCCGGTCGTTGGCAGCAGCACCGTAAAGGTCGAGCCGTTGCCGGGGGTGCTCTCCACATCGACCATGCCGCCCATGGAGGACACCAGTTCACGTACGATCGGCAGCCCCAGCCCGGTTCCGGTTATGAACCGGGTCTTTTCGTTTTTGACGCGGTAGAACCGGTCGAAGATGTTTTCGAGGTGCTTGGCTTCGATGCCGAAACCATTGTCAATGACCTGCACCCGGATATTGATCCCGGCCATGTCTACTTTTACCGTGATAGACCCGCCGTCGGGCGTGTAATTGATGGCATTGGTAATCAAATTGCCAAAAACACTCTCCAGGGCAATTGCGTCCGCCGTAATTTCCGGTATATCCTTTGAGTCGATCTCGAGGGCCAGGGTCTGGTTTTTCTTATCGGAACGGGCCTTGAGAAAATCCACGATGTTGGTGAGCAGGTCGACCACCGGGATGCTGCGGATGTCGCGGCAAATGGCTCCTTCCTCAATACGGGAAAGATCAAGCAGGTCGCTGATCAGGGAGATCAGGCCAAATGTTTTTTCCTTGGCCCGTGAGAGAATCTGCTGATCGCTTTCCGGGGCCACTTCAACGATGCCGTTGATGACCACCGCCAGCTGCTCATGGATCGTCGACAGGGGTGAGCGCAATTCATGCGAGACCTTGGCGACGAATTCCGACTTAAGCTGATCCAGCGATTTCATGGTGGAGATGTCGGTAATGCTGATAACCGCACCCAGGCAGGCGTTGTTCTCCCCCAGCACCGGTCGCCCGGCGGCCATGAAGTACTGGTTGTTTTCCATAGAAAACTCGTAGACTGGGATATCGTCATAATCGATATGCCGGCCCCGCGAGATGTCCATGATCAGGTCGTTAAGGCCCTGATCTGAGATATACTCCCCGATCGGTTTACCCAGGGCGGCATCCGCGGCGATGGCAAGTTGCCGTTTGAAGGCGGGGTTCATCAACACGACCTGACCGTTGGTGTCGGTTACGGCAGTCCCGCTCGGCAGGGAGGCCAGGATGGTGTGGATCCGACTTTTCTGGGTACCTAGATCGGCCAGGGTCCGTTGGCGTTCCGCAGCAAGGCGCTCGGCTTCAGCGCTCAGGCGAATCTTTTCCCAGGCCCGGTTCACGACGATGCGCAACTGGTCTGGTTCAAACGGCTTGGGGATGAAATCATAGGCGCCGGCCTTCATGGCCTCGATGGCAGTTTCGACCGTGGCGAATCCGGTGATGACAACCACCAGGGTATCCGGATAATTCTGTCGGACCAGCTTCAGGACCTCCATGCCGTCCATGCCCGGCATCTTCATATCCAGCAGTACCAGGGCGGCGGGCTTCTCCTCCAGAAGTTCGAGACCCGTTTCGCCTCGGTCCGCAGTCCGGACCTCACAGCCCATCTTGGACAGGATCCGTGCAGATCCTTCGCGGATATCCCGCTCATCATCAACTACCAGAATCGTTATGCTGTCGAGTGCATCAGTCATCGTTTCCATCTCCAGAAATATTAATGGTAGCCGGCATTTCGATTGTAAAGGTTGTGCCTTCTCCCGGCGTGCTCCTGGCTTGTATCTGGCCATTGTGGTTTTCGATGATGCGATAGACCAGGCTCAGGCCCAGGCCGGTGCCCTGCCCTTCCTTCTTGGTGGTAAAATAGGGTTCAAAGATGCGGGGCAGGATGTCCGGGGAGATCCCTGGACCGGTGTCTGAGATTTCAAACAGAATGCGTTCACCCGCATCTTTTAGTGCTGTTTTGATTCGCAGTGTTCCCCGGCCGTCCATGGCCTGGGCCGCGTTCAGGATGAGATTCATGATCACATGGTTCATCTGCTGCAGGTCGCAGGTGACCATGGGGAGAGCCTCGGAAAGGTCTTTTTCAATAGCAATATTGTGAAACAGGGGTTGTCTCTCCAGCAGGAAAAGCGTCCGCGTGATGGCCTGGTTGAAATCATTGGACTTCATGAAATGCCGCGTCTGACGGGTGAACTCCAGCAGTTCCTTAACCGTGTCGCGACAACGCTCGGCGTCTCTCAGCACCCGGTGTAGATCCTCGCGGGCATCTTTCTCCAGTTCATAATCTTCAAGGATCAGGTTCGTGTAAAGCGTGATGCCGCCCAGGGGGTTGTTCAACTGGTGGGCCACCCCCGCCGACAATTTTCCCAAGGAAGCCATCTTTTCCGACTGCAGCAGTTCCAGTTGGGTGTTTTTCAACTCGGTCTCCATCTTGAGTTCCTCACGCAAGTCATGAAAAAAACCGATGGTGGCGACCTCGCGTTCCTCGGCGTATACGATGGAAGCGTTCAGGCTGATGGGGATCTCCTCGCCGTCCTTGCTCATGACATCAATCCGGTAGGATTTCAATTTGCCGGGACCGCCATGCTCGTCGCTGCGCAAATCCGTCATGACCTTGTAAGCCAGGTCATCGTTGTATAAATCGCGGATATTCCCGGTTTCCAAAACTTCATTGCGGCTGTAACCGGTAATATTGGTGGCCGCATCGTTGAATACCAGGATATTGCCTTTTCTATCCGCGGCGATAACAGCATCTACCGAACTCTCGATCAGTTTGCGGAGCATGGTGTTGGTGCGCTGCAGGCGTTCCTCGATCCCGCCCTGGATAGGCAGGTTGAACTCCATGCTGACGAAGGCTTCGATTTCGCCGTTCGCGAAGATTGGGTAGGCATAGAAGCAGGTCATTTTCCCAAGGTCTTCGGATTCGTCATCATTGGTACGCAGGGCTGGTTGATGGGTGGCCGCGGCTTCTTCAACCGCGCAGTTCAGGCAGGGGGATGGCCGTTCGTAGAACACTTCGTGACAGTGCTTCCCGATGACGTCGCCAATTTGCATGCCCGCGGGACTGCTGTTCGAAGCCAGGAGTTTGAAATCCGGTGAGATGACGATCATCCGTCGGCGGAAGGCTTCTACGGCTTTGAGTAAGTAGTGCTGCTCACTGTCGGACAGCATGCGTTACCTCGCAGAACAACAGGCCAGAATAAGTTTATCGGTTCTGATAGTACGACCGTTCGGGCGTCCCAATGTGAAGCACCTGGAGGATGCGAAGTGAGTAATTACCGGCGAGGGCAGGTCGCTTCAACTCGAATAACGGACTCGGGACAGAACGGCCTTTTATACCATAAACATACCTGAATTTAAACCCCTGAAAGCACCGCAGATCGATCATTTTTTGTGGTGTGGTACCCTTTTACGCATTTTTCCCAACCGGGCGCTGTATTCATATCCCACCGCTGGAAGGGTGAATTTGAGCAGTCGATATTTGTCTTGACAACTTTACCAATAGACGATAGTCCAAGGTCAATTAGGTCCCCGGCTGGCTTTACAACTCCGACAGCCTGCCGTGGCGTTATAAACAGCGTAAAAGGGAGGGCGTCCATGCTCAATCATCAATCACCGGTTCCGCTTTATCATCAGCTGGCCGAAATTTTGACCGTTAAAATTCGTACCGGCGAATATGCGGTCGGCAACCGGATTCCCTCGGAACACCAACTGGCCGCTGAATACGGTATCGGCCGGCCGACTGCCCGCCAGGCCACGGATGTTCTGGTCCGCAAGCGCGTGCTGGTCCGCAAAAGGGGTTCCGGAACCTTTGTGCTGGGTCGCACGGAGGAAGTGGATCTTTTCTCCCTGGCCGGTACCAGCGCCTCCTTTCAGGCCAAGGGCATCCGGGTGAACGCAACAATGCTGAAAAAAGTAACCCTGAAAAAAAAAGCCGGTGGAGGTTCGGAAAATCCGTTCAAGGGGCAGGCGGCTTATTTTTTTTCCCGGCTGCAGGCGGTAGAGGCGCAACCGGTCGTACTCGAAGACATCTGGCTCCACCCGGATCTTTTCCGGGGTATCGACCGGGTGTTCCAGGATAACATGTCCCTGTCGCAATTGGTGGACGAGCATTATTACATGCAGCCCGAGGGCGGCAAACAGAATTTTCGGATTATCTACCCGGACCGTACCAAAACCACAGCGCTGGCGCTTTTGGCCGGCCAACCGGTTCTGGAAGTCCAGCGGTTTATCCATTTTCCCCAGGCCCGGAACGCGATCTATTCCGAACTGCTGTGCCGGACCGACCAGTTCGTTTTTTCACAGACACTTGGAGGATTTTCCCATGCTTAAAAGAGGGTACTACGACCGGTTCGGCGGGGCCTTTCTGCCGGAAATTCTGGTGGCCACGTTCGATGAACTGGAAAGGGTATTTTACGAGGCCAAAAGCGATCCGGCCTTTTGGTACGAATATAAAGAAATCATGTCGACCTATTCCTGCCGGCCGACGCCGCTGACCTATTGCGACAACCTGACCCGGCATTTCGGGGGCGGTAAGATCTACATCAAGCGTGAAGATTTGAACCATACCGGAGCGCACAAGGCCAACAACGTCATTGGCCAGGGCCTGCTGACCCGCCGGATGGGCAAGACCCGGGTGATTGCGGAAACAGGTGCAGGGCAGCACGGGGTGGCCACAGCTACCATGGCCGCCCGCTTTGGTTTCGACTGCACCATCTACATGGGGGCTGTCGATGTTGAACGGCAGCGGCCCAACGTGTTCTGGATGGAACAACTCGGTGCTACGGTCGTGCCGGTTGAAGAAGGCACGCGGATATTGAAAGATGCTATCAACGAAGCCTTCCGGGATTGGGTCGGCAACATGGACACCACCCATTATGTCCTCGGGACGGCCTGCGGGCCGCATCCGTTCCCTGAGATGGTTGCCTGGTTTCAGTCCATCATCGGCCAGGAAGCCCGGGAACAGATCCTGGCCGCCGAAGGTTCATTGCCGGCCCGAATTTATGCCTGCGTGGGCGGCGGTTCCAACGCCATGGGCATCTTCAATGAATTTTTCGAAGACACTGGCGTGCAGCTGGTGGGCGTCGAGGCCGGGGGGCGGGGACTGAATACCCGCGAACATGCGGCCCGGCTGGCTTCTCAAGATGCCAGCATCGGAGTGGCCCAGGGGTATAAAACCTATTTTCTACAGGATGACGATGGGCAGATGATGGAAACGCATAGCGTGGCCGCCGGGCTGGACTATGTGGGTGTTTCACCCATCCTGGCCAGTCTCAGCGAGAGCGGTCGGGTTCGGTTCGAAGCGGCAACTGACCGGGACGTGGTCGCGGCGGTCTCGCTGACCATGCAGAAGGAGGGGCTCATCCCGGCCCTGGAATCGGCCCACGCTTTTGCCCGGGCTTTCCAGGAGGCGTCCGATCTGTCCGCGCAGGACAGCATCATCATCAACCAGTCCGGGCGCGGCGACAAAGACATATTTACCGTGGCCGATGCCCTTGAAGATTCCCAATGGAAAGAATTCATCATGGCCAAAGCGGAGGGGTACCATGCTTGAAGCGTATATTAAGGATCGACTGAAGGAAAAAGAAATTCTCCTGATGACCCATCTCGTCATCGGGTATCCGGACCTGGAAAGTTCATTTCGCATTATCGAGAAGATGGTGGCGGCTGGTGTGGATCTCATGGAATTGCAGATCCCCTTTTCCGAACCCATCGCGGACGGGCCGGTCATCCTGCATGCCAATCAGAAATCGCTGGCTGGTGGAACGACCGTCCGGCACTGTCTCGAATTTGCACAGCAAGCGGCGGCCGCTTTCGACATACCATTTCTGTTTATGAGTTATTACAACATATTATACAGGTATGGGGTGGCCCGGTTCGCCCAAGCGATGTCAGACTACGGATTAAAAGGCGCTATTGTACCGGATTTACCGCCGGAAGAGGGGGCCGACTACCTGGAAGCCATGGCTGCCAACCAGCTGGATCCGATATTGATATTTTCCCCAGCTACCTCGGATGAACGCATGCAGTACCTGGCTTCCCATGGCAAGGGCTGCATGTATTGTGTGGCGCGCAAAGGGGTTACCGGCGACAAGACTGCTTTTTCCGAGGAATTGGATCGCTACCTGGCCCGCTGCCGACGGGCGACCAACCTGCCGCTGGCTCTGGGTTTCGGGGTCAAAAGCAAGACTGATATCGACTTTTTAAGGGGCCGGGCCGATATTGCGGTCATCGGCACCCAAACTATCCGCCTGGTGGATGAAGACGGTATTGAGCGCGTAACCGGATTTATCGAGGAATTAAGATAGGTTCTATTGAAACCTGCCCTGCGATGAATACTCACGGTTCCAGACGCCAACCTATGGATCTCCAGTTGCGGCAAAGTTTGTATCCTGTCGATACCTGGCTCAACAAGGGTAAATTGCTGGGCCGAAATTCATAGACATTGAAAGTTTCTAAAGATTTTAGCTATAATACCGATATCCGAGTTGAAATGTTTGCGTAATAAGAGAGCGTGCGTATGGGGATTTCAGGAATCACAGTTTTGATTGTGGATGACGAGCCGGCCATCCGGGACAGCCTCCAGGATTTTCTCGAGGACTATGAATTCCGGGTAACTGCGGTCGAGAGTTCGGAAGCGGCTCTCGATGTACTGGTAAGAGAGCGCCATGATGTACTGATAGTGGATCTGAGACTCCCGGGAATCAGTGGTGAGACGCTGGTTTTCGAAGCCCACAAACTAGATCCCCGCATCAAGTTTATCATTCATACCGGATCAGTGGATTACCGGCTATCCGAGGAGTTGCGAGCGCTCGGCATCCGTCCGGGGCACATGTCACTGAAGCCCGTGACCGATTTGGAGGAGGTTGTGAATTTGATCACAGAGCTGGTCAATTCGGACGGGTAATCGAATTTAAATTGTAAAAAAGCCATAAACAGATTAAATTGACTCTCGGATATGAAAGTTAATTGCTAAAAGAATATCGATTCAGGCGGGCGCGCAAAACAAGGGAATGACTGTTTTATGACCAGGGACTTGCCAGCAAAGGTTCTGGTGGTAGATGATGAACCCGGTATAAGGGAAAGCCTTTCGGATTTTCTGGATGACTACGAATTCGATGTGTTCTCGGCTGAAAGCGCAGAGCAGGCCCTTAAAATCGTTGAATCTGAAGACCTGGATATTGCCATTGTCGATCTGCGCCTGCCCGGCATCAGTGGTGATACCATGATTTTAAAATCCCACGGTATGAAACCCCACATGAAATTTCTGATTCACACCGGTTCGGTCGATTACCGGCTGCCGAATGAATTGAAAGCGATCGGTATGGGGTCTGAAAACTTGTTTTTGAAACCCATTCCGGACCTAACGGTCATAATCGACGCTATAAACAAGATTCTCGGGCTCTGAGCTCCGGTTGCCTCCTGTCTGCCACATTGCCCTCGATACACCCGATAAAAGACTTAGATTCCCTATCGGAATACGGTTTTCAATGGTCTGCCAGACGACAGCCACGCATCACCAGACTTGCCTTTCACGGTTTCAATAAAAGCCTTAACCTTTTCCAGGTCCTTGCGGCCGGGAGCAGTTTCCACACCCGAACTCACATCCACGGCATCCGGCCGACCAATTTCCAGGGCTGCCCGGACATTCCTGTGATCCAGGCCACCGGCCAGGATCACAGGATGTTGCTGAAAAAGTGACGGTGGCAGCTGCCAATCCCATGCTTCGGCATTACCGCCCGGCAGGGTGCCCTGGCCGCACTCAACCAGCAGGGCAGCGGCTGCCGGGTAACCAGGGGCCCGGTCAAACCCAGGCGGCCGCTGCGCAAACAAGGCCTTGATCACCCGTAAACCGGCGCCGCTTAAGTTTGCAACCCTCTTTGGTGTTTCGCGGCCGTGGAGTTGGACGGTGCCAAAGCCGCACGTAGCTGCCAGGCGCAAGATGTCTGCAGACGGCATATCCACACAGACGGCCACCGGTGTGACATCGGACGGTAACTGGTGACAAATTTCCCGCGCCTGACGGGAAGTCAGGTGGCGGGGACTTTTGGGGAAAAAGACCAGGCCGATGGCATCTGCCCCCATCCGGGCGCAGGCCACAGCTTCTTCCGGCCGCGTCAGCCCGCAGATTTTAACCTGTGGCTGCTCTGCAGATATACCCAACGTTGAACCGTGTGTCGTCATCGCGCCTGCCCGCTTCTTAATTCCTGCAGCAACCGGGTCGGGTCAGCCGCCTGCACCAGGCTTTCGCCAATGAGAAAGCTGTGGATGCCGGCTGCCAGGTTGGCTTTGATATCGGCCGTGGTGCTGATGCCGCTGGCCGCTACCGGTATGCAGCCGGGGCCCAGCCGCGCCGCCAGACGCATGGCCGTTTGTGTGTCGGTTTGGAAGGATTTCAGGTTACGGTTGTTGATGCCGATGAGGCGGGCACCGACGGCCCGCGCAGTTTCTATCTCTGCCTCGGCATGGATTTCCAGCAGCACATCCATGTCGAGGGATTTGCTTAGCTGGTAGAGTGTTCGCAGCTGTCCGGCCGAAAGGATTCGTGCGATCAGTAATATGGCATCGGCACCGTGCGCCCGGGATTCATAAATCTGGTACGCGGAGAGGATGAAATCCTTGCGCAATACCGGGATATCAACCGCTGCTTTGGCTGCCACCATGTCATCCAGGCTGCCCCTAAAATACGGCGTGTCGGTCAAAACCGAAATAGCCGCGGCGCCGCCGGCGGTATAGGCCGCGGCGAGGGTCCCCGGGTCCAGGTCCGGACGGATGGGGCCCTTGGAGGGCGAGGCGCGTTTGACCTCGGCAATGATATTTACGGTCGATTGCTTCTCGCCGTTGAATTGTTCCAGGAAGGGCCGTGACGGGGAGGCCGCCGCCGCCCTGGCTTTAATTTCACTCAGTGGCAGCTTCTGCCGCGCTTTCTCGACATCGGCTATTTTACGGGCCACGATCTGGGTGAGAATGTCCTTGGCCATAGTGGTTAACCGTTTTCAGTGGTGAAAGTTGCCAGGCGGGCGAGCTTCTCCCGGGCAGCGCCGGAATCGATGGATTCGGCGGCCATCTCGATCCCGGCCGGGAAATCGGCCGCCTGGCCGGCACAGATCAGAGCGGCGGCTGCATTGAGGACAACCACATTGCGTTTGTCTCCCTTGGCACCTTCCAGGATGTCACGTGTAATGGCAGCATTGGCGGTACTATCACCGCCGGCCAGGGCAGCAGGCTCGGCCAGGCGGCCGAAAAATTGCTGGGGGCTCAGGTCAAAGGTTTTTACCAGGCCGTCCTTCAATTCCGATATGCGGGTGGAGGCACAAACGGAAATCTCGTCGAGGCCGTCGTGGCCGTGTACCACCATGGCTTGCCGGGCACCCAGGTGCGAAAGAGCCCGGGCGAACATCTCCGTGAGTTCCGGAGCGTAAACCCCCAGCAACTGACAGTTGGCTCCGGCCGGATTGGTCAACGGTCCGAGCATGTTGAAAATACTACGCAGGCCGATTTCGGTCCGCGCCCGGGCAGCATGGCGCATGGCACTGTGATATACCGGTGCGAAGAGGAAGCCGATACCGACTTCATGCAGGGCCTCTTCCACGATTTCCGGGGCAGTATCGATTTTGATCCCGAGAGCCTCGAGCAAATCCGCACTGCCGCACTGGCTGGAAACGGAACGGTTGCCGTGTTTGGCCACGATAACACCGCAGCCGGCCACCACAAAGGCGGTTGTGGTGGAGATGTTGAATGTCTGTGCACCGTCGCCGCCGGTACCGCAGGTATCCACGACGATGGCTCCCGGCGGCTGAATGCGCTGGGCCTTGCGCCGCATGGCTTTGGCCGCACCCGCCAATTCTGCGTAAGTCTCCCCCCTTGTAGCCAGGGCCGCCATCATCGCCCCGATCTGGGCGTCGGTTATATCACCCGAGAGAACGACGGCGATCATTTCCGTCATCTGTTCTTCATCCAGCTCTATTCCCGCGATGATCATTTTAAGGTATTCACGAAACATGATGGGTCTCCTTGTCAATTATTGCGCGCTCAAGGTTGAATTTAAAAAGTTACGCAGCAGCCGCTTACCCACCGGGGTCATGATCGATTCCGGGTGAAACTGAATGCCCTCGGTAGGGTGGCTGCGGTGACGAATGCCCATGATTTCGCCATCGTCGGATTCCGAGGTAATCTCCAGGCATTCCGGCAGGTCCTCCCGACTGATTGCCAGGCTGTGATAGCGCATGGCCTGAAACGGTTTGCGGATTCCTTTGTAAAGGGTCTGACCGTCGGCGGTGACCATTGACGTTTTGCCGTGCATCAGGGCCTGAGCGGAAACCACACGGCCGCCGAAGGCCTGACCGATGGTCTGGTGCCCCAGACAGACACCCAGGATGGGTACCCGGCCCGAAAAGGTTTGGACGGTCGCCAGGGAGATCCCGGCTGTATCGGGTCTGCCGGGACCCGGTGAAAGAACGATGCCGTTGGGTGCCAGTCTCTCCAGGTCGCTTATCGAGAGGGCGTCGTTGCGAACGACGTGGACCGGGTGCTCCATCTGTTCGATATATTGCACCAGGTTGTAGGTAAAGGAATCGTAGTTATCAATCATGACGATCATGGTGAACCTCACTTTAGCATTTCAAGTGCTTTCTGAATGGTCATGGCCTTGTTGACGGTTTCTTGGAGTTCTTTCTCCGGATCGCTGTCCGCCACAATGCCGGCCCCACTGCGGATGGTCAGTTTCCCGGATTCCACACAAGCGGTTCGGATCGTGATGGCCAGGTCCATGTTGCCACTGAAGGAGATATAGCCAACCGCGCCGCCATAAGGACCCCGGGGGGTGTTTTCCAGTTCCGCGATGATCTCCATCGCTCTTACCTTGGGTGCCCCGGACAGGGTTCCGGCCGGGAATGTGGCCCGGATCAGGTCCCAGGCGTCCATCTCCGGCTTCAAATCACAGGTAATATTGGAGACCAGGTGCATGACATGGGAATAGCGTTCCACAAACATCAAGTCAGTTACCTGGACGGTACCGGTATTGGCGATGCGGCCAAGATCATTGCGTCCCAGGTCGACCAGCATCAGGTGCTCGGCGCGTTCTTTTTCATCGGCCAGCAATTCATCGGCCAGCAGGCGGTCAGCCTTTTCCGACTCGCCGCGGGGGCGGGTGCCGGCAATGGGCCGTAGCGTGGCAATCTGGTTTTCCAGTCGCACCATGGTTTCCGGTGATGAGCCCACCAGGGCGGTGTCGGCCAGGTGCATGAAAAACAGATAGGGGGAAGGATTGATATAGCGTTGGGCCCGGTAAAGCATCCAGAGATCCTCTGGAGCCCGGCAGGTAAACGGCTGCGAAATCACGGTCTGGATAACATCCCCGGCCTGGATATAGTCTTTGACCCGGGTCACCATTTTCTTGAAGGTGTCCGGATCGATTTCAGCTGCCGGCATTCCATGGGTGCCACCGTTGACCTGGTCATCGTCGGGCAGGCCGGTTCGCATGGTTGCCGTCATGTGTTCAATTCGCTGGGAAGCTTCCTGGTAGGCAGCCGCGGCATCGCCCTGGTCCTCAATGAAAGCAATGGCCACGGCGGTCATGGTATACCGGATATTGTCGAAGATGATCAGTTCATCCGGGATGATGAAATGGGCTAACGCCTTGCTGTCCGGCAGCCGGTTGGGGATTTTTTCAAAGAAGCTCACCATTTCATAGGTCATGTATCCCACCAGGCCGCCCCAGAAGCGGGGCAGGCCGGGTACCCTGGCCGGTTCGAATCCGGTTGACAGCTCTTTTAAAATTTTCAGCGGATCGCCATGGTGGGGGATCTTTTGGACAGCCCCCCGGGACGCCACCTCGACGTGACTTTCAAAAACCCGGATATGACTGCGGGCCGAGGTGCCTAAAAAACTGTATCGCCCCCAACGCTCACCGCCCTCGACACTTTCCAGGAGGAATACCGGGCCGCTGCCGGTGTAGAATTTGCGCAGCAGTGATACCGGGGTGTCCGTGTCGGCCAGGATTTCGGCACACAGGGGCACCACATTGTGCCGGGTTGCCAGTGCTTCAAATTGTTCTTTTGCCGGGAATTGATTTAATTGCATATATCCTCTTGTCAGCCTGGTTAAGCGATAGGGCTATTTTTAAGATGCTTCTAATTAAAAGGGCCGCGGTTTCCCACGACCCAAAAAATAAAAAAGGACCGTGGCCTGTCTTGCCACGGTCCCGAAATTCTAATGTGTTTTATTCGAGCTTATAGTCCGCCGGCAGGACAGTTGACGCAGTTCTGCCACCACCACCAGCGAGTGTTTTGAATGTGCATTGCATTGTTGAAAAGCAGTTTCATAGTTTCCAATTCCTGTGTTGTCGCAACGTATAGTCAAACCCGGCGGACTGTCAAGTTTTTTCTGTGGCCTGCACCCCACCCGGACACAGGATGGCTTCGAGTTGGCGCAGGTTTCCCTTTTCGCCGACCGCGATGACGGTATCGCCCGGCTTGATCACATATTCAAATGAGGGGTTGAAAAGCATATCCCCGCTTTCCAGTTCGATGGCGATCAGAATCAGATTGAAGCGCTGACGGATGCCGGAGTCCTTCAACATGACATTGGCCAGCTCCGAATAGGGCAGCACCGGGATCTCTTCCATCTGAATCTCTTTGTGGCTGTGCTCGAAAGCCAGATCCAAAAAACTGGTGACCGTGGGGCTCATGATTTTTTGAGCCATGCGCAGGGCACCCATTTCGTAGGGGGACTCCACCGATGTGGCCCCGGCGGCCAGCAATTTCTTTTTAGCGGATTCCCGGCTGGCCCGAGCCATGATGGTCAGTTTCGGGGCCAGTTGCCGGGCGGTCAGCACCAGAAAGACGTTATCGGTGTCGGTGGCCAGGACTGAAATCAGACCTGTGGCTTTTTTCACACCCGCCTTCAGAAGGGTTTCTTCATCCGAGGCGTCCGCACAGAGATACAGGACTTTGTCTTCGTCCATTAGGGGAATCAGCTCCCGGTCCTGCTCCAGGACCACCACACCCACCGTACCGCGCCGGAGCTTGTTGCAGAGTACCCGGCCGATACGGCCGTAGCCGCAGACGATATAGTGATTGCTGAGATGACTTATTTTTCGGTCCACTATGCGCCTCCCCATTATGAGCCGTATCCGGCCTTCGACCATGAACTGCACCACTGCGGCAGCCACATATAGCGTTAGCCCGACTCCAAAAAATACAAGAAAAATCGTGAAAAGATGCCCCGCATCGCCCATGGGCTGCACTTCCATGAAGCCCACGGTGGAAATGGTAATCACTGTCATGTAAAGGGAGTCCAGAAAATCCCAGCCCTCTATCAGCATGTATCCCACGGTGCCGAGAACAATGATGATTACCGACAGGATAGTTGAAATGACAAGATGTTTCGAGGTTTCCATTTAAGCTGCTGCCAAGATGAATTTAAGTGCCCGATTCTCTGGAAGTCGGTTTAGAGCCATTATCTTCAAATTTCTCTAAAAAATCAAGGGATTTGAGTGGTTGACGAAAACAGGCGTATTTGTTAGAAACCAAAACGAAGTCCTATTTGCGGGGCTACCGGGATGGTTGCGTGGACCCGGGGGTGCCGCAACACGTCGAATGCAATAGCATGGGAGTATGGAAGCGGATTCTTTAAAATACCGCCGTCAGCGTGAAGCGATGGTTAGAAAGCAGATCGAGGCCCGGGGGGTCTCCGATTCGGCTGTCTTGGCCGCCATGCAAAAGGTGCAGCGGCATCTATTTGTCAGCGAAGCCCTGAGGGATCAGGCTTACGGCGATTATCCGCTGCCGATCGGTGACGGCCAGACCATATCCCAGCCCTATATCGTGGCCGAGATGACCCAGGCCTTGCAACTCAATCCGGATGACCGGGTACTCGAAATTGGTACCGGTTCCGGGTACCAGGCGGCGGTCATTGCTGAAATTGCCTTCCGGGTCTATACCATCGAGCGTATCCACTCCCTGTTTGTCAAAACCCGGGCGCTTTTTGACCGGTTGAAGTACCACAACATTGTCACCCGTTATTCGGACGGTACCACCGGCTGGTCCGATCAGGCCCCTTTCGATGCCATCATGGTTACGGCCGGCGCTCCGGATATTCCGCCTATTCTGTTACAACAGCTGGCGGTTGGCGGTCGGCTGGTGATGCCGGTGGGAGACCAACATGTGCAGGAGCTGATCAAGCTTTACCGCGACGCGGATGGGATTCACCAGACCAAGATGGGGGGGTGCCGGTTTGTCAAGTTGATCGGCGAGCACGGCTGGCACGAATGATTGTCCGACCACAGGCGGCATCTTTTGGCTCAGGGCGGCGTTCTCGCTTTCTGTCAATCCTCGACGTAGATGATCTACGCCTCCGGTTGACAGAAATGCTGCGGCCTTGCCCTGAACCAAAATCTACC
>CAJINA010000125.1 GCA_905176665.1 Olavius algarvensis Delta 4 endosymbiont | reverse complement strand
TCTATAATTTCACTTACCACGCCGGCACCGACAGTCCGGCCGCCTTCGCGGATCGCGAACCGCAGTTCCTTTTCCATGGCAATCGGGGTGATCAGCTCGGCCGTGATCGTCACGTTGTCACCCGGCATAATCATCTCGACACCCTCGGGCAGATTCAGCACACCGGTCACGTCCGTGGTCCGGAAATAAAACTGCGGACGGTAGCCGCTGAAAAACGGGGTGTGCCGGCCGCCTTCCTCTTTGCTCAAAATGTACACTTCCGCGGCAAACTTGGTGTGCGGCGTAATCGATCCCGGTACCGCCACGACCTGGCCACGCTCAACCTCGTCACGCTTGGTCCCGCGCAGCAGAACACCAATGTTGTCACCCGCCTGACCTTCGTCAAGCAGCTTGCGAAACATTTCCACGCCCGTGCAGACCGTCTTGAGAGTCGGACGGATACCCACGATCTCCACGTTGTCGCCCACATGGATGATGCCCCGGTCCACACGACCGGTCACCACCGTTCCACGACCGGAGATGCTGAACACGTCCTCGATCGGCATCAAGAACGGCTTGTCCACGTCACGCTCGGGCTCGGGAATGTAGCTGTCAATCGAATCCAGCAGCTCGAAAATGCACTTGGCATCGTCGCCGTCCGGATCGTCGCTCTCCAGCGCCTTCAAGGCGCTGCCGCGGATGATCGGGGTGTCGTCTCCGGGAAATTCATATTTATCCAGAAGCTCGCGCAGCTCCAGCTCCACCAGCTCGATCAGCTCCTCATCATCCACCATGTCACACTTGTTCAGGAAGACCACGATCCGCGGCACACCCACCTGACGGGCCAGCAAGATGTGCTCACGCGTCTGCGGCATCGGACCGTCATCCGCGCCCACCACCAGAATCGCACCATCCATCTGCGCCGCGCCGGTGATCATGTTCTTGATATAGTCCGCGTGACCCGGGCAGTCCACGTGCGCATAATGACGCGTGTCCGTCTCGTATTCCACGTGTGCCGTGGCAATCGTGATGCCGCGCTCTTTCTCTTCCGGCGCCTTGTCAATCTGGTCAAACGGCACAAAGTCCGCTTTACCCTTCAAGCCGCTGTGCTTGGTGATCGCTGCCGTCAAAGTCGTCTTACCGTGATCGATATGCCCAATCGTTCCCACGTTCACGTGGGGCTTGGTCCTCTCAAATTTTTCCTTGGCCATCTTCCCGTCCTCCC